>NZ_JBIWJG010000001.1:0-694658 GCF_044765045.1 Streptomyces sp. NPDC093546 | reverse complement strand
AAGGAACCTCGCCATCCGAAGATGGACGGGGTATCAACTAATCTGGCGTTGATTTTTGGCACGCTGTTGAGTTCTCAAGGAACGGACGCTTCCTTTGTACTCACCCTCTCGGGCTTTCCTCCGGGCGCTTCCCTTCGATGTTTCCAACCTTACCAGATTCTTTTTCCGTTCCGTTTCCGGTTCGGATTCAGTTTCCGGTGGCCGTTGGAGGGCCTTTGCCTTTCGGCTGGACCGACTTTATCAGAGTTTCTGAGTCGGTATTTCCGGTCCTCCGGGGACCCTCACGGCACACAGATGTGCCGGGTTCCCGTTCAGGCGGAGCCGTAAACGTACTGGAGCGGGGCGCCCCGATGCAAATCGAGGTGCCCCGCTCCAGGTCGGGCCCGACGGGCCGTCAGACCTCGACGACCACAGGGAGGATCATCGGTCGGCGGCGGTAGGTGTCCGAGACCCACTTGCCGACGCTGCGGCGGATCAGCTGCTGGAGCTGGTGGGGCTCGGCGACGCCGTCGGCGGCCGACCGGGCCAGGGCCTCCGCGATCTTCGGGATCACCGCGTCGAACGCGTTGTCCTCGATGCCGGAGCCGCGGGCGTGGATGTGCGGGCCACCGGTGATCTTGCCGGTCGTGGAGTCCACGACGACGAAGACCGAGATGATGCCCTCCTCGCCCAGGATGCGGCGGTCCTTCAGGGAGGTCTCGGTAACGTCGCCGACCGAGAGGCCGTCGACGTACACGTAACCCGCCTGGACCTTGCCGACGATCCGGGCGCGGCCTTCGACCAGGTCGACCACGACGCCGTCCTCCGCGATGACGATGTGGTCCTTGGGGACACCCGTCAGCGCGCCGAGCTCGGCGTTGGCGCGCAGGTGGCGCCATTCGCCGTGGACCGGCATCAGGTTGCGCGGCTTGCAGATGTTGTAGAAGTACAGCAGCTCGCCGGCCGAGGCGTGGCCCGAGACGTGGACCTTGGCGTTGCCCTTGTGGATGACGTTGGCGCCCCAGCGGGTGAGGCCGTTGATCACGCGGTAGACGGCGTTCTCGTTGCCCGGGATCAGGGAGGACGCCAGGATCACCGTGTCGCCCGGGACGATCCGGATCTGGTGGTCCCGGTTGGCCATGCGGGAGAGGGCCGCCATCGGCTCGCCCTGGGAACCCGTACAGACCAGCACGACCTCGTGGTCGGGGAGATCGTCGAGCGTCCTGACGTCGACGACCAGGCCCGGCGGGACGCGGAGGTAGCCCAGGTCACGGGCGATGCCCATGTTGCGGACCATCGAGCGTCCGACGAAGGCGACCCGGCGGCCGTACTCGTGGGCCGCGTCGAGGATCTGCTGGATGCGGTGGACGTGGCTGGCGAAGCTCGCCACGATGATCCGCTTCTGGGCGCCCGCGAAGACCGAGCGCATCACGTTGGAGATGTCGCGCTCGTGTGCCGTGAAGCCCGGGACCTCGGCGTTCGTGGAGTCCGACAGCAGGAGGTCGATGCCCTCCTCACTGAGCCGGGCGAAGGCGTGCAGGTCCGTGAGGCGGTTGTCCAGCGGGAGCTGGTCCATCTTGAAGTCGCCGGTGTGCACGACCATGCCCGCGGGCGTGCGGATGGCGACGGCGAGGGCGTCCGGGATGGAGTGGTTGACCGCGATGAACTCGCAGTCGAAGGGGCCCAGCCGCTCGCGGTCACCCTCGACGACTTCGAGGGTGTACGGGCGGATGCGGTGCTCCTGGAGCTTGGCCTCGATCAGGGCGAGGGTCAGCTTGGAGCCGATCAGCGGGATGTCCGGCTTCAGCCGGAGCAGGAAGGGGACACCGCCGATGTGGTCCTCGTGGCCGTGCGTGAGGACGATGCCCTCGATGTCGTCGAGGCGGTCCCGGATGGTGGTGAAGTCCGGGAGGATCAGGTCGATGCCGGGCTGCTCCTCCTCCGGGAACAGGACACCGCAGTCGACGATCAGCAGCCGGCCGTCGTACTCGAACACGGTCATGTTCCGGCCGATCTCACCGAGACCGCCGAGCGGGGTGACGCGCAGGCCGCCCTTGGGCAGCTTCGGGGGCGCGCCCAGTTCAGGATGCGGATGACTCAAAAGACTCTCCTCACCACGCACGCCACGTACCGCTTGGGCACGTGGCGCGCGTGACATTCGTGCACTTGCTGTTGTCTGTTGTGGATCTTGTGTTCAGTTGTTGGGCTGTTGTTGGGCTATTCGGTTATGAAGTCTGGTGCTACAGCTGTACCCCGCCGGCAGCGAGATCGATCTTGAGCTGGGCGGTTTCCTCCGGGCTGAGCTCCACGAGCGGGAGGCGCAGCGGCCCGGCGGGGAGGCCCTGGAGGGTGAGGGCGGCCTTGGTGGTGATCACGCCCTGCGTGCGGAACATGCCGGTGAAGACCGGGAGCAGCCGCTGGTGGACCTCGGTCGCCTTCTGGACGTCACCGGTGAGGTACGCGTCGAGCAGGGTGCGCAGCTCGGGGGTGACGACGTGGCTGACGACGGAGACGAAGCCGCAGGCGCCGACGGAGAGCAGCGGGAGGTTGAGCATGTCGTCGCCGGAGTACCAGGCGAGGCCGGAGCGGGCGATGGCCCAGCTGGCGCGGCCGAGGTCGCCCTTGGCGTCCTTGTTGGCGACGATGCGCGGGTGGTCGGCGAGGCGGACGATCGTCTCGGTGTCGATCGGGACGCCGCTGCGGCCGGGGATGTCGTAGAGCATCACCGGCAGGCCGGTGGCGTCCGCGATGGCGGTGAAGTGGCGGAAGAGGCCCTCTTGCGGGGGCTTGTTGTAGTACGGGGTGACGGCGAGCAGGCCGTGTGCGCCGGCGCGCTCGGCGGCACGGGCGAGCTCGATGGAGTGGTGGGTGTCGTTGGTGCCGATGCCGGCGACGACGTGGGCACGGTCTCCGACGGCTTCCAGGACGGCCCGTACGAGCTGCTCTTTCTCCGCGTCGCTGGTGGTCGGGGACTCACCGGTGGTGCCGCTGATGACCAGGCCGTCGTTGCCTGCGTCCACCAGGTGGGTGGCGAGCCGCTGTGCGCCTTCGAGGTCGAGAGCGCCGTCCGCCGTGAAGGGCGTGACCATAGCGGTGAGGACCCGCCCGAAGGGGGTCTGCGGAGTCGAGATCGGAGCCATGGGTAACACGCTACTCGTTGCTCAGCGCGTGGGGTCCCCTCGGGGGACGCTGGGGAGGTGGAGCCCGGCACTGCCTGCTCGGGGGTTCAAGCAGTGCCGGGTCCGTTTGATCAGCCTAGATGAACTTCTCGGAACGCCGCAATACGGACACTTCGGGCGGCCTCGGTGCGGGCTCCCGGCTGCGGGCTCCGGGCCGTGATTACGGGGCGACACGGCCGTTGGCGTTGAAGGCGGCGTACGTGAGCGGCATCAGGCGCGCCCAGTGCTCCTCCATCCGCTCGCCGACCATCTCGATCTCCCGCTGCGGGAAGGACGGCACCTTGGCCAGCTCGTGCTGGGTGCGCAGGCCGAGGAAGTGCATCAGCGAGCGGGCGTTGCAGGTGGCGTACATGGAAGAGAAGAGGCCGACCGGCAGGACCGAGCGGGCTACCTCGCGGGCGACGCCCGCCGCGAGCATCTCCTGGTACGCCTCGTACGCCTGGACGTAGGAGGCCTCCATCGTGCGCTCCACGAGCGCCTGCTGCTCCTCGGTGCCCTCGACGAAGACGTACTTGCCCGGGCGGCCCTGCTGGACCAGCTTGCGCGAGGTGTCGGGGACGTAGAAGACCGGCTGGAGCTCCCTGTACCGGCCGGACTCCTCGTTGTACGACCAGCCGACGCGGTGGCGCATGAACTCGCGGAAGACGAAGATCGGGGCGCTGATGAAGAAGGTCATCGAGTTGTGCTCGAAGGGGCTGCCGTGGCGGTCCCGCATCAGGTAGTTGATGAGCCCCTTGGAGCGCTCCGGGTCCTTCTGCAGTTCGTCGAGGGACTGCTCGCCGGCCGTGGAGACGCGGGCCGCCCACAGGACGTCGGAGTCGGCGGCGCTGTGCTTGACCAGCTCGACGGTCACATCGCTGCGGAACGTGGGCTTGAGGTCTTCGGCGGGGGTGTCGCTCACCGGCGGGGGTCCTTCCAATCGCGTCGCTCGGGCGGCGCCCACTCTACGTCGCGGCACTGACAGCACATGAATCCCTGGAATTCGGGCACCGAAAGGGGCACCAAACCGCTGCTTCATGCGTCTGTCCCAGTAGCAGTGTCCATCACGAGTTTCAAGGAGGGTTCTCACACATGTTCGGCCGGCGTGAGGCAGTCCCGTTCGCCTTCGTCGCGGAGGCCCAGCGCTTCCGCAGTAACGTCACCCCTCCGCCCCGCGAGCGTCCCAGCCTGTCCGAGGTCGCCGGTCGTACGCTGATCGGGCTGACCGTCGCGGCCGGGCTCGTGGGGTCGCTCCTCTTCGGGATGCCTGCGCTGGAGAGCGGCCCCGCGGCCGGTCACACGCAGCAGTCCGAGGCCTCCCAGGGCCGTTGAACCCCTAGGGCCACCCTGCGCTGGCCGGTCCGGAAGGTGCTGGGTAGCCTCACCGGGCACAGCCCCATCGAGCGTGCGTATGAGTGAGGATCCGTCGTGCCCCTGCCCTTCCTGACGGCCGACCGTGCTTTCGACACCAGCGAGGACGTCGCGCTTCCCTACGAGGACCACGACCAGTGGCGCCGTCCGTACCGGCCGGGGCCCTGGCGTGTGGGGGCCGCGGCGCTGGCGCTGCTGCTCGCCTCGTTCGTCCTGCTGGCGACGATGATCATCGCCTTCGCGGGGGCGCTGCCCGGGGCGGCGGTCTGTCTCGGGGTGGCCGCGCTGGTGATCGGCGCCGCGCTGCGGCTGCTGCGCATGGGTGCCTGGGTGAGCCGCGAGGGCGTACGCCGGGTGGGGTTCTTCCGGACGGAGACCGTGCCGTGGGCGCGGGTCTCCGCCGTACGGACGGTGCAGCAGCCCGTGCGGTGGCTCGGGCTGCCGCGCACCGTGCAGGGGCAGGCCCTCGTGCTCGTACGCCAGGGTGGTGAGCAGCTGCCGCTGCTCACCGACCACAACGCGGACTTCCTGGCGCGGGTCGAGGCGTTCGACCGGGCCGCGGAGCGCCTGGGGGCGTGGAGCGCGGAGTACGCCGTCAGTTCCTGACCGGGCGCCTGCCCTCGTGGAGGGCGATCGCGTGCTGCATCGCCTTGCGGGCGCGCGGGGTGTCGCGGGCGTCGTGGTAGGCGACCGCGAGGCGGAACCAGCAGCGCCAGTCGTCCGGGGTGTCCTCGGTCTCGGCGCGGCGCAGCGCGAAGACGGCGTCGGCGGCCTCGCGGTCGACGCGGCCGCTCGGGGTGCGCTTCAGGTCGTCGGCCGGGAGGCCGCCCTCGGCTTCGAGTTCGGCGGCGAGGCGGTTGGCCTGGGTGACGAACCGGGTGTTCTTCCAGAGGAACCAGACGCCGATGACCGGCAGGACGAGCACCGCGCAGCCGAAGGTGACGGTGAGCGCGGTGCCCTGCTGGATCAGCATCACGCCACGGCTGCCGACCAGGACGAAGTAGACGACCAGGACGGCTGCCGTGAGGAAGTACGTGAGCTTGGCGCGCATCAGCCCAGGTCCAGGAAGTTTTCCAGGCCGAAGGTGAGGCCGGGGGTGGTGACCACGCGGCGGGCGCCGAGCAGGATGCCGGGCATGAAGCTGCTGTGGTGCAGCGAGTCGTGCCGGATCGTCAGCGTCTCGCCCTCGCCACCGAGCAGCACTTCCTGGTGGGCCAGCAGGCCCCGCAGGCGTACCGCGTGGACGGGGACGCCGTCGACGTCCGCGCCGCGCGCGCCGTCCAGGGCCGTCGCCGTCGCGTCGGGCTGCGGGGCGCAGCCGGCCTGGGCGCGGGCGGCGGCGATCAGCTGGGCGGTGCGGGTGGCGGTGCCGCTGGGGGCGTCGACCTTGTTGGGGTGGTGGAGCTCGACGACCTCGACGGACTCGAAGTACGGCGCCGCGATCTGCGCGAACTTCATGGTGAGGACCGCGCCGATGGAGAAGTTGGGGGCGATGAGGACGCCCGTGTCGGGGGACTCCTCCAGCCAGCCGGACAGCCGGGCGAGGCGCTCCTCGGTCCAGCCGGTGGTGCCGACGACGGCGTGGATGCCGTGGCGTACGCAGAAGTCGAGGTTGTCCATGACCGAGTCGGGGGTGGTGAGCTCCACCGCGACCTGGGTGCCGGTCTCGGCGAGGGTCTCCAGCTTGTCGCCCCGGCCGAGGGCCGCGACCAGCTCCATGTCCTCGGCGGCCTCGACGGCGCGTACGGCCTCGGAGCCGATGCGGCCCTTGGCGCCGATGACCGCGACGCGCAGCTTGCTGCTCATGCTCGTACTTCTTCCTTCGGTTCCATGGCGGATGTGCGGTTACGCGACCACGTCGTGGAGGCGGTCGGCCTGCTTGTCCTTCAGGGGGCCGATCACGGACAGCGACGGGCGCTGTCCGAGGAGCTCGGCGGCCACGTCCCGTACGTCGTCGGGGGTGACGGCGGCCATCTGGGCGAGCATGTCGTCGACCGACATCTGGTCGCCCCAGCACAGCTCGCTCTTGCCGATGCGGTTCATCAGGGCGCCGGTGTCCTCCAGGCCGAGGACGGTGGAGCCCTTCAGCTGGCCGATGGCCCGCTCGATCTCGTCGTCCGTGAGGCCCTCGCGGGCGACCCGGTCGAGCTCGTCCCGGCAGATCCGCAGGACGTCGTGGACCTGGCTAGGGCGGCAGCCCGCGTACACGCCGAACAGGCCGCAGTCGGCGAAGGCCGAGGTGTACGAGTAGACGCTGTAGGCCAGGCCGCGCTTCTCGCGGACCTCCTGGAAGAGGCGCGAGGACATGCCGCCGCCGAGGGCGGTGTTCAGCACGCCCAGGGCCCAGCGGCGGTCGTCGATGCGGGCGATGCCCGGCATGCCGAGGACGACGTGGGCCTGCTCGGTGCGGCGGCCCACCACGTCGACGCGGCCCGCGGTGCGGATGGCGCGCCGGCCGCCGCGCGGGGCGACGGGGACGGCGTCGGTGCGGGTGAGGGCGCCGGCCTTCTCGAAGGCGCGGCGGACCTGGCGTACGACCGTGGCGTGGTCGACGTTGCCGGCGGCGGCGACGACCAGGTGGGTCGGGTCGTAGTGCTTCTTGTAGAAGCGGCGGATGCGGTCCGCGGAGAGCGCCTCGATGGTGTCGACGGTGCCGAGGACGGGGCGGCCCAGCGGGGTCTCGCCGAACATCGTCTTGGCGAACAGGTCGTGGACGACGTCACCCGGGTCGTCCTCGGTCATCGCGATCTCTTCGAGGATCACGCCGCGCTCGGCGTCGACGTCGTCCTGGAGGATCAGCGAGCCGGTGAGCATGTCGCACACCACGTCGATGGCGAGCGGCAGGTCGGTGTCGAGGACGCGCGCGTAGTAGCACGTGTACTCCTTCGCCGTGAAGGCGTTCATCTCGCCGCCGACCGCGTCGATGGCGGAGGAGATGTCGAGGGCGGACCGCTTGCGGGTGCCCTTGAAGAGGAGGTGCTCCAAGTAGTGCGTGGCGCCGTTGAGGGCGGGCGTCTCGTCACGGGAGCCGACGTGCGCCCAGATGCCGAAGGTGGCGGAGCGTACGGAGGGCAGGGTCTCGGTGACGATGCGCAGGCCGCCCGGGAGGGTGGTGCGGCGGACCGTGCCGATGCCGTCCTTGCCCGGGAGAAGCGTTTGGGTACGGGCGACGGCCCGCGCCTCCGAGGAGGTGCGGGCCGTCGTCTTCGGACTACGGGACGTCACTGGTCGGTGTCGTCCTTCGCGTCGTCGGCGGAAGCGTCCTCGTCCGCCATCACGGGGACGAGGGAGAGCTTGCCGCGCTGGTCGATCTCGGCGATCTCGACCTGGACCTTGGCGCCGACCGCGAGCACGTCCTCGACGTTCTCCACGCGCTTGCCACCGGCGAGCTTGCGGATCTGCGAGATGTGCAGCAGGCCGTCCTTGCCCGGCATGAGGGACACGAACGCACCGAAGGTGGTGGTCTTGACGACCGTACCCAGGTAGCGCTCGCCGACCTCCGGCATGGTCGGGTTGGCGATGCCGTTGATCGTGGCGCGGGCGGCCTCGGCCTGCGAACCGACCTGAGCACCGATGTAGATGGTGCCGTCGTCCTCGATCGTGATCTCGGCGCCGGTGTCCTCCTGGATCTGGTTGATCATCTTGCCCTTGGGGCCGATGACCTCGCCGATCTTGTCCACGGGGATCTTGACGGTGATGATCCGCGGGGCGTTGGGGGACATCTCGTCCGGGCGGTCGATCGCTTCCATCATCACGTCGAGGATGTGGAGGCGGGCGTCGCGGGCCTGCTTGAGGGCCGCGGCCAGGACGGAGGCCGGGATGCCGTCCAGCTTGGTGTCGAGCTGGAGGGCGGTGACGAACTCCTTCGTACCGGCGACCTTGAAGTCCATGTCGCCGAAGGCGTCCTCCGCACCGAGGATGTCGGTGAGGGCGACGTAGTGCGTCTCGCCGTCGATCTCCTGGGAGATCAGACCCATGGCGATACCGGCGACGGGCGCCTTCAGCGGCACACCGGCGTTCAGCAGCGACATGGTGGAGGCGCAGACCGAGCCCATGGACGTCGAGCCGTTGGAGCCGAGGGCCTCGGACACCTGGCGGATCGCGTACGGGAACTCCTCGCGCGACGGCAGGACCGGCACGATCGCGCGCTCGGCGAGCGCGCCGTGGCCGATCTCGCGGCGCTTCGGGGAGCCGACGCGGCCGGTCTCGCCGACGGAGTACGGCGGGAAGTTGTAGTTGTGCATGTAGCGCTTGCGGGTCACCGGGGAGAGGGTGTCCAGCTGCTGCTCCATGCGGAGCATGTTGAGGGTGGTGACGCCCAGGATCTGGGTCTCGCCACGCTCGAACAGCGCGGAGCCGTGCACGCGCGGGATGGCCTCGACCTCGGCCGCGAGCGTACGGATGTCGGTCAGGCCACGGCCGTCGATGCGGACCTTGTCCTTGATGACGCGCTCGCGGACCAGCTTCTTGGTCAGCGCGCGGTACGCCGCGGAGATCTCCTTCTCGCGGCCCTCGAACTGCGGGAGCAGCTTCTCGGCGGCGACCTCCTTGACGCGGTCCAGCTCGGCCTCGCGCTCCTGCTTGCCGGCGATGGTCAGCGCCTGCGACAGCTCCGGCTTGACGGCGGCGGTGAGCGCCTCCAGGACGTCGTCCTGGTACTCGAGGAAGACCGGGAACTCGCCGACCGGCTTGGCGGCCTTGGCGGCCAGGTCGGCCTGGGCCTTGCAGAGGACCTTGATGAACGGCTTCGCGGCCTCGAGACCGGCGGCGACGACCTCCTCGGTGGGGGCCTCGGCACCGCCCTTGACGAGCTCGATGGTCTTCTCGGTGGCCTCGGCCTCGACCATCATGATCGCGACGTCGCCGTCCTCCAGGACGCGGCCCGCGACGACCATGTCGAAGACGGCGTCCTCGAGCTCGGTGTGCGTCGGGAACGCGACCCACTGGCCCTTGATCAGGGCGACACGGGTGGCGCCGATCGGGCCGGAGAAGGGCAGGCCGGCCAGCTGCGTGGAGCAGGAGGCGGCGTTGATCGCGACCACGTCGTACAGGTGGTCGGGGTTGAGCGCCATGATCGTCTCGACGATCTGGATCTCGTTGCGCAGGCCCTTCTTGAAGGAGGGGCGCAGCGGCCGGTCGATCAGGCGGCAGGTGAGGATGGCGTCCTCGGAGGGGCGGCCCTCACGGCGGAAGAAGGAGCCGGGGATCTTGCCGGCCGCGTACATCCGCTCCTCGACGTCGACCGTCAGGGGGAAGAAGTCGAGCTGGTCCTTGGGCTTCTTGGAGGCCGTGGTGGCCGACAGCACCATGGTGTCGTCGTCCAGGTAGGCCACGGCGGAGCCGGCGGCCTGCTTGGCCAGGCGGCCCGTCTCGAAGCGGATGGTGCGGGTGCCGAAGGTGCCGTTGTCGATGACGGCCTCGGCGTAGTGGGTCTCGTTCTCCACTAGCGATTTCTCCATTTACTTGTCGTCTTTGCGTCCCCTGGACGCCCGTGTGGCGGGGGACGGGGCGGAGAAGCGCGCCTTGTGTGCGGGCCGGTCTTCGATCGAAGCACCCGGGATGTCCCTCCCGGGGGCCACTACCGAGGACCGGCGACGGCGAGGGGCGCCTCTCCCAGCCAGCCTCTGCGGCTCTTATGGCGTTTTCGTTATTGCGTTGTGCGACCAGGTTACTGAGCTTTGGCTCAGGTTGGCATTCCGATCACAGCGCGTACACCCCTTGGGGGCGGTACGGCGCTTACAGCAACAGCAAAGGGAGCGGCCCCCTCAGCGTGGGAACCGCTCCCTTCACGGCGACTTACTTGGCGCCGCCGGCCGCACCGCGGCGGATGCCGAGGCGGTCGACCAGCGCACGGAAGCGCTGGATGTCCTTCTTGGCCAGGTACTGCAGCAGGCGGCGGCGCTGGCCGACCAGGATCAGCAGACCCCGGCGGGAGTGGTGGTCGTGCTTGTGGGTCTTGAGGTGCTCGGTCAGGTCCGAGATGCGGCGGGAGAGCATGGCCACCTGGACCTCGGGGGAGCCGGTGTCGCCCTCCTTGGTGCCGAACTCGGCCATGATCTGCTTCTTCGTAGCGGCGTCGAGAGACACTCGGTACTCCTCATTGGTGTTCGATGCGCCCGCGAGTGCCCCTGGTCTTGGTCTCAGGGGAGCTTCCGTGACTCGGAGGCGAAGGCACGATGGGCGCTGCACTCCAGAGAGAGCGAGCTCTCCGGGTGCGCGTACACAAACGGCCGTTACACAGCGTACCAGGCCCAGTCAGGACGTCAGCGCGCGGATGGAGTGGTAGACGTCGAAGACCGCCAGGCACAGCGGTACGAGGGTGAGGAGCACGAAGGACTCCGCGATCTCCAGGAACCGGCCCCAGAAGGGGGTGACGCCCTTGCGCGGCACGATCAGCCCGATCGAGACGATCAGCGCGGCCACGGCGGCGACCGCCGCGGTGAGCCAGATCGTACGGATGTCCAGCGCGGTGCCGTCGCCCCGCAGGGCGTCGCGGATCAGGGTCGCCGGCGGGTTGAGGCACAGCCCCAGGCCCAGCAGCACCAGGGAGCCGAGGCCGGCGGCGAGCGCACAGCCGACCTGGGCGGTGTACCGGAAGAGGTGGGCGCGCATCAGCATCGCGACGCCCGTGGCGAGGGCGAGCAGCTGCCCCCACACGTTGTCGGAGAAGCCGAGGACCGCCGAGGCGCCGACGGCCAGCAGCGCGCAGCCGCCGACGAGCCCGACCAGCAGCTCGTGGCCGCGCCGGGCCTGGGCGGCGATGCGCTCGGAGTCGACGGGGCCCTGGCTCTCGGGCTCGGCCCCGTAACCGCCGACGGAGGTGCGGGGCGGCTCGAAGCCGATGGGGAGACGGGCGAAGCGGGTGGACAGGCCCGGCAGGAAGGCGAGCGCGCCCACGGCGAGCGGGGCGCACACGGCGGCCGTCTCGGCGGGCGTGATCTTGGTGGTGATGGCGACGAAGGTCACCAGCAGGCCGACGGCCGAGGCGAAGACGAACGCGACGAAGGGGCCGTCGCCGCCCGGGGCCACGATCGTCAGGATGACGGCGACGACCAGGACGGCGGCGCAGGCCAGCAGGAACTGCAGCTTGCCGATGCCCTGCCCGCCCGTGAGCGGTAGCAGGCCCGCTCCGCCGACCGCGGCGTTCGCCATGGCGCCGACGCCCAGCGCGATGGCGGAGGCCCGGTCGTCGTAGACCCGGGCGCGTACGCCGGCGAGCGCGAGCAGCAGGACGCCGGTGATGCCGGCGAGGATGCCCGGCAGGCCGTGCATGTCGTGCCGCGGGTCGGCCGTCCACAGCACGAAGGCGACCAGGACCAGCAGCACCGAGCCGCCGAAGAGGCCGGCGCCGCGCATCAGGGCGTCGGACCACAGGGTGCGGTCACGGGCGACGGCGGAGGCGACCGCGTCGGCGACGTCGTCGAAGACCGCCGGGGGCAGCGACTCGGCGAAGGGCCGCAGCGACAGCAGCTCCCCGTCGAGGATGCGCTGCGCGGCCAGCGAGCGCGCGCTGTCGAGCACCGTGCCGTCGCGGCGCACCAGGTGGTAGCCGACGGGCGCGCCGGGTGCGGGGCTCTGGCCGGACAGCCTGAGGACCTCGGGGTAGAGGTCGGCGACCGGGATGTCCTCGGGCAGTGCCACGTCGACGCGGCCGTCGGGCGCGACGACCGTGACGCGGCAGAATCCCGTTCCGCCGCCGGACGGTGTCGCGGGAGCCGGGTGACCCGTTCCGGTGGCCGCGGCTGTGGCCGTCATACTCACCTGCTGCTTCCCCTCGTGGATGTCGTGCGTCGATCGTCGTCGAGGCGTCGGAGACGACCTCGGGCGCCGAGCGTCGTCCAAGTCGTCGAAGTCCTGCCGTGGCGCTCCGAATGACCCATTTGTTTGCGGAGGTTCACGGGTGCGCCACCATTTCTCGCCACCCTACCGCCCACCCGTAACCCCCCTCACAAGTAGGATCCCTCCCCGCGGATGGAACCCGTCGCCACGGGGGCGCCGATAGGAACGTTTCCGTCCGCCAAGGGAATTGGTGAGCTGTGAGTCAAATCATCGTCAAGCGCCCACCACGGGCCCTGCCGTCCGAAGTACCCGGCGAGCAGGTGCAACTGCAACCCCCTCCCGAGCTGCCCAGAGGGCAGCAGGAGGGCGTGCTCATGCAGTTGCTGCCGACGCTCGGCATGGGTGGTTCGGTCGTCTTCTTCTTCATGACCCCGAATCCGGTCATGCGGATCATGGGCATGGTGATGATCGCGTCGACGGTGGCCATGGCCATCGCGATGATGGTGCGCTACCGGCGCGGTACTCAGGGGCAGCTCGCCGACCTGCGCCGTGACTACCTCAAGTACCTGACGCAGACCCGGCGTACGGTGCTGCGGACCGCGCGCCTGCAGCGCGACGCCCAGTTCTATCTGCACCCCTCCCCCGAGCAGCTGTGGGCGCTGGTCGCCGAGGGCAGCCGCGTCTGGGAGCGGCGCGTCGCCGACGACGACTTCGCGCAGGTCCGCATCGGGCTCGGCAGCCAGCAGCTCGCCACCCCGCTCATCGCCCCCGAAACGGCACCCGTGGACGAGCTGGAACCGCTCACGGCCGGTGCGATGCAGCAGTTCATCAACGCCCACAGCACGCTGGAGGGCCTGCCCATCGCCGTCTCGCTGCGCGCCTTCTACCACCTGACGGTGAGCGGCGAGGCGGAGTCCGCGCGCTCGGCCGCGCGCGCGATGGTCGGCTCGCTGGCGTCGCTGCACTCCCCCGAGGACCTGGTCATCGCCCTCGCCGTGGGCCGCGAGAGCGCCGGCCAGTGGGAGTTCGCCAAGTGGTTCCCGCACGTCCAGGCCTCCGGGCCCGGTGACGGTGCGGGCTCGCGGCGGCTGATCACCACCGACGCGCGGGAGCTCGACGAGCTGCTCGGCGCGCGGCTGGAGGGCCGTCCGCGCTTCGGCGGCAACCCGCTGCTGGACCAGCCGCACGTCGTGGTCGTCCTCGACGGCCAGTCCATCCCCTCCATGTCGGCGCTCGCCACGGCGGAGGGCCTGCAGGGCGTGACGATCATCGAGGTCGTACCCGGCGAGGTCCACGGGGCTCGCGGTGGCCTGTCGGTCGTGGTGCACCCCGACTCGCTGCGCCTGGAGTCGGCGCACGGCATGGTGTACGAGGGGGCTCCGGACCGGCTGAGCCTGGAGGCCGCCGAGACGCTGGCGCGCCAGCTCGCGCCGCTGCGGGTCGGCTCCGGGTCGGACGACGACGAACCGCTGCTGGCCAACCTGGACTTCACCGACCTGCTGAACCTCGGCGACGCGGCGTCCGTCGACGTCAGCCGCACCTGGCGGCCGCGCTCGCAGTCGGAGCGGCTGCGGGTGCCGATCGGTGTGGGCGAGGACGGCACGCCGGTCATGCTGGACCTGAAGGAGGCGGCCCAGGAGGGCATGGGCCCGCACGGTCTGTGCGTGGGCGCCACCGGTTCCGGAAAGTCGGAGCTGCTGCGTACGCTCGTGCTCGGTCTGGCGGTCACGCACTCCTCGGAGACGCTGAACTTCGTCCTCGCCGACTTCAAGGGCGGCGCCACCTTCGCGGGTATGTCGCAGATGCCGCACGTGGCGGCCGTCATCACCAACCTGGCGGACGACCTGACCCTGGTGGACCGCATGGGCGACTCCATCCGCGGTGAGCTCAACCGCCGCCAGGAGATGCTGCGCGACGCGGGCAACTACGCCAACATCCACGACTACGAGAAGGCGCGTGCCGCCGGAGCCCCGCTCCAGCCCATCCCCTCCCTCGTGCTCGTCATCGACGAGTTCAGCGAGCTGCTGTCCGCCAAGCCGGACTTCATCGAGATGTTCGTGCAGATCGGCCGTATCGGCCGGTCCCTCGGTGTGCACCTGCTCCTCGCCTCGCAGCGCCTGGAGGAGGGCCGGCTGCGCGGCCTGGAGACCTATCTGTCGTACCGGATCGGTCTGCGGACCTTCTCGGCGGCCGAGTCCCGCGCGGCTCTCGGTGTGCCCGACGCCTACGAGCTGCCGAACGTGCCCGGCTCCGGCTTCCTGAAGTTCGGTACGGACGAGATGGTGCGGTTCAAGGCGGCGTACGTCTCCGGCGTGTACCGCGAGAACGCGCACGCCGCCGTGCCGGGCGGGCCGCTGCCGGTGGACCGGCGGCCGGCGCTGTTCACGGCCGCGCCGGTGCCGGTGCACTACATCCAGCCGACCGCGCAGGCGCAGGTGCCCGAGCAGCGCACGCCCGAGGACGACGCGCTGGCCGACTCCGTACTCGACGTGATCGTGCGGCGGCTGGAGGGGCGGGGCGCGGAGGCGCACCAGGTGTGGCTGCCGCCGCTGGACAACCCGCCGCCGCTGGACGAGCTGCTGCCCGGTCTGACGGGTGTGCAGGGACGCGGGCTGACGCAGCCCGGGTACGAGGGGGCGGGGCGGCTCATCGTGCCGCTCGGCGTGGTCGACAAGCCGTTCGAGCAGCGGCGCGACACGCTGTACCGGGACTTCTCGGGTGCGGCGGGCCACATGCAGATCATCGGTGGCCCGCAGTCCGGCAAGTCGACGTTGCTGCGGACGCTGATCTCGGCGTTCGCGCTGACGCACACGCCGCACGAGGTGCAGTTCTACGGCCTGGACTTCGGTGGTGGCGGTATGGCGTCGATCGCCGGGCTGCCGCACGTGGGCGGGGTCGCCTCGCGTCTGGACCCGGAGAAGGTGCGGCGCACCGTCGCCGAGGTGTACGGGATCCTGGCGCGGCGCGAGGAGTACTTCCGCAGCGCGGGCGTCGACTCGATCGCCACGTACCGCAGGCTGCGGGCGCGCGGCGACATCTCCGTGACGGAGCAGCCGTGGGGTGACGTCTTCCTCGTCATCGACGGCTGGGGCAACTTCCGTACCGAGTACGAGGGCCTGGAGCACGCGGTGCTCGACATCGCGGCGCGCGGTCTGGGCTACGGCATCCACGTCATCCTCACCGCCTCGCGGTCGATGGAGGTCCGGGCGAACCTCAAGGACCACCTGATGAACCGCCTGGAGCTGCGGCTCGGCGACACCATGGACTCGGAGCTGGACCGCAAGGCGGCCGTCAACGTGCCCACGGGTGTGCCGGGGCGTGGTCTGACCCCGGAGAAGCTGCACTTCATGGCGGCGGTGCCGCGTATCGACGGCATCAACTCCGACACCGAGCTGTCCGAGGCCGCCGCCGCGATGGCGCAGGAGGTCGCACGGCACTGGACGGCGCCGGGCGCGCCCGCGGTGCGGCTGCTGCCGCGCGAGCTTCCGGTGCAGCAGCTGCCGGCGGGCTTCGTGGAGCCGAAGCGGGGCGTCGCCTTCGCCATCGACGAGAACAACCTCGAGCCGGTCTTCGTCAACTTCGACCGCGACCCGTTCTTCCTGGTGTTCGGCGAGAGCGAGTCGGGCAAGTCGAACCTGCTGCGGCTGCTGATCAAGCAGCTGAGCGAGCGATACGACGGCGACTCCTGCAAGTTCTTCGTGGTCGACAACCGGCGCGCGCTGCTGGACGTCACCCCCGCCACGCACCTGGCGGAGTACGTGCCCATGTCCAACAACATGGACCACCACGTGGACGCCCTGGCCGACCTGATGCAGCGCCGTACGCCGTCGGCCGACGTGACGGCGCAGCAGCTGCGGGACCGCAGCTGGTGGCGGGGCCCGTCGGTGTACGTCGTGGTCGACGACTACGACCTGGTGTCGACGTCGAGCGGCAACCCGCTGTCCAAGCTGACGGAACACCTGCCGTTCGCGCGGGACGTGGGCGTGCGCTTCATCATCGCCCGCAGCGCGGCGGGCGCGAGCCGCGCCTCCTACGAGCCGTTCATGCAGCGCATGATGGAGCTGGGCGCCCAGGGCGTCCTGCTGTCGGGAGACCCGCAGGAGGGCGACATCCTGGGCGGCGTCCGCATGCGGCCGATGCCGGCGGGCCGGGGCACCTTCGTCTCGCGGCAGCGGGGGAACCCGCTGGTGCAGACGGGGCTGATGCCGGAGCTGCTGGGGTGAGCGGCTTAATCGCCTTCCTCGCGACGTTCGCGGTGCTGTTCCTGGCCGCGGCGGTCGTGGACCTGCCGCGCAGGCTCTGGTGGCGCTTCCGGGCCCCCCACTTCGACAACCCGGAAGCGCACGAGCCGCCGGATGCGGCGTTCAGGTGGCGGCGGATCGGCCTGGTGGTGCTCGCGGGCGCTTTCGTGTGGCAGGTGGTGGTGTTGCTGCGGGCCGCGGGTGCTTTCGACTCGGGGCCGGATCACGCCGAGACGCTCAAGCGGGTGAGGTACGCGGCCGCGAATCTGGCGACCGATGAGGGCCAGGGCCGCTCCAAAGGACTGGGGAACTCGTGGGACGAGTTCATCGACCTTCGGTTGCGCGGGCCGGGTGACGACCCCTCTGTACGACTCGTCAAGAAAGACGGGGACGTGGAGAAATACGAGGTCGCCGGCATTTGTCTGACGGTGACGGCGACGCCTTTGCCGGGACAGTCGGAAGTGACGCATGCCGTGGGCGTCAACCTCTTGTACAGCATCAAAACCGACGTCCAGGACAGTCCTTGCAAGTAGCCGCAAGAGCTCAATAGGTTCATGCCACATGAGGCGCGCGGCAGGCGCGGGGGAAGGAGCCCGGACGATGGCGTGGAACGAGTGGGAGCAGCTGAAGGAATCGGCTGCCCAGAAGCAGTCGACCGGCATGCGGTTGAACGGCCTGCCGCCCGAGGACAGGCCCAATGCGGGCCGCGAGACAGGCGATCTCCAGGTCTCCCAGAAGGACCTTGCCGCGATCGGCGACGAGGCCTTCAAGCTCTACAACCGCATGTGGAAAGAGGCCCGGGTCGCCGAGACCGACGCAGCCGGAACCGCCTTGACCAAGGAGGGCTTCGCGCTGGGTGGGGCCCTGAAGCACGTGGCCGCCCGCTGGGACAAGCAGCTGAACACCCTCATGGACGCCTGTGCGCTGATCTCGAACCACATGGACTTCACGACGAAGGCGCACCAGGGCGACGAAATCCACATCGAACGTCACGTGAGCAGCATCGCCACGCTCGATGCCGGCTTCGACGAGTCCTACGCACCGCCGGGCGAGAAGAACTCAGTGCACGGCGAGAAGAAGGACGAGAAGGACTAGGGGGACCAGCCGGTGGATTTCGAAGATCTGCACTCCGCGAATTTCAAGCCGCTCGACGATACGGTCAGCGACTGGACGAGCATGCTGACCAAACTGCAACAGCTGGCGGCGGATGCGAAGGGCGGGCTCGTCGGCAAGGCCAACAAGGCGAACTGGGCCGGTTACAACGCCGCGGTCTCCCGGCAGTTCATCGCCAAGACCGCCGGCGAGTTCTCCGACGCGCACACGCAGGCCACGTCCATCCTCAACATCCTCCGGGACACGCGCGACGAGCTGAAGACGCAGCAGCGACTGCTCAAGGAGGCCATCGAGCGAGGGCGTACGAAGCAGCTCACGGTGACGGTCAGCGGTAAGAGCTTCAAGGTCGACGCGAACCCCGAGGCCAAGGACGTGACGCAGAAGGACATCGACGGGCTGCGCGACGAGCTTCAGGGGATCGTCAACAAGGCGAGCGAGATCGACAACTCCGCCGCCACCACCCTGCAGGCGCTGGTCGACCTCACCGACTACGGCTTCTCGGAGGCGAAGTACAAGGACCGCGACGCCGCGGCCGCCGCCCTCAAGGAGGCGGAGGAGCTCGCCAAGCTGGCCAAGAAGAAGCCCGAGGACCTGACCCCCAGCGACTTCGACCGGCTCAACGCGGGCCTGCAGAAGCGCTCCGGGGACCCGCTGTTCGCCGAGCGCTTCGCCGAGCAGCTGGGGCCGAAGGGGACCCTTGACTTCTGGGCGGGCATCACCGACATGTCGCGGAATTATGACGTCTACCACGACCGGCGCGAGCAATACGACGACCTCCAGAAGAACCTCAGCCTGACGCTGGCCACCGCTTCGCACGCCGACTCTCCCGAGATGTCGAAGTGGAAGTACGACATGGCCGACCTCGGCGGACAGCCCCTCAACAAGAACAGCGGCGTGTACGGCTTCCAGGTGATGAGCAACCTGATGCGCTGGGGCGACTTCGATGACGGGTTCCTCCAGGACTACGGCGCCAAGTTGATGCAGGTCGAGAAGACTCGCAGCGACAACGGCCGCCAACCGGCCTGGCAACACCTCCCGGCTGCGCCCGAACTTAACCGGACCGGCACGGATTCTGGTTCCGACCCTCTGGTGGGCTTCCTGAAGGCCCTGTCCAACAGCCCGGGTGCCGGCGCCGACTTCTTCAACCAGAAATTCCTGTCGAAGGACGACGACCACGAATTCACGTACGACTCCGGAGACGAGAACGAGTACAAGGGCAGGAAGGAACTCAGCAACTTCCAGTACCTCTTCGAGGAGCGCCACTGGCCACCGGAGGTGGACAGCAAGGGCGAGGACAGCATCGAGGGCCGCAACAATCTCGCCCTGGCCTTGGAGGCCGCAGCAACCGGTCACCGGGCCGGGGAGATGCCCACCGCCGACACTCCGGCCCACAACGCCGCGCAGGCCAGGCTGGTGGAGGACATCTTCGCTTCGGTCTCCGAAGTTCCCAAACGCCTCACGGATTACGGCTTCATGTCCGACAGCTTGGGCCAGATCGCCTCTGAATACCTGCCGGACATCAACAGGGCAACCGCGGACGCCGATGAGAAGAACGAGAGCGTCAGCAAACTTTTCCCCATCGCGGGGGCGGTAGCGGACCTGGACCACGCGGATGTGACACGGTTCCTGGTGACCGTTGGGCAAAACACTGAAGGCTACGCGGCCATCGAGGTGGGTCAGAAGGCTTACATGGCCAACCTCATGGATTACCACCTGAACCCGGACCTGCCAGCGAATCAGCGTTATGACCAGGGTGCCGAGAACACCCTCAGGGAAATTTCCCGGCGCTCGGCCGAGGTTGGCGGCACACTTGCCATCGGACGGCAGGAGGCCGTGCTGGGTGAGGCGAAGGAAGCCGACGCCGACTTCGAGCTGGCGGTCAACCAAAGGAAGGGCGCCATCTCCGGCATCATCGGCACGGGTGTCGGCATCGGCACCTCCTTCATCGCATCCCCGGTCGTGGGCGCCGCAGTCGGCGGCGCCGCGGGTACGGTGAGCGGCGTCCTCCTTGAACAGGTCTTCAAGGATTCCGAACCAGAGAACCTGAAGAACCGTGGGTCCACTGTGGGGCAGCTGTGGGAGGACAGCAAGGAGAGGAACATCCTCCTCAGTGCTGAGGCCGCACGCCTGGCTACGGCGGCGCATAAGTCGCCCGACATGGCCAGGGTCGAGGAGTGGACCCGTCTCGGCACCGCGGATGGTTTCAATGACGCGTCCACATCGGTTCGCCGAATGGCAGACGACCTCGAAACGGAGATTCCCACCTGAGTCGTTGAGTGATCTATTGCCGAGTCCGCAGCGGCAGGTACGCCCTGCCACCGCGGGCACCACTTCGCCAAGAGAGACGATGATGCTCTTCGAAGACAAACCAAGGTCACATCGACTGCATGGGCCATTTGGGACGCACGGGCGGGCGGTCGCCGCCACCATGAGTGTGCTGGCATTGTCTCTGGCCCTCGGTGCCTGCTCTGCACCGAAGCAGGAGTACGACATTCCCACATCGCTGTGCGGCACAAAAGTCTCTCCCGACGTGTTGAGGCCGCTCCTTCCGGCAGGCGAGAACGTTTCCTTCAGAGCCACCCGAGGCTCTGGGGCGAGGCGCTGCTACGTAAACGTGGATGGAAAAGCCGCGCTCGCCGCTGCTGTCGAGTGGTACGAGCAGGGCTCCACCTTGAATTACGTCGCAACCAATACGATCGGCGTCGAACCGGGCGATAAGGAGACCTCCGACAAGCGTTATATGTACTCCAGCACCGGAGCGATCGGCCGGGTCAAGTGTGTGGACCCGAGAAAGATCGACAAGGATACCGACGGTGAGCTGTTCACCTCGATTCGCATCGAGGGTGAGCCGGCCACCGAATCCCAGATCTTGGCGCTGATCACTGACTACACGGACGCGATGGCCGATTCGGCTGCCTGCCGGGGTGACATCTGGTGAGACGGCGCTCGGCTGTGGGCGGGAGCGAGGGCGCGTGCCCCCACAGGCCAATGGGGGGAAGTTGAACCGCTTCAGCACGCACAGGCCCCGGGTACCCGCCCTTGCAGCAGTGGCTGCGGTGCTGGCGGCCGGGGCCGTCTCCGGGTGTGCGTCGCCCGAGCCGAAGAGGAGCTTCAGCACACCCACCGCCCTATGCGATATGCCCATCGAGCCGAGCCTGCTGGATCCGGTTCTCCCCCGCAGCGGGGAAAGGATCTCCATGCGCACCGCCGGCGCCATCGGATGGGATCGGTGCCTCGTCTCAGTGGACGGCAGGGAGGTGCTGTCCGCGAGCTTCGAGTGGTTCGAGAAGGGAACGGAACCGGCCAAGGTCGCAAGGTCGCAGAGGAACCTTGCACTCGATGAGCACGTCAGTGACGACAGGCGCTACGCGTGGAGGGACAGGGGCGCGGTCAGCCACGTGACGTGCCCCAACCCCAAGGTGAGCTCACGTAAAGGCACGTACGAGCTGTTCGCCAGCGTCTACGTCGTGGACGCCGCGAAGGAGGAGGCCATGAAGAAGCTGGTCCTCGGCTTCGCGGAGGCAGTGTCGAAGTCCGAGGAGTGCTCGGGGTGAAGGTGCCGGTGTCTCGTAGGACCAAGCTTGCCTTCGTGGCTCTCGTGACCGTATTGGTAGCGACCTCCGTCGTCCACGCCCTCGGGCTGTCGCCCTTCGCAAGACGCGGAGAAATCCGGGCGCATGACCTTTGCGAGCCGCTGGGCGACCTGTCCAGCGCCTCCCGTGCTCTTGGCGCGACGCTGCCCCGACAAATCTGAATACAACTTCGATGAGTCATGGGACGGCAAGCCCGTCTCCTTTGGCGGACGGTTTTTCACCGTTAACTGCCAGGTGTACGGGGATGGCGGACTCCTCCTCCACACCAGGACAGAACTCACGCAGGCCACCCCGTCGAACCACTGGGTGAGGCGCGTGCTCAACGACAGGACTCCGGAAGACGTCGACGACTTCGAAGCTGGAAACAGGGGGGTCCTCGGGGCAGGCGCGGCGGCCATTCTTGTTCCCTGTTCTTCGTCAGCAAAGCTTCCCGGAGACGTATACAGAGGCAGTTACAACCTCACTGTCGTCGTGGAGAGGTGGGGTGCAACCTTCCCTCCCAGCTTCCGGCCAAGGCGCCGAAGGTCAGCGACGAGGGGTAGCCGCCGCGCACGGCGTAACGACGCAGAGGTGATCAGATGAAGGCGCTACGACGGTGGGCTGTCTGGATCGGGGTACCCCTCGCGCTAGCCACCCTCGCGGGATACGGCTGGTACCAGCTCAGTGACACCGGCAAGCGGTGGCGGTACGAGAGCAAGCTCGAGACGTACTGCGGCGGCGTCCTGCCGTACGAGGAGACCGTCTCCCTCGCCGGGATGGGCCACGAGCGCGCATTGCCCCACGACATCCGCCTTGATAGAGGCGACCACGGCTATGACTGGTGCAAGGTCGCGGGCCTGTACGTCACGGTCAGCCGCCTACCGGCTCGTGTCCCCTTCACAGACACCGATTGGGAGCACTACCTCCCCGAGGAGGACGCCAAGGCGCTGCCCATCCCCCTGGGTGGTGGCTGGCGCGGCTTCACCGATCTGACGAACACGGCCGTTGTCCTCCCCTGCCGCAACAGGGACACCACGCTGGTGGTCACTGCGGTCCAGGACTATGCGCACAGGCCCGGAAAGATCGCTGAGCTCGTCACCGCCACGGCGGCGAAGGCGGCCGAACGTTGGGACTGCGACACCACGCCCGGCGGGCCGTTGCCGCCCATTCCGAAGCCCCTGCAAGACACGCTCCCGAGCGCAGCGCAGGGCACCTGCTCGGGCCTGCCGTTCACCCTGGAGAAGCACGTCACCAGCGTGGCGGAAGCACCATCGAGTGATGCCGCACCGCTCGAAATCTGCGTTCTCAAGGACGAGATCAACTACCGGACAGCTGAGGAGGTCTATCGCCTCGAGGCCGCCTTCGGCCCGTACGCGGCCAATCGGCATGCCCAGGCCCCCTACCTGACGGAGGAGCCTGCCGGCGGCTCCGAGGAGGACTACTGGGCTAGTGCTCGATGCCCCGACGACATCTTCCGTGCGATCTTCCGCATCCGGGCGCAAACGAGGGAGACCAACAACCCGGGGTTCGCGAAGGCCGCCCTCATCGCGTTCGCCAAGCGGGCCGCTCAGCAACACGGCTGCACGGATCTGAAGCTGCCGCGCTAGGCCGCGCAGATGCGCGTGGCACCGCCGGGGCTCCGGCCGCTCCCCTCGTGCGCCAGGTGGATCTTCCGGTCAGCCTGGTCTCCGGACCGGCCGAGGGCCGGGGCTGCGGGCTCGGCCGGCAGCCCCTAGCAGCCCGCCTCGGCGCCGCTGTTCACGAACGAGGTGATGTCGATCGAGTAGTCGGCCCTGGTGGTGACATCAGGCCCGCTTCCGTAACCGTCCTCCGCGAGGCGCTCGGCGACGAGGAAGACGATCTGCAGGACCATGTTCTCCCTGACGAAGCACAGGTCGTCTGGCGAGGCTTCGGGGTGCGGATTCCATCCGTCCCGTACCGCCGCCGTCCGGTAGTACGCGGCCACGTCGGCCTGCGTGCCGGGGAAGGCGTATGTCCGGCCGGCGTACACCGAGACGTCGCCGCTGTCCGCCCAGCAGCCGGCGTCCACCTCCTCGAAGCCCCGGGCGACGGTGGCCCCTGCGGGCCGGGAGTCGAGGATGTCGAGCGCCGCCATCTCCTGCACCTGGTCGTGGGTCCCGTCGCAGTCCTCGGCGAGGTCCAGCAGTGCGCAGCCGGTGAGTCCGGCCGTGAGCGCGGTCGACAGGAGCAGGGATATCGGGCGGGTGATATCTGACCGCAGAGGCACAGCGGGCTCCAGAGCGAAGGCCGGGGCGGTCGGAGGAATCGGCCGCCGGGCGGGATGGTCATCCGTGTGAGCTCGGTGCGGGCCCCGCCCAGTTCTACCAAGCAGCCGTCGCCCCATCGCTCTCGAGGCGAGCGGAAGCACGAAGCACGAAGCACGAAGCACACAAAAGAGTGAGGGTGGGCATCTCCCGCGCATGCCCACCCTGCTACTCGTTCTGCGTGCTGCTCAGGCCCTCGCCGGGCCGTGAGACTTAGAAGTGGCTGGCGGCCTTGCGGTCGCCGGCCTGGTACGCCGGGCCGGCCTCGCGGACGGCCTTGGCGATGCCCTTGAGGGCGTTGTGGATCGCGCGCGTCTCCTGGTCCCACTTGGCGTGGGCACCGTCCGCGGCGGTCTTCGCCTCACCCTCGAAGGTGTTGGAGATGCTCTTGATCTTGTTCTGGATGGCCTCGAGAGACGCGTCCAGGCGGGCAGCCTGGGCCTCGATGGTCGATGCCGCCTGCTCGAGTGAGGCGTAAGTGACGACCATCACGCCGTCGTTGGACTGTGCCACGGTTCCTCCAAATACCGATTGAGGCGTGTGTTCTCTGTGCTGATCGCGGTCGCGGTCGCGGGATGACGACCTGTGCGCTTAGTAGCTGGCGATGTTCGACGTCGCGCGGCGCTCCGCGCCCGCGTCGCCGGAGAAACCGCCGGTCACGTCGACGCCGCGCAGCGCCTGCTCCACCTCGTCCTCGGTGTTGCCGGCGGTCGTGCGGGTGACCTGGATCGCTTCCTGGAAGTTCAGCAGCAGCTTCGCGATACGAACCATGCCCTGGTTGATCTCGTTCTGCTTGACGTCGAAGGCGCCGGCGCCAATGCCCTTCCAGTTGCCTTCGAGGCTGTCGATAACGCCCTGGAGGTTCTTCAGCTGCCCCTTGACGTCGTCGAAGTTCCGGGTGATTTCGTCCTGGAAGTCCTTGAGACTTGCATCGCCGACCTTCTGGACTGCCATGTGTCGCTCTCCCTTTCTTGGGTTTTCCATTGCACTGCGGACTTTCGCTTCAGCTGTCCGCAGCGATGGTCTTGTGGGTTACCCCGGTGGGGGCCTGACGCGGCTGCCGCGTCAGGCGGTACGCCGCCTACGGGCCACGAAGACGCCCGCTCCCGCGAGGACGGCCACGACGGCGACTCCGCCGATGATGAGCCCCAACTGGCCGTTGCCGTCTGCGTTCTTGCTCGAAGAGCTTGCCATGGCCGCGTCATCGGCGGCCTTGTCCTTCGGGGCCTGTGACGAACCTGGTGCAGAAGGAGCCGACGAAGCGGACGAGCCGGGCTTGCCGCCGACCCGCTCGTTGGTCAACGGGCTGATGTTGGGGTCACCCGGCTTTCCGAGCCCCCGGTTGAGGTGTGCGTTGGGCCGCACGACGCCGTGCCCGAGATACGTGCTCACGGTGCCGGGCTTCCAGTCCTCGCCACGCGCGGCGGATTCGAACATGACGCGCAGCACCTGGTTTCCGGTCCAGTCGGGGTGCTTGGACCAGATGAGGGCGGCGGTCGCTGAGGCGATGGCGGTGGCTGAGCTGGTTCCGCCGTCGCCGTCGCAGTAGACATCGAAGGCTGTATCACACCAGCCGGGAATATCGTCGGCGGGAGCGGCAATGTCGATCCAGTCGCCGTGCTGGGAATAGTCGGACACCATGCCGTCGGGACCGGTGCCGGCAACAGCAATCGCCTCCGGATAAGCAGCCGGATACTGCTTCTTGTTCCCCTTCTTGGCACCGTTACCGGCACCGGCGAAGAGCAGCTTGCCCTTGCTCTGGGCGTACTCGACCGCATCCCTGATGTCGGCGTTGTAGTAATCGCTGG
The DNA here is from genome assembly GCF_044765045.1 of Streptomyces sp. NPDC093546. Classification (NCBI taxonomy): domain Bacteria; kingdom Bacillati; phylum Actinomycetota; class Actinomycetes; order Kitasatosporales; family Streptomycetaceae; genus Streptomyces; species Streptomyces sp. NPDC093546. Next base: position 669,352 of record NZ_JBIWJG010000001.1, on the reverse strand, counting down.
CCATCGAGACGTTGATGATCTGTGCATCACTGTCCGCCGCCGCACGGATCGCCTCTCGCATGTCGAAGGCGTTGACCTTCTCCCTGTTCTGAAGTTCGGTATCGGATACGCGATACGGGATGATCTTGGCTCCTGGTGCGAGGCCCTTCAGCCCGCCACCATTTCCAGTACCTGCGATGAGTTCAGCCATCGACGTGCCGTGTCCATCGAAGTCGTCGGTCGCCTCGCCCTTGACGCCGGTGAAGTCCACGCCCTTCAAAACCTGGCCCTTGAGTGAGGGCGTGGAGGGATTGACACCGCTGTCGATGACCGCGACCTTGATGCCTTCGCCGGTGGCCGTTTTCCAAATCTCATCGGCGTGCATCGCATCCAGGTACCACTGCCTCGACTGAGGGTCGGTGATGGTTGCCGCTGTGGCAGTACCCCCGATCCCCAGCGACCAAGCTCCAGCCGCAGCCACGGCACAGAGCAGGCCACGCCGCACGGTGTGCCTACGGACCCGACTCATCACTGGCGTCATCCTGACTTCCGAACCTTCCGAGTGCCTAGTCGATCACCGGTGGCACAGCATTCCCTCGCTTGGCTGCCCACGTCTTTTCGTCTTCCGTCAGGTAATCCGGACGGGTGGAGTTGCTCCGCTCCTGTTCCTCGTCACGGGCCTGACGCTGGCCACTGCGAGCGCCCATGGCCGCACCGCCCGGCCGGGCGGCCGTCGCGCCGCCACGCGGCGTACCCACCACACCGTTCACACTGGGCGTGCCGCGTCCAGTGGCGCGAGCGGCACCATTCGCCTGATTGGCGCCGATGACTCCGGACTGGCTCGGCCTCGCGGTGGAGGGACGGCCGGTGGACGCTGCCTCTCCGCCGATGACCGTGCCCTTGGGAATGCGGGATCCGGTGGACCCGCCGATAGCACGCTGCGGTGTGCCTCCGACGATGCCGTTCTGGCCCGCACGAGGCGTCGCGCCGGGGCCGCCTTGGCGTCCGGCCATGCCCGGCGCCGACGTGGTCGGCCGACCGGTCACCGGCGCCTGCCCGGGGCCACCGGTGCGACCCGTTTGGCCTGTCGGCATCCCCATGGGTCCGGAACGACCCATCGGCTGGCCGGCACGCCCAGTGGCCTGGGGGGGTGCTCCATGACCTGTAACGGGCATCCCCGTGGATCGACCGGGCATTCCCGGGGAGCGCCCAGGAGGCGTTCCCGTGGTGCGTCCGGTCGGATTGTTAGGGGTGCCGGTACGGCTGGTCGTGTGGGGGCCCGGACCACCGCTGGTCCGAGGGACACCAGGCATACCAGTGGCCCGCGGTGCCGTGGGGCGGACGGGCGGGCCGAAGCCGGGGATGGGCGGTGCGGCGTTGGGGCCCGGGTTGCCGGTGACCGGGCCGGTCGGGGTGGGTGCATTGGGGGTCGTCGGCGGCGGAAGCGTCTGGACGCTGTCGATCTCGGTGCGGGGGTTGGAGCCCACTGCCTCGACCGGCTTGCCCGTGACTTCCGTGCGAGGTGTGCTATCTCCCACGTTGTTGGCCCAGCCGCGTGCTTCGCTGGGCTGCGCCGAGGAGCTCCGCGACAGGTCGTTACCTGTGGAGCCTGCTTCCCCCCTGGCACGGCCACTGTCCACTTGCCCCGCCGGCGGCGGCACCGCCGAGCTCCCCAGCGGCTTCGGCAGCTTCGGCGGCTCCTGCGACTTCAAGGTGCTTTCCGAGACCGCGTAGAAGGACGCCAGACGGTTCATCTGGTTGATGGCCTCCTGGCGGTCCTTCTCGACCTTGAGGGCCTTCTGGTAGTCCGGGTTGTCCTCCGTGCGCTCCGGCAGGGCGAAGTCCTCGGGCTTCTTCTGGATGGCCCGGCTGTCGCGCGGCGGCTTGGAGTTGCGGACGGAGCTGAGGCCGACCGCGGCCTCCTTCAGCTGGGCGCCCGCCACGTTGGAGAACGACCCCAGACCGTAGGTGTACGTAACGAGTTCCTTGCCGTAGCGGCGGAACTCCTCGGCGCCTTCACCCTTCCAGTCGGTCTTGCTGACGAAGTTGTCGAGGTTCCTCGCCGCCTCGTTGAGCGCCTTGGTGGCGTCCTCCAGCTTCTGGCCGGCGTTCGTGAGGTCCGCCGGGTTGGCGCTGTCGAGCAGGTCGAGCATCTTGTTCAGAGGCGCGTCCTCGAAGCTGGTCTTGCCGAACACGCTCGTGCCGCTGCCCCCGAACACACCACTGAAGGTCTCGTGCACCTTCTGCGCCATGTCCGTGGCGACACGCTGACCCGTGATGGTCGTGTCGGCCGCCTGCTGCTGCTTCTGCTCCTGCTCGTACCGCTGCTCGGGCTTCAGCTGCTCCGGCAGCGGCTTCGGGTCCGCCGGCGGCTTCTGCTCCGTGGGCTGCTTCTCTTCACTCATCAGTCATCACCCCAGATCCTTGCCGACGCGGTTGCCGTCCTGGTGCTTACCGGTCTCGGGCTTCTGTTCCTGAGCCTGCGCCTCGGCCCTGTCCCGTTCCTCGTCCAGGCGTGCCAGGATCGAGTGGTACCGCTGCCGCTGCTCTTCCTCGACGTTGTCGTAACCGACGTCCGCAGCGTGGACCGCGATGCTGTAGAGCTCGATCTGGTCGCTCAGGTGCTTGGAGAGCTGGACAATCGCCTGGTGTACGCGGTTGTACTGGGTGTAGAAGCCGTCCGCCTCGGCGAACGCCAAGCCATGGCCGAGGGATTCGCGGGTGACCCGCTCCTCGGCGATCTTGGAGCTGCCTCCGGCTCCGCCCTGGAGGTCCGACAGCAGGGCGTTCACGTCCTTCTGGAACGCCTTCAGCGCACCAACCCCGCGCTCGAGGTCACCTGCCATAGCCGCCCCCGTCAACCATTCCCTCGAGCACGATGCTCGTTCCTCCCCGTTTGCTTCCGCTGTTTGATTGCGTCACATCACTTTAGTCACTGGGTATGACAGTCCCAAGCGCCTTACAGATCACGCCATTTCCCGGCCCCGCAGTTGCAACGCCACGCGCCTCGCCCTGCGACGTGCGTCACGTACGGCGACCGCGCTTCCCGAGATGGCCGCGACGAGGACGCCGCCGCCCACGACCACGTACGTCGCGAGGCGGGCGTTGCGCTCCTCCGGGGTTTCGCCGAGGTGGACCTCGGCCGGGGTCGGGGCCTCGGCGCGGGTGACACCCTCGTGGGCGACCGGCTTGTCGATGGGCTTGTCGTCCTCCGTCAGGGCGCGGACCGGGTCGACGACGCCCCAGCCGACGAGGCGGTCGTGGCCGGCCACGGAGCGTTCGGCGGTCTGCTGGATCTGGGCGACGATCTGCTCACGCGTCCAGTCCTGGTGCTTGGCCTTGATGAGCGCGGCCAGGCCGGCGACGTACGGCGCGGAGAAACTGGTGCCGTTGTCGGCGCAGTGGCCGCCGCCCGGGACCGTGGAGACCATGTCGACGCCCGGGGCGGCGATGCCCACGAAGTCGCCCGACTGGGAGAACTGCGCGCGCTCGTTGTTGCGGTCCGAGGCGGCCACGGCCAGGACGCCTTCGTACGAGGCGGGGTAGGTGGGCTTGACGTTGCCGCCCAGGCCGTCGTTGCCCGCCGAGGCGACGACGACGATGCCCTCACCCAGGGCGGCGTCCACCGCCCGCTTGAGGTCGGGTGCGGGCTTCACCGCGTCCGCCGTGTCCTGCGAGATGTTGATCACATCCGCCTTCTCGGCGATCGCGTGCCGGATGGCGGCCGCGAGGCTCTTGACCGTGCCGTGGCCCTCGGCGTCGTTCTGCTGGATCGGGATGATCGTGGCGTCGGGCGCGAGGCCGACGAAACCGGTGCCCTTGGCGGGGCGGGCGGCGATGATGCCGGCGACCTTGGTGCCGTGGCCGACCGTGTCGGTGGTGCCGTCCTCCTTGCCGCGCTCCAGTTCCTTGCCCTGGTCGTCCTTCTTGGGCAGCAGGTTGATGCCGCTGCCGGTGTCCACGGCCTTCGCCAGCTGCGGGTTCTTGACGTCCACGCCGGTGTCGATGACCGCGACGCGCACGCCCTTGCCCGTGGACTGCTTCCACAGTTCGTCCAGCAGGACGCGCTGCAGCGCCCAGGGCCGGCCCTCGTACATCTTGCCGGGGAAGGTGCACTGCTGGAGGTCGTCGGCGGCCGCGGGCGGCGCGGGCAGGATGACGGCGGCCAGTGCGGTGGCGACCAGCACGGGGGCGGCCGCCAGCAGGCGTCGGTGGGTGTAGGTCATGTCCGCCCCGGTCCTCACGAGCCCTGCGGCTGGCGCGCGGCGCCGGTCGACAGCCGGGGACCGGTCGGCAGGAAGGTCGACCACTCCGCCGGTACGGGGACGGGGTCGACGTCCTTGTAGCCGAGGCGGTTCTGGGCCTGGGCGGCCTCCTGCGCCCGCGCCTGCTTCTCCTTCTCGTCGCCGGAGGAGCCGATGCCGGAGTCGTCGGTGGCGGTGTCGCCGTTGGACTGCATCGCGTAGCGCAGGCCGGTGTCCGTGACCAGGAAGAGGAAACCGGTGCCGGTCTCCGAGCCCTTGAACTGGCGGAAGAGCTGGCCGGATCCGGGGGTCACGTACGCGCTGCTGGCGCCGGTGGGCAGCGGGGCGGGGAAGTCGGTGCCCGCCCAGGTGCTGAGGGTGGTGGCGCCGTTGTCGGTGTCGACCTCGCGCAGGACGTTGCAGACGGTGTTGCGGCTGCCCTCTTCCGTACCGGCGTCGTTGACGGGCTTCGGCGCGAACCGCGGCCACTTCTTGTCCGCGCCGAACGCCTCGCCCGGCTGGAAGGCGGCGGCGCTCACCGAGGTGGCGCGGCCGGCCTGGTCGAGCTCGACCAGCTGGCGGCTGTTGAGCAGCAGCTTGGCCGTGAAGTCGGAGATGGGGGCGACGCGGTCGCGGAGGACGACGTACTGCTGCTCCCGGGTGCCGTCGGTGGCGGTCAGGACCGTGCCGACCTTGTTGACCTCGGGGTCGAGGCTGCCGGGTACGTCGGCGTCCGTGCCGACCTGGCCGGGGATGGTGGGGAACTCGATGGTGTCGCCCTTGTGCAGGGTCTCCAGCCAGGCCGCGGACACGCGCTGGGCGGCGCGGCCCTGCCCGACGAGCTGGCGCAGGAGCAGCTCGTCGTCCCGCTTGACGGGGTACGCGGTGCCCTGGGCGTCGACCACGTAACGGGCCTTGTCGGGGCCTTCGACGTACAGCAGCTCGCCGCCGGTGAGGCGCTCCTTGCCCTCGGTCTTCTTCTCCTCGCGCTGGGCGAGGACAAACGCCGCCTTCTGGATGGCGCGGCCGCCCTCGCCGGGCCGCTCGCAGACCGCCCAGCGCTTGGCCGCGCCCGCCTCCTTGGGGTCGGGGAGCCGGTCGGGGGCGTAGGGGATGCCGAGAGTGGCGCCGTGCGGGATCTTGCCGCTGTCGAGCACCGACTCGTCGACGTTGATGACCTTGCCCTTGTCGGGGTTGAGCAGCAGCTTGGCCGACGACATGTTGAGCACCGGGTGGAGCTGCTTCTTCTTGTTGGTCTCCAGCACCACGTACCGCGTGGTCGACTTGCTGGCGATGATCACGTTCTCGCCGGGGGTCGCCCAGCCCTGGGGCGCCACGGGCTTGAACATGCCCCAGGCCCCGAAGATCGCGAGGATCACCACACCGACGATGACGCCCGGCAGGACCGCGCGCAGCGGCCGCGGCGCGCCCTCCTCCGACCCGGTCGCATTCGGCTGTACGAACTGCGCCACCAGCCTTCGCTTCGCAAAGGTGTAAGCGTTGAGTTCGTCCCGTCGTGATGCCATGTGTCCGTTGTCCCTCTCCCCGCTGAGCGACCAGGCTCCCACATGCGTCGAGCGGGACCTGTCGTCGGTGCCGCCCCCTACTATGCCTGCTGGCACCAGCGTTCCACCGCTCAGGTAGGGTGATCGCCCGGTCAACGCCCATGGGAATTCAGTAATTACGGACACGAGGGGGCAACGCGGCGATGGGTACGGCGACGCGCGCGCGAAATGGGCGTAACTCCGGTCGGGCCGCCCCCGAAACTTCCCGACGGCAACGAAGCAACGCCCCGGCGGCGCCGGCCGCGCGCGGCAACGCCGTCCCGGCGTCCACGACTTTGCGCCCCCTGTCCCGCACGAGCCGTGTGGGGCCCTTCCAGCTGCGCCAGTTGATGCTGGTGGAACTGGCGCTGGCGCTGGCGGCGGTGGGGGTCGCGCTCGGCGGGCTGTGGCTGATCCCCGCCTGCCTGGTGGCGTGCCTGCTGGTGCTGTTCGCCGTCATCCGCCGCCGGGGCCAGGCGCTGCGGGACTGGCTGTCGGCGGCCATGGCCCTGCGCTCGCGCAACCGTCGCGCCGCACCCGCGCCGGCGGACGTCGACCCGTCGCTGGCCGTCGTCGCGGAGAGCGTGCCGGGCTTCCGCCCGTACCCCTTCGTCGACCGCAACCGCCGCACCGTCGGCATGCTCGGGGACGGCACCTTCCTGACCGCGGTCGTACGGATCGAGGCCAGCGGGAGTGCGCTGCGCCCGGCCTTCGGCGCCCGTGCGCTGCCGCTGTCCGTCCTGGGAAGCGCACTGCACGTCGACGACATCGTGCTGGAGTCGGTGCAGTTGGTGCAGCAGGTGCGCCCGGCGCCCGCGCCGCACCTGCCGCAGCAGTCGGTGGCCCGCCGCTCCTACGCGCCGCTGCAGGAGCGGACCGGCGCGCCCGCGCTGCGCATGACGTGGGTGGCGGTGAAGCTGGACCCGGAGCTGTGCGCGGAGGCGGTCGCGGCGCGCGGTGGCGGCATCGAGGGCGCCCAGCGCTGCCTCGTACGCGCGGCGGACCATGTGGCGAGCCGCATGACCGGAGCCGGTTTCCAGGCCGTGGTCCTGGACCAGGAGGAGCTCAACTCCACGGTGTCCATCGCGGCTTGCGCGAGCGCGCGGCTGACCGCCCGCGCGGGCCGGCCCGACGCGGCGCCGCAGCGGCGTACGGCGGAGACGTCGCGGGTCTGGCGGTGCGACGACCGCTGGCACACGACGTACGCGGTGGGCCGCTGGCCCGAGCTGGGCCGGGGGGCGACGCCCCTGCCGAAGCTGGTGTCCCTGCTGACCGCCGTGCCCGCGTACGCGACGACCGTGAGCTTCACGCTGCGGCGCGGTGCGCGCCAGGGAGCGCTGGATGTACTCGGGCACGTCCGGATCACCGGCGGCTCCGACACTGAACTGATCGGCGTACGCAGGGAATTGGAGCAGGCCGGACGGTCGGCGAAGGTGGGCCTGCTGCGCCTGGACCGTGAGCAGTTGCCGGGCGTTCTGGCGACGCTGCCGCTGGGAGGTGCCCGCTGATGGCTCGTACTCGTACCGGATCCGCATCCGTGCCCGTGTCCGAGGCTGCTTCCGGGCGGGGGCTCCGGGGGCTGTTCGGCCCGCGTTTCGCCGGGCACACCATGGCGGCCGACCATCTCGGCGCGCTGTCCCTGCCGGTCGGGGACGACGGGGTGGTCATCGGCGACGACGGCGAGGGCCGGCCGCAGATGATCGGCTTCCACCGTTCGACGCCGTACGACGTGCTGCTGATCGGCGGCCTGTGGACGGCTCAGGTGCTGGCGCTGCGCGCGGCGGGCACCGGTGCGCGGGTCGCGGTGGAGACCGGACGCGCGCAGGAGTGGACCGCGCTCGCCCAGACCGCGGGCGCCGGCCTCGAGTGCATCACGCTGCACGAGGTGGGCCGCGTACCGCCGATGGGCGCGACGGTGAGCAGTCCGGTCGTGGTGGTACGGGACTGCGGCATGCGGCCGCCGCGCGGTCGCGTGGTGTCGTCGCCGTGGCAGTCGGTCCTGACACTGCTGCCGTATCTGAGCCCGGTGGCGCCCCGGTTGATGCGGGCGTCCACGCTCGTCGGCGTCCAGCGGGTCTCGCCGCAGGAGGCGCAGCAGATCGGGCGGATCCTGGGCCTCACCCAGGTCGAGACGGAGGCCCTGCCCACGCTGGCGGACGGCGTCACGCTCTGGTGCTCCGGACGCGAGCGGAACTGGGTGATGACGACCGCGACGGACGCGGAGTCGGGCCTGCTGGGCATGCCGCGACGGATGGACTGAGCACCCTTACGGGGTCCCCCGACTGGCCTAGGATGCTGGCGGTGACGCGGAGCGACAGGTGCCTCACGCGCCGCCACAGGCAGTCGGGCCGTACCGGCCGCCGCCGCGACAGAAAGGAACCCCGATGGGCAGCGCACAGGAGAAGGAAGAGCTGTACGCCCTCGACATCTCCGGCGTCGAGTGGCACGGTCCCCCCGGCACCAGCCCCGACGAGGAGCGGGTCGAGATCGCGTACCTGCCGGGGGGCGCGGTCGCGATGCGCTCGTCCCTGGACCCGGACACGGTACTGCGGTACACCGAGGCGGAGTGGCGGGCTTTCGTCCTCGGGGCGCGGGACGGCGAGTTCGACATCAAGTGATGCGGTGAGGTCGCGAGGGCCCGTGAGGGCTTCGCGAAGACTTCGGTGAGGTGGGGTGAGGGCCTCGCCGTGCGGCTGTTGAGCGCTCCTGGTTCATTGGCAGTTGTACCGATTTTCCCGGCGGGGAACCTCACGCTCTGCCCAACTCACGTGACGACAGGGCAGGGCGTGAGGTACGGGACGGAGGGTGAGCGCCGGGTGAGCCTGCCGGTCCGGCATTGTTGACGATTAGGGTGGGTCGCAGAGCCGGGCCGATCGGAAGTCAACGGTGGCCCCACCCACCACGGCACAAGGGTGCTCGACCACACCAGGAGGCAAAGTGAACGGCGATCGGGACGACATCCACGGGAGCTGGAACCTTCCCGTCGACGAGTCCGACGCGGATCCCGCCGAGATGACGGGTGAGTTCACCATCGACTACACCCCGCCGGCCTGGTACACGCAGAACGCCGCGGACACGTCGTCGTCGGGTGGTGGTGCCGGTGGTGCGGCAGGCGGCGGGTTCACTCCGCCTCCGCCGCCGAGCGGGGCGATGCCGGTCGCGGTGCCGGGGTTGCCGCCGGGCAGCGGTTTCGAGCCGAACTGGGCGACGCCGCCCGCGCCTCCCTCGCCCGCGGCTCCTGCTCCCGCGCCGGTGGCTCCCGCCCCTGCGCCTGCACCTGATGCTGCGGAGGCTCCCGTGGCGGAGGCTTCGGCAGAGTCCGGCCGGCCCGAGCCCGAGCAGCCCTTCGGGGGCGGTGACGTGGAGAGCGGCGCGACCATGCGCTTCTCGCCCGCCGCGCTCAAGCGCGAGATGGCCGAGATCGCCGAGCGCGAGGCGGCCGCGTCGGGTGGGGCTCCGTCTGAGGGAGCTCCGTCGGGCGGTAGCGAGGCACCCGCCGAGGACCCGGCAACGGAGCCTGCCGAGACCCCTGAGTCCTCGGTCGGCGAGGACGCGGGCGCCGAGGAGCAGCCCGAGGCCAAGGCCGAGGCCGCTCCCCAGGCCGACGACCGCCCCGCCGAGGAGGGCGGTGACGAGCCGCGTGACCTGGCGGCCGAGGAAGCCGCCGCCCCGGCGCAAGCGGAAGCGGAGGCCGAAGTGGCCGACGCCGTACCGCAGGAGACTCCGCAACAGGAGACTCCGCAGCAGGACGCGGCGCCCGCCGACGCGTCGGCTCAGCCGTGGGCTCCCGCGCCGGGTGCGCCGCAGGGCGCGGCGCTGCCGCCGCTGCCGCCGGCGTTCCAGCCCGCCGCGCCGACGGCGGCCCCGCAGTGGCCGGCGCCGACCGCCGACCAGCCCGCCTACCCGGCGGCCGCGCAGCCCAACGCCCCGGCGCCGCAAGGCGGGTACGGCTTCCCGCACCCGGCCCAGCCCGTGCAGCCGCAGCAGCCTGCCCAGCCGCAACCGCCTGTGCCGAACGCCCCGGCGCCGCAGGGCGGCTACGGGTTCCCGCACCCGGCGCAGCAGGCCCAGCCCATGCCGCCGCAGGCGCCCGCGCCCGACCAGCCGCAGGCCCAGCCCCAGCCGCAGCCCATGCCCCCGCAGGCTCCGCAGGGCGGCTACGGCTTCCCGCACCCGGCGCAGCCCGCGCAGCCGGCGCAGCCCATGCCCCCGCAGGGCGGGTACGGCTTCCCGCACCCGGCGCAGCCGGCGCAGCCCATGCCCCCGCAGGCCCCGCAGGGCGGCTACGGCTTCCCGCACCCCGCGCAGCCCGCCCCGCAGCAGCCCCAGGCACCCCAGCAGCCGCAGGCCGCGCCCGGCCAGCCCGGCCCGTACGACCCGCGTACCGGGGGCGCGTGGCCCACGCCCGTCACGCACGACCAGCGGGAGCGCTCGGTGCCGGGCGCGCCGCTCGGCTACACCGCGGCCGTCGAGCTGTCGTCCGACCGCCTGCTGCGCAACAACAAGCAGAAGGCCAAGTCCAGCCGCAACCCCTCCGCCGCCGCCCGCTTCAAGCTCGGCGGCAAGAAGGAGGAGCAGGAGCGGCAGCGCAAGCTCGACCTGATCCGTACGCCCGTGCTGTCCTGCTACCGGATCGCGGTCATCTCCCTCAAGGGCGGCGTCGGCAAGACGACCACGACGACCGCGCTGGGCGCCACGCTGGCCACCGAGCGGCAGGACAAGATCCTCGCGATCGACGCCAACCCGGACGCCGGTACGCTCGGCCGCCGCGTGCGCCGCGAGACCGGGGCCACCATCCGCGACCTGGTCCAGGCGATCCCGTACCTCAACTCGTACATGGACATCCGCCGCTTCACCTCGCAGGCGCCCTCCGGTCTGGAGATCATCGCCAACGACGTCGACCCGGCCGTCTCGACGAGCTTCAACGACGAGGACTACCGGCGGGCGATCGACGTCCTGGGCAAGCAGTACCCGATCATCCTCACCGACTCCGGCACCGGTCTGCTCTACAGCGCCATGCGCGGGGTGCTCGACCTCGCCGACCAGCTGATCATCATCTCCACCCCCTCCGTCGACGGTGCCTCCAGCGCGTCCACGACGCTCGACTGGCTGTCGGCGCACGGGTACGCGGAGCTGGTGCAGCGGTCCATCACCGTGATCTCGGGTGTCCGCGAGACCGGCAAGATGATCAAGGTCGAGGACATCGTCCAGCACTTCGAGACCCGCTGCCGCGGGGTGATCGTGGTGCCGTTCGACGAACACCTGGCGGCGGGCGCCGAGGTGGACCTCGACATGATGCGGCCGAAGACCCGGGAGGCGTACTTCAACCTCTCCGCGATGGTCGCCGAGGACTTCTCACGGGCGCAGCAGGCGCAGGGCCTGTGGACCGGGGACGGGCAGGGCGGCATGCCGCCGCAGATGGCGCCGCCGGTGCCGGGCCAGCAGGGACCCGGTGGCCAGCCCCAGCCGTACCCGCAGCAGGGCCAGCCCTATCCCCCGCAGGGCCCCGGTCAGCCGTACGCGCCCCAGCAGCCGGCTCCCGGACAGCCGTACGCACCGCAGCAGCCGGCTCCCGGACAGCCGTACGCACCGCAGCAGCCGGCGCCGGGGCAGCCGTACCCCGCCCAGCCGCCGCAGCAGTGGCAGCATCAGCAGCCCGCGCCCGGACAGCCGTACGCGCCCCAGCAGCCGGCTCCCGGACAGCCGTACCCCGCCCAGCCGCCGCAGCACCAGGTGCCGCAGCAGCCGGGGCAGCAGCACCCCGGACAGCAGCCTCCGCAGGCGCCGCCGGCCCCTCAGCAGTAGGGCGGCAGAGGACTGGACCACTGAGGGCCCGCACCGCCGTGACGGTGCGGGCCCTCGCGCGTTGCGGCCCCTCACAACGCGCGCTGACACTTCGTTGACGCGGCCCTACGGCGCTGGTACACCTCGCTTCACCAGCCGGCGCCGCCGCCCGCATCCGACGCGAGGTCAGCTCATGGTCACCATGGCTCCGCACCGCTCCCTCCGCCTGCTTCTCGCCTCACTCGCCTCGTGCGTCGCCGCCGCCCTCCACGCGCCTCCCGCACACGGGGATGCCTACGCCGACGGCGACGCCGGCAACGCCTCGAAGAGCGTCCTCACGATCGCCGTGTCACAGAGCGTGGACTCCCTGAGCCCCTTCCTCGCCCAGCGGCTGGTCTCCACCACCCTGCACCGGCTCACGTACGAGAACCTGACCAACTACGACGTCAGGGACGCCCGCCCCGTCCCGGGTCTCGCCACCTCCTGGACACCGTCCCCGTCCAAGCTGACGTGGACGTACACCATCCGCTCCGACGCGACGTGGTCCGACGGCCGGCCGGTGACCGCCGAGGACGCCGCCTGGACCTTCGGCCGGATGATGACGGACCCGGACGCCGCCACCGCCCACGGCAGCTTCACCGCCAACTTCGAGCGGGTCTCCGCGCCCGACCCCCGCACTCTCGTCATCGAGCTGAAGAAGCCGCAGGCCACGATGGTCGCGCTCGACGTCCCGATCGTGCCGAAGCACGTCTGGGAGAAGGTGAAGGACTTCTCCACCTTCACCAACGACAAAAGCTTCCCCATCGTCGGCAACGGCCCCTTCCTCATCACGGACTACAAGGTCGACCAGTACGTGAAGCTGAAGCGCAACAAGGACTTCTGGCGCGGGGCGCCGAAGTTCGACGAGCTGGTGCTGCGGTACTACAAGGACGGGGACGCCGCCGTCGCCGCGCTGCGCAAGGGCGAGGTCTCCTTCGTGCCGAACCTCACCCCCGCCCAGGCCGCGTCCCTGCGCTCCGCCCCGCACATCGAGGTGAACGACGCGCCCGGCCGCCGCTTCTACGCCCTGGCCACCAACCCGGGCGCGCGGGCGAAGAACGGCAAGAGGTTCGGCACCGGCCACCCGGCCCTGCTCGACCCGGCCGTCCGCAAGGCGCTCTTCCTCGCCGTCCACCGCGGGACCCTCGTCGACAAGGTCTTCCAGGGCCACGCCGTCGAGGGCGAAGGCTACATCCCGCCCCGCTTCGCCCCGTACTTCTGGAAGCCCGAGGGCGCGCGGAAACGCGCGTACGACCCGGCGCAGGCGGCCCGGATCCTCGACGCCGCCGGCTACCGCGAGAACGGCGCGGGCCGGCGCGTCGGCAAGGACGGCAGGCCGCTCGACTTCCGGATCCTGTGCCACGCCACCGACCCCAACGACAAGGCGGTCGCCGCCTACCTCCAGGAGTGGTGGGCCCAGCTGGGCATCGGGCTGAAGGTGACCTGCCTCGACAACGTCTCCGACCCCTGGCTCAAGGGCGACTACGACCTGGCTTTCGACGGCTGGTCGGTCAACCCCGACCCCGACTTCGTCCTCTTCATCCACACCTGCGCGGCGCTCCCGGCGACCCCCGCGGACACCGGCGCCACCGACAACTTCGTCTGCGACCGCGCCTATGACCAGCTGTACGCCCGCCAGACGGGCGAGTACGACCCGGCCAAGCGGGCGGAGCTGGTCAAGCAGGCGCAGGCACGGCTGTACGACACCGGGTACATGAACGTCATGGCGTACCCGAACGCGGTCGAGGCGTACCGCACGGACCACATCAGGTCGATCACGACGATGCCGGAGGCGGCCGGGAACATCTGGGGCCAGGACGGCTACTGGAGCTGGTGGTCCGCCACACCGGCGTCGGCGGCGCGCCGGGCCGGCGGGGACTCCGGCGGGTCCACGGGCGTCTGGCTGGTGGCCGGTCCCGCCGCGCTCGTCCTCCTCGCCGTCGGTGCCTGGGCCGCCGTGCGCCGCCGCGCCACCGTCGACGAGCGTGAGTAACCCGTGACGACCGCGAGCACGACCGGGAGCGCGACCGCGAGCACGAGCGCCGGGGCGGCCGTACGGCGGTCCCGGCGGCCCCGGGCGGCCGTTTCGTCGTATCCGCGCCATATGGCGGGCAAACTGGGCGGCGCGGTGGTGTCACTGTTCGCCGTGCTCGTCACCAGCTTCTTCCTCTTCCGGATCCTCCCCGGCGACCCGGTCCGGGCCATGACCCACGGACGGCCGACCTCCACCGAGCAAATGGCCACGCTGCGGCGGCAGTTCGGGCTCGACCTGCCGATGTGGCAGCAGTTCACGGAGTACTGCGCGAAGGCGCTGACAGGCGATCTCGGCCTGTCGTACCAGTTCCGCGCGCCCGTCGGCGAGCTGATCGCGGGCCGGCTCCCCGCCACCCTGCTGCTCACCGGGGTCGCGGTCGTCGTCTACTCGGCGCTCGGGCTGTGGCTCGGCACCCGCGCGGCCTGGCGCCACGGCGGCCTCGCGGACCGGCTGCACACCGGTGTCGCGCTGACGCTGTGGTCCGTGCCGTCGTTCTGGCTCGGGCTGCTGCTCATCATCGTCTTCGCCGTCGGCGTCGGCCCCGTCCCGGGGGTCTTCCCCACCGGAGGCATGGAGTCCGGCAGCGGCGAGACGGGCATCGCGTACGTCCTCGACGTCGCGCACCACATGGTGCTGCCGGTGCTGACGCTCGTCGCCGTCGGCTACGCGCAGACGCTGCTGGTGATGCGGTCCTCGCTCCTCGACGAGAAGGGTGGCGACTATCTGGTGACCGCGCGGGCGAAGGGGCTCCGCGACGCCGTCGTACGCCGCCGGCACGCCGTGCCGAACGCCCTCCTGCCCACCGTCACCATGGTCTTCATCAACCTCGGCCATGTGGCCGCCGGTTCGATCCTCGTCGAGACGGTCTTCTCCTGGCCGGGGCTCGGCGGGCTGTTCTACCAGGCGCTGTCGGTGCCCGACCTGCCGCTCGTGCAGGGTCTGTTCGTCGTCTTCGCCGGGGCGATGATCGTGACGAACCTCCTCGCCGACCTGCTGTACCCGCTGCTGGACCCCCGGGTGGCCCGATGAGCTCCTCGACCTCCTCGCCCTCCGCCCTGACCTGGGCACGCCGCCGCGACTCCCTCGCCCGCTTCTGGCGCCGTTACCGTACGCACCGGGCCGGGCTGTACGGGCTCGGTGCCCTCGCCGTGATCGGGCTCGTCGCGCTGGCCGCGCCCCTGCTGGTCGGCGCTGACGTGCGGAGCGTGACCCGCGCGCCCGGGATGCCGCTGGAGGCGCCGAGCGCGCGCTTCCCGCTCGGCACCGACCAGTTCGGGCGGTCGCTGCTCGGGCTTCTGGTGCAGGGGGCGCGGGTGTCGCTCGCCGTGGGGCTGCTGGCGGCGGCGCTGTCCGTCGCCATCGGCACGCTCGTCGGGGTCGTCGCGGGGCATTACGGCGGCTGGTTCGCGACGGTGCTGATGCGCGTCACGGACTGGTTCCTGGTCATGCCGTCGCTCGTGCTCGCGATCGTGCTGGCCACCGTCCTGTCCCGCAGCGTGTGGACGGTGATCCTGGCCATCGGTGTCACCAGCTGGCCCACCACGGCCCGGCTGGTGCGCGCGCAGACCATCGCGGTCGAGTCGCGCCCGTACATCGAACGCGCCAGGGCGCTCGGCGGCGGGCACGCGCACCTGATGCGCCGCCATGTGCTGCCGGGCGTCATGCCGCTGGTGCTGGCCCAGACGACGCTGGGCATCTCCACCGCGATCCTGACGGAGGCGACGCTCGCCTTCCTCGGGCTGGGCGACCCGGCCGTCGTCTCCTGGGGCGGCATGCTCCAGGACGCGCGGGAGGCGGGCGCGGTCTCCTCCGGGCACTGGTGGTACCTGGCGCCGCCGGGCATCGCCATCGCGGCCGTCGCGCTCGCCTTCACGCTGTGCGGGCGGGCGATCGAGTCGGTGCTCAACCCCCGGCTGCACAACCCCCGGCTGGTCGACGCGGGGCCGGCGGTGGGGCGGTGAGCCTGCTCGACGTGAGGGACCTGACCGTCACCTACGGGACGGACACGCCCGCCCTGCGGGGCGTCGACCTCACCCTCGAAGCGGGCGAGAAGCTGGGCGTCGCGGGCGAGTCGGGCTGCGGCAAGTCCACGCTCGCGCTGGCGCTGCTGCGGCTGCTGCCCGCGTCGGCGCGGCTCGGCGGGCGGGTCCTGCTCGACGGCGAGGACGTCCTGACCATGGGGTGGGGCCGGTTGCGGGCGGTCCGGTGGGCGGGGGCGTCGATCGTGTTCCAGGGCGCGATGCACGCGCTGAACGCCGTGCACCGCGTCGGCGACCAGATCGCCGAGCCCCTCCTCGTCCACCGCCTGGCGACCGCGGCGACGGCCCGCGAACGCGTGGCCGCGCTGCTGGAACAGGTGGGGCTCCCGCCCGCACGGGCGCGGGCCTACCCGCACGAGCTGTCCGGCGGGCAGCGGCAGCGCGTGATGATCGCCATGGCGCTGGCCTGCGAGCCCCGGCTGATCGTGGCGGACGAGCCGACCACGGCGCTCGACGTGATGATCCAGGCGCAGATCCTGCGGCTCATCGAGCGGCTCGTCGCCGAGCAGGGCATCGCGCTCATGATGATCAGCCACGACCTGTCGGTGCTGGCCGACACCTGCGACCGGCTCGCGGTGATGTACGCGGGCCGCGTCGTGGAGGAGGGCCCGGCGCGCGCGGTGTACGCGGCGGCCCGGCATCCGTACGCCCGGGCGCTGTCCGCCGCCTTCCCCCGCGTCGGCGACCCGGCTTCCCGGTTCGCCCCGCGCGGCCTGCCGGGCGATCCGCCGGACCCGGCCGCGCTGCCGCCGGGGTGCGCCTTCCACCCGCGCTGCCCGGTCGCCGTGGAGGCGTGCGCGTCCCACGAGCCGCCGCTGGCCGAGGCGGCACCCGGCCACCGCTCGGCCTGCCTCTTCCCCGCCGGGAGCCCCGCATGACGTCCCGTATGAATCCCCGCATGACGTCCCGCGAGACCGCCCTGTTGTCCGTCAGCGGCCTGCGCGTCGCCTTCCCGGGGCGGCGGCGCGGCTCCCCACCGGTCCTCGCGGTGGACGGGGTCGACCTGGACATCGGCGCCGGCGAGATCGTCGCGCTCGTCGGCGAGTCCGGCTGCGGCAAGACGACGCTGGCGCGCTCGCTGCTGGGCCTGGTGCAGCCGACGTCCGGCTCCGTGTCGTACGCCGGAGCGCCGCTGGCGCACAAGGGCGCCGCGCTCAAGGCGTACCGGCGCCGCGTCCAGCTCGTCCTCCAGGACCCGAGCGGCTCGCTCAACCCCCGGCACACGGTGTACGACGCGGTCGCCGAGGGCCTGCGGATCCACGGGTACGACGGGGACGAGCCCGCCGCCGTCGCCTCGGCGCTCGCGCGGGCGGGGCTGCGGCCGCCGGAGCGGTTCTTCCCGCGCTATCCGCACGAGCTGTCCGGCGGGCAGCGGCAGCGCGTGGTCATCGCCGGGGCGCTGGTCCTGGAGCCCGAGCTGCTCGTCGCCGACGAGCCGGTCGCCTCGCTCGACGCCTCCGTACGCGGCGAGATCCTGGCGCTGCTGCTGCACCTGCGCGACGAGCTGGGCCTGGCCGCGCTCGTCGTCACGCACGACCTGGGCCTGGCGTGGAACATCGCGGACCGCGTGGCGGTCATGTACCTGGGCCGCGTTGTGGAGACGGGCCCGGTCGAGGAGGTGCTGTCCTCCCCCCGGCACCCCTACACCCGGGCGCTGCTGTCCGTCCTGCCGGAGTCCCCCGGCGAGCCGGTGCTCCTGACCGGCGAGCCCCCGGACCCGGCCCGTGTTCCGCCCGGCTGCCGCTTCCACGCCCGCTGCCCGGTCCTGGCCTCACCCCGAACGGCCGTCCCCGGCCTCGCGGACGCCTGCCGGACCCGGGACCTGCCGGTCCTGCCGGGGCGCGGGCGGGGGGCGGCGTGTCACTGGGCGGCCGGTGGCCGACAGCGTCCCTAGGCGGCGTGAGCCGACGTCAGGTCGCGGCAGCGCTCCACGTCCGCCGCGATGGCCTCCAGCAGTTCGTCGATGGAGGCGAACTTCTCCTGGCCGCGCACGTACGAAAGGAAGTCGACGGCGACGTGGAGCCCGTACAGGTCCAGGCCGACGCGGTCGATCGCGTACGCCTCGACCGTCCGCTCGGTGCCGTCGAACTGGGGGTTCGTGCCGACGGAGATCGCCGCCGGCATGCGCTCCTCCCCCACGACGAGCCATCCGGCGTAGACGCCGTCGGCGGGGATCGCGGTGTGCGGGAGGGTCTCGACGTTGGCGGTGGGGTAGCCGAGCTCCCGGCCGCGCTGCGCCCCGCGCACCACGACGCCCTCGACGCGGTGCGGGCGGCCGAGGATCTCGGCGGCGCCCTCGATGTCGCCCGCGGCGATCAGGCGGCGCGCCAGCGTGGACGAGAACGGCTCACCGCCGCCCGCCTCGCCGCTGACGAACAGGTCGACGACCTCGACCTCGTAGTCGTACGTGGAGCCCAGCTCGGCGAGGTAGGCGACGTCGCCCGCGGCCCGGTGGCCGAAGCGGAAGTTCGGGCCCTCGATGACCGCGCGGGCGTGCAGCTTGTCGACGAGGACCTTCACGATGAAGTCGGCCGGCGACAACTGCGAGAACTCGGCCGTGAACGGCAGGACGAGTACGGCGTCGACGCCGAGCCCCTCCATCAGTTCGGCGCGCCGGTGGTGCGGCGCGAGCAGCGGCGGGTGGCTGCCGGGGCGGACGACCTCGGAGGGGTGCGGGTCGAAGGTGACGACGACGGACGGGACGCCGAGCTCGCGCGCCCGCTCGACCGCGCGCCCGATGATCAGCTGGTGCCCGCGGTGGACCCCGTCGTAGGAGCCGATGGTGACGACGCTGCGCCCCCAGTCCTGGGGGATGTCCTCCAAGCCACGCCAGCGCTGCACTGTGACCGCTCCTCGCCCGAACCTGTGTACGTCATTGACGGATTACGCAGGTCTAAGACTGCCATGCCGATGGCTTGCCGCCCGCATCGGCATCGGAGTGACGAGCGCCTCGACCGTGCGCCGCGCGCTCGGCCCCACCAGGAACACCCACTCCTCGGGGGCCTTGGCCAGCCATCCCGCGACCAGCGCCGCGAAGCCGGGCACCTCGCGGGCGAGCTCGACGAGGTGCCGGTCGAAGCGGGTCGCGCCCTCGGGCGTACGCACCATGAGGGCGCCCGCGCGCCGCACCAGCTCCCGGACGCGGGCCTCCGGCCACCGCTCGGCACCGAGGGCGGCGGCCCGCAGCAGCGCCTCCGGCTCGCCCGGCAGGCCCGGCCCGTGCGGCTCGCGGGCGAGCAGGTCGAGGGCCGCGTCGTGGAGGGCGTGGTCGCCGGGGCGGGCGAGCAGCGCGAGGGCGGCGTACCGCAGCAGCTCGCGGTCGGCGGCGGCCGTGGCGTGCGGGGCGACGAGTCGGCCGTACGTGGCGGCGGCTGCGCGGCGGGCGGGGCGTACGTCGTCGTGGGCCCAGCGGTCGACGGCGCGGCACAGCGCGGACGGCTCGTCCTCGGCGAGGGCGGCGAGCAGCTCGTGGGCGCGCGGGTGGGCGGTGGTGACGAGCGCCTCGCACAGGTCGTCGAGGGCCGGGCCCCGGTGCGCGTACAGCAGCGCCTGCGCGGCCCCGGCGACGGTGGTCCGCACCGACCGCGTCCGGGAGCCGGGCTCGGTGGGCAGCGGCCGCTCGTCGGCGAACCAGCGGCACAGCAGCGGCTGTACGCCCCGGGGGTCGGCGACGAGGCGCGCGGCGGCGGCGTCGAAGAACCGCGGGCTCCCGCTCGCCACCAGGCGCCGCAGGAGGTCGAGGCGCTCGTCCTCGCCGACCGCGAGCCGCGACCAGAAGTCGGGCCCGAAGGCGGCGGGCGCGACGTCGGGCGCGTCGGCGATCCGGTCCGCCAGCTCCCGCAGCGCGCCCGCGTACGCCCGGGCGTCCGGTAGTGCGAGCAGCGCCCGCGCGGCCAGGTCTGCGGTACGGCCGTCGTCCACGGGCGCCCGCAGGGCCGCGTCGAGGTCGAGGTGCGCGGCCCGGAGCCAGTCGCCGAGCTCCTCGGGGCCGAAGCGGTAGCCGGTGCCGGCCGGGACGAGGAGGCCCTCGGCGAGGACCGCGGAGGCCCAGCCGCCCTTCCAGGGGAACAGCTCCTCGAACGCCGCCCGGTCCAGTTCCGGGTCCGGGCAGCGCCGCGCCGCCTCGTGGACCCGGCCCGCCACCCGCGCCGCGAGCCGCCGCACCGCGGTGCCGCGCGCCGGCGGCCGGGAGGCGTCCGCGACCCGGACCGCGACGCGCAGGCACACCAGGTCGAGGTAGGCCGCGAAGATGTCGGCCCGCCGGGCCCGCACCACCGCGCCCCCGCCCATCGCCTCCCGCACCTCGGCGAGCAGCCGCAGCGCCAGCGGATGCCGGGCGTCGGCGTCCGCGACGGCGTCGGCGGGCAGCCCGTACCGGGCGCGCGCCCAGCGCGCCTCCCGCTCCGTCAGGTCGCCGAGGCGCACGCACCGCACCTCCCCCGCCGGGTACGGCGCACATGTCCGCTCCCACTGCTCGGGGCGGCGGGCGACCGCGAGCCGGGCGCCGTGCGCGCGCAGCCAGGCCGCCGTGCCCTCGGCCCAGGCGGGTGGCGGCTCCTCGGGGGTGTCCAGGAGGACGAGCAGGGGGCGGCCCGCCGCGCGGGCGAGGGCCGCCACCCGCTCGGGCGTGGCGGCGGCGGACTCGTCCCACAGGCCCGGCCGCCCGCTCGCGGCGACGGTCCGGCCGGCGCGCCGCAGCGCCCGCGCGAGCCCGTCGGCCACCGAGGTGTCGTCCGGCCGCAGGTCGGTGCCGCGCACCCACACGCTGGGGGCGGGCTCGGCGCCCCGCGCGCGGCGCGCGGCCAGGGCCGCCAGTTCGGTGGTGCGCCCGCTGCCGGGCTCGCCGACCAGCCCCAGCAGCAGCGCGTCCGGCGAGGCCGCGAACAGCTCGTGCGCCCGCGCCGCCTGGGCTCGCTCGACCGGCTCCGGCCAGGCGCTCGCGCCGGAGTCCGGGTCCCCGGAGGCGGCGGCCAGCTCCAGCACGCCCGCCAGGTTGAGGTCCCGCCCGTACGCCGGGACGGTCGCGGCGCTGCGCCGCAGCAGGGCGGCGAGCGGCCCTCCGGGATCGCGCGCGGCCATCGCCGCGAGGGGTACGGCGAAACCGGCCGCCCGCCGCTCGGCGTGCAGCGCGGTGACCAGGACGCCGAGCACGGCCCCGGTCGTGGCATCGAGGACGGGCCCGCCCGCGGCCTCACCGCCCCGCCGCAGCGCCTCGCTGCCCTCGGTGCCGACGGCGAGCTCCAGGACGCCGCCGAGCGGATGGAACCGGTCGGTGGCGGTGTAGGTCACGTCGGCCGGCCCGAGGACCCGCGCCTGCCGCCAGCCGCCCGCGGCGATCCGTACGTAGGTGCCCGGCTCGACGCAGGGGCGGTCCGCCAGCGGCAGGGGGCGCGCGCCGAGCCCGGCGCCGCGTACGAGGGCGAGCGCGGCGCCCGGCAGCGGCGTGATGGCGTCGGCCTCGGCGACGCACGTCCGGCCGCCGGGCCCGAGCAGCACGACCCGTCTCAGGCCGTCGACGGCCTCATGGCTGGTCACGACCGTTCCCAGGTCGTCCGCGACGAAGCCGGTACCGCGCGCCCGGCCTCCCGCGTCACAGATGTGTACGAGCGTCGCACCGTCCCCGCGTTCCATGGCTCGACGGTAGGTCGGCAATGATCACCGCGAGAAGGAGCCGCACGGAAAGCGCCCCCGAGCGCTCCCCGTGTTCGCTTCGAGCGCCTCGCCAACCGGGTGAATTCTGCGGGGCGAGGGTGTCAGGCGAAGACCGCGAGGCTCTTGGCCTTGCCGCCCTTCTCCTCCACGAGCGCGAGGAACCCGCCACCGGGCCCGAACACCGCGACCGGTGCCGTATCGAACGCCGGCATGTCGATCCGTACGCCGTTGAGCAGCAGCTTCGCCCGCCGCTCGTCCACGTCCCAGCGCGCGAACGCCGCGGCCGCCGCCTCGGCGATCGGCATCACGGTCAGCTCCTCCTGGAGCTGGTCGAGCGTGCGCGCCGCGTCCAGCTTGTACGGGCCCACGCGGGTGCGCCGCAGCGCCGTGAGGTGGCCGCCGACGCCGAGGCCGGCGCCCAGGTCGCGGGCGAGGGCGCGGATGTACGTACCGGAGGAGCAGACGACCGAGACGACGAGGTCGACGACGGGCGTCCCGTCCTCCGCCACCGCCTCGCGCATGTCGTACACCTGGAAGGAGGAGACCGTCACCGGCCGGGCCGGGATGTCGAACTCCTCGCCGCCACGCACGCGGGCGTACGACCTCTTGCCGTCGATCTTGATGGCGCTGACCTTGGACGGCACCTGCATGATGTCGCCGGTCAGCTTGGCGACCTCGGCGTCGACGGCCTCGCGGACGACGGCGGACGCGTCGGTGGACGAGGTGATCTCGCCCTCGGCGTCGTCGGTGATGGTGTTCTGCCCGAGGCGGATGGTGCCCAGGTACTCCTTCTCGGTCAGCGCGAGGTGACCGAGGAGCTTGGTCGCCTTCTGGACGCCGAGGACGAGGACCCCGGTGGCCATCGGGTCGAGCGTCCCCGCGTGGCCGACGCGCCGGGTCTTGGCGATCCCGCGCATCTTGGCGACGACGTCGTGCGAAGTGAAGCCGGACGGCTTGTCGACGATGACAAGTCCGTCCGGCGTCGTGGTGTGCTGGCTCATTCGGTGGCGGCGTCCTCGTCCTCGTCGTCGCCCGGCTTGCGGTAGGGGTCCGCCTCGCCCGCGTACGCGGCGCCCGAGGCCGCCTCGCGCACCTTGGCGTCCGAGGCGCGGGCCACCTCCAGCAGGTCCTCGATGGTCTTGGCGGTCTCGGGGAGGGCGTCCGCCACGAAGGTCAGCGTCGGGGTGAACTTGGTGCCCGCCGCCGCGCCGACGGCGGACCGCAGCACGCCCTTGGCGCTCTCCAGGCCCGCGGCGGCGGCCTTGCGCTCCTCTTCGTCGCCGTACACGGTGTAGAAGACGGTCGCCTCCCGCAGGTCCCCCGTGACCCGGGTGTCGGTGATGGTCACATGCGTGCCGAGCCGCGGGTCCTTGATCCCGCGCTGGAGCTTCTGTGCCACCACCTCCCGGATCAGGTCCGCCAGCTTCTTCGCCCGCGCGTTGTCGGCCACTGGTCCGTCTCCTCTTTCTTGCGCTGTGCGGTGTCGTCCCGCACGTCTCGCGCCCTTTGCACGATCAGTCTTCGTCGGTGTGCAGCCGCCGCCGTACGGACAGCAGCTCCACCTCGGGCCGGGCGGCGACCATGCGCTCGCACCGGTCCAGTACCTCCGTGAGATGCCCGACGTCTCCGGAGACCATCGCGAGACCGATCTCGGCCCTGCGGTGGAGGTTCTGGTCGCCGGTCTCGGCCGCGCTCACCGCGTACTTGCGCTGGAGCTCGGCGACGATCGGGCGGACGACGGAGCGCTTCTCCTTCAACGACCGTACGTCGCCGAGGAGCAGGTCGAAGGACAGAGTCCCCACATACATGAAGAGCCGGATGTCCCGCCGGTTCGGGTTCGGTGGTCCTGCCAACCACTTGGCAGGGACACAAGAACCGTACACGGAACGGCCGGGGCCGATCGACGGATATTCCTCCGCCGACCGGCCCCGGCTGCCGCACCTGGGAATCAGGCGCGCGGCTTCTCGCGCATCTCGTACGTCGCGATGACGTCGTCGACCTTGATGTCGTTGAAGTTTCCGAGGTTGATACCGCCCTCGAAGCCTTCGCGGATCTCGGTGACGTCGTCCTTGAAGCGACGCAGACCCTCGATGTTGAGGTTCTCCGCGATGACCTTGCCGTCGCGGATGAGGCGCGCCTTGGTGTTGCGCTTGACCTCGCCGGAGCGGATGAGCACACCCGCGATGTTGCCCAGCTTGGACGAGCGGAAGACCTCGCGGATCTCCGCCGTACCGAGCTCGACCTCTTCGTACTCCGGCTTGAGCATGCCCTTGAGGGCCGCCTCGATCTCCTCGATGGCCTGGTAGATCACCGAGTAGTACCGGACGTCGACGCCCTCGCGCTCCGCCATCTGCGCGGCACGGCCGGCCGCGCGGACGTTGAAGCCGATGACGATGGCGTCGGAGCCCATGGCCAGGTCGATGTCCGACTCCGTGACCGCACCGACACCGCGGTGCAGGACGCGGATGTCGACCTCTTCGCCGACGTCCAGCTGGAGCAGGGACGACTCGAGCGCCTCGACCGAACCGGAAGCGTCACCCTTGATGATGAGGTTGAGCTCCTGGATCTGGCCGGCCTTGAGCACCTTGTCGAGGTCCTCGAGGGACACGCGGCGGGTGCGCTTGGCGAAGGCGGCGTTGCGCTCACGCGCAGCGCGCTTCTCGGCGATCTGGCGGGCCGTGCGGTCCTCGTCGACGACGAGGAAGTTGTCGCCGGCGCCCGGGACGTTGGTGAGACCCAGGACCAGGACGGGGGTCGACGGACCCGCTTCCTCGACGTTGTTGCCCTTGTCGTCGAGCATCGCCCGGACGCGGCCGTACGCGTCGCCGACGACCATCGTGTCGCCGACCCGCAGGGTGCCGCGCTGGACCAGGACGGTCGCGACGGCGCCGCGGCCGCGGTCGAGGTGCGACTCGATCGCGATGCCCTGCGCGTCCTGCTCCGGGTTGGCCCGCAGGTCGAGCGAGGCGTCGGCCGTCAGGATCACGGCCTCCAGCAGCGAGTCGATGTGCAGACCCTGCTTGGCGGAGATGTCGACGAACATGGTGTCGCCGCCGTACTCCTCGGCCACCAGGCCGTACTCGGTCAGCTGACCGCGCACCTTGACCGGGTCCGCGCCCTCGACGTCGATCTTGTTGACCGCGACCACGATCGGCACGTCGGCCGCCTTGGCGTGGTTCAGCGCCTCGATCGTCTGGGGCATCACACCGTCGTTCGCCGCCACCACGAGGATCGCGATGTCGGTGGACTTCGCACCACGGGCACGCATGGCGGTGAACGCCTCGTGACCCGGGGTGTCGATGAAGGTGATCTTGCGCTCTTCGTCGTTGACCTGGGTCGCGACCTGGTACGCACCGATGTGCTGGGTGATACCGCCGGCCTCGCCCGCGACGACGTTCGTCTTGCGGATCGCGTCCAGCAGTCGCGTCTTACCGTGGTCGACGTGACCCATGACGGTCACGACCGGCGGACGCGGCGCGAGGTACTCCTCGCCACCCTCGTCCTCGCCCCACTCGAGGTCGAAGGACTCGAGCAGCTCGCGGTCCTCCTCCTCCGGGGAAACGATCTGAACCGTGTAGTTCATCTCGTCGCCGAGGAGCTGCAGCGTCTCGTCGGAGACGGACTGCGTGGCGGTGACCATCTCGCCGAGGTTCATCATGACCGCGACGAGCGACGCCGGGTTGGCGTTGATCTTCTCCGCGAAGTCGGTGAGGGACGCACCGCGCGACAGGCGAACGGTCTCGCCGTTGCCGCGAGGCAGCATCACGCCGCCGACCGACGGGGCCTGCATGGCCTCGTACTCCTGGCGCCTCTGCCGCTTCGACTTGCGACCACGACGCGCGGGACCGCCGGGACGGCCGAAGGCGCCCTGCGTGCCACCACGGCCACCGGGGCCACCGGGACGGCCGGCGAAGCCGGGACGGCCACCGCCGCCACCGAAGCCGCCGCCACCCGGACCGCCGGGACGACCGCCGCCGCCACCGCCACCGGGACGGCCGGCGAAGCCGCCGCCGCCACCACCGGGACCGGCGGGACGACCGGCGAAGCCGGGACGACCGCCGCCGCCACCCGGACGGGCACCGCCGCCGGCGGGACCGCGACCGGCGCCACCGGGGCCCGGACGCGGGCCGGCAGCCGGACGCTGCGGCATCATGCCCGGGTTCGGGCGGTTACCGGCAGGGCCGCCACCCGGACGCGGGGCCTGGGGCCGCGGCATGGAGCCGGGCGTGGGACGCGGCCCACCGGGACCGGCCTGCGGACGGGGACCGCCCTGACCGGCGCCCTGCGGACGCGGACCACCGGCGCCGGGCGCACCGGCACCCGGACGCGGGGCACCACCGGGACGGGGCGCCTGCGGGCGCGCCATGCCGGTCGAGCCACCGGAGGTGAAGGGGTTGTTGCCCGGACGCGGACCCGCGGGACGGGCACCGCCCGGACGCGGGGCCTGGCGCTCGCCACCGGGGCGCGGGGCGCCGGGACGGGCACCGCCCTGACCGGAGCCCTGGCCGGGCCGTGCGGCCGGACGGGGACCGGGGGTGGCGCCACCGGGGCGCTGACCGGCGGCCGGGGCCGACGGAGGCGCGGTGAACTCCGGGTTGGCCGGAGCCGGGGACGCGGGCGCCGGCTTGGGCGCCGCGGGGGCCGGCTTCGGACCCGGGGTGGGACGCGGGCCGGCGGCCGGCGTCGAGGGCTTCTCGGCCGCCGCGGGCTTCGGCGCGGGGGCGCCGGGCTTCGGGGCAGCAGCGGGACGAGCCGCCTGCGCCGGGGAGGGCGCGGGGGCGGCGGGGGTGCCTTCGGCGCGGCTCGGCGCGGCGGGGGAAGGCTTGGCAGGCGCGGCCTTGCGGGGCGCGCCGGGCTTGGCTGCGGACTTGCCGGCGTTGCCGCCGGGCCCCTGCAGCGCGTCAGTCAACTTGCGTACAACCGGCGCTTCGATGGTCGAAGACGCCGAACGGACGAATTCACCGAGTTCCTGGAGCTTGGCCATGACGACCTTGCTCTCCACACCGAACTCCTTGGCGAGTTCGTATACCCGGACCTTAGCCACTTCGCTCCTTTTAGGTCCGGGTTACCGCCGGACCGTCGCTACTTCATGGGCGTACTCATCGCGTACTCATCGAGTGCTCATCGCAATCTCGACCTACTTCCAGACTCGCGAGGTACCTGACCGCACGGTTTTCCGTGCCGTACTTCTTTCTTACGGTGCCGGCTGCTCGACGTACTGGCGGACATCCGCCGTTTCGAGCGGTCCCTGGACCTTGAAGGCCCGGGGGAACGCCCTTCGGCGGACCGCCAGGTCGAGACAGACCGAGGCGGGATGCACGTATGCACCCCGGCCGGGCAGCGTACCGCGTGGATCGGGGGCGCAGGCGCCGTCGATCACCACGATGCGCAGCAGTTCACGCTTGGCCGCCCGCTCCCGGCATCCCACGCAGGTTCGCTCAGGGCATGCGCGGGCATGCGTCCGGCCAGACACGCTTAAGTCTACCTCCCCGCACCGACCTCACCCCTTTGGGGCAAAAATCGAACGGTTGTTGTCGTGATCTCGCTGTGGCACAACGTGACCACGACGGGATCTATTCCCGGAACGCTCAGCCCTGCTCGGAGGGCTGCTCCGTGTCGGGGCGGATGTCGATGCGCCAGCCGGTGAGGCGGGCGGCCAGACGGGCGTTCTGCCCCTCCTTGCCGATCGCCAGGGACAGCTGGTAGTCGGGCACGGTCACCCGGGCGGAGCGGGCGGCCATGTCCACGACCTCCACCTTGGAGACCCGTGCGGGTGAGAGCGCGTTCGCCACCATCTCGGCCGGGTCGTCCGACCAGTCGACGATGTCGATCTTCTCGCCGAGCAGCTCGGCCATGACGTTGCGCACCCGGCTGCCCATCGGGCCGATGCAGGCGCCCTTGGCGTTGAGCCCCGAACGGGTGGACCGCACGGCGATCTTCGTACGGTGACCGGCCTCACGGGCGATCGCGGCGATCTCGACGGAACCGTCGGCGATCTCCGGGACCTCCAGGGCGAAGAGCTTCTTCACCAGATTGGGGTGCGTCCGCGAAAGGGTGACGGACGGGCCGCGCACGCCCTTGGCGACGCGGACGACGTACGTACGCAGGCGCAGGCCGTGCGTGTACTCCTCGCCCGGCACCTGCTCCTGCACCGGAAGGATGGCTTCCAGCTTGTCGTCCAGCTTCACCAGGACGTTCTTGGGGTCCTTGCCCTGCTGCACCATGCCGGCCACGATGTCGCCCTCGCGGCGGGCGTACTCGCCGAACGTCACGTCGTTCTCGGCGTCGCGCAGGCGCTGCTGGATGACCTGGCGGGCGGTGCTCGCCGCGATGCGGCCGAAGTCCGACGGGGTGTCGTCGAACTCCTTGGGCTCCTGCCCCTCCTCCAGGTCGGCCGGGTCCTCCTTCGCCCACACCGTCACGTGACCGGTCTGCCGGTCGAGCACGACACGGGCGTGGCGGCGGGCTCCCTCGGTGCGGTGGTAGGCGATGAGGAGGGCCGACTCGATGGCTTCGACCAGCAGGTCGAAGGGAATCTCCTTCTCCTGTGCCAAGCCCCTCAGGAGCTTCACGTCGATGTCCACGGCTACGCCTCCTCTTCCTTCTTGTCCTTGCGGTTGAACTCGATCTCCACGCGCGCCTTCGCGATGTCCGGGAACTCCACGCGGCGGGTGGTGGGCTTGCGCCCCTTCACGCCCGGCACCTCGAGATCGAGGCCGTCGTCGTCCACGGAGAGGATGCGGGCCACCAGGTCGCCGCCCTCGCGCAGCTGGAGCCGGGCCAGGCGGCCGGTGGCGCGTACGTAGTGGCGGTGCTCGGTCAGCGGGCGGTCGGCGCCCGGCGAGCTCACTTCGAGGACGTACTCCTCGTCGCCCATCGCGTCCGTCTCGTCGAGCTTGTCGGAGATGGCGCGGCTCACCTCGGCACAGGCGTCGAGTTCCACGCCCTCGTCCGAGTCCACGACGATCCGGAGCATCCGGCGGCGGCCGGCCCGTGACACCTCGATCTCTTCCAGATCCAGACCCTGGGCGCTGACGAGCGGTTCCAGCAGCCCGCGCAGCCTTTCGCTCTGGGTGGTGCTCATCCGGGTGACTCCTCGGCCGCGTGTGCTGTTGTGGGATCGTCGCGTGTCAGAGCAAAGGGTATCCGGTCGCGGGGGGTGTTGCCGTCCACCTCGCGGGACCCGCGGGTACGCTCGCCTGCGATGATCTTCGCCGGCGGGCCGATGTGGCCGATGGGAGAGACGCGTGGGGCGCAGGGGTACGACACGCAGGCGTGCGCTCATCGCGACGGGCGCGGTCGCCACGGCGGGGCTGTGGGCGGCCGGTTGCTCGGCCGGTGACGGCGGCTCCGCGCGTTCGGCGTCGGCGGCCGACCGCGCGGCGCGCGCGGCGGCGCGGCTGCGCGGCCGCTGCACCGCCGTGAGCGCCGCGCTGCTCGGGCAGTACGACGCGGTCCTCGCCGCGCACCCCTCGCTCGGCGCGCGGTTGTTCCCGCTGCGCGCCCAGGTCGCCGCGCACACGGCGGCGCTCGCGGAGGACGGCACCGGCCGGGCCGCGTCCCCGACCCCGACGCCGCGCACCGAGGCCGCGGCCCCGCCCGCGGCCGGGACGAGCCCCTCGCCCTCGCCCTCGCGAGAGCCGGTACCGAAGGACCCGGCCGCCGCGCTGGCCCACTTGGCCGCGGCCGCCCGCCGCGCCTCGGACGCGCACACCGCCGCGCTGGCGGCCGCCCCGCCGGAGTACGCGCGGCTGCTGGCGTCCGTCGCCGCGGCGGCCGCCGCGCACGCGTACCTTTTGACCGCCGACGCGTAGAGCGCCGACGCCACGAGAGGAGAGCCGATCATGAGCGCCCTGGACGCCGTCCAGGCGGCACTCGCCGCCGAGCACGCGGCGGTGTACGGGTACGGGGTCGTCGGCGCCCGGGTCGGCCAGGAGCGCCGGGCCGAGGCGTCCGCCGCGTACGCCGCGCACCGCGCGCGGCGGGACTCACTGGCGCGTACCGCGCGCGACCTGGGCGCGAAGCCCGCCGCCGCGGCCGCGGGATACGCCCTGCCGTTCGCGGTGCCGGACGCGGCCGCGGCCGTACGGCTCGCCGCCGAGCTGGAGGACCGGGTGGCGGGCGTCTACGCGGACCTGGTCCGGGCGGCCGAGGGCCCGCTGCGGCGCGAGGCGGCGGGCGCCCTGCGGGAGGCGGCGGTGCGGGCGGTGCGGTGGCGCGGCAGCGGCGTAGCCTTTCCCGGTCTCACCGAACGCCGGTGAGCAGCTGAGCTGAGCTGTAGCGGAGGGTAGAGGTTGCCTGGCTGCATCGATATGCGGCTCCGCCGCGTGGCGAAGGCGGCATCTGCCCACAGCGGTAGCGAAGCGCGGAACGCGACCGAAGAGAACTTGAGCAGGGCGTCGAAGGGGAACAACGCACGCATGGCTTTCGAACCGCCGCAGCGACTGGTGCGGGCGCTGGGCGAGATGTACGGGGACGCGGCCGCGCGGGACTGGCTGGACCAGGTCCCGGGGGTCGTGGCGGACGCGCTGGACCGGCGGGGTCTGGAGGCCGAGCGGGTCGTCGTCCCGGGCGGGCGCAGCGGCGTCGTCGTCCTCGTACGGCAGCCGTCCGGGGAGCCGGCCGCGCTCAAGGTCGCGCCGCCGTTCGCCGCGCCGGAGCTGGAGCGGGCCGCGCTCGCGCACTGGAACGGCTGGGGGGCGGTACGGCTCCTCGACGCCGAGGGGCCCGGGCTGCTGCTGGAGCGTCTGCACACGGAGGTCTCGCTGCGTTCGCTGCCGGAGGCCAAGGCGCTGCTGGAGGCGGCGGGCACGGTCCGGCGGCTGTGGGTGGAGCCCCCCGCCGGGCACGGCTTCGAGTCGGTGGCCGAGCGGACGGCGCGGCAGGCGGAGGCCATGCGGGCGGGCAAGGACGCGGAGGCCGCCGCGCTCGTGACGGCGGCGCTCGACGCCCGTGAGGAGCTGGTGGCGGCCCCGCCCGAGGAGCTGCTGCTGCACGGGGCGTTCCGGCAGGGCAAGGTGCTGGGCGGGGAGCGGGCGCCGTGGCTGGCCGTGGGGCCGGACCCGGTGGTGGGCGAGCGGGCGTACGACCTGGCGCGGCTGGTGCGGGACCGGGTGGAGGACCTGGTGGCAACGGCCTCGGGCGCCTCGGTGGCGCGCCGCCGGGTGAGCAGGCTGGCCGACTCGCTGGACGTGGACCGTGAGCGGCTGCGCGGCTGGACGCTCTTCCGGGCCGTGGAGTCGGGCACCAGGGCGCTGGCGGCGGGGCGGCGGCAGGACGGGGAGCTGCTGATGGAGTTCGCGGGCTGGCTGTAGGACCGTACGGGCGGTCCGACTTCCCATCTCCCCCGAACGGCCCCAAAGGTGCGATATTGGGCATAACGCACCCGTAAGGGGGTTGTCATGGTCGAGGAACTGGTGGCGGCGGCCGCGGCGACGGGGTCGGCGGGCGCGGTGTACCTGGCGGCCGCGGCGAGGGTCATCAAGCAGTACGAGAGAGGCGTCGTGCTGCGGTTCGGGCGGCTTCGCAGCGGCGTCCGGGCACCCGGATTCACCATGATCGTCCCGTTCGTCGACCGCCTGAACAAGGTCAACATGCAGATCGTGACCCTGCCGGTGCCCGCCCAGGAGGGCATCACCCGGGACAACGTCACGGTCCGCGTGGACGCGGTCGTGTACTTCAAGGTCGTGGACCCGGCGGCGGCGATCATCCGCGTCGAGGACTACCGCTTCGCGGTCTCGCAGATCGCGCAGACATCGCTGCGGTCGATCATCGGCAAGAGCGATCTCGACGATCTGCTGTCCAACCGCGAGAAGCTCAACCAGGGCCTGGAGCTGATGATCGACAATCCGGCCGTGGAGTGGGGCGTCACGATCGACCGCGTCGAGATCAAGGACGTCTCGCTGCCGGAGACGATGAAGCGCTCGATGGCCCGCCAGGCCGAAGCGGACCGCGAGCGGCGCGCCCGCGTGATCAACGCGGACGCCGAGCTGCAGGCGTCGAAGAAGCTCGCGGAGGCGGCGGGCGTGATGTCGCAGACGCCTTCCGCCCTCCAGCTGCGGCTGCTGCAAACGATCGTGGCGGTGGCCGCCGAGAAGAACTCCACGCTGGTGCTGCCCTTCCCCGTCGAGCTGCTGCGCTTCCTGGAGCGGGCCGCGCAGCCCGAGCCGGCCCAGGGGCTCCACCTCCACGAACCGCACACGCACGAGCCGCTGCCGCCGGAGGCGTACGACCACGAGCAGAAACGCGAACCGGCGCCGGCCTCCCCGCACGTGCACGACGTGCGGGAGGACGACACCGGTACGGCGGGCTGTATGTGAGGCCGGGCGCCGGGCGCTTACGCGGAGAGGCGGGCGATCGCCTCGTCGACCGTGAGCTCCTCGCGCTCGCCCGTGCGGCGGTCCTTCAGCTCCAGGACGCCCTCGCCGGAACGGCGGCCCGCGACGAGGATCTTCGGTACGCCGATGAGCTCGGCGTCGGTGAACTTCACGCCCGGGGAGACCCCGGCCCGGTCGTCGACCAGGACCCGCAGGCCCGCCTCGCCGAGCTTGTCGGCGACGTCGAGCGCGAGCTCCGTCTGGAGGGCCTTGCCCGCCGCGACGACGTGGACGTCGGCCGGGGCGACCTCGCGGGGCCAGCACAGGCCCTGCTCGTCGGCGTGCTGCTCGGCGAGGGCGGCGACGGCGCGGGAGACGCCGATGCCGTACGAGCCCATGGTGACGCGGACGGGCTTGCCGTTCTGGCCAAGGACGTCGAGCTGGAGGGCGTCGGCGTACTTGCGGCCGAGCTGGAAGATGTGGCCGATCTCGATGGCGCGGTCCATCTTCAGGCCGGTGCCGCAGTTGGGGCACGGGTCGCCGTCCTCGACCTCGACGACGTCGAGGTACTGGTCGACCTCGAAGTCGCGGCCCACGACGACGTTCTTCGCGTGCGTGCCCGGCTTGTTGGCGCCGGTGATCCAGGCGGTGCCGGGGGCCACGCGCGGGTCGGCGATGTAGCGGACCTTGTCCAGGCCCTGCGGACCGACGTAGCCGCGGACGAGGTCGGGGCGGCCGGTGAAGTCCTCGGCGGTGACGAGCTCGACGGTGGCCGGGGCGAGGTGGTCCTCCAGCTTGCCGAGGTCGACGTCGCGGTTGCCGGGCACGCCGACGGCGACGATCTCGCCGTCAACCTTGACCAGCAGGTTCTTCAGCGTCGCGGCGGCCGGTACGTCCAGGTGCGCGGCGAGCGTCTCGATGGTCGGCGTGTCGGGGGTGTCCAGCTCCTCCACCGGGCCGTGCGCCGAGCCGTCGACGGGCGTCAGCGGGTGGGTGACGGCCTCGGTGTTGGCGGCGTAGTCGCAGGAGGGGCAGTAGACGAAGGTGTCCTCGCCGGCGGCGGCCGGGGCCAGGAACTCCTCGGAGGCGGAGCCGCCCATGGCACCCGAGACCGCCGAGACGATCTTGTGCTCCAGGCCCAGGCGCGTGAAGATCTTGATGTACGCCTCGCGGTGCAGGCGGTACGACTCGGCCAGGCCCTCGTCGGTGGTGTCGAAGGAGTACGAGTCCTTCATCTGGAACTCGCGGCCGCGCAGGATGCCGGAGCGCGGACGCGCCTCGTCGCGGTACTTCGTCTGGATCTGGTACAGGATCACCGGCAGGTCCTTGTAGGACGTGCACTGGTCCTTGACGAGGAGCGTGAAGATCTCCTCGTGCGTCGGGCCGAGCAGGTAGTCGCCGCCCTTGCGGTCCTTCAGGCGGAACAGCTCCGCGCCGTACTCGTTCCAGCGGCCCGTCGCCTCGTAGGGCTCCTTGGGCAGCAGGGCCGGCAGGAGCACCTCCTGGCCGCCGATCGCGTCCATCTCCTCGCGGACGACGCGGGCGACGTTCTCCAGGACCTTCATGCCGAGCGGCAGCCAGGACCAGATGCCGGCGGCGTTGCGGCGGACGTAACCGGCGCGGACGAGCAGTTTGTGGCTGAGCGTCTCGGCGTCCGCCGGGTCGTCGCGCAGTGTCTTGACCATCAACCGGGACATGCGCTGGACCTGGGCCATGGGGAACTCTCCTGCGGTGAAAAGTGTGATGCCTAGGAGGTTAGCCCTGGGTCACCGCCCGGCGGAAATCAGTTCCCCTGCGGGGCGTCGCCGCGCCGCCGCAGCGGGAGCGGCGCGCCCATCACCGCGTACGGCCTCGCCGCGCTCGGGAAGTGGACCCGGCGCGCGAGGTCGCGGTAGCCGAGGGAGCGGTAGAGCATCCGGGCCGGGCTCTCCACGTCGATGGCGGAGAGGATCGAGCGTGGCTGCGCGGCGGCGTCCGTGATGGTGGTGATGAGCTGACGGCCGAGGCCCCGGCCCTGGTACGCGGGGTGGACGTGGAGCTCGGTGATGACGAAGGAGTCGTCGAGCCAGCTCTCGTTGCCCTCGCGGACGAGGTAGGGCTGGACGACCGTCGACCACCAGTGGGCGCGGTCGTTGGGCATCCCGTACACGAAGCCGACGAGCCGCCCGCCGGGCGTGGTCGCGCCGTAGGAGGTGGCGCCGGGGCAGAGCAGGTGGCGCAGCACGATGTGGCGGCGTACGCCGATCTCGTCCTCGCTCAGCCCGAAGGCGACGGCCTGTACGGCGAGGGCCGCGTCCACGCGCGCGGCGAGGTCGACCGGTCCGACCACGACGTCGCCGGCGTCCTCCGCGTCCCGCACGTCATCCACGTCTTCCATGGGCGAACCCTAGCCTCAGAACAGGACGCTCATGAAGGCCCCGACTTCGCGGAAGCCGACGCGCCGGTAGGCCGCCCTGGCGGGGGCGTTGTAGTCGTTGACGTACAGGGAGACGACCGGTGCGACGTCGGCGAGGGCGTAGCGCAGGACGGCCGCCATGCCGGTCTCGGACAGGCCGCGGCCGCGGTACTCGGGGGCGACCCAGACGCCCTGGATCTGGCAGGCCTGCGGGGTGGCGGCGCCGATCTCGGCCTTGAAGACGACCTTGCCGTCCTCGATGCGGGCGAAGGCGCGGCCCGCGCCGACGAGCTCGGCTACGCGCGCCTGGTAGAGCAGTCCGCCGTCGCCGGCGATCGGCGAGATGCCGACCTCCTCGGTGAACATCGCCACGCACGCCGGCATGATCACGTCCATCTCGTCCTTGCGGACCCGGCGGACGAGCGGGTCGGGGGCGACGTCCGGCGAGGGCCGGTCGGTGACCATGAGCGGCTGGTGGGCGCGGACGTCGCGGGCCGGGCCCCAGCTCGGTTCGAGCAACCGCCACAGCCGGGCGGTCGGTTCGGCGGGGCCGACGATGGAGGAGCAGCGGCGCCCGGCGCGGCGGGCGCGGTCGGCGAAGGCGCGGACGGCCTCGGGTGTAGCGCAGATGGGGACGAGGTTGGCGCCGGAGTAGCACAGCGACGTCAGCCGCCCGTCGGCGTACCAGCCCCACATCTCGCCGCCGAGGCGCCACGGGTCGAGCCCGGCGGCCCGCACGCGCGCGGTGACGAACGCGTTCTGGACGGGGTCGCTCTCCAGGATGGCGAGCGCGGCGCCGAGATCGCCGGGTTCGAGGACCCGGGTGGTGGTCTGCGTCAGCACGAGGGGGCCTCACCGTGTTCCGACAGGGTCCTGGCACTGTACCTGGCGGCGCGGGAGGAGTGGCAGGACGGCCGGACGGCGAGAAGCCCCGCCGGGGTGCGGCGGGGCTTGTCGTCGTGGGTGTACGGCGGGGTCAGCCGGCGACCGAGACCGAGGGCTCGCCGGACGGGATGCCGTCCTTCTCCATCTGCTCGGCGATCTTCATGGCCTCTTCGATGAGGGTCTCGACGATCTTCGACTCCGGGACGGTCTTGATGACCTCGCCCTTGACGAAGATCTGGCCCTTGCCGTTGCCGGAGGCGACGCCCAGGTCGGCCTCGCGCGCCTCGCCGGGGCCGTTCACGACGCAGCCCATGACCGCGACGCGCAGCGGGACCTCCATGCCCTCCAGGCCCGCGGTGACCTCGTCCGCCAGCTTGTAGACGTCCACCTGGGCGCGGCCGCAGGACGGGCAGGAGACGATCTCCAGACGGCGCTGGCGCAGGTTCAGCGACTCCAGGATCTGGATGCCGACCTTGACCTCCTCGGCCGGCGGCGCGGAGAGCGAGACGCGGATGGTGTCGCCGATGCCCTCGCTCAGCAGGGCGCCGAAGGCGACGGCCGACTTGATGGTGCCCTGGAACGCCGGGCCCGCCTCGGTCACGCCGAGGTGGAGCGGGTAGTCGCAGGCCGCGGCGAGCTGGCGGTAGGCGGCGATCATCACGACCGGGTCGTTGTGCTTGACCGAGATCTTGATGTCGCGGAAGCCGTGCTCCTCGAAGAGGGAGGCCTCCCAGAGCGCCGACTCGACCAGGGCTTCGGGGGTGGCCTTGCCGTACTTCCGGAGCAGGCGCTGGTCCAGCGAGCCCGCGTTCACGCCGATGCGGATCGGCACACCGGCGTCGCCGGCGGCCTTCGCGATCTCCTTGACCTTGTCGTCGAACTGCTTGATGTTGCCCGGGTTGACGCGGACCGCCGCGCACCCGGCGTCGATCGCCGCGAAGACGTACTTCGGCTGGAAGTGGATGTCCGCGATCACCGGGATCTGCGACTTCTTGGCGATCACCGGCAGCGCGTCCGCGTCGTCCTGCGTCGGGCACGCCACACGCACGATCTGGCAGCCCGAGGCCGTCAGCTCGGCGATCTGCTGCAGTGTGGCACCGATGTCGGACGTCCGGGTGGTCGTCATCGACTGCACCGACACCGGGGCGTCGCCGCCGACCGGGACGCTGCCCACCATGATCTGCCGGGACGTGCGCCGGTCGGCGAGCTTGGTGGGAACGGACGGGATACCGAGAGAAATCGCGGTCATCTGGTGTGCAACCCCAAGGTGTGGATCGAGGTCCCGAGATCGGCGGGCTCCAGGTTTGAGGTTACAGCCCCGGGGTGGAGCGGCCGGACACCACGGGGTGTCCGGCCGCCCGCCCCACTCGCACGGCTGTACCCACTCTCGTACTCCTGCGGTGCGGTCCCGGCCCGGCCCGGCCGTCGCTAGGAGATCTTCACCGGGTTCACGATGTCCGCGACCAGCACGAGCAGCGTGAAGCAGATGAAGATGCCCGCCACGACGTACGCCACCGGCATCAGCTTCGCCACGTCGAACGGTCCCGGGTCCGGGCGCCGGAAGACCTTCGCCACATTGCGGCGCAGGGACTCCCACAGGGCGCCGGCGATGTGCCCGCCGTCCAGCGGCAGCAGCGGCAGCATGTTGAAGAGGAAGAGCGAGAGGTTGAACATCGCCAGGAACAGCAGGAGCGTCGCCACGATGTTCGGCGCCGGGATGTCGAGGTTCATCACCTCGCCGCTGATCCGGGCGGCGCCGACCACGCCCACCGGGGAGTCGGCCTTGCGCTCGCCGTCACCGAAGGCCGCGTCCCACAGGTCGGGGATCTTCGACGGCAGGGCGATGACGGAGTCCACGCCGTCCTCGATCATGCCGCCCATGCGGTCGACGGACTCGCCGAAGGTGAGCGGCTCGATCACGGTCTTGGAGGCGAAGCCGAGGTACCCGGCCTGGACGTACTTCTCGGGGATCACCTCGCCGTCGGCGTCCTTCGCGATCACCTTGTTCTCGATGAGCTCGGGGTGCAGGACCACCTCCTGGCCGTCGCGTACGACGGTGAGGGTGGCCGGGCCGATGGTGGAGCGGATGCGCTCGGAGAGGGTGGGCCAGTCGTGGACGGGCTCACCGTTGAAGGCGACGATCCGGTCGCCCACCTTGAGGCCGGCCGCCTGTCCGGGCGAGACCGGGTCGCCCTTGGCGCACTTCTCCCGCTTCTCGCTCTGCTCGATGACGCACTTCTGGACCCCGGCGACCTCGGTGGTCTGCTTCTGCATCCCGAAGGTCATGCAGACGCCCACGAAGATGGCGACGGCGAGCACCAGGTTCATGAAGGGGCCCGCGAACATCACGATGACCCGCTTCCACGGCGCGCGCGTGTAGAACAGCCGCGTCTCGTCGCCCGGCCGGAGCTCCTCGTACGCCGCCGAGCGGGCGTCCTCGATCATGCCGCGGAACGGCGAGGTGGACCGCGCCTCGATCCGGCCGTCGTCGCCCGGCGGGAACATCCCGATCATGCGGATGTAGCCGCCGGCGGGGATGGCCTTGATGCCGTACTCGGTCTCGCCCTTCTGCCGCGACCAGATGGTGGGGCCGAAGCCGACCATGTACTGGGGGACGCGGATGCCGAACATCTTGGCCGTGGAGAGGTGGCCGAGCTCGTGCCAGGCGATGGAGATGAGCAGTCCGACGGCGAAGATCGCGATGCCGATAATCGTCAACAGGATCGTCATGCGCGAGCCTCCGCCATGGTTTTCTCCGCCAGTTCACGGGCCCGGGCGCGGGCCCAGGTCTCCGCCTCCAGGACGTCCGGCACCGTCAGTGAGGTTCCCGTGCCGGGTGTGCCGTGTTCCGCGACGACCGCGGTGACCGTGTCCATGATCCCCGTGAAAGGCAGCCGGCCGTCGAGGAACGCCGCCACGCACTCCTCGTTCGCGGCGTTGAAGACCGCCGGGGCGGTGCCGCCGAGCTCGCCGACGTGCCGGGCGAGGCCGACGGAGGGGAAGGCCTCGGTGTCCAGCGGGAAGAACTCCCAGGTGGAGGCCGTGGACCAGTCGAAGGCGGGGGCCGCGT
The DNA here is from genome assembly GCF_044765045.1 of Streptomyces sp. NPDC093546. Lineage (NCBI taxonomy): Bacteria > Bacillati > Actinomycetota > Actinomycetes > Kitasatosporales > Streptomycetaceae > Streptomyces > Streptomyces sp. NPDC093546. Next base: position 631,370 of record NZ_JBIWJG010000001.1, on the reverse strand, counting down.
CCGGGACGCGCTCGGGCCAGCCGAGCCCGATGGCGATGGGCCCGCGCATGTCCGGCGGGGTCGCCTGGGCGAGGGTCGAACCGTCCGTGAACTCCACCATCGAGTGGACGTACGACTGCGGGTGCACGACGACCTCGATGCGGTCGAAGGGGATGTCGTAGAGCAGGTGGGCCTCGATGACCTCCAGGCCCTTGTTCACGAGAGTGGCGCTGTTGACCGTGATGACCGGACCCATGGCCCAGGTGGGGTGCGCGAGGGCGTCCTCGCGGGTCACATGGGCCAGCTCCGCCTTCGTACGACCGCGGAAGGGGCCGCCCGAGGCGGTGACGACGAGCTTGCGGACGTCGGCGCGAGTGCCGGCGGCGAGCGCCTGGAAGAGCGCGGCGTGCTCGGAGTCGACCGGGATGATCTGGCCCGGCTTGGCGAGCGCCTTGACCAGCGGGCCGCCGACGATGAGCGACTCCTTGTTGGCGAGGGCGAGGGTGCGGCCCGCTTCGAGGGCCGCGAGGGTGGGCGCGAGGCCGATGGAGCCGGTGATGCCGTTGAGCACGGTGTGGCAGGGGGAGGCCGCGACCTCGGTGGCGGCGTCCGGTCCGGCGAGGATCTCCGGCAGCGGCTCGGAGCCGTACAGCTCGGTGAGCGCCTCCCGCAGCGCCGGGACCGCGTCCTCGCGCGCCACGGCCACCGTGCGGACCCGCAGCCGGTGCGCCTGCTCGGCGAGGAGCCCGGCCCGGCCGCCCGCGGCGGACAGGGCCGTGACACGGAACCGGTCGGGGTTGCGCAGGACCAGGTCGATGGCCTGCGTACCGATGGACCCGGTGGAGCCGAGGACGACGATGTCCCGGCGGCCTTCGGCCGGATCGAAGGCGATGTGCGGGTCTGCGAGGGGGGATGGGCTGTCGCTCATGCCCCCATTCTTGCCGCAACGGGCGTGTGCCAGGACCGCGCCCCTGGGACCGGGCCTACGCGCCGCCGCCCGTGGCCGCCCGGAACTTCTCCCACTGGGCGGTGACGACCTCCTGGGGGACACCGCCGAAGTCCTTGGTGTCGAGGACGTCGGCGCGGAAGGAGAGCGTGGTGGAACCGGAGCGGAGGACCGTGAGGTACTCGTACAGCCTGAGGTCCTTGTTCTTGACGTCCTGGATGGTGAAGCGGAACGCCTTCGCCTCGTCGCCGACGGCGGGCGCCTTCACCGGCTCCACCTTCAGGTAGCGCGCCTGGGTGAGGGCCCGGTCCTCGGTGAAGCCGGCCGCGCAGGCGGTGCCCGCCTTGGCGAGGGCGGCCATGACGGCGGTGGCGTCCTTCCCCGCGTACGAGCGGAGCTGGACGGTGACGTTGACGGAGCGGAGCTCGCTGTCGCGGTCCAGATCGCGGTGGACCTCGGCGACCGGGTCGTGGGCCGTGGCGCCCTTGGCGAGGCTGACCAGCGGCTGGCAGACGGCCGGGGCGGCGGTGTAGCTGTCGCTGAAGGGCGCTTCACCGACGCCGTAGGGGCTCGTGGTGTACGAGCCGGCCTTCTCGTCCGCGGCGAAGGCAGCGGCGGTCAGCCGGGCCTCGGTGAGGGGCGCCGGTCCCTTCGCGTCGCTCGCGGAGGGCTTGGCCTTGGGGTCGTCGTCCGGGGCGTCGGGCCGCTCCGCGCTGCACGCGGCCAGCAGGAGCATGCCGCCGAGCGCGGCGGCGAGGCGCCCGCTCCGTCCGTACCGCTTTCCCGCCCCGTACATCCGTGCTCCCGTTCGTCGTCGAGATCGTGGTGATCGCGGCTCGATTATGAGGGCTGGACGTACCGGGGCGGGTGGGACGGGCGGAAACGGTGTCAACGGATGGGCCGGTGGACGTTCTCCCTGGTCGACGGGCCGGGGGTCGCGTCGGCGATCCAGGGGCCGTCGCCGCTGGGGTCGAGGACGCCCTCCTCCAGCCAGGTGTACGTGCCCGACAGCACGCCCCTGACCACCGTGCGGTCCAGGTCGTCGGTGTTGTGCCACAGCCGGCCGAAGAGCTCCTCGACGCGGATGCGGGACTGGCGGCAGAAGGCGTCCGCGAGCTGGTACGCCTCGCGGCCGTGCTCGTCGGTGGAGCGCAGCAGCTCCGCCCGGACGCACGCGGCGCTCATGGCGAAGAGCTCGGCGCCGATGTCGACGATCCGGGAGAGGAAGCCCTGCTTGGTCTCCATGCGGCCCTGCCAGCGGGACATGGCGTAGAAGGTGGAGCGGGCCAGCTTGCGGGAGGTGCGCTCGACGTAGCGCAGGTGGGTAGCGAGGTCCGGGTGTCCGGAGGGGTGGAACTCGGCGTACGAGCGCGGCAGCTGGCCGGGCCCGGCGACGAGCTTCGGCAGCCAGCGGGCGTAGAAGGCGCCCGCCTGGACGCCTGCCTTCGCCTTGTCGCCCAGCGTCTTGTCCGGGTCGATGATGTCGCCGGCGACCGCGAGGTGGGCGTCGACGGCCTCGCGGGCGATGAGCAGGTGCATGATCTCGGTCGAGCCCTCGAAGATGCGGTTGATGCGCAGGTCGCGCAGGAGCTGCTCGGCCGGGACGGGCCGCTCGCCGCGGGCGGCGAGGGAGTCGGCGGTCTCGAAGCCGCGGCCGCCGCGGATCTGGACCAGTTCGTCGGCCATGAGCCAGGCCATCTCGGAGCCGTACAGCTTGGCGAGGGCCGCCTCGATGCGGATGTCGTTGCGGTCCTCGTCGGCCATCTGGCTGGAGAGGTCGACGACGGCTTCGAGGGCGAAGGTGGTGGCGGCGATGAAGGAGATCTTCGAGCCGACCGCTTCGTGGAGGGCGACGGGCTTGCCCCACTGCTCGCGGACGCCCGACCACTCGCGGGCGATCTTCAGGCACCACTTGCCGGCGCCCACGCACATCGCGGGCAGCGAGAGGCGCCCGGTGTTGAGGGTGGTCAGCGCGATCTTGAGGCCGGCACCCTCGGGGCCGATGCGGTTGGCGGCGGGGACGCGGACCTGGTGGAAGCGGGTGACGCCGTTCTCCAGGCCGCGCAGGCCCATGAAGGCGTTGCGGTTCTCGACGGTGATGCCGGGCGACTGGGCCTCGACGACGAAGGCGGTGATGCCGCCCTTGTGGCCCTCGGACTTCGGTACGCGGGCCATGACCACGAGCAGGTCGGCGACGACGCCGTTCGTGGTCCACAGCTTCACGCCGTCCAGGACGTACTCGTCGCCGTCGGGGACGGCGGTGGTGGCCAGGCGGGCGGGGTCGGAGCCGACGTCTGGCTCGGTGAGGAGGAAGGCGGAGATGTCGGTGCGGGCGAGCCTCGGGAGGAAGGTCTCCTTCTGCTCGGTCGTGCCGAAGATCTTCAGCGGCTGCGGTACGCCGATCGACTGATGGGCGGAGAGCAGGGCGCCGACGGCGGGGCTCACGGAGCCGACCAGGGCCAGGGCCTTGTTGTAGTACACCTGGGTGAGGCCGAGGCCGCCGTACTTGGGGTCGATCTTCATGCCGAGGGCGCCGAGCTCCTTGAGCCCGTCGATCACGGCGTCGGGGATGCGGGCCTCGCGCTCGATCAGCGCGCCGTCGATCTTCGTCTCGCAGAAGTCGCGCAGCTTGGCGAGGAACTGCTCGCCGCGCTGCACGTCCTCGTCCGGCGGGAGCGGGTGCGGATGGATGAGGTCGAGCCGGAAGCGGCCGAGGAACAGCTCCTTGGCGAAGCTGGGCTTGCGCCAGTCCTGTTCGCGGGCTGCCTCGGCGACCTCGCGGGCTTCGCGTTCGGAGACCTTGGGCTGGTGGTGGGGGCCGGACATGGTGGGCTCACCTCGCCGCTTCCGTCGGGGGCGGCCGGCCGGTGCTCAGGCCGACCGGTTACTCGACCGTATCTACCCGATTCCGGCACATACGAAAAGGCGGCCGGAGCCCCCGCACAGTGGGCTCCGGCCGCCGGTCTGGGCCGTACGGGTTACAGCGCCAGGCCCGTGAGGACCAGGACGCGCTCGTACGTGTAGTCGTCCATCGCGTACCGCACACCCTCGCGGCCGACACCCGACTGCTTGACGCCGCCGTACGGCATCTGGTCGGCGCGGTAGGACGGGACGTCGCCGACGACCACGCCGCCGACCTCCAGCGCGCGGTGGGCGCGGAAGGCGGTCTGCAGGTCGTGCGTGAAGACGCCGGTCTGGAGGCCGAACTTGGAGTTGTTGACCTCGGCGAAGGCGGCGGCCTCGCCGTCGACCTTGTGCAGGGTCAGGACCGGGCCGAAGACCTCCTCGCAGGCGAGGGTGGCATCGGCGGGCAGGTCGGCGAGGACGGTCGGGGCGTAGGTCGCGCCCTCGCGCTTGCCGCCGGTGAGCAGCGTGGCGCCGCCCTTGACGGCCTCGTCGACCCAGGACTCGACGCGCTTGGCGGCGTCCTCGCTGACCAGCGGGCCGACGTCGGTGGTGTCGTCGGACGGGTCGCCGGTGCCCTGCGCCTCGACGGCGGCGACGATCTTCGGGACGAGCCGGTCGTAGACCGACGCGTCGGCGATCACGCGCTGCACGGAGATGCAGGACTGGCCGCCCTGGTAGTTCGAGAAGGTGGCGATGCGGGTCGCCGCCCAGTCCAGGTCCTCCTCGGAGGCCCAGTCGGCGAGAACGACGGCCGCGGCGTTGCCGCCGAGCTCCAGGGTGCAGTGCTTGTGCGGCACCGACTCCTGGATGGCGTAACCGACCTTGTCGGAGCCGGTGAAGGAGATCACCGGCAGGCGCTCGTCCTTGACCAGGGCGGGCATCGCCTCGTTCAGGACGGGCAGGACCGACCAGGAGCCGGCCGGCAGGTCCGTCTCGGCGAGCAGCTCGCCCAGGATGAGGCCGGAGAGCGGGGTGGCCGGGGCGGGCTTGAGGATGATGGGGGCGCCGACGGCGATGGCCGGGGCGACCTTGTGGGCGCACAGGTTCAGCGGGAAGTTGAACGGCGCGATGCCGAGGACGACGCCCTTGGGGAAGCGGCGGGTGAGCGCCAGGCGGCCGACGCCACCGCCGTCGGTGTCGAGGCGCTGGGCCTCGCCGCCGTTGAAGCGGCGAGCCTCCTCCGCGGCGAAGCGGAACACGGACACGGCGCGGCCGACCTCGCCGCGGGCCCACTTGATCGGCTTGCCGTTCTCGGCGGAGATCAGCTGGGCGATCTCCTCGGTGCGCTCGGCGAGGCGCTTGGACACGTGGTCCAGGGCAGCGGCGCGGACGTGGGCGGGGGTCGCGGCGAACTCGTCGACGACCGCGTGCGCGGCGGCCACGGCCTCTTCGACCTGGGCCTCGGTGGGAACGCTGACCTGGCCGACGAGGCGGCCGTCCCACGGGGAGGTGACGTCGAAGGTCGTCTCGCCGGTGGCCTGGCGGCCGGCGAGCCAGAAGGCGGTGGCAGTCATGTGCGATCCCGGCCCTTTCGAAGCTGTGCGGAGGATGGGGGGTCCTGCTGTTCTGTTCACACGGTAGGGCCGGGCGGGCGGGCGGTGGTTTGTCCGGGGTGGAGTGGTGCGGGACGTCAGTTTCGCCGTTCCGTATGTTCCGACCGGATCTCGGGGCGACTCTCGGGGCTTTCCGGGCTGCTTTCCGGGCTGGCTTCCGAGCGTCGCTCCGTGCTGACGATCAGGCACACACCCGCCACGACGATGGCGCCGCCCAGGGCGATGGGCCAGGTCACCGCCTCGTCGAGGAGCAGTGCGCCGAGGGCGACGGCCACGACGGGGTTGACGTACGCGTACGTCGCGACGAGCGACAGCGGGGCGGTGTGCAGGAGCCAGGCGTACGCGGTGAACGCCAGCAGCGACCCGAAGAGGACGAGGTAGGCGAGCGCGGTCCAGGAGCGTGCCGAGAAGGCGGTCACGTCCAGGCCCCGCTGCTCGCCGCGGACGAGCCCGAGCGCGAGGCAGCCGAGGCCGCCGACGACCATCTCGTACGCGCTGGTGGCGAAGGGGTTCTTCGGCATGGGCAGGCGCGACGACGAGAAGGAGCCGACGGACCACATGACGGTGGCCACGATCACCGTGAGCACGCCGGCGATGCGCACGTCGCCGCTGAGGCCGGGGAGCGTGAGGATCGCGAGCCCGGCGAGGCCGAGGAGCACCCCCGCGTACGCGCCGAGGCCGGGCCGCTCGCCGGCCGCGGTACGCAGCACGACGACCCAGGCGGGGACGACGGCGATGAGGAGCGCGGCGAGGCCGGAGGGCACGGAGGTCTCGGCGAGGACGACGAGGCCGTTGCCGCCGAGGATCAGCAGCAGTCCGACGACGGCGGTGGAGGCGAGCTGCGCGCGGGTCACCTTCAGTACGCCGATGCCGTGCCGCCAGGCGAGCAGCGCGGCGAGCAGCGCTCCGGCGACGACGAACCGGGCGCCGGCGGAGAGGAACGGGGGCATGGTCTCGACGACGACCCGGATGCCGAGGTAGGTCGACCCCCACACGACGTACACGATCCCGAGCGCTGCCCAGACGGCGCCGCTGATGCGGCGGCGGGCGGGGGAAGGGGTCGCGGGCGGGGGTGGGGGTGTGGTGGTGCCTGCGGCGGCCGGGTCGACGGCGGGGCTTGTCATGCACTGGAGATTATGGATTTCCGGCACCCGACATCAAGAAATCTGCCCGATTCCGGGCAGCAGAACGAGAATTGGCCACCTTCTCGCGGCTTGCGGGCTGCCGCACGGTCACCAGCTCACGGGCGGTACGGACGAACTCACGCACCGCGGCGGTCGCGTGCGCGGCACGCCACACCAGGCCGTAGCCGAGGGGAGCGGCCCCCGCGAGCGGCACATAGGTGACGCCGGGCCACGCGTGGTACGTGGCGAGGTGCGCGGCGGCGAGCAGGCCGCCCCTGCCGCCGGCGACCATCGTCAGCGCCTCCTGGAGGTTGGTCACGGCGGGGCCCCGGCCGATCGGGCGGCCGCCGGGCGTGCGCGCCGGGCTGTGGAGCTCCCGGCGGTAGGGCGGGAGATCGCCGTCGATGGTGAGCAGCGGCAGGCCGGCCAGGTCCTCGTACGCCACCGACGCGCGCGCCGCGAGCGGGTGGCCGGAGGGGACGGCCAGCACCCGCGCGTCCGACAGCAGGGCGGGGCTCGCGGCCAGGTCGTCCTCGCGCACGGGGAGTTCGGTGAGCTGGACGTCGAACTCCCCGCCGCGCAGCTTGCCGTACGGGTCGGCGAGCGGCACCTCGCAGATCTCGACGGCCAGCCGGGGGTGGCGCACGCGCAGGGCCTCGACCGTGCGCATCACCAACTCCCCCGCCAGCGGCGTGGAGAACCCGGCGTACAGCACTCCCGTGACGCCGCGCGCCTCGGCGGTGGCGCGGGCCATGGCCTCCTCGATGGCGTGGTGGTGGGGCGCGATGTCGTCGCGCAGCCGCCGGCCGAGCTCGGTGAGGGCGACGCGGCGGCTGGTGCGGACGAAGAGCGGCGCGCCGACGCGGCGCTCCAGCCGCTGCACGAGCTGGCTGATCCGGGCCCGGGACAGCCGCATGCGGTCCGCCGTACGGCCGAAGTGCAGCTCCTCGGCCAGGATCAGGAAGCACTCCAACTCGTCGCGTTCCACGGACCTCTCCCCTGGCGTGAGCCTCGATCGGTAAGCGTGACTGAACGAACGTCGCGTTCTTCGCCGTTGTTCCCCCGGACCGGCCCGCCGAGGGTGGTGGGGCAACCAACTCCCCACTTCTCCAAGGGACTTCCATGAATACGCAGATGACGCAGGCGACGGAGACGAGTACGCCGAGGCTGCGGCCACGCGAGCGGGGCATGCTCCTCGTCCTGTGCGGCGCGATCTTCCTCGAAGGCATCGACGTGGCCATGCTCAACGTGGCCCTGCCCGCCATCCGCGCCGATCTGGACCTGTCCACCGGCGCGTTGCAGTGGGTCATGAGCGCGTACGTCCTCGGCTACGGCGGCTTCATGCTGCTGGGCGGCCGGGCCGCGGACCTCTTCGGCCGCCGCCGGATGTTCGTCTTCTGGCTGACCGTCTTCCTCCTCTTCTCCGGGCTCGGCGGCTTCGCCACCGAGGGCTGGACGCTGGTCACCGCGCGGTTCGTCACCGGGGTGGCCGCCGCGTTCATGACCCCGGCGGGCCTGTCGATCATCACCACCCACTTCGAGGAGGGGCCGCGCCGCAACAAGGCGCTGCTCGTCTACTCCGGTACGGCGGCCGGCGGCTTCTCCCTCGGGCTGGTGGCCGGCGGCCTGCTCACGGCGGCCGGCTGGCGGTGGGTGTTCTTCGCGCCCGTCGCCCTGAGTGCCGTCATCCTGCTCGGCGCCCTCCTCTTCGTACCGAAGTCACCGCGCCCCGACCGGGCCGGACAGGGCGTGGACCTGGCGGGGGCGGTCAGCATCACCGCCGCGATCGTGCTGCTGGTGCTGGGCGTGGAGCGGGCCGCGCACGGCGGGCTCGGCGGGACGCCGGCGATCCTGGGCGCGGGCCTCGCCTGCCTGGCGGTCTTCGTGGCCGTGGAACGCCGCTCCTCGGCGCCACTGGTGCGGCTGGGCATCCTGCGGTCCGGGCCGCTGGTGCGGGCGAACCTCGCCGGGCTGCTCTTCGCCGCCGGTTTCTTCGGCTTCCAGTTCCTGGTGGTGCTCTACCTCCAGGAGCTGCGCGGCTGGTCGACGCTCCAGACGAGCTTCGCGATGATCGCCATCGGGATCGACGCGATCCTGTCGCCCACGCTCACGCCGCGGCTGGTGAACCGCTTCGGCAACGGCCGGGTCATCTTCGGCGGGCTGCTGCTGGCCGCGCTGTCGTACGCCCTGTTCCTGCCGGTCGGCGCGGACTGGACGTACCTCGCGATGTTCCCGAGCATGATCGTCCTCGGGCTCGCGTTCTCGCTGGCGTACGGTCCCCTGACCATCGTCGCCACCGAAGGGGTCGACGAGGAGGAGCAGGGCCTGGCCGGGGGGCTGCTGTACACGTCGTTCCAGTTCGGCGCGGCGCTCGGACTGTCCGCCGCGGCCGCGGTCAACGACGCCGCGACCGGGGACGCGGGTACGCCGGGGGCCCTGCTCGACGGCTACCGGGCGGCGCTGTGGGTGCCGCTCGCCGCGGCGCTCGCGGCGGTGGTGGTCGGCGCGTTCGGGCTGCGCACCCGGGCGCGGGACGCGCGGGAGGCCGAGGCCCGGGCGGACGTCGCAGAGCCGACTGCGGTTCGGTGAGGCGTCAGCGGGGCGACGGCGTCTCGCCCGTCGCCTTGAGGGCGAGCCACAGCTCCATGCGCGCGTCCGGGTCGTCCAGGGAGCGGCCCAGGATCTCCTCGACGCGGCGCATGCGGTAGCGCAGCGTGTGGCGGTGGACGCCGAGGTCCGCCGCCGCCGCGTCCCACTGGCCGTGGCGGGAGAGCCAGGCGCGCAGCGAGGCGACCAGGTCGCCGCGGCCGGTCGCGTCGTGGTCGTGCAGCGCGCGGAGCAGGCCGTCGGCGAAGGCGCGTACGGCGTCGTCGGCCAGCAGCGGCAGCACCGAGCCGGCGGCGAGCTCCTCGTGCTCGACGAGCGCCCGGCCGCGGCGGCGGGCCACCGAGAGGGCCTGCTCGGACTGCTTGTAGGCGGAGGCGGCGGCGGTCGGGCCCGTCGGGGCGGACAGGCCGATCACGAGCCCGGCCTCCTCCGCCTCCTTCTCGGTGTACCCGTCGCACGCCGCGGCCACCGCTCCTCCGTCGGCCGCGAGCACCACGAGCCGCTCCTCGCCCTCCGGCACCGTCAGCACCGTCTCGCCGGTGCGGGCGGCGGCCGTCTCCAGGGTCTCGGCGAGGGTGGTGAGCGCGGGCTCCGCGCCCGGGTCGCGGTCGCCGGCCGGCTCGGCGATCAGCAGCCGGAAGGGGGCGTCGAGCAGCCCGCCGTACAGGTCGCCCGCCACCGCCCGGGCGTGGTCCGGCTGCCCCGCGAGCATCATCCGCAGCACGGCGGCGCCGAGCCGCTGCTCGGCGGCCTGGAGGGAGCGGGACCGTTCCGTGGTGAGGGTGAGCAGGGCGATGGCGGAGTGGACGGCGTACCGCTCCGCCGTACCGAGCGGCGCGCCCGTGCCGACGGCCAGGGCGCCGCGTACGCGCCGCCCCGACCCGAGCGACTGGAGCTCCACCCGGTCGTCGGTGCCGCCGACGACCGCGCTCGCCGGGGCCGCCCGCTCCCGCAGCCGCTCGACGTCGGAGGTCAGGCGGGCCGCGCGGCGCGCGGCCCAGTCGGGCGCCGCCGCGAGGACCTGGCCGGAGGCGTCGTACAGCGCGGCCCAGCCGTCGACGTGCGAGGCGAGCCGCGCCACGACCGCCCCGGGGCCCTCCGCGAGCGCGGCCCGCGTCATCTCGCGCTGGGCCTCGAAGCCGGCCGTCACGGCCCGGTACTGGTCGGCCGCGAGGGCCGCCGACACCGCCTTGGAGATGGCGAGGAACGGCGTGCGGCGCGGCACCTCCAGCAGGGGCAGGTCGGCCTCGTGCGCCGCTTCCAGCAGCGCGTCGGGGATCTGGTCGTAGTTGACGCCGACCGCGAAGCCGAGGCCCACCACACCCGCGTCGGCCAGCCGCTTCACGTAGCGGCCCATGGCCTCGCGGTTCTCGGCGTCCAGCTTCATCGCGGTGACCAGGAGCAGCTCGCCGCCCTCCATGTACGGGACGGGGTCGGCGAGCTCGCTGACGTGCGCCCAGCGGACGGGCGTGTCGAGGCGGTCCTCCCCGGCGCGGACGGTGAGCTTCAGCGCCGAGTGCTGGACGAGCGAGGCGAGCGTGAGCGGCATGGCGGAACCGTCGGACTTTCGGGGAGGGAGGAGGGGGGGACGAGGAGAGAATTTCGCCGTCCCGTATGAACGGCTCCCTTCAATTCTGCCAGCACGTATGACAAGCGTCTTACGTGCGCAGATCGACCAGAAGCGGAGGGGTGTACTCCCCTCGGACGCCCGTCAGGGACAGTACGGCATGCCCGGGCGGCACCCCGTGGGCGAGGTCCGAGGCGGACCAGCGCTGCCGCTCCACCTCGCGCACCGTGATCGCCTCGGCCGTCGCGGCCTTGCCGGTCACCAGGCGGCGCAGGAAGTGCAGCGCCTTGGTGAGCGGTTCCTCGGCGATGATCTGCCGGTTGGTCACGTCCCGGGTCTGCACCCACTCGGTGCCCCAGGTCTCCGCGAACCGCCCTCCGTCCCAGGCGGCGAGCCCCGCGAACGCCATCCGGCACCCCACCGCGCCCAGCAGCGGGCCGCGCAGCGCCTCCGGCACGTCCTCCAGGGTGCGCAGCGCCAGGACGACACCGGCGTGGGCCGAGCGCAGCCGCTGGACGGCGCGTACGGAGTCGGCGGTGACGGTGTACGTGGCGTCGTCCAGCACCAGGCAGGCGAAGAGCGACCGGTCGCCACGCGCGAGCGCCGCGTCCGTGAACTGCGCGAGCAGCAGCCGCGCCACGATCCGGGAGGCCTCGGCGTGCCCGCGCTCGGGCAGGTCGACGCGGACGCGCAGCGGGTGCTCGATCGCCCGCAGGGAGAAGGCCGGGTTGCCGCCCCCGCCGAAGAACCGGGCGAACGCGGGCCGGTCCAGGAACGCGATCCGCTCCGCGAGCAGCACCCCGATGTCGTCGCCCCGCTCCGCCTGGCGCGCGCGGGCGTCGAGCTCCCGCAGCTGCGCCGGGTCGCCGGCGACGGCCGCGCGCAGCCCGGCCAGCGCCTCGGGCGATCCGCCGAGCAGCTCGCGCAGCTCCGGCACCGCCGGGAAGTGGCCGTACGCGGCGCGGTACGGCCCGATGAGCTGGGCGAGCGCCGTCGCCGCCCGGCGGCTGTCCGGTACGAGGTCGCCGACGAGCGCCTCGGCGAGCATGCGGGCGGCCTCGTCGGGGTCGTCGGCGCCGCCGTACAGGTCCAGGTCGTGCGTGGAGTCCGGGCGCCCGACGCGTACGACGACGTCGAAGGCCGCGTCCGGCGCCAGCGCGGCGCCCTGGGCGGTGACGGCGACGACGGCGGCGCGGTTGGCGAGGGCCTGGAGGCACAGGGACTCCACCACCGGCCGGATCACCCGGACGGTCTTGCCGGACCCGGCGGGCCCGACCGCGATCAGCGAGGTGCCGAGCACCTCGGGCTCCAGCGCGACCCCGGTCGTCCGCCGCGCGTAGGGGTTGCGCGGGTGGTCGGCGGCGGTGCCGATCCGCACCTGCCCGGTGGCCAGGTCGTGCACGGCGGTCCGGACGGGCAGGTCCCGCACGCCCGAGGGGTGCGCGCAGGCGGCGGCGCCCTGGGCCCGTACCGCGTCGGCGAAGGCGGCGAGCCGCTCCGGACGCGTCCGTACGCCCTGCCAGGCGCGCCGGATGCGGGCGTAGTCCACGTCGCCGAGGGCGCCCGAGCGGGTGGCGTCGGCGAGCCGCGCGGCGACGTCGGCGAGCCCGGCGGCCCGCAGCTCGGGCCAGTCGGCGGGGTCGGCCTCGGGGGGCGGGGGCGGCGGCGGGGTGTCCTTCTTGCGGACGTACCGGCGCCAGATCTCGGGGACGTGGCCGACGCGCGCGAAGAAGACGAGGAGGCCGGCGGCGACGACGCCCACGTAGACGTACCAGGCCACCACGAAGGCCATGGTGCCGCGCCAGGCGTCGGGGGTGAGCAGGTACAGGGGCCAGAGCCAGTAGTCGCCGAGGTAGTTGTTCCACAGCAGCGACCACAGGAGCCAGCCGCTGAGCAGCGCGATGAGCGCGCCGGCGAAGAGGCGCCGGGCCGGTACGGCCTCGGGCTCCTCCTGCGGCCGGGGCCGGTGTCCGAACCGCCACACTCCGGGCTCGGCGTCGGGCCGAGGGGTGCGCAGCCACGGGACGATGCCGCCCGTGCCGCCGCCGGTGGGCGCGGCGGGCGGGTGCGCGGGCCGCGGCGGGTGCGCCGGCGGGGGCACGGCGGGTGCGCCGTCCCGGCCGGGTGCGCCGTCCCTGCCTGGTGCGCTGTACGTCCCGTGCGCGCCCTGCGCCCCTTGCGTACCCCGTGTCCCCTGCATCCCCTCCGCCCCCTGCGTTCCGTACGTGCCGTACGTACCGTCGGTGTCCATGAGCCCCTGCCCCCTGACCAGCCGGGTCGCGCGCGTCTGTGCACCCGTCAATCTAGTGCGCGGGCCCCTCCCGGGACGTGGATCGACGGTTCTATGTCCGCCGCGGACAAGGACACGCCCTTCATCACTCCCTAACGGCGCATGCCTCCACCCTTCCTCCACGCCTAGCCTGCGGAAGAAAGAGCAATAGCGTCCGAAAGACCCCATCCCAGGAGCCCCGCATGACCGAAATCCCGCAGGAGCGCCGCGTCGTCACCGCCATCCCCGGCCCGAAGTCGCAGGAGCTTCAGGCCCGCCGTCTGTCCGCGGTCGCGGGCGGCGTGGGCTCCGTGCTGCCGGTGTTCACCACCCGCGCCGGTGGCGGCGTCATCGAGGACGTCGACGGCAACAGCCTGATCGACTTCGGTTCCGGCATCGCCGTGACGTCCGTCGGCGCCTCCGCCGAGGCGGTCGTGCGGCGTGCGAGCGCCCAGCTGGAGCAGTTCACGCACACCTGCTTCATGGTCACGCCGTACGAGGGCTACGTCGAGGTCTGCGAGGCGCTCGCCGAGCTGACCCCGGGCGACCACGCCAAGAAGTCCGCGCTGTTCAACAGCGGTGCCGAGGCCGTCGAGAACGCGGTCAAGATCGCCCGTTCGTACACCAAGCGCCAGGCCGTCGTCGTCTTCGACCACGGCTACCACGGCCGCACGAACCTGACGATGGCGCTGACCGCCAAGAACATGCCGTACAAGCACGGCTTCGGCCCGTTCGCCCCCGAGGTCTACCGCGTGCCGGTGGCGTACGGCTACCGCTGGCCGACCGGGCCTGAGAACTGCGGCCCCGAGGCCGCCGCGCAGGCGATCGACCAGATCACCAAGCAGATCGGCGCCGAGAACGTCGCCGCGATCATCATCGAGCCGGTGCTCGGCGAGGGCGGCTTCATCGAGCCGGCCAAGGGCTTCCTCCCGGCGATCGTGAAGTTCGCCAACGACAACGGCATCGTCTTCGTCGCGGACGAGATCCAGTCCGGCTTCTGCCGCACCGGCCAGTGGTTCGCGTGTGAGGACGAGGGCATCGTCCCGGACCTGATCACGACCGCCAAGGGCATCGCGGGCGGTCTGCCGCTCGCCGCCGTCACCGGCCGCGCCGAGATCATGGACTCCGTCCACGGCGGCGGCCTCGGCGGCACCTACGGCGGCAACCCGGTGGCCTGCGCCGGTGCGCTCGGCGCCATCGAGACGATGAAGGAGCTTGACCTCAACGGCAAGGCGAAGCGCATCGAGGAGGTCATGAAGGGCCGCCTCTCCGCCATGCAGGAGAAGTACGAGATCATCGGCGACATCCGTGGCCGCGGCGCCATGATCGCCATCGAGCTCGTCAAGGACCCGGCGACCAAGGAGCCGAACCCGGAGGCCGCCGGCGCGCTGGCGAAGGCCTGCCACGCCGAGGGCGTGCTGGTCCTGACCTGCGGCACCTACGGCAACGTGCTGCGCTTCCTGCCGCCGCTGGTCATCGGCGAGGACCTGCTGAACGAGGGCCTGGACGTCATCGAGGCCGCGTTCGCGCGCGTCTGACGCACGCGTGCGGACGCACGTGTGAAGAGGTTGTGGGGGGCCGATGGCGGGATGGAGATCCCGCTGTCGGCCCCCCGCTTGTCTGCCGTACGGTTTTCGCAGATGAGAGAGACACCTTCCAGGCCGGAGCCTCCCCAGCCCCGTCCTGGTCGTGCCTTCGCGCACACCCCCGGAGCCTTCGGCTCCGGAACTCCTCACCGATCGGACAGTCGCCCGCCCCATACCCCCCGGGGCGTGCGGCGCACCGGTCACGGCGGCCGCCCCGGAACAACCCCCCCTGTTCCGGGGCGGCCGGCTTTTCTCCCCGCGGCGGCCCTGGTGCTGTTCGCGGTCGTCCTCTCCAAGGGGCGTCCCGTAACTACCTGGTCGTCATCGGGTGGCGACGCGTAGGTCCCGGATGTACCAGTCGAACCGTGTGCCGTCCTTGCCGTACATCTCAAGGCATGGGAACTGTCCGGAGCCAAGGCAGCCGCCGGACGGACCACGGTGATCGCCGACGGCGGCTAACCGGGGAACCGGCCTGATCATCCCGCACCGCCGCCAACGCGGCCAGGCCGAGCCGCCCGCCTGGAAAGGCTGCAAGATCCTCCGCGACTGCCGCCTGAAAGGCGACGGCATCCACCACGCCATGCTCGGCATCGTCCGCCCCCACCACCTCGGTAACGGAGATGGCTGCCGCCTGTCGCCCTCCTGCCGATGGCGGCCAGGGTCATTGCGCTGCTTGGTGCGCGGCTACCCCTCGCCACTGGACATACTGACCAGCGGGCACTTGCCCGCCTCCTCTTGCCAAGCAAAGTCAAACAGATCCCCCCAGATCCAACCATTGGCGAGCCGGGGCGGCGAACAGGCGCGAAGATCCGAGTTCCCCGTACACCCGATCATCTGAGGTGCCATGTCCATCACACCCCGCGGAATGTCGATTCAAGAGGCATACAGCCTGTATCGAAGCGAAAAGCTTACGGTTAACCGCAACTATCAGCGTAAACTTGTCTGGGGCGTCGAAGAGAAGGTTCACCTCATCGACAGCATTCTTCGAGGATTCCCCATTCCTCTCTTCTTGCTGGCCGAGACCGCCGACCAGAATTACGAGATTATCGACGGAATGCAGCGCCTCGATGCCATTTTCGGCTTCATTGAGCAGCGTTACGGCATCCGCTCAAGCGATGGCAACAGAGCGTATTTTGACCTGGCCGAGTTCTCACGGGCGCGCCAACTTGCCGAATCCGGGGCATTCGACAAAGAACCGGGCCACCCAACCCTAATTTCTGCCGCCGAGTGTGCCGATCTACTGGACTATCAGCTCGCCGTTACGATTTTTGGCTCACGGGAGGAAACTCAGGTCACGGAGGTATTTCGCCGCATCAACTCTGGCGGACGACAGCTCAGCGCCCAGGAGAAGCGGCAGGCGGGTGTCGTAAGCGACTTCGTGCGCATGGTCAGGAAGCTCGCCTCCGATTTTCGTTACGATGGATCGCCCGACATTCTCCCGTTGACCAAAATGCCGGTTGTATCAATCGATTCGGCTCGGGAGAGACTTGGCTATGGAATTGCAGCAGAGGAAACCTTTTGGTGCAGCCTTGGCATCCTGAGCACTCGCCAGCTTCAGCAGAGCGAAGACGAGCAGCTTCTGGCGGACATCTGCATCTCTGTGGTTCGCGGCAACACTTTCAGTGTCAGTTCAGACGTGCTCGACAAGTATTTCGACCTCGACACACCGGAAAGCAAGTCCCTGGCCATCGATCTCAGCGCATATGGCGCTGACAAGCTGGCGGAGGACGTTAAGATCGTGCTGGGCGCGATGAAGACAATGGTTGACTCCACCAAGCCGGGCGTCACCGGGTCATTTCGATCGCATGTCAGCACGAGTGGCTTCACGTCTGCCAAGACACCGTTTTACGCGGTCTTTATGGCTTTCTTCGACCTCATGGTTCGACACGGTAAGGAACTCACGGATCCGCGCTCTGCCTTCGCAGCAATCCGAAAGGTTTCCGAAAAGCTCACCCCCAGCCGAAACACCACAACAGAGGAACAACGGCAGGCCAACATCGATATCGTCCGGGGGTTGATCGAGAAGCACTTCACCACGTCACCAAAGGGCACACTTACCCATGGACCCGCCATGGAGATCGAGTTCCCCAACCTGATCAGGCGTGCCCCCATCGAGAGTGCTCGATACGAGTTCAAGCAGGGAATCGCCTCGCTGGGAGAAAGGCGGACCATCAACCAGTCCCTCCTTCAGAAGGTCCCGAAGATCATGTCGGCCATCGCGAACACAGGCCCCGAATCCGACGGTTATGTGATTTTTGGGATCGCCGACTCGGAGAAGGACGCAAAGCGCATCCAGGAACTAGATGGTGTGGCTCCTCTTAAAATCGCCAAACAGATGCTGGTCGGCGTAGACCGTGAATGCACAGCGCTGGGATTGGAGCTCAGCGACTACGCACGTCACATCATCAGGGCGATTCAGACCGCACCCATCAGTGAGCCACTCAAAAGTTCCATCGTGGCAAATGTCGACACGATCTCATTCTCTGGCCGGTCCTACATCGTGGTCCGCATTCCCGCGCAGAGAGATCTGTCCAGCTACGACAATGATTACTTCACTCGCGACGGCGAGGATCTGAGGAAAATGACCACCAGCGAGGCCCTGGCAGCGTCCAAGAGGTTTGCGCGATAACGCGCCAATTGACGGCTGGGCCGAGCCTGGATACGAGCGGTCACCGACGTCGGGACCCTTCGGGTGCTCGCGGGCATCCGTACCTGTCAGGCTGTGGCTCATGTCTACGTCACCGGGTCGGCAACTTGCCGTTTTGATCGGAGTCGTCCCCGTGGCGCTGTTCGCGGTCGTCACCTGGCAGGTCGCCGTCCACGGGACGCTCGCCCGGCTGGACGAGCGCGCCGGGCGGGCCCTCGCCGGGCGCGGGCCCGCGCCGCTCGCCGAGTTGCTCGCGGACCTCGGCAACCTCCAGGTCGCCCTGCCCGTCCTCGCCGCCGCCCTCGCGTACGCGGTGTGGCGCGGCCGTCGGTGCGCGGCGCTGTACGCGGGGCTCGCGATGGGGCTGGTACCCGCCGTGGTGGTGCCGCTGAAGGTGCTCGTCGACCGGGTGGGGCCGCTGACCGCCGAGACCGGGTACTACCCGTCCGGACACACGGCGACGGCGCTGGTGGCGTACGGCGGCGCGGCGCTGGTGCTGCACCGGCGGCGGCTGATGCCCGTCGCCGTCCTGCTGACCATGGCGACGGGCATCGGGCTGGTGCTGCGCGGCTACCACTGGCCGCTGGACGTACTGGGCAGTGCGTGCCTGTTCGGGCCGGTGCTGCTGAGCGTGGGCTACGCCGCCCGCCGCTGAGCCAGCAGCTGCGCCAGGCGCTTGGCCGTGTGGTCGACGAACGGCACGCGCTCCATCAGCTCGCAGTGCGCCGCCCCGATCGTGCGGGGCGGATCAGCCCGGCGGCGCGGGCCTCGGCGCCCAGGCGGAGGAAGAAGGTGCCGTTGCCGCCGCCCACGTCCGGCGCCTCGACCCAGACCCGCTGCCCGCCGAGCGCGTACGGGAAGCGGCGCAACTTGCGCCGGTGGTGCGGGACCAGCGACTCGGCGTAGTGCAGGAACGTGTTCCGGTTGTGGCCGACGCCGAGGAGGAGGATGTGACCCGCGTTCGTACAGCCGGGCGAAGGAGGAGCCCTCGCCGAGGGCGTACGCGAGGGGCAGGCCCTCTGTGAGGGTACGGGCGTGCGGCCCGATGGCGGCCACGGAGGCCTGGGGGTGGGCGCCGCGCAGCCGGTCGGGGTGGGGCAGTAGCGCGTTGGGGAGGGCGTCCATCGGGGTGGGCAGCGCGTCGTGGAAGTCCGGCACTGCGCGTCGGGCGTCCTCGACCTCGGGGGCGAACGGGTCGGGAGCGTGCGGTGCGGGGTCGGCGACCTGGGGCGTGAAGGGCGGGCACGACGACGGTGCCGGAGTCGCCGACGCAGCCGCGCAGCGCGTCGAGCACGGTCCGCGCCCCGCCCTCCACCCTGCCGAACGCCGACAGGGACGAGTGCACGATCACGACGGCTCCCCTGGGAAGGCCCAGGGCCTGGAACTCCGCCCGCAGCCGGGCCATGTCGAGAGGCACCTCGACGAAGTCGGGGCAGACGTAGCCCTCGGTGTAGCGCTCCAGCACATCGGCCTTGACGTTGCCGAAGGTGGTGTGGGGGCGGTGCGCGATGCCGTCGTTGCAGGCCTCGAGGATGCGGCGCTTGAATCGGGCCGCGGGTGCGCGGCGACGACCGCGGCCCGCTGCTCGTCGGAGACGTCGTCGTAGCCGATGCCCAGGACGTCGAGCTCGACGCCCGCCGTCACCAGGGCGATCTCGGGGGCCATGTACGCGGGGATCTCCGGCGTGGTGTGCAGGGCGATGGCCTCCCACACCACGCGGGCGCTCTCCTCGGGCACTCCGTGCGAGAGCAGGAACGCCCGGCTATCCTCGGCGCCGTCGATCTCGAAGCGGCGGGTGGATCCGCGGTGCGCCTCGGTGAGGCCGAGGTCGTGGAACATGGCGCCCACGTAGAGCAGCTCCGGGTCGAAGACCAGTCCGCGGTGCGGCCCTGGAGCGCGCCGAAGAGGTAGACGCGGCGCGAGTGGTGGTAGATCAGCTCGTCGGCGGTGTCGCTTACGAGCTCCGTGGCCTCCTTGGCCAGGGCACTGTCGGGAATCGCGATGTCGGCGATGGTCATGCGGGGCTCCCTGAAGAGAAGAGGACGGGCCGCGGCTGCGGTTCGGCCCGCGCAGCGAGGACAGTCGGGGCGGCGCGTACGGCGCCGCCGCCCCGGAACACCACTTCGTCAGGTCGCCGCGCTCCGCCGGTGTCGTACCGTCCCGCGGTCACGTCCCGTGCCGTTGCCTCGCCAGCTGCCCCGCCGCCTCGTGCAGCGCCAGCTCCAGCAGGGCCGGGTCCGTCAGGGTCCCCGCGCCGTCGGGCCGGACCAGCCAGCGCGTGCCGCCGGTCGCCCGGCCCGGGCAGGGGTACGGGACGACGAGCCAGGTGCCGCGCCCGGCGACGCGCATGCCGGTGCCGACCCAGCGGGCGGCCGTGCCCGGCGGGACGAAGAAGCCCATGCGGGCGTCGCCGAAGTCGGTGAGGACCGGGCCGGGGCGGTCGACGAGCCGGGAGAGCACGTCGAGGGTCGGGTAGCCGAGTTCACCGGGGACGATCAGAACGTCCCAGCGCCGCCCGGCCGGGAGCAGCACCACCCCCGCGGGGCTGCGCTCCCACTCCCACCTGCACGCGGCGGGGTCCGGCGCCGCCGACACCAGCCACTCCACCGCGCCCTTGCCACCCGAAGCCCCCGAAGCCCCCGAACCGGTCATCGTCCCCAGCCTCCCTGTCGTGCCTGTGACTGCCCTGCCGGGCAGTGCGTTCACACGTCAGAGAGGCGGGTGCACCCGGATCATTACGCGGGTTGGGCGGGTTGCTCGCAGCAGGGATCGTGCCCTCAGCTGTCGAAGCCCAGCCCCAGCCGGTCCATCGTCCGCAGCCACAGGTTGCGCCGGCCGCCGTTCGCGTCGGCCCGGGCCAGGGACCACTTGGTCAGGCCGATGCCCGCCCAGGCGATCGGCTCCGGCGGGAAGGGCAGTGGCTTGGAGCGGACCATCTCCAGCTCCGTGCGCTCGGTGCGCTCGCCCGAGAGCAGGTCGAGCATGACCTCCGCGCCGAAGCGCGTCGCGCCCACGCCCAGGCCCGTGAAGCCCGCCGCGTAGGCGACGCGACCGGCGTGGGCCGTGCCGAAGAAGGCGGAGAAGCGCGAGCAGGTGTCGATGGCGCCGCCCCACGCGTGGGTGAAGCGGACGCCCTCCAGCTGCGGGAAGCAGCGGAAGAAGTGCTCGGCGAGGGTCAGGTACGTCTCGGGGCGGTGGTCCAGCTCGGTGCGCAGCCGCCCGCCGAAGGGGTAGACGGCGTCGTAGCCGCCCCACAGGACGCGGTTGTCGGCGCTGAGCCGGAAGTAGTGGAACTGGTTGGCGCTGTCCCCCAGCCCCTGGCGGTTCTTCCAGCCGATGGACTCCAGCTGCTCGTCGCTGAGCGGCTCGGACATCAGGGCGTAGTCGTAGACGGGGACGGTGTACGCGCGCACACGCTTGACGAGCGACGGGAAGACGTTGGTGCCGAGCGCGACCTGCCGCGCGAGGACCTTGCCGTACGGTGTGCGGACGGCCATGCCGCCGCCCGCGCGGACCAGGTCGAGGCCCCGGGTGTTCTCGTAGACGCGGACGCCCTGCTCCAGGCAGGCCTGCTTGAGGCCCCACGCGAGCTTCGCCGGGTTGAGCATGGCGACGCCGCGCCGGTCCCACAGGCCGCCGAGGAAGGTCGGGGAGTTCACCTGGGCGCGGACGGCGTCGCGGTCGAGGATCTCCAGCTCGTCGGCGAGGCCGAGGCGGGCGGCCGTCTCGTACGTCTCCGTCAGCTCGGCGAGCTGGTGCGGCTCGGTGGCGACGTCGATCTCGCCGCTGCGCTCGAAGTCGCAGTCGATGCCGTACGCGGCGACGGCGGCCTCGATCGCGTCCAGGTTCCTCTCGCCCAGCTGCTCGAGTGTGACCAGCTCGTCCGGCCAGCGGGCCAGTCCGTTGCCGAAGCCGTGGGTGAGGGAGGCGGCGCAGAAGCCGCCGTTGCGGCCGGAGGCGGCCCAGCCCGCCTCCCGGCCCTCGATGAGGACGACATCCCGCTTGGGGTCGCGCTCCTTGGCGAGGAGCGCGGTCCACAGGCCGCTGTAGCCGCCGCCCACGACCAGCAGGTCGCAGTGGTCGGTGCGGGTGAGCGCGGGCTGCGGGGCGGGCTTGCCGGGGTCTTCCAGCCAGAAGGGGACGGGCTGGGCGTCCGAGAGTGATTGTGCAGCGGTACGCATGGCAGCTGGGGCCATGGTTTCCAACTCCCTCAGTTTCTAGGGTTGTGCGGTGCGCTTTCGCCGGGCGGCCGTGACCTGGCCGACGAGGACCACCAGCACCGCGATGACGAACATCGCCGTGCCGATGACGTTGATCTGTACGGGCGTGCCGCGCTGTGCCGAGCCCCACACGAACATGGGGAAGGTCACGGTCGAGCCCGCGTTGAAGTTGGTGATGATGAAGTCGTCGAACGACAGCGCGAAGGCGAGCAGCGCTCCGGCGCCGATGCCGGGCGCGGCGATCGGCAGCGTGACCCGCAGGAAGGTCTGCACGGGACCGGCGTACAGGTCGCGGGCGGCCTCCTCCAGGCGCGGGTCCATCGACATCACGCGCGCCTTGACCGCCGTCACGACGAAGCTCAGGCAGAACATGACGTGCGCGATGAGCACCGTCCAGAAGCCCAGCTGCGCGCCCATGTTGAGGAAGAGCGTGAGCAGCGACGCGGCCATGACGACCTCGGGCATCGCCATCGGCAGGAAGATCAGCGAGTTGATCGCGCCGCGCGCCCGGAAGCGGTAGCGGACCAGCGCGAAGGCGATCATCGTGCCGAGGACGGTGGCGCCGAGCATGGCCCAGGCGGCGATCTGGAGGGAGAGCGCGAGCGAGCCGCACAGGTCGGCGACGCCGCAGGGGTCGCGCCACGCGTGCGTGGAGAACTCCCGCCAGGTGTAGTTGAAGCGCCCGGCCGGGTCGTTGAAGGAGAAGACCATCACGACGACGTTCGGCAGGATCATGTAGGCGAGGGTCAGCAGACCCGCGATGACGACGAGGTTCTTGCGGAGCCAGCGCATCAGACCAGGTCCTCCGTTCCGGCCCGGCGGATGTAGACGGTGACCATGATCAGCACGATCGCCATCAGGATGAAGGACAGCGCGGCCGCCGTCGGGTAGTCGAGCACCCGCAGGAACTGCGACTGGATGACGTTGCCGACCATCTTGGTGTCGGTCGAGCCGAGCAGCTCGGCGTTGACGTAGTCGCCGCTGGCCGGGATGAAGGTGAGCAGCGTGCCGGAGACGACGCCCGGCATGGACAGCGGGAAGGTCACCTTGCGGAAGGTGGTGGCAGGCGACGCGTACAGGTCCTTCGCCGCCTCGTGCAGCCGCCCGTCGATCCGCTCCAGCGAGGTGTAGAGCGGCAGGATCATGAAGGGCAGGAAGTTGTACGTGAGGCCGCACACGACCGCCATGGGCGTGGCGAGCACCCGGTCGCCCTGGGTCCAGCCCAGCCAGTTCGTCACGTCCAGGACGTGCAGCGCGTCGAGCGCGCCGACGACCGCGCCGCCGTCCGCGAGGATCGTCTTCCACGCCAGCGTCCGGATGAGGAAGCTGGTGAAGAACGGCGCGATGACGAGGACGAGCAGCAGGTGGCGCCAGCGGCCCGCCTTGAAGGCGATGAGGTACGCGAGCGGGTAGCCGAGGAGCAGGCACAGGAAGGTCGCGGTACCGGCGTACAGCAGGGACCGCGTGAACTGCGGCCAGTACTCCGTGAAGGCCTCCCAGTACGTCGGGAAGTGCCAGGTGACCTCGAAGCCCTTCTCCAGGGAGCCGGTCTGCACGGAGGTGGAGGCCTGGTAGACCATCGGCAGCGCGAAGAAGACGAGCAGCCAGAGGATGCCGGGCAGGAGCAGCCAGTACGGGACGAGCCGCTTGCGGGCGGCCGGCTTCCGTACGGCCGGCTTGCCCACGGCGGCGGCGGGTGGTGCTTCCGTGGTCGTCACGCGGCGTCCTCCACCTTTTCCACGCCCGCGTCGCCCACTGTCCCTGCAAGCATGGACTGTGCCGCGTCCAGGCCGAAGGTGTGGGCCGGGTTCCAGTGCAGGACGACCTCGGCGCCCGGCGCCAGCCGGGAGTCGCGCTCGATGTTCTGCTCGTACACCTGCAGGCCCCGGCCGGCCGGGCCGTCCACGACGTACTGCGTGGAGACGCCGATGA
This sequence comes from Streptomyces sp. NPDC093546, assembly GCF_044765045.1. NCBI lineage: Bacteria > Bacillati > Actinomycetota > Actinomycetes > Kitasatosporales > Streptomycetaceae > Streptomyces > Streptomyces sp. NPDC093546. The sequence goes on along the minus strand of NZ_JBIWJG010000001.1, from coordinate 608,033 downwards.
AGGAGGTGGCGACGATCCGGCCGGTGACCCGGTTGCGTCCGGTGGCGATCGCGCTCGCGTCGTCGGCGTGAGCGAGCGAGATCTTCTCCGGGCGGATGCCGACGAGCAGTTTCCCGCCGGTCGTGGTGGGGGCGGAGCACCGGTCGGCGGGCAGCCGCAGCGTGGCGCCGCCGGCGGTGACGGTGAGGTCGGTACCGGCCTCGGCCACCTCGGCCTGGATGAGGTTGGAGGTGCCGAGGAAGTTGGCGACGAAGGTGGTGCGCGGGTTCTCGTAGAGGTCGGCGGGGGCGCCGAGCTGCTCGACGCGGCCGCCGTTCATCACCGCGACCGTGTCGGCCATGGTCATGGCCTCCTCCTGGTCGTGGGTGACGTGGACGAAGGTGATGCCGACCTCGGTCTGGATGCGCTTGAGCTCCAGCTGCATCTGGCGGCGCAGCTTGAGGTCGAGGGCGCCGAGCGGCTCGTCGAGGAGGAGCACCTGCGGGTGGTTGATGAGCGCGCGGGCGACGGCGACGCGCTGCTGCTGGCCGCCGGAGAGCTGGTGCGGCTTGTGCCTGGCCTTGTCGCCGAGCTGGACGAGCTCCAGCATCTCGTCGACCTGCTTCTTCACGGACTTCACGCCGCGGCGGCGCAGCCCGAAGGCCACGTTCTCGTAGATGCTCAGGTGCGGGAAGAGCGCGTAGCTCTGGAAGACGGTGTTGACCGGCCGCTTGTAGGGGGGCAGGTCGGTGACGTCCGTGTCGCCGAGGTGGACGGTGCCCGTGGTGGGCTCCTCCAGGCCGGCGATCATGCGCAGGGTGGTGGTCTTGCCGCAGCCGGAGGCGCCGAGGAGGGCGAAGAAGGAGCCCTGTGGGACGGTGAGGTCGAGGGGGTGGACGGCGGTGAAGGAGCCGTACGTCTTGCTGATCCCGGAGAGGCGGACGTCGCCGCCGGTGTTCGTGCTGTCAGTCATGGGTTGCGGTCCCAGGTTCTCTGAAGGTGTGGACGGCGTGCTCAGGCACCGATGAGCTTGGCGAACTTCTCCTCGTACGCCGTCTCTTCCTCGCCGCTGAGGGAGCGGAAGGCGCGCGACTTCGCGGCCATCGCCTTGTCCGGGACGATCAGGGTGTTCGCCGCCAGGGCGGGGTCGATCTTGGCCAGCTCGTCGCGTACGCCCTCGACCGGGCAGACGTAGTTGATGTACGCGGCGAGCTGCGCGGCGTTCGGAAGCTCGTAGTAGTAGTCGATGAGCTTCTCGGCGTTGGTCTTGTGCCGGGCGTTCGCCGGGACCAGGAGGTTGTCGGTGGAGGTCATGTAGCCGGCCGCAGGGATCGCGAAGGCGATGTCGGGGTTGTCGGCCTGGAGCTGGATGACGTCGCCGGCCCAGGCGAGGCAGGCGGCGATGTCGCCCTTGTTGAGGTCGCCGGTGTAGTCGTTGCCCGTGAAGCGGCGGATCTGCTGGGTGTCGACGGCCTTCTGGAGGCGCCCGGCGGCGGCGTCGAAGTCGGCGTCGGTGAACGTCCCGGGGTCCTTGCCCATGTCGAGGAGCGTCATGCCGATCGAGTCGCGCATCTCGGACAGGAACGCCACCCGCCCCTTGAGCTTGGGGTCGTCGAGCAGCTGGGTGACGGAGTCGACCTTCCGGCCGCCGGTGGCCTTCTTGTTGTACGCGATGACCGTGGAGATGCCGGTCCAGGGGTACGAGTGGGAGCGCCCCGGGTCCCAGTCGGGCCGGCGGAACTGGTTCGACAGGTTCGCGTAGGCGTTCGGCAGGTTCGCCGGGTCGAGCTTCTGGGCCCAGCCGAGGCGGATGATGCGGGCGGCGAGCCAGTCGGTGACGCAGATCAGGTCGCGGCCGGTGTCCTGGCCGGCGGCGAGCTGCGGCTTGACCTTGCCGAAGAACTCGACGTTGTCGTTGATGTCCTCGGTGTACTTGACCGTGATCCCGGTGCGCTTGGTGAACGCCTCCAGGGTGGGGCGGTGCTTCTCGTCCTCGCTGATGTCGATGTACTGCGTCCAGTTGGAGAAGGCGAGCTGCTTCTCCTTCGCCGAGAAGTCGGTGGAGGCGGGGCCCTCGCCCTCGCGCTTGGCGGGGGGAATGCCACAGGCGGTCAGGCCGGTGAGTCCGCCGAGCGTGAGCGCGCCGACGCCCGAGGCGCGCAGCATCGAACGGCGGGTGAGGGCTCCTCTGCCGTTCGTCAGACTGCGCCGCATCGCGGCGAGTTGTGCCGCGGACAGGCTGTCGGGCTCGTACTGCTCCATGCGCTGTTGCCTTTCGGTGCGGGCCGTTACGGGCTATCGGTCCCCGAAGATCGTGCGGTGCCAGTCCTTCCGGGCGACCGCCGTGTTGTCGTACATCACATGCTTGACCTGCGTGTACTCCTCGAAGGAGTAGGTTGACATGTCCTTTCCGAAGCCGGATGCCTTGTAGCCCCCGTGCGGCATCTCGCTGATGATCGGGATGTGGTCGTTGACCCAGACGCAGCCCGCCTTGATGTCGCGGGTCGCCCGCCCGGCGCGGTAGACGTCCCGCGTCCACGCCGACGCCGCCAGGCCGTACGGAGTGTCGTTGGCCAGCCGGATGCCCTCCTCGTCGCTGTCGAAGGGCAGTACGACGAGCACCGGGCCGAAGATCTCGGCCTGGACGATCTCGCTGTCCTGCGCGGCGCCCGTGATCAGCGTCGGCCGGTAGTAGGCGCCGTCGTTGTGGGGCGCCACGCCGCCGGTGACGACGGTGGCGTACGCGCGGGCGCGGTCCACGAAGGCGGCGACGCGGTCGCGCTGGGCGTGGCTGATGAGCGGCCCGAGGTCGGTGCTCTCCTCGAACGGGTCGCCCAGCCGCACGCTCGCCATCAGGTCGGCGACCTGCTCCACGAAGGCGTCGTACAGCGGTCGCTGCACGTAGGCGCGGGTGGCGGCGGTGCAGTCCTGGCCGGTGTTGATGAGCGCGCCGGCGACCGCGCCGTGGACGGCGGCCTCCAGGTCGGCGTCGTCGAAGACGACGAAGGGCGCCTTGCCGCCGAGCTCGAGGTGGAGGCGCTTGACGGTGGCGGTGGCGATCTCGGCGACGCGCCTGCCGACGGCGGTGGACCCGGTGAACGACGTCATCGCGACGTCCGGGTGCCCCACCAGATGCTCGCCCGCCTCCCGCCCCGCGCCGGTCACGATGTTGACGACGCCGTCCGGGATGCCCGCGTCCGTGGCCGCCTGCGCGAACATCAGCGAGGTCAGGGGGGTGAGCTCGGCGGGTTTCAGCACGATGGTGTTGCCCGCGGCGATGGCCGGCAGGATCTTCCAGGCGGCCATCTGGAGCGGGTAGTTCCAGGGCGCGATGGAGCCGACGACGCCGATGGGCTCGCGGCGGACGTACGAGGTGTGGTCGCCGCTGTACTCCCCCGCCGACTGGCCCTGGAGGTGGCGGGCCGCGCCCGCGAAGAAGGCGGTGTTGTCGACGGTGCCGGGCACGTCGAACTCGCGCGTCAGCTTGATCGGCTTGCCGCACTGGAGCGACTCCGCCTGCGCGAGCTCCTCGGCCCGCTCGGCGAGTACGCCCGCGAAGCGGTGCATCGCCTCGGACCGCTCGCCCGGGGTCGCCCCCGCCCAGCCGGGCAGCGCGTCGCGGGCGGCGGCGACCGCCACGTCCACGTCGGCCGTTCCGGCGAGCTCGTAGGTGAGGACGTCCTCGCCGGTGGCGGGGTCCACGACGGTGTGCGTACGCCCGGAGGTGCCTGCCTGCGATCGTCCTCCGATGTACTGCGCACCGGCCGCGAAGCGGTCCCGTACGTCCTTCACCTGGAAGCGGTTGCCCATGACGCTCTCCGTTGTCCCGGCTCGAATTGAGTGCCGATCCTGACAGAGGCACGACTGCCCAACAAGGGATTCCGTTGTTGCCTTTTGGTTACGCGACGGAATCGGTCGACCATGTGTCGCGCGGGCGCGGGAAACCCGCTACGGAGTGTCCGTGGCGGCTGTCAGACTCCCGTGCATGGAGAAGATCGAGGACCTGTTGGCGCAGGTCAACCGGGGTAAGCGAGTGAAGTACCTGCACTTCTGGGGCCACCGCCCCAGGCCGGACGGCACGATCGGCGCGAGCTGCCTGAGTCAGTGGTGGCCGGCGCCGTTCACCGTCGACGGCGTGCGGTACGCGACGGCCGAGCACTGGATGATGGCCGAGAAGGCGAGGCTCTTCGGCGACGCGGACGCCGAGCGCCAGGCCATCGAGGCGCGGAGCCCCGCGGCCGCGAAGAAGGCGGGGCGGCTGGTGCGGGGCTTCGACGAGGCGATCTGGGTCCGCGAGCGGTTCGCCATCGTGGTCGAGGGCAGCGTCCACAAGTTCGGCGGACACCCCGAGCTGCGGGAGTACCTGCTCGCCACCGGAAACCGCGTCCTGGTCGAGGCCAGCCCCGTGGACCGCGTCTGGGGCATCGGCCTCGCCGCCACGGACCCCGGCGCCTCGAACCCCGCCCAGTGGCGGGGCCTCAACCTCCTGGGCTTCGCCCTGATGCAGGCGCGGGCGCGGCTGGCTTGAGGGGCACGGCGTCAGGCCCCGCAGGGGCCAAGCCGCCGCACCGCAAGCCGCCGCCGCCCGCCGGGCTAGTCGCGGGAGACCACCAGCGACGTCGCGAACGGGTCGCTGTCGTCCTCGGAGTTCTCGCTCTGGACGATCGCCCAGACGATGAACGCCAGGAACGCCGCGCTGATCACCGTGCCGATCGTGCCGAGGATGATGCCCGCCGTCGCCATCTCGCTGTTCGTGGCCTCGCCGCGCTGGACGCGCTTGCGGCCGACGATGCCGAAGATCAGGGCCAGGATGCCCGGGATGATGCCGAGCCCGTAGAAGCAGAAGCCGACGACGGCGATGATGCCGAGGACCATCGCCGCGATGCCCAGGCCGTTGGAGGGGCCGGGCGCCCAGCCGGTGTGGCGGCCGTAGGCCGGGTAGGCGGGGGTCGCCGGGGCGGGATAGGGCTGGGTGGGGTAGCCGTAGCCGTACCCCCCGGCGTGCGTCGGGGCCGAGGCGGGCGCCGGGTAGCCGTACGGCCCCGGGGCCGGCTGGGCGGGCCCGCCGGGGGCTATGGGCGGCGGCGGTACGTCCCCGCCCGTCGGCATGGACGTCACCGTCGGCTGCTCGTGGACCGCCGGCGGCTTGACCGGCTCGACCCGGTCCTGGGGCGGCCTGCTGTCCGGCGGAGCCCAGGGATCGTTCGCTTCGCTGTTCTCTGGCATAGGCCTCCCCCATCGTGTCCCGCCATGCTAACGACCGCCCTACGATGATCCCTGACCAGCCCGGCCCGCACCCAGGAGGCCCCGATGACCGATCCGCTCCCCTTCATCGCGGGGCTCCCCAAGGCCGAGCTCCACGTCCACCACGTCGGCTCCGCCTCCCCCCGTATCGTCGCCGAACTGGCGGCCCGCCACCCCGACTCCAAGGTGCCCACGGACCCCGAGGCGCTCGTCGACTACTTCGTCTTCACCGACTTCGCGCACTTCATCGAGGTGTACCTGTCGGTGGTGGACCTGATCAGGACCCCGGAGGACGTCCGGCTGCTCACCTACGAGGTCGCCCGCGACATGGCCCGGCAGAACATCCGGTACGCCGAGTTGACGGTCACTCCGTTCAGCTCGACGCGGCGCGGCATCGACGAGAAGGCGTTCATGGCGGCCATCGAGGACGCCCGCCTCGCGGCCGAGAGCGAGCTCGGGGTCATTCTGCGCTGGTGCTTCGACATCCCCGGTGAGGCCGGCCTGGAGGCCGCCGAGGAGACCGCGCGGCTCGCGGTCGACCTGCGCCCGGAGGGCCTGGTGTCGTTCGGGCTGGGCGGCCCGGAGATCGGGGTGGGGCGCGCGCAGTTCAAGCCGTACTTCGACCGGGCCATCGCGGCCGGCCTGCACTCGGTGCCGCACGCGGGCGAGACGACCGGGCCGCAGACCATCTGGGACGCGCTGCGGGAGCTGCGCGCCGAGCGCATCGGCCACGGCACCAGCGCGCCGCAGGACCCGGAGCTGCTGGCGTACCTGGCCGAGCACCGCATCCCGCTGGAGGTGTGCCCGACGTCCAACATCGCCACCCGCGCGGTCACCGACATCGACCGGCACCCGATCAGGGAGATGGTCGCCGCCGGGGTGCTGGTCACCGTCAACTCCGACGACCCGCCGATGTTCGGCACGGACCTCAACCAGGAGTACGCGGTCGCCGCCCGGCTGCTGGAGCTGGACGAGCGCGGCATCGCGGAGCTCGCCAAGAACGCCGTCGAGGCGTCGTTCCTGGACGCGGCCGGCAAGGCGCGGATCGCCGCCGAGATCGACGAGTACACCGCCGCGTGGCTCGCCCGGTAGGCGCGGTGCGTCCCGTCACCGTCGTCGCGCACCGGGGCGACCCGTACCGCGTCCGCGAGAACACGGCGGCGTCGATCCGTTCGGCGCTCGCGCGGGGCGCGGACGCCGTCGAGATCGACGTACGGCTCACCCGCGACGGCGTTCCGGTCCTGCTCCACGACGACACGCTGAAGCGGCTGTGGGGCGTGGACCGGCCGCTGGACCGGCTCACCCTCGCCGAGGTTCGGGAGCTGACCGGCGCGGAGGGCGTGCCGACGCTGGCGGAGGCGCTGGAGGCGATCGGCGGCGGGCACCGGGTGATGATCGACCTGCCCGGCGCCACGGAGGCGGCGGTGCGGACCATCGTGGGCACCGTGCACGACTGCGGCGCGGCGGAGCGCGTGTACTACTGCGCCGGTGCCGCCGCGATGCTGCCGGTGCGGGCGGCCGACCCGGCCGCCGAGATCGCGCTGACGTGGACGACGCTGGCCCCGCCGCGCCCCGTCCTGCTCGACGCGGTGGCGCCGCGCTGGCTCAACTACCGCTTCGGACTGGTCGGCCGCGCGCTGACCGAGCGCGTCCACCGCGACGGGCTGCTGGTCTCGGCGTGGACCGCCGACACCCGCAGGACCATGCGACGGCTGGTGGCGTGCGGGGTGGACTCGATCACCACCAACCGCGTGGACACGCTCGTCTCGGTGCTGCGCGGCCGCTGAGCGGCCGCTGAGCGGATCAGACGGGCAGCATGGGCCGCACCCCGCCGACGGGGGCGGTGAGCGACTCCAGGCGCTTGATCATGCGGTGGACGATCAGCAGCGGGATGACGCCGAAGACCCCGAAGGACATGTCGATCGCCGACCACCAGAAGGGGATGTCGCGGATGGGTCCGCAGATCAGCGCGAGCGGGATGATCCCGGCGCAGGCGATCATGCCGAACTCGATGACCCAGATGTTGCGTACGGGGTCGCGGTACGGGCCGTAGAAGGCGACCGCGATGACGAGGTGTGCGAAGGCGAGCCAGTCGGTGCCGTAGAGGAGGAAGGGGTAGCGCTGGTCGGCGGTGTCGAGGCCGGCGCGGACGCGCCCGATCCACTCCGCCAGGCCGGGGAAGGCGTCGGCGACGGGGGACGCCCAGCCGTGCAGGGCGCTCTCGGCGAGGTGCAGTTCGGTGACGAGCGGAAAGGCCGTCAGGCCGCTCAGCACCAGACAGACGATGAAAAACACCAACCACACGCGTATACGCCGCAGAAGGGCGCGGGTCTCGCTCATGTCCGCAGCGTACGCCGGGGTTTACGCGGCCTTTACCCCGCCCCCGGTATCGCGCCCGCGCGTCCGTCCACCGTCCGCGCCGGTCGTCCGGCGTCCCCGTGTGCGAAGATCCGAGCGTGCAACCGATCACCGCTGAAGACCCCGCCTGGATAGGCCCGTACCGCCTTCTCGGACGCCTGGGAGAAGGCGGGATGGGGCGTGTGTACCTCGCGCGCAGTGAGGGCGGCCGGACCGTCGCCGTGAAACTGGTCCTCCGCCAGCTGGCGCAGGACGGCGAGTTCCGCCAGCGGTTCGCCCAGGAGGTGGCCGCGGCGCGGCGGGTCGGCGGGCGGTGGACGGCGCCGGTGCTCGACGCCGACACCGGGGCAGCGATGCCGTGGGTGGCGACCGGGTACATCCCGGGCCCCTCCCTCTCGGAGGTCGTCGGCAAGGACCACGGGCCCCTGCCGGAGGCGTCGGTGCGCGCCCTGGCGAGCGGGCTGTCCCAGGCGCTGGAGTCCATCCACTCCGTGGGCCTGGTGCACCGCGACCTGAAGCCGTCCAACGTGCTGGTGACCGTGGACGGTCCGCGGGTGATCGACTTCGGTATCGCCCGCGCGCTGGACGCGGCCGGCACCGCCGGCGACGTGAAAACCCGCACGGGCGCGGTCGTCGGCTCCCCCGGGTTCATGTCGCCGGAGCAGGTGCGCGGCGAGTCCATCACCCCCGCGTCGGACGTGTTCTGCCTGGGCGCGGTGCTCGCGTACGCGGCGACCGGGCGCACGCCGTTCGGCAGCCTCGACAGCGGCGTGCACAGCGTGATGTACCGGATCGTGCAGGAGGAACCGGACCTGACGGGCGTGCCGCCGAAGCTCGCCGGGCTCGTCCGGGCCTGTCTGATCAAGGATCCGGCCGGCCGGCCGTCGGTCGCGGAGCTGATCGAGGCCACGCGGGACGCCGAGCCCGCCGGGGCCTGGCTGCCGGGCGCGCTGCTCGCCCAGCTCGGACAGCGGGCCGCGCGGCTGCTGGACGCGGAGGCGCCCGCGTCGGCGGCCGCCACCGCCGTGCCCCGGCCCGCCCCCGGACCGGCGCTTCAGCCGCTACCGCAGCGGCCGACGCCGCCGCCGCACAGCGGGTCGCCGTACGGGCCCACGGCGTTCCCGACGCCGCCTCCGGGGCCCGGCGGCCCGTACCCGTACACGCACCGGCCCACGCCGCCCCCGGGCACCCGGCCGGGCATGAGCGGCGGGAAGATCACGCTGCTCGTCCTCGGCATCGTGTTCGGACTGCCGCTGGCGGTGATCGTGCTGCTGATCATCATCGGCGTGCTCGTCGGCGAGGACGAGGACCCCGCGGCCAAGGACCCGGTGGGCGCCGTGCCGAGCACGTACCTCGGCGCCTGGGAGGGCGTGATGGGGTCGGGGCCCGAGAACGAGTTCACGGGGCGCTTCGACATCGTGCAGGGGCAGAAGGACGAGGTGGTCGCCACGGTCACGTACACCCTGCCCTCCGCGCTCTGCCAGGACCGCGTCCCGCTGGTCTCCGCCGGGCGCGAGAAGATCGTCCTGGGCGCGGGGACCAGGACCAAGCACGTACCGGAGGACACGAAGGGCTGCGACGAGCCGTCCCCGGAGCAGACCACCCTCACGGCGCAGCCGGACGGCACTCTGCTGTGGCAGGCGGGGGCCGAGTCGGCGACGCTGCGCCGGGCCGAGGAGAGCGAGACCGCCGTGCACCCGAAGTTCGTGGGCACCTGGGACCTGCGGACCACGCCCGCCGCCAACAGCCTGCGGCTGACGATCGAGCAGGGCGCCATGGGCGTCCAGGTCGCCTCGGCGACCGGTACGGACTCGGGTGCCTTCAAGGACTGCCAGTGGCGGGCCGAGCTGTCGGGTGCGCAGAGCGACCGGATCGTCCTCGGTCCGCTCGTCTCGGTCAAGGGCACCTGCCGCGCCCTGGGCTCGATGGTGATCACGCCGGCGGGTGACGGGAAGCTCTACGCGAGCCGGGCGGAGGCGCCGGGGGGTGCCGGCGGCAAGGAGGAGCTCGTCCGGGTCGCGACCGCGACCGGCGGCCCGGGGGTCGCGCGGTGACCGTGGGCGTCGTCGGCGGCGGCCCGGAGATCGCCTACTGACCGTGGGCGTGGGCGTCGTCGGCGGCGGCCCGGAGATCGCCTACTGACCGTGGGCGTGGGCGTCGTCCTCGTCCGCCTCGACTCCCTTGAGCGGTTCGCCGCCGCCCGTTCCCTCGCCGGGGCGGTACCCCTCGGCGGCGCTCGCCGTACCGGGGACGGTGCGCCGGCCCGCCTGGCGCTCGGCGCCGGAGTGGGCTCCGGGCTCGTTCTCGGCCCGCTCGCGGGCGCGTTCCTGCGGGGACTGTGGCTTCTTGTCGTTCATGGCCCGCGAGTACCCGGGGGCCGGTCGGCCATACGCCGGAAAACGACGAGCGGGCGGACCGGGAAGCCCGGCCCGCCCGCGTCGGGACGCTGTGGGGATCAGCCCAGCGAGGTCATCACGTGCTTGATGCGCGTGTAGTCCTCGAAGCCGTACGCCGACAGGTCCTTGCCGTAACCCGACTTCTTGAAGCCGCCGTGCGGCATCTCCGCGACCAGCGGGATGTGGGTGTTGATCCAGACGCAGCCGAAGTCCAGGTTCTTCGACAGGCGCATGGCGCGGGCGTGGTCCTTGGTCCAGACGGAGGAGGCGAGGGCGTACTCGACGCCGTTCGCGTACTCGAGGGCCTGGTCCTCGTCCGTGAAGGACTGGACGGTGATGACCGGGCCGAAGACCTCGTTCTGGATGATCTCGTCGTCCTGCTGGAGGCCGGAGACGACGGTCGGGGCGTAGAAGTAGCCCTTGTCGCCGACCCGGTGGCCGCCCGCCTCGACCTTGGCGTGCGCGGGGAGGCGCTCGATGAAGCCGCTGACCTGCTTGAGCTGGTTGGCGTTGTTGAGCGGGCCGTACAGCACGTCCTCGTCGTCCGGCCGGCCGGTCTTCGTCTCGGCGGCGGCCTTGGCGAGCGCGGCGACGAACTCGTCGTGGATGGACTCCTGGACGAGCACGCGGGTGGCCGCGGTGCAGTCCTGGCCGGCGTTGAAGAAGCCCGCGACGGAGATGTCCTCGACGGCCTTGGCGATGTCGGTGTCCTCGAAGACGACGACCGGCGCCTTGCCGCCCAGCTCCAGGTGGACGCGCTTGACGTCCTTGGCGGCGGACTCGGCGACCTGCATGCCGGCGCGCACGGAGCCGGTGATGGAGGCCATCGCGGGGGTCGGGTGCTCGACCATGGCGCGGCCGGTGTCGCGGTCGCCGCAGATGACGTTGAAGACGCCCTTGGGGACGATCGAGCCGATGATCTCGGCCATGAGCACGGTGGACGCCGGGGTGGTGTCCGACGGCTTGAGGACGACGGTGTTGCCCGCGGCGAGGGCCGGGGCGAACTTCCAGACGGCCATCATCATCGGGTAGTTCCACGGCGCGACCTGGGCGCAGACGCCGACCGGCTCGCGCCGGATGATCGAGGTCATGCCCTCCATGTACTCACCGGCGGACTTGCCCTCCAACAGGCGGGCGGCACCGGCGAAGAACCGGATCTGGTCCACCATCGGGGGGACCTCTTCGGTGCGGGTGAGCGCGAGGGGCTTGCCCGTGTTCTCGGACTCGGCGGCGATGAGGTCCTCGGCGCGCTCCTCGAAGGCGTCCGCGATCTTGAGGAGGACCTTCTGGCGCTCCGCCGGCGTGGTGTCCCGCCAGGCGGGGAAGGCGGCCGCGGCGGCTTCCATGGCGGCGTCGACGTCGGCCTGCCCGGACAGCGGGGAAGTGGCGTACACCTCGCCGGTGGCCGGGTTGACCACGTCGATGGTCCGTCCGTCGGCGGCGTCCCGGAACTCCCCGTTGATGTAGTTGCGCAGACGACGCAGCTCGGTGGTCACTTGCCACCCCTCCTGTCGATCTCGTGGTGCTCGGTGACTCAATGTCCGAAGTCCAAGTAGTGGACAGGCCCACCCTAGTCGCTGCGGTGACGTTTTCGACAGGCCCGGCGCTCCATAACTTCGGATTCAGTGGTATTCGATCACCTGGACAACGAATTTCCTCGTTCTCGGCTTGCGCGAGTGACGAGACTCGGTGCACAGTGGATGCGTGGCCAGTCGAAGCGCAGAGACCAGGACCGGGAATGGATCGTCCCCCGCGATCGATGCCGTGTCCCTGGCGATCATCGAACAGCTCCAGGAGGACGGACGCCGTCCGTACGCCGCCATCGGCAAGGCCGTCGGCCTGTCCGAGGCGGCCGTGCGCCAGCGCGTCCAGAAGCTCCTCGACCAAGGCGTCATGCAGATCGTCGCCGTCACCGACCCGCTCACCGTGGGCTTCCGGCGGCAGGCGATGGTCGGCATCAACGTCGAAGGCGATGTGGAGCAGGTCGCGGACGCCGTGACGGCCATGGCCGAGTGCGAGTACGTGGTGATGACCGCGGGCTCGTTCGACCTCATGGTGGAGATCGTCTGCGAGGACGACGACCACCTGCTGGATGTGATCAACAGGCGCATCCGCACACTCCCCGGCGTGCGCTCCACCGAGAGCTTCGTCTACCTCAAGCTCAAGAAGCAGACCTATATGTGGGGAACCCGATAGCCGTGAGCAAGGACCTCTCCAAGACCGCCTACGACCACCTGTGGATGCACTTCACCCGCATGTCGTCGTACGAGAACAGCCCCGTCCCCACCATCGTCCGCGGTGAGGGCACCTACATCTACGACGACAAGGGCAAGCGCTACCTCGACGGCCTCGCCGGCCTGTTCGTGGTCCAGGCCGGCCACGGCCGCAAGGAGCTCGCCGAGGTCGCCGCCAAGCAGGCCCAGGAGCTCGCCTTCTTCCCGGTGTGGTCCTACGCCCACCCGAAGGCCGTCGAGCTGGCCGAGCGCCTCGCCAACGAAGCCCCGGGCGACCTCAACAAGGTCTTCTTCACCACCGGTGGCGGCGAGGCGGTCGAGACCGCCTGGAAGCTCGCCAAGCAGTACTTCAAGCTGGTCGGCAAGCCCACCAAGTACAAGGTCATCTCCCGCGCGGTCGCCTACCACGGCACCCCGCAGGGCGCCCTGTCGATCACCGGCCTGCCGGCCCTGAAGGCCCCCTTCGAGCCGCTGGTCCCCGGCGCGCACAAGGTGCCGAACACCAACATCTACCGCGCGCCGCTCTTCGGCGACGACCCGGAGGCCTTCGGCCGCTGGGCCGCCGACCAGATCGAGCAGCAGATCCTCTTCGAGGGCCCCGACACCGTCGCGGCCGTCTTCCTGGAGCCGGTGCAGAACGCCGGTGGCTGCTTCCCGCCGCCGCCCGGGTACTTCCAGCGTGTGCGCGAGATCTGCGACCAGTACGACGTGCTGCTCGTCTCCGACGAGGTCATCTGCGCCTTCGGCCGCCTGGGCACGACCTTCGCCTGTGACAAGTTCGGCTACGTGCCGGACATGATCACCTGCGCCAAGGGCATGACCTCGGGTTACTCCCCGATCGGTGCCTGCATCATCTCGGACAAGCTCGCCGAGCCGTTCTACAAGGGCGACAACACCTTCCTGCACGGCTACACCTTCGGCGGCCACCCGGTCTCCGCGGCCGTCGGTCTCGCCAACCTCGACATCTTCGAGAACGAGAAGCTCAACCAGCACGTGCTCGACAACGAGGGCAACTTCCTGTCGACGCTGCAGAAGCTGCACGACCTGCCGATCGTCGGCGACGTCCGCGGCAACGGCTTCTTCTACGGCATCGAGCTCGTCAAGGACAAGGTCACCAAGGAGTCGTTCAACGACGACGAGACCGAGCGCGTCCTGTACGGCTTCCTGTCCAAGGCGCTGTTCGACAACGGTCTGTACTGCCGTGCCGACGACCGTGGCGACCCGGTCATCCAGCTGGCTCCGCCGCTGATCTCGAACCAGTCCACGTTCGACGAGATCGAGCAGATCCTCCGGGCCACCCTCACCGAGGCCTGGACGAAGCTCTGATCGCAGAAACGTTCCGGGCCCGCCCTCACGGTCCCTGATCGTCCGATCGTAGGCTGAACGCGGCCCGGGTCTGCCCCATCCGAGTGATGTGGGCGGCCCGGGCCGCGTGCTTTTCATACACCCGGTCATGTATTCCTACGGTGCGCAGTGACCGATCGGCCCTGACCTTCGTTCCCCCATCCGGGGGAATCCGATACCGAGCTGAGACCGAGGTGTACGCCATGGTGGCCCCGCCGGACAACGACGTGCTCTGGGCGCGTTCCCTCCACCACACCCACAGCGGCTCCCCCGCCCTCAGCGGCGTCTCGCTCGGTGTGCGCGAGGGCGAGATCCTCGCCGTGACGGGTCCCCGGGGGTGCGGCAAAACGACACTGCTGCACTGCCTGTCCGGGCAGCTCGTCCCCCAGGACGGCGAGGTCTGGTTCAACAGCTCCCCCGTCCACACCATGAACGCCCTCCAGCGCGAGCGACTGCGCCGCGACCGGCTCGGCTGGATCGACCCGCACCCCACCCTCGTCCCCGAGCTGCGCGCCTGGGAGAACGCCGCCCTGCCGCTGCTGCTGCGCGGCTCCTCGCACCGCGCCGCCAAGGCCGCCGCGATGGAGTGGCTGGAGCGGCTCGACATCGGCGACTGCGCCCGCAAGCGCCCCGCCGCGCTGCTCCAGGCACAGCGCCAGCGCGTCGCCATCGCCCGCGCCCTGGTGCCCATGCCGGCGGTGCTCTTCGCCGACGAGCCCACCGCGCCCCTGCACCGCGCCGACCGGGCGCAGGTGCTGCGCACGCTGACCGCCGCGGCCCGCTCGCACCGCATCACCGTGATCCTCGCCACGCACGACGCGGACGTGGCCGCCGTCGCCGACCGCACCCTCCACCTCCTCGACGGGCGGCGCGTCAACGCCGACGCCGTACGGCTCCACGACGCGGAGGGGCGCGACGCGTGCTCGCTCTCCGTCTAGCCCTGGGCGCCCACCCCCTGGTCCTGCTCCGCCGGCTGCTCGTCGCGGCCGCCTCGGCCGGGGTCGGCTTCCTGCTGCTGTGCGCGCTGGGGTACGCCGTCGGCCACCCCGGCGACTCCGCCGCGGCCCTGCGCCGCCTGCTGTGGTGCGCGCTGCCACTGGCGGCGACCGTGCACCTCGCCGTCGCCGTGGCCCGTACGGACCCCGGTACGCGGCCGCGCCCGGGGCTGTCGGCGATCGGGCTCGGCCCGGCGCGGCTGACCGCGCTCGCCGCCGCGTCGACCGCCGTCTCCAGCGCGCTCGGCTCGGCGGTCGCGCTGCTGGTCTTCCTGCACCTGCGCGGCGACCTCACGGGCCTGCCGTTCGACGGGGCGGCGTCCGAGCTGCTGGCCGCCGGGCAGCCGCTGCCCCTGGCGGGCGCCCTCACCCTGCTGGCCGTCGTCCCGCTGACCGCGTCGGTGGCGGCGGCCCTGGCGCTGCGCCCGCGCCGCACGCCGCTCCCGCGGGACGGGGCCGCCCCGCAGCAGCACGAGGAACCGGCGCGCAGCCCCCTGTCCACACCGGCCGACCTGCCATGGGGCGTGGCCCTGATGGCGGTGGGCCTCGCCCTCGGGACGTACGCGGCGCGCGGCGCCTCCGCCGAGGCGGCGGTGCCACCCCGGGGCGTGCTGGCCGGCTGGGTGCTCACGGCCGTGGGCCTCGCCCTCACCGGGCCGGGCGTCACCCACCTGTGTGGGCGGGCCCTCCAGGCGCTGCGTCCGGGCGCCACCCGGCTGCTGGCCGGTCGGGGGCTGATGGCGGAGGCGCGGCGCATCGGGCGGCCGCTGGGCGTGGCCTGCGCGGTGGCGTCCGCGACCCTCACCGCGACGCTGCTGTACGGCGACGGGGGCGTGCGCCCCTTCGGCCCGTTGACCGGGCTCGGCGCGAGCCTGGTCCTCGGCTGCACGGCGGCCACCCTGCTCACGGCGGCGCTGGAGTCGCGCCAGACCCGCGTCGACACCAAGGACGCGCTGCTGCGCCTGGGTGCCTCGCGCGCCCTGCTGCGCATGGCGGCGGCCCTGCGCGCGCTGGTGCTGCTGGTGGTCTTCGCGCCGCTGACGTGGGCGGTCGCGGAGCTCGTGGTGCTGCCGCTGCGCCGATGAGGCCACCGGGGCCGGTACCTCCATCCGCACCCCGGTCGTAGGCGGGCCGTCCGTCCCCGGAACGACGGCGAGCCGCCGGTCCGTCCCAGGTCGGATCGAGGGACGGGCTCGCGGGAGGAGGTGGCCGCAGCGCCCGCTCCCTAGCGTGATCCCCATGAACCGACTGCCACGCGGTGCCACCACCACCCTGATCGGCCTGTCCCTCCTCGCCTTCGGTGCGGGACCGGCCCAGGCCTTACCCGCCGCCTCCGCCCCTGCCGCCTCCGCCTCCGCCGAGGGCCACCACGTACGCCTCGCACTGCCCCGCCCCACCGGACCCCTGCCCGTGGGGCGCGACACCCTCCACCTGGTGGACCCGGGCCGCCCCGACCCGTGGGTCCCGCAGGCCGGGGCCCGGGAGCTGATGGTCTCGCTGTACTACCCGGCCCGCCCCGGGCGCGGCCGGACCGCGCCGTACATGACCACCGCGGAGGCGCGGGCCTTCCTGGAGGACCGGGACCTGGCCGCCACGGTGCCCGCCGAGACCCTCGGCGGCACCCGCACCCACGCCCGCCCGGGGGCGGCCCCCGTACGCGGCACGTTCCCGCTCGTCGTCCTGTCGCCCGGCTTCACCGTCAACCGCGCGACCCTCACGCTGCTCG
This sequence comes from Streptomyces sp. NPDC093546, assembly GCF_044765045.1. Taxonomy (NCBI): domain Bacteria; kingdom Bacillati; phylum Actinomycetota; class Actinomycetes; order Kitasatosporales; family Streptomycetaceae; genus Streptomyces; species Streptomyces sp. NPDC093546. The sequence continues at coordinate 591,757 of NZ_JBIWJG010000001.1, read as the reverse complement.
CCGAGGACCTGGCCAGTCGGGGGTACGTCGTCGCCGCCGTCGACCACGCCCACGAGTCGGTGGGCACCGCGTTCCCGGGCGGGCGGCTCCTCACCTGTGCCGCCTGCGACAAGGTTCGGGAGGCCGGCTACGGCGCCGTGCCCCGCGTCCGTGCCCAGGACGTCTCCTTCCTGATCGACCGGCTGACCGGCCGCCACCCGGCCTGGCGGCACGCGCGCGTGATCGACCGCACGAGGATCGGCATGGCGGGCCACTCCGTCGGCGGCGCCTCCGCCGCCGCCACCATGGCGCGCGACCCGCGCCTGCGCGCGGGGGCCAACCTGGACGGCGGCTTCTTCGACACCGTGCCGGCCGGCGGCCTCGGCGGCCGCCCCTTCCTGGCGATGGGCACCGAGGAGGACCAGAGCTCCTGGGTGGAGAGCTGGCCGCGCCTCGACGGCTGGAAGCGCTGGCTGAAGGTGACCGGCTCCGGGCACTTCACCTTCACCGACGTACCGGTGCTCGCCGATCAGCTGGGGCTCCTCCCGCCGGACGAGCCGCTGTCGGGCGACCGGTCGCAGGCCATCACCCGCCGCTATGTGGCCGCCTTCTTCGACCTGCACCTCAAGGGCGCGGCCCAACCCCTGCTGGACGGCCCGTCGGCGGAGCACCCGGAGGTGGTTTTCCACAGGTCCGGCTGAGGAAGCCGGCTACGCCTATCGTGGCCGCATGGCACACACTCCACGGCACGGCCACGACCGCGAGATCGAGACGCTGCGGGAGTTCGACGAGGTCGTCGCGCGCGGCAGCCTCGTCGGACACCGCGTCCAGTCCGTCGACCTGACGGACCGTACGTCGGCGCTGCTCGCCGCACCGACGACCGGCGCGATATTCCTCGGCTGCCCGATGGAGCCGGACGCGGCGGCGAAGGTGCGCGCCGACGGGGCGCTCGTCTTCCCGCCCGTACCGGACCTGCCGTTCGACCCGTACCGGGGGCTGCTGTACTCCCCCGACGAGCTGTACGCCGGCCTCGACGGCGACGGACACGGGTACGAGGCGACGGCCGACGCCCGCGCGTACGCGTGGTTCCAGCGGACCAAGGCGGACGGGGACGTCTTCGCGTCGATGCTGCGCGCCGTCCACGACGACTCGGTCTCCGACGCGCTCGACGAGCACCTCGCCGGGGCGCGGGTCGTCGGCGTGATGGGCGGCCACGCCATGGCGCGCGGCACCGACGCGTACGCCGGCGCCGCGCGCCTCGGCCGTACCCTCGCCCGTACCGGGCTGACGGTCGCGACCGGCGGCGGGCCCGGCGCGATGGAGGCGGCCAACCTGGGCGCGTACGCCGCCCCGTTCGAGGACGCGATGCTGGACGAGGCGCTGCTGCTCCTCGGCAAGGAGCCGTCGTACGGCGCGTCGGTGGGCGACTGGGCGCGCGCGGCGTTCGAGGTGCGCTCCCGTTGGCCGGGAGGCGGTGACTCGGTGGGCATCCCGACGTGGTTCTACGGGCACGAGCCGCCGAACGCGTTCGCCCAGCACATCGCCAAGTACTTCTCCAACGCCACCCGCGAGGACGGGCTGTTGGCCCGCTGCACCGCGGGCGTCGTCTTCCTGCCCGGCGCGGCCGGCACCGTGCAGGAGGTCTTCGACACCACGACGCCCAACTACTACGAGTCGCGCGGGGAGCCGATCCCCATGGTCCTGGTGAACCGCGCGCACTGGACGGAGCACCTGCCGGCCTGGCCCCTGCTGCGGGCGCTGGCGGCCGACCGCGCGATGGAGGCGCGGATCGCGCTGGTCGACACCGTGGACGAGGCCCCGGAGGCGCTGGCGCGGCTGTCGGCCGCCTAGCGACAGGGGCCTCGTCGAGCGTCCCCGCGCCGGTGGCCGGCATGTCCGGCCCGTTCCCGGTCCAGCACCCCGCACGCCCCCTCGTTCGCGCGAACAGAGGGATCAAAGGCAGCGGTCCGGGGCAAGCGGGGTTTCTGAACCGAAGGGAGCGTGGTGGCGATGATTGGGGGTGCGCTCTGATGGAGGGGAGCGGTGAGGGCGGACGGGTGATGCTCGCGGGATTGCTGGCGGCCAGCCACCTGATGCCGGTCGAGTTGCTGCCGGCCAAGGTGTCCGAGTGTGCGCGTGACGCCGGTTTCCCCCACGCGTCGATCTACCTGGCGGACTTGCAGCGCACGCTTCTGTGCCCGCTCACGGGAGAGGGAGCGCAGGACACGGGCGGGCAACGCGCGCTGCCGATCGAGGGCACGATCGCCGGGCGCGCCTTTCAGCACGGTGACATCCTGCCCGCCGGCCCGGCGGAGGACGGCGTGCCCTCATGGTGGGTGCCGCTGCTGGACGGGACCGAGCGCATCGGGCTGATGCGGATCGCCACCGGCCGCGACGACGCACACGTCCGCGAGGACATGGAGGCGCTGGCAGGGCTCGTCGCACTGATCGTCATCAGCAAGCGCGGGACGAGTGACGCGCTGGCCAAGCTGGTCCGCGCCCAACCGGTCAGTCTCGCCGCGGAGATGCAGTGGCACCTGATGTCCCCCCGTACGTACGCGGACGGACGCGTGGCGATCTCCGCCTCCCTGGAGCCCGCCTACCAGATCAGCGGCGACATGTTCGAGTACGCCATCGACGGCCCGCTGGTCAACCTGGCGATCTTCGATGCCATGGGCCATGACACCGCCGCCGGCCTCTCCGCGACGCTCGCCCTGGGAGCCTGCCGCAACTCGCGCCGCCAGGGCGCCGACCTCATCGGCAGGGGCGAGGCCGTCGAAGCCGCCCTCATCGAGCAGTACGACCGCAAGCGTTACGTCACCGGCATCCTGGCCACCCTCGACACCCGCACCGGCCTGCTGCAGTGGGTCAACCGCGGGCACCAGCCGCCGATCATCATCCGCGACAACCGCTGGACCGCCAACCTCTCCTGCCGACCGGCCCACCCCATGGGCACGGATCTCGGGTTGCCCACCACCGTGTGCCAGGAGCAGCTGCAACCCGGCGACCGCATCGTCCTGTACACCGACGGCATCACCGAGGCCCGCCGCCCCGGCGGCCCCCAGTTCGGCCTGGACCGCTTCACCGATTTCCTCATCCGCCACCACGCCGACGGCCTTCCCGTCCCCGAGACGCTGCGCCGTCTCGTCCATGCCGTTCTCGAGTACCACGACGGGCACCTCGAGGACGACGCCACCGTCCTCATGTGCGAATGGATCGGCCCCCACCTGGAACCCCCCGACGAGGCAGCCGACCGGACCGGCCTGGCGTCCCGCGGCTCCTGCCCGCCATGTGAGTCCACACGTGCCCTGCCTGCGATGTGACCGTTTCACCGTTTCGCGCGACGAATCGGGGCAACCTGCGATCCCAACAGCCTTTGGGCACAAGCGGATCGAGGAAGGCAGTCATGTCCACTGTCCTGATCGTCGTCGCCCTGATCGTGTTGGTCGCCGTCATGGGCGCGGCGCTGTACTTCTGGAGGAGCCGGTCGCGCGGGCTCGGCGGCCCCGCGCTGCAGCGGCGGTTCGGGCCCGAGTACGACCTGACCGTCGCCCGTCACGGCGGTGACACCGAGGCCGCCGAGCGGGAGCTCGCCGGGCGGGTCGAGCGGTTCGGGCACCTGCGGTCGCGGCCGCTCGTCCCCGAGACGCGGGCGCGGTACGCCGAGCGCTGGGAGGCGCTGCAGAAGCGGTTCGTCGACGCGCCGCGCGAAGCGGTCACGGAGGCGGGCGAGTTGCTGGCCGGTCTGGCGCAGGAGCGCGGCTTCCCGGCCGCGACCGCGTACGAGGACCAAGACCAGGCGGCGGCGCTGTCGGTGCACCACCCCGAGAACGTCGACGCCTACCGCCGCATACGCCGTGCGGCCCGCCCCGAAGGGGCCGGTACCAGCACCGAGGAACTGCGCACGGCCCTGCTCGAGGCCCGCGGGCTCTTCGACGAGCTGATCACCGAAGGGCGGCGGGGGCACCGGGCGCACCGGCGCCACGACGACCGCGCGGCGGCGCACGGTGACCGCCATCTGCCGCGTGCGCGCCACTCGCTGAAGCCGAAGGGAAGTGGAATCTGATGAGCGTCGACCCCACCCGGATACCGCAGCACACGGACGCCCGGCCGGGCCCCCACGCACCGGTGGTGGTCCCGGTGCACGCCAAGCCGACCGCGCAGGGCCCCCGCCCGGACGAGCGGACGCTGCTGGACGACTCCGAACGCGACGCGCTGGCGCGGCGCGTCCAGCACGCCGTGAACGGCTTCGTCGACGATCCGCGGCGCGCCGTGGAGGAGGCCGCGGGAGCCATGGAGGAAGCGGCCGAGCACCTCACCAGGGCCCTGACCGAACAGCGCAACCGGCTCCGTACGACATGGGACGGCGACGGCGACGGCGGTGCAACCGGCCCGGCGGGCGCGGCAGGCATGGCAGGTACGACCGGTGCGGGCAGCCCGGCAGGCACGGTCGACACGGAGCAGCTGCGCGTCACGCTGCGGACGTACCGGGATCTGACGGACCGATTGCTGCGCCTGTGAGCGAGAGGCCGCTGTGACGACCTCCCCCACGCGCCCGCGGACCCCCGCACGCACCGGAGCCGGTCCCGGCCCGGGTCCCGGTGCCGGTCCCGGTGCCGCTGCCCGGCGGCCGCGCCTCCGGCTGCGTGACGTCGTGCTGGCCGTCGGGCTCGTGGGCATCGTCGTCTGCGGCGCCGCGACCACCGTCCGCGCGGCCGCCGGTGACGCCTCGGACGTGCCGGGCGCCCTCCTCGCGGCCCTCGGCCTGGTGGCGGTCGCCGCGGTCCTGGTCCGGGCGGCGGCACGCAGCCGCCGCCGGGCCGCCGCCGCGACGGCTCCCGCGGCCCCCGTCGACTACGACGCCATGGACGCGGACGCCTTCGAGCGGGCCGTGGCGGAGCTCTGCGTCCGGGACGGCTGCGTCGACGTCGACGTCGTCGGCGGCGCCGGAGACCTCGGCGCCGACGTCGTCGCCACCGCCCCCGACGGGCGGCGCGTGGTGCTCCAGTGCAAGCACTACGGCCCGGGCAACAAGGTCGGTTCCCAGGACCTGCAGCGCTTCGGCGGCACCTGCTTCGCCGTGCACGAGGCGGAGGTGGCCGCCGTCGTGACGAGCAGCGACTTCACCGAACCGGCCATGGAGTACGCCGCCCAGTGCGGCATCGTCTGCTGCGACCGCGCCGCGCTCGACGCCTGGACGGACGGCACGGGCCCCGCTCCGTGGTCCCCCGGCCGGTGAGCCGCACGGAAAATCAAGGTGCCCTGGCCGGGCCCGCTCGCTACGCTCGCTGACGCGCCGTCACGACACCGCGGCGCGCCATCCGGCCATCGAAGGGAGCCCGACGTGCGTGACCACACCGCCGTCGCCGTTCCCCGCTCGCGGTACGACGTGATCCCGGTGTCCTCGTCGGCCCGGTGCCGGCTGCGCGGCCGCCACCGGATGCCCGTGACGAGCGTCTGACACCTCGGCACCCACGCTCGACGCGCCCTCACGGAGGGGCGCGTCGGCGTGCCGTCGTACGCCCGCCTCGTCCCGGGAATCGCGCCGCCCTGCTCGCGATCACCGAAAGGCCTCAGGCCATGCGCATGCGTACCGTACGAAACCTCGGCATCCTCGCCCACGTCGACGCCGGCAAGACCACCCTCACCGAACGGATCCTGTACGCCACCGGCGCCACCCACAAGCGCGGCGAGGTCCACGACGGGACGACCGTCACCGACTTCGACCCGCAGGAGCGCGACCGGGGGATCACCATCTTCGCCGCGGCGGTCAGCTGCGACTGGGACGGCCACCGGATCAACCTCATCGACACGCCCGGTCACGTCGACTTCTCCGACGAGGTGGCGAGATCGCTGCGGGTCCTGGACGGAGCGGTCGTGGTGTTCGACGCCGTCGCGGGCGTCGAGCCGCAGAGCGAGGCGGTGTGGCGCCAGGCCGACCGGCACGGCGTGCCGCGGATCGCCTTCGTCAACAAGCTGGACCGCGCCGGCGCCGACCTCGACACGGCGGTCGACTCCCTACGGCAGCGGCTGGGCACGGTCCCGCTGGTGGTCCAGCTGCCGATCGGGCGCGAGGGCGGCTTCACCGGCGTGGTGGACCTGGTCCGCATGCGCGCGCTGCTGTGGGGAGCCGGCGGCGGCTCGTACACGCAAACCCCGGTCCCCGAGGCGCTGCGCGACGAGGCGCACCGGCGCCGGCGGCTGCTGGAGGAGGCCGTGGCGGAGCTCCACCCGGCGGCGCTGGAGGAGTTCTGCACCGGCTCCGGGGTCTCCGACGGGACGCTGGCGGCGGCGCTGCGCGACCTGACCCGCGGCGGCGAGGGTGTGGTGGTGCTGTGCGGCGCGGCGTACCGCGACCGCGGGGTCGAGCCGCTGCTGGACGCCGTCGTGGCGTACCTCCCGTCACCCGTGGACGTCCCGCCGGTGCGCGGCACGCTGGACGGCACGGTGCAGGAGCGGCCCGCCGATCCCGGGGCGCCCTTCGCCGCGCTGGTCTTCAAGGTGCAGGCGACCGCCACCGGCCGGCTGTCCTGTCTGCGGGTGTACGCGGGCACGGTACGGAAGGGGGACGCGGTGCTGGACATGGGCACGGGCCGTACGGAGCGGATCGGCCGGATCCTGCGGGTCCAGGCCGACCGGCACGCGGAGGTGGACCGGGCGTCGGCCGGGGACATCGTCGCGGTGGTGGGGCTGAAGGGCGCCCGCGCCGGGACCACCCTGTGCGCGCCCGGGGCCCCGCTGGTCCTGGAGCCGCCCACGGTGGCGGACCCGGTGGTCTCGGTGGCGGTGGAGCCCCGCCGGAGCCTCGACACCGACCGGCTGGCGACGGCGTTGGCCCGGCTCGTCGAGGAGGACCCCTCCCTGACCGTGCGGACCGACCCGGAGACGGGTCAGACGGTGCTGTCGGGGATGGGCGAACTGCATCTGGAGGTGGCGGTGGAGAAGGTCCGGCGGGCCCACGGGCTGGAGGTCCGGGTCGGCCGGCCGCACGTGGCCTATCGGGAGACGGTCGTGCGCGGGGTGTCCGGGCTGACGTACCGGCACGTCAAGCAGGACGGCGGCGCGGGGCAGTTCGCCCATGTCGTCCTGGACGTCGCGGCCCAGGACGACACGCCGGACGACCTGGTCTTCGGGTCGGCCGTCGTGGGCGGGCGCGTACCGCAGGAGTACGTCCGGGCGGTGGAGGCCGGCTGCCGGGACGCCCTGGCCGAGGGGCCGCTGGGCGGCCACCCGGTGACCGGGGTGCGGGTGACCCTGACCGACGGGTCGACCCACGTCAAGGACTCGTCGGAGATGGCCTTCCGCACCGCGGGCCGGCTGGCGCTGCGTGAGGCGCTGCGCGCGAGCGAGATGACGCTGCTCGAACCGGTCGTCGAGGTCACGGTGACCGTGCCCGACGACGCCGTGGGCGGTGTGCTCGGCGACCTCGCGGCACGCCGCGGCCGGGTCTCGGGCTCCACCGCCCGGTCCGGCACGGCCGTGGTCACGGCGACCGTTCCGCTGGCGGAGCTGTTCGGTTACGCGTCCCGGCTGCGCGGGCGCACCCAGGGCCGCGGCACCTTCACCACCCGTCCGGCCGGGTACGCGCCCGTCCCGGCGGCGGTGTCGGAGCAGGTGCTGACAGGGTGATCCACCGGGGTGGCCCCGCTCGTGGCGGGCGGGGCCGCCTCCGTACGGGCTACCGCTCCCGGAGGAACGCCCGCAGCGGTTCCACGTGCGCCGGTGGCGGGGGTAGCGCCGGAAGAAGCCGCCGGGGGTGTCCTCCCTCTCCAGTACGACGTGGTCGGCGCCGGCCGCCGTCAGGAAGCATCCGAGCTGGAGCCCCGCCGGCCCGGCCCCGAGCACCACATGGCGGTGGTGCTCCCCCGTCGCCGCGTCCTTCTCCGGTGTCACCATCGGTGCCTGCCCCCTCCGCCGCGCTCGGGATCGATCGGTGCCGCCGTCATCGCCCGCGCGGCGGCCGCCGCGCGGGACGGTCGCCGGCCACTGCGCCACGCCTACGCCGTCCCGTCTCGCGCCGGGGACCGCCCGGTGCGCAGGTCCCGTCAACGCCCGCCCGGATCGGGGAACCCCTCCGCCCGCGTCTGCTCGACCAGCCACCGCACGGCGCCGGCGAGCGAACCCGCCGCGGCGGCCGCGGCGCGCTGCCGGGCGGCCCCGCAGCCGTGGCGCAGGAGCCACCGCAGCCCCGCGTCCACCAGGTCGGCGTCCCCGTGGTCCGTGAGCGCCGGACGGGCGTACGCGACCATCCGCTCGGCCAGCAGCGGCGCGGCGACGGCCTTCCCGGTGGCCACGTCGAGCCCCATGCCGCCCAGCCCGTCCCGGGCCGCCCGCCAGTAGGCGGCGCGCAGCAGCTCCGCCGACGGCGCGGGCGTGGGCTCGCCGCGCTCGCCCTCCCGCAGCGCCACCGCGACCAGGGCGCGTACCAGCGCCGCGAGGAACGCCGACTCGGCCGCGGTGCCGGTCGTGTCGGCGACGCGCACCTCCAGGGTGGGCAGCCGGGACGAGGGGCGCACGTCCCAGAAGACGGTCCCGCGATCGATCAGTGCGCCCGCCTCCTCCAGGGCGCCGAGGACGTCCTCGTAATGCGCGGGCGAGTGGAAGTACGGCGGCGGCCCGGCCACCGGCCAGCGTGCCCAGGCGAGCGCGCGCCAAGCGGCGTAGCCGGTGTCGCGGCCCGCGAAGTACGGGGAGTTGGCCGCCAGCGCGAGCAGCACCGGCAGCCAGGGGCGGAGGCGGTTGCCGACGTCGAGGGCGCGGGGCAGGTCGGGGATGTCGATGTGCACCTGGAAGGCGCACATCGACATCTCGTCGTGGAGGGCGCGGTAGGTCGCCGTGCCCTCGGCGAACCGCTGCCCCTCGGTGACGGGCGGCGGGACGACGTCGCCGAGCACGGGCAGTCCGGAGGCGACGGCCCGCAGGCCCTCCCGCTCGGCGGCGCGCGCGACCGTGCGCCGCAGGGCGAGCAACTCCTGGCCCAGGTCGCGGGCGTGGAGGTGCGGGGCGCTCTTGGTCTCCACCTGGAGCGTGGTGATCTCGGCGGAGAACCGGCCGGCCGCTCCGTCCGCGTCGCTCGCGCAGTGCTTCAGGACGTCCGGGGCGCCGGGTGCGGCGGCCAGGGTCGCGGCGTCGACGAGGAGGAGCTCCTCCTCGACGCCCATCGCCAACGTGCCGTACCCGTCCATGGACCCTCCAGCCGTGAGCCGGGTGCCGTGCGGAACGTGCCCACCATGACAGGGGCCTGACGGACCGTCAACGACGTGCCCGCCGCCTCAGTCCAGCACCACGACCTCGTCCGCCGCGAACGTCACCCCGACCACCGCGCCCTCCTCGGGCGCGTCGCGCAGCGCGCACTCCGCCTCCAGCGGCGGGCCGGACTCCGGGCGGAGCCGGACGGCGACGTGGTGGCCGCGGAAGGTGCGGGCGTCGACCTCGCAGCGCAGGCCGTCCGCCGGGTCGCCGAGCCGGACGCCGGCGGGGCGGACCAGTAGGCGGGTGGCGCCCTGCGGGGCACCGGCGGGCACCGGGACCTTGCCCCAGGCGGTGTCGGCCGCCTCGCCGGCGACCGTCGCCGCCACCACGTTGTCGAAGCCCAGGAAGCGGGCGACGAACTCGGAGGCCGGGCGGCGCCACACCTCCAGCGGCGTACCGCTCTGCTCGACGCGCCCGTCGCGCATCACCACGACCCGGTCGGCGAGCGCGAACGCCTCGCCCTGGTCGTGCGTGACGGCGAGCACCGTCGTCCCGAGCCGCCCGAACAGGTGCCGCAGCTCCACCACGAGCCGCTCCCGCAGCCCCCGGTCCAGCTGCCCGAGCGGCTCGTCGAGCATGAGCAGCCGCGGGCTGGGCGCCAGCGCCCGGGCGAGGGCCACGCGCTGCTGCTCGCCGCCGGAGAGCGCGGCCACCGCCCGGCGCCCGGCGCCCGGCAGGCCCACCAGCTCCAGCAGCTCGGTCACGCGCGCGGCCTGTTCCGGCCTGGCGGCGCCGCGCATGCGCAGCCCGAAGGCGACGTTTCCGGCGACGTCCCGCTGCGGGAAGAGCTGGTGGTCCTGGAACATCAGCCCGACGCCGCGCCGGTGGACCGGCACGCCCGCCTGGTCCGCGCCGTCCAGCAGCACCCGGCCGCCGTCCACGGGCTGGAGCCCGGCGACGACCCGCAGCAGGGTCGACTTGCCGCTGCCGCTCGGGCCGAGCACGCACACGATCTCGTGGTCGGCGACCGCCAGGTCCACCGCGTCGAGGGCGGCGCGGGCCCCGAAGCGTACGGTCACGCCGTCAAGGCGCAGCATGGTCAGAACTCCCCGGAGCGGTTGACACGGATACGTTCGAGCAGCAGCAGCGCCACCGCGCACACCACCATCAGGATCGTCGACAGGGCCATGGCCTGGCCGTAGTTGAGCTCCCCGGGCCGGCCGAGGAGCCGGGCGACGGCCACCGGCAGCGTCGGGTTGTCGGGCCGCGCGATGAAGACGGTCGCGCCGAACTCGCCCAGCGACACGGCGAACGCGAACCCGGCCGCCACCAGCAGCGCCCGCCGCACCAGCGGCAGGTCGACCTCGCGCCACACGCGCCACGGCGACGCCCCGAGCACGGCCGCCGCCTCCCGCAGCCGCTCGTCCACGGCCCGCAGCACCGGCAGCATGGTCCGTACGACGAAGGGCACGCCGACGAGGGCCTGGGCCAGCGGCACCAGGATCCACGACGAGCGCAGGTCGAGCGGCGGCTCGTCCAGCGTGATGAGGAAGCCGAAGCCGACGGTGACGGCGGACACGCCGAGGGGCAGCATCAGCAGCGCGTCGAAGCCGCACACCAGCCGCCCGGCCCGCCGGGTGAGCGCCGCGGCCGCGAGCCCCCCGACGGCCAGCGCGATCGCGGTGGCGGCGAGCGCGTACTCCAGCGAGTTCCCGATCGCCTCGACCGGCGGCACGAGGAAGGTCCCGCCGCCCGCGTCGGCGTCCCCGAGCGTCCGGTAGTAACCGAGCCCCCCGTCGAAGGAGCGCTGCACCAGCACGGCGAGCGGCAGCACGAGCAGCAGCGCGATCGTCACGAGGACGGTGCCCAGCAGCGTCCACTGCCCGGCCCCGCGCGGCCGCCGCGCGGTCATGGCGGCGTCCACCAGCTTCAGCGCGGTCTCCCGCCTGCGTACCGTCCAGGCGTGCACGGCGAGGACGGCGCCGACGGCCGCGAACTGCACCAGCGTGAGCACGGCCGCCGTCTCCAGGTCGAGCAGCTGCGCGGTCTGCCGGTAGATCTCCGCCTCCAGCGTGGCGTACGCGGGCCCGCCGAGGATCTGTACGACGCCGAAGGAGGTGTACGTGAAGAGGAAGACCATCAGGGCGGCGGCGGCCACGGCGGGCGCGAGCGCGGGCAGGGTCACCCGCCGCCACGCCCCGAAACGGGAGGCGCCGAGCACCCGCGCGGCCTCCTCCTGGCGCGGGTCGAGCTGCGCCCACAGGCCGCCGACCGTGCGGACGACGACGGCGTAGTTGAAGAAGACGTGCGCCAGCAGGATCGCCCACACGGTGGTGTCCAGCCGCACGCCCCACAGCTCGTCCAGGAGCCCGCCCCGCCCGACGAGCGCGAGGAACGCCGTGCCGACGACGACGGTCGGCAGCACGAACGGCACGGTGACGACCGCCCGCAGCACGCCCTTGCCGCGGAAGTCGAAGCGGGCGAAGACGTACGCGCCGGGCAGCGCGACCAGCAGGGTCAGCGCGGTGGAGGCGAGCGCCTGCCAGGTGGTGAACCAGAGCACGTCCAGGATGTCCGGGCGGCCCAGCACCTCGCCGAGCCGCCCGAACTCCCAGGTGCCCTCCCCCGTCCGCAGGCCCCGGCCGACGATCGCGGCGACGGGGTAGGCGAAGAAGAGGGCGAGGAACGCCACGGGCAGGACCATGAGCCCCGCCCGCAGCGCGCCGCGCCTGAGGGTGCCGCGGGAGACGCCTACTTCAGGACGAGCGAGGACCACGACCGGATCCACCCGTCACGCTTCTCGGCGATCTTCTCGGGGGCGACGGTGTGCGGCTTGTCGACCGTCACGCCGTGCTTGGTGAACAGCTCCGGCAGCGCCGCGTCCTTGGCGACCGGGTTCACGAACATCTGGAGCGGCATGTCGTCCTGGAACTTCTTGCCGATCATGAAGTCGATCAGGGCCTTGCCGCCCTCCGGGTTCTTCGCGCCCGTCAGCAGGCCGACGAACTCGGTCTGGCGGAAGCAGGTGCCGGTGGAGACCCCGGTCGGCGCCTCGGCCGGCTGCGGGTCGGCGTAGAGCACCTCGACCGGCGGGCTGGAGGCGTACGACACGACGAGCGGCCGGTCGCCCTTGGCCTGCTTGCCGCCGGCCGAGCCGGAGAACTCCTGGTTGTAGGCGAGCTCCCAGCTGTCGACGACCTTGACGCCGTTGGCCTTCAGCTTCTTCCAGTAGTCCTGCCAGCCCTCGTCGCCGTACTGGGCGGCCGTGCCGAGCAGGAAGCCGAGGCCGGGCGAGGAGCGCTCCGGGTTCTCGACCACGAGGAGGTCCTTGTACTGCGGCCTGGCGAGGTCGTCGAAGGTCTGCGGCGGCGCGAGCTTCTTGTCCGCGAAGTACTTCTTGTCGTAGTTGACGCAGATGTCGCCGGTGTCGACGGGCGTGACGCGGTGCTTGTCCTTGTCGAGCTGTACGTCTGCGGGGACCCGGTCCAGGCCCTTGGCCTCGTACGGCTCGAAGAGGCCGTTGTCGAGGGCGCGCGACAGCAGGGTGTTGTCGACGCCGAAGAAGACGTCGCCCTGCGGGGCGCCCTTGGTGAGGATCGCCTTGTTGACGGCCTCGCCGGCGTCGCCGCTCTTCAGCACCTTGACGGTGTAGCCGGTCTCCTTGGTGAACTCCTTCAGGACCTCCTTGGAGGCGTTGAAGGAGTCGTGGCTGACGAGCGTCACGGTCTTCGACTTCGTACCGCCGCCGTCGGACGCCTTGTCCGAGCCGCCGTCGCCGCAGGCGGTGAGCGTCGTGACGCCCAGCGCGGCGGCGAGGGCGCCGACCGTGATCTTCTTGGTGGTGCTCACTGAGATTCCTCCTGGGGGTGTCCAGGAAGAGACGCGGCCCCGCCCACCCCTCGGAGGGATGGGCAGGGCGCAACAGCTCGAGTAACGACCGAACTTCCTACCCAGAATGACCTGGGCGAGGTTCAGAGGGTCTGCGGCCTGGACGGCTGCCGCACTCTCAGCGCTGTGGCGCTCCCCTGTCGGAATATGCAGGTGTGTTCGAGCTCAGAGTACAAGCTCAGCGTTCGGCGGCCGCGAGCTGTCCACAGGCGCCGTCGATCTCCTGCCCGCGGGTGTCACGGACGGTGACCGGTACGCCGTGGGCGGCGATCGCCTCGACGAACGCCTTCTCGTCCTCGGGGCGCGAGGCGGTCCACTTCGAGCCGGGGGTCGGGTTCAGCGGGATGAGGTTGACGTGGACGCGCTTGCCCTTGAGGAGGCGGCCCAGCAGGTCGCCGCGCCAGGCCTGGTCGTTGATGTCGCGGATGAGGGCGTACTCGATGGAGACGCGGCGGCCGGACTTCTCGGCGTACTCCCAGGCGGCGTCCAGCACCTCGCGGACCTTCCAGCGGGTGTTGACGGGGACCAGGGTGTCGCGCAGCTCGTCGTCGGGGGCGTGCAGCGAGACGGCGAGGCGGCACTTGAAGCCCTCGTCGGCGAAGCGCAGCATCGCGGGCACGAGGCCGACGGTGGAGACGGTGATGCCGCGCTGCGACAGTCCGAGGCCGTCGGGCTCGGGGTCGGTCAGCCGCCGGATGGCGCCCACGACCCGCTTGTAGTTGGCGAGCGGCTCACCCATGCCCATGAAGACGATGTTGGAGAGGCGGGCGGGGCCTCCCGGCACCTCGCCGTCCCTGAGCGCCCGCATGCCGTCGACGATCTGGTGCACGATCTCGGCGGTCGACAGGTTCCGGTCGAGGCCGGCCTGGCCGGTGGCGCAGAACGGGCAGTTCATGCCGCAGCCCGCCTGCGACGAGATACACATCGTCACGCGGTCCGGGTAGCGCATGAGGACCGACTCGACGAGCGTGCCGTCGTGCAGCCGCCACAGGGTCTTGCGGGTGGTGTCGTCGTCGCACGAGATGTGCCGTACGACGCTCATGAGGTCCGGCAGCAGCTCGGCGGCGAGCTTCTCGCGCGAGGCGGCCGGGATGTCGGTCCACTCGGCGGGGTCGTGCGCGTACCGCGCGAAGTAGTGCTGGGACAGCTGCTTGGCGCGGAACGGCTTCTCGCCGATCGCGGCCACCGCTTCCTTGCGCTCGGCGGGCGTGAGGTCGGCGAGGTGCCGCGGCGGCTTCACGGCTCCGCGGGGCGCGACGAAGGTGAGCTCTCCCGGGGCGGGGCGTGGCATGACCTGGTACTCCTCAGTAAAGACGAGGCCGCGGGAGCTGAGCCGGGGGACCTCACCGGATGATCCCCGCCTGTGGGTACGGGGCCGAAAGGGCCCGCCGCCTCGATGCGACGAGCCCTTCCAGGGTAACCGGACGGCGGTTCGGCCTGTTCCTGTCAGCCGGCGCCGACGAACAGCACCAGCAGCAGCCACACCACCGGCGCCGTCGGCAGCAGCGAGTCCAGCCGGTCCATGATGCCGCCGTGGCCCGGGAGCAGGGTGCCCATGTCCTTGATGCCCAGGTCCCGCTTGATCATCGACTCGCCGAGGTCGCCGAGCGTGGCGCTCACCGCGACCGCGAGGCCCAGCAGCAGGCCCTGCCACCAGGTGCCGCCGTCGATGGCGAACTCCATGCACAGGGCGCCCGCCGCCATGGCGAACGCCACCGCGCCGACCAGGCCCTCGCGCGTCTTGCCGGGGCTGATGCGCGGCGCGAGCTTCCGCCTGCCGAAGCGCCAGCCGACCGCGTACGCGCCGGTGTCACTGACCACGGTGAGCAGCAGGAAGGTCAGCACCCGCCACGACCCGTCGTCGGCGGTGAGCATCAGCGCCACGAAGGTCGCCAGGAACGGCACGTAGAAGGCGGCGAAGAGGCCGGCCGTGACGTCCTTGAGGTAGCCCTCGGGCGGTTCCGTCATCCGCCACACCAGCACGGCGAGCGCGGTGAGCGCCATCGCCACCCACGCGCCCTCGGCGCCGCGTACGTACCCGGCGACGACCATCGCCACGCCGCCCAGCGCGAGCGGCACGAGCGGGGCCTTGATGGACTTGCGCTCCTGAAGGCGCGAGGTCAGCTCCCACAGCCCGACCACGACGGCGACCGCGATGACGCCGACGAACACGTCCTTGAGGATGAAGAGCGACGCGATGATGACCGCGCCGAGGCCGACGCCGACCCCTATGGCGGCCCTCAGGTCGCGCCCGGCCCGCTTCTTCTGCTGGGGCCGGTGGGGCGGACCCGGCTGCTCCGGAGGCTGCGTCGCTCCCGACGGCGGCGTGGGCATGGGCTCCTGCGGCATCTCGTCACGGAACAGGGGACCGCTCAGCCGAGCGGTCCCCCGGTCACGGTGGTCGTCGTCCTGGTCTCCGCCGACGTGTCCTCCGGCGTGTCCGCCAGGGGGAACATCGGCGGGTACGACGGGCATGGGGCGCGTCCGGCCCGCTTCATGCCCCTCATATGCGGGGCCCGCCGGGGTCCCCGGGGCGTGTGCCCCCGGAGCGTACCCCTGGTCGGGCGGACCCCAGTGGCCGCCTTTCGGCGGGGTCCCCCAGGAAGAGTCGTTCATCAGACCTCGAGCAGCTCGGCTTCCTTGTGCTTGAGCAGCTCGTCCACCTGCGCGACGTACTTGTGGGTGAGGTCCTCGAGGTCCTTCTCGGCGCGACGGCCCTCGTCCTCACCGATGTCGCCGTCCTTGACCGCCTTGTCGAAGGCGTCCTTGGCCTTGCGGCGCACGGAGCGGATCGACACCTTCGAGTCCTCGGCCTTGGTCTTGGCGACCTTGATGTACTCGCGGCGGCGGTCCTCGGTGAGCTCGGGGAACACCACCCGGATGATGTTGCCGTCGTTGCTCGGGTTGACGCCGAGGTCCGAGTCGCGGATGGCCTGCTCGATGTTGCGCAGCGCGCTCTTGTCGAACGGCGTCACCACGGCCATGCGCGCCTCCGGCACGGAGAACGACGCCAGCTGGTTGATCGGCGTGAGGGCACCGTAGTAGTCGGCCACGATCTTGTTGAACATGGCGGGGTGCGCGCGGCCGGTACGGATCGCGGCGAAGTCATCCTTGGCGACCAGGACGGCCTTCTCCATCTTCTCCTCTGCCTCGAGGAGGGTCTCTTCGATCACCACTTGCTCCTGCGTGTCTTGAGTAGGCGCGTCTTTACGCTCTGCACGGTGTCCGACCGGCAGGGCTTTGTCCATCCCCGGGATCAGGGCACCGGGGAGGGTGGGTCAGTTCCTGGTGCCCTGGTCGCTCACGAGAGTGCCGATCTTCTCACCCTTCACGGCACGGGCGATATTGCCCGCCGCGAGCAGTTCGAAGACCAGGATCGGGAGGTTGTTGTCGCGGCAGAGGGTGATGGCGGTGGCGTCGGCGACCTTCAGGTCGCGCGAGAGCACCTCGCCGTACTCCAGCGCGTCGAACTTCACCGCGTCCCGGTTGGTCTTCGGGTCGGAGTCGTAGACGCCGTCCACGCCGTTCTTGCCCATGAGGAGCGCCTCGGCGTCGATCTCCAGGGCGCGCTGCGCGGCGGTGGTGTCGGTGGAGAAGTAGGGCATGCCCATACCGGCGCCGAAGATGACGACGCGGCCCTTCTCCAGGTGGCGGACGGCGCGGAGCGGGATGTACGGCTCCGCGACCTGGCCCATGGTGATGGCGGTCTGGACGCGGGAGTCGATGCCCTCCTTCTCCAGGAAGTCCTGGAGGGCGAGGCAGTTCATGACCGTACCGAGCATGCCCATGTAGTCGGAGCGGGCCCGGTCCATGCCGCGCTGCTGGAGCTCGGCACCGCGGAAGAAGTTGCCGCCGCCGATCACTACGGCGATCTCCGCGCCGTCGCGTACGACCGCGGCGATCTCGCGTGCGATGGCGTGTACGACGTCGGGGTCGACGCCGAGGCCGCCCCCGCCGGCGAACGCCTCACCGGACAGCTTCAGCATGAAGCGTCCGGCCTTTTTGCCGTGGTTGTCGTCGCCTTGTGCGGCGCCCTGATTCATGGAGATCTCCTCGTGCACATACGAAGAAGGCCATTGCCGGGGTAACTGCTCTCCCTAGCGGCAATGGCCTCCTCGTCAGATCTGCGGGCGTCCGGTGCGCTTACGCGCCGACGTCCACGTGGGCCACCCTACTGGGCTGCCCGGTCGATCGCGTACCGGCTCAGATGCCGACCTTGATGCGGGTGAAGCGCTTCAGGGTGACACCGGCCTCGTCCAGGATCTGCTGGACGGACTTCTTGTTGTCCAGCGCGTACGGCTGGCCCAGGAGGGTGGCGTCCTTGAAGAAGCCGTTGAGGCGACCCTCGACGATCTTCGGGAGCGCGGCCTCCGGCTTGCCCTCGGCGCGGGTGGTCTCCTCGGCGACGCGGCGCTCGGCCTCGACGACCTCGGCCGGGACGTCGTCCTTGGAGAGGTACTTCGGGGCGAACGCGGCGATGTGCTGCGCGACACCCTTCGCGACCGCGGCGTTCTCCTTGTCGAGCTCGACGAGGACGCCGATCTGCGGGGGCAGGTCGGGCATGGTGCGGTGCATGTACGCGGTGACGAAGCCGTCGCTGAACTGCGCGAAGCGGTCCAGGACGATCTTCTCGCCGAGGTTGGCGTTGGCCTCGTCGACGTACGCCTGGACGGTCTTGCCGGCCTCGATCTCGGACGCGAGGAGCGCCTCGATGTCGGCCGGGGAGGTCTTGGCGATGTGCTCGGCGATGGCGTGGGCGACGGCCTGGAACTTGTCACCCTTGGCGACGAAGTCCGTCTCGCACTTCAGCTCGACGAGGACACCGGAGGTGTTGTCGTCGGCGATGAGGGAGACGACGGCGCCGTTCTCGGCGGAGCGGCCCTCGCGCTTGGCGACGCCCTTCTGGCCCTTGATGCGCAGGGCCTCGACGGCCTTGTCGACGTTGCCGTCGGACTCGTCCAGCGCCTTCTTGCAGTCCATCATGCCGGCGCCGGTGAGCTCGCGGAGCTTCTTGACGTCAGCGGCGGTGTAGTTCGCCATGATCTGTGAATCTCTCTCGAAGTCTGGAAGATCTACGAAGATCTACGGGTGGACGGCGGGGGCTTTGTGGGCCCCCGCCGTCATCCGAACCTTGAAAGGTCAGGCCTGCTCGGCGTCCGCGGCCGGAGCCTCGGCAGCGGCCTCGGGGGCCTCGGCGGCCGGAGCCTCGGCGGCAGCCTCGGCCGGCTTCTCGGCGGCCTCGGGAGCCTCGTCGGAGGCTTCCTTCTTCTCGCCCTCGAGCAGGTCGCGCTCCCACTCGGCCAGCGGCTCGCCGGCGGCCTTGTCGCCCGGCTTCTGGTCGCCGGTGGCGGCGCCGGAGCGGGCGATGAGGCCCTCGGCGACGGCGTCGGCGATCACGCGGGTGAGCAGGGTGACGGAGCGGATCGCGTCGTCGTTGCCCGGGATCTTGTAGTCGACCTCGTCGGGGTCGCAGTTGGTGTCGAGGATCGCGACGACCGGGATGTGGAGCTTGCGCGCCTCACCGACGGCGATGTGCTCCTTCTTGGTGTCGACGATCCAGACGGCGCTCGGCACCTTCTGCATCTCGCGGATACCGCCGAGGGTCTTCTCCAGCTTGGCCTTCTCGCGCGACAGCACGAGAAGCTCCTTCTTGGTCAGACCGGACGCGGCGACGTCCTCGAAGTCAATCGCCTCGAGCTCCTTCAGACGCTGAAGGCGCTTGTAGACGGTGGAGAAGTTGGTGAGCATGCCACCGAGCCAACGCTGGTTGACGTACGGCATGCCGACGCGGGTCGCCTGCTCGGCGATGGCCTCCTGGGCCTGCTTCTTGGTACCCACGAACATGATGGAGCCGCCGTGCGCGACGGTCTCCTTGACGAACTCGTAGGCGCGGTCGATGTACGACAGCGACTGGAGCAGGTCGATGATGTAGATGCCGTTGCGCTCGGTGAAGATGAAGCGCTTCATCTTCGGGTTCCAGCGACGGGTCTGGTGACCGAAGTGGACGCCGCTCTCCAGCAGCTCCCGCATCGTGACGACGGCCATGGCCGTATCTCCTTGGATCTCGGTTGTGTCCTGACGCCCCGACGCGCTGCTGCCACAAGGGACCGAAGAGCGCTACCACGACTTTTGAGGGCGGTGGCGGGGCGTGCGAAGTCGACCCGGTGGCCCGGGTCGCCAGAAGAAGTGTACGGGACCCGGGCGCCGCCGGGTGACGGCGCTGTCCACAAGAGCTCGTCAATCCACAGCCCCCGACGCGCGCTGCCCCAATGCCCCACATTGGCCCCATGCGCCTGATCACCCTGCTGCTCACGCTCGCGACCGCCCTGACCGGCACCTGGCCGGTGGGGCCGCCGCGGCCCCCGGTCGTCCGCGGCTGGGAGCCGCCCGCCTCCCCGTACGGCCCGGGGCACCGGGGAGTGGACCTGGCGGCCGCGCCGGGCACCCCGGTCCGCGCGGCGGCCGCGGGCCGGGTCACGTTCGCGGGCCCGGTGGCGGGCCGGGGCGTCCTGACGATCACCCACCCGAGTCCGAGCACGGGCCCGCCCCTGCGGACGTCGTACGAACCGGTCCGGCCCCTGGTGCGCGCGGGCGCCGAGGTCGCGGAGGGCCAGGTGGTGGCGGTCCTGACCGGCGCGCGCCCCCACTGCGCCCCGACCTGCCTCCACTGGAGCCTGCGCCGGGGCGACACCTACCTCAACCCCCTGGCGCTGCTGCCGCGCCGGCCGTCCCGGCTGCTGCCACTGAACGGCCCGTGAGGGGGTCGGAGGGGTCGGAGCGGTCAGCCCGCGGCGAGGCCGCGCACACCCCGCAGCGCCAGCGCCACCGCCGCATTCGCGATGGACGAGGGCTCCTCCGCCGCACCGAGCTCGATGCGGCGGACCGCCGCGTCGACCATGCCCTGCAGCAGCATCGCCGTCAGCCGGGGATGCTCCTGGCCCAGCTCCGCGAGCGCCTCGACGATCATGGCGATGAGCCCGCCGTGCGCGGCGCGGATCTTCTCGCGCGCGCCGTCGTCCAGCTCGCCGGCCGAGATCGCGACGACCGCCCGGTGGCGGCGGTCCCCGACCAGCTCCAGCTGCTTGCGGACGTACGCCTCGACCTTGCCCTCGGGCGTGTCCGCCCGCTCCATCGCCGCTTCGACCTCCGCCGCCCAGACGGGGAAGTCCACGGCGCACAGCTCCTCCACCACGGCCGCGCGCGAGCGGAAGTACTCGTACACCGAGGACCTGGCCAGGCCGGTGCGCTCGGCGAGAGCGGGGAAGGTCAGCGCCTCCGTACCGCCCTCGGACAGCAGGGAACGCGCGGCGTCCAGCAGGGCGCCGCGCTGCATGGTCCGGTGCTCGGCCACGGAGGCCGCTCGAATCCTGGGCACGGCTCCACTTTACGGTTTACGGCCGCCCGTTCGACCTCGGCGCGGAAGATCGACTGCTCAGCGGCCGACATCCGCCAGCTTGGCCCGCAGCTGGAGCACGGACTTGGTGTGGATCTGACTGACCCGGCTCTCGGTGACGCCGAGCACGTTGCCGATCTCGGCGAGGGTCAGGCCCTCGTAGTAGTACAGCGTCACCACGGTCTTCTCCCGCTCGGGCAGCGTGTTGATCGCCCGGGCGAGCAGCCGCCGCAGCTCGCGGTCCTCGGCGACCTCGACCGGGTCGTCGGCCGCGGTGTCCTCCAGCGTGTCCATGAGGCTGAGCCGGTCGCCGCCCTCGCCGCCGACGTGCAGCAGCTCCTCCAGGGCGACGACGTTCGCCAGCGACAACTGGCTGAACACCGCGTGCAGTTCCTCCAGCGCGATGCCCATCTCGGCGGCGACCTCGCTCTCGGAGGGGGTGCGCCGCAGCTGCGCCTCCAGCGTGGCGTAGGCGCGCTCCACGGCCCGCGCCTTCTGCCGCACCGACCGGGGGATCCAGTCCAGCGCCCGCAGTTCGTCGATCATCGCGCCCCGGATCCGGGTGATCGCGTACGTCTCGAACTTGATCGACCGCCCGATGTCGAACTTCTCGATCGCGTCGATCAGCCCGAACACCCCGGAGGAGAAGAAGTCCGCCTGCTCCACGTTGGACGGCAGGCCCACGCTGACCCGCCCGGCCACGTACTTCACCAGCGGCGAGTAGTGCAGGATCAGCTGTTCCCGCAGCCGCTCGTCGCCCGTGTCCTTGTACGACCGCCACAGCTCCTCGAGAGACGAGGGAGCGGGCGGGCGCACGGCGCCCCGTGCAGCGGGGGGCACCGCTGCGCGGTCGGACCCGGAGGTGTGCTGGGGCATGCGTCGCCTTGAGCCGTTCTGGGTGTGAGGGCGGACGGGGGAACGAACGAGGGAGGGCCGAGGAGCGGAAGGGGTAATTCTGGTGAGCGTAGCGTGACTGACCGGTCGCAGTGCGCTAGGGGATGCGCATCATGCCTCCTCGGGGGCGTGCCGTCGGCCGCATCTTCGAATAGTCCGCATGCTGCGGAAACGTCGGCATCCGCGAAGGGGCCGGGGGCGGACGGCGCACACACCGGCCCCTCGGGCGGTCCCGGGAGCGCTACGGACGTCATCGGCATCACCTTTTCACCCGAATGCCCCAGGTCAAGCACCGCCTCGCCGGGTGTTCGGGCGTCGCATGGCGGCCGCGGTCAACTGCCAGCCATGGCCTGTGCGTTCGACGAATCCGAGGGAGTGGAGTTCGTACAGGCTGCCGAGGGTTTCGTCAACGCCGGTGCCGGCGCCGCGCGCGACGTCCCGCGCGGTGACGAGCGTGCCGCGGGGCGGGAGGGCTTCGAGCACGCGTGCGCTGACCGGGCCGAGCAGGTCCCGGGGCAGGACGGGCCCGCGCCGGGCGGGCGCGAGATCGCCGATGTCGCCGACCAGCTCGGCGACTTCGGCGGCGTCGGTGACGAGGACGGCCTCGCCGCGCAGCAGTTCGTGCACGCCCGCCGACAGCCCGCTGGTGGCGGGCCCGGGCACGCCCATCGTGTACCGGCCGAGCCGCTGGGCGCTGCGCGCCGTGACGAGTGACCCGCTGCGGTACTCGGCCTCGACGACGACCGTGCCGCGGGTCAGCGCGGCGATGACGCGGTTGCGGAGGAGGAAGCGGCTGGGTGTCGGATGCGCGCCGGGGGGCAACTCGCCGATGACGAGCCCTTGTTCGGCGATGCGCCCGATCAGCCCGGCGTGGCCGCGCGGGTAGGCGACGTCGACGCCGCAGGCGAGGACGGCGACGGTGGCGCCGTCCACGGCGAGCGCGCCGCGGTGGGCGGCCCCGTCGACGCCGAAGGCGGCGCCCGAGACGACCACCCAGCCGCGCTCGGCGAGCCCGGAGGCGAGGCTCGCGGCCATGTGCGCCCCGTACGGCGTGCACGCCCGCGCGCCGACCACCGCGACGGAGCGCAGCGCCCAGGGGCGCAGCCCCGCCCGCCCGCGCACCCAGAGCCCCACGGGGCGGGCGTCCCCGAGGTCGTCGAGCTGACGGGGCCACTCCGCGTCGCCGGGCACGACGAACCGTCCGCCGACGGCGTCCACCGCCGCGAGGTCCCGCTCTGGCTCGGCGCCCGCGGCCCGCATCCGCAGGCCCTGGAGCCGCCGCTCGGTCACGCCGCCGAGGGCTCCTCGCCGGTACGGCTCCGAGGTCAGCCGGGCGAGCAGCTCCAGGGGCCCGAGCTCCCGCAGCCAGCGCCCGCCGTGCTCGTCGCCCGGTTCGAGGACCCGCGTCAAGGTGGCCCGCGCGAGCCGCTCCTCCTCCCCCGCGGTCCCGCTCACGGCGCCGCCCCCGTCTGCACCGGTACGCCCCTGGCGATTCCCGTGCGCAGCTCCAGCGCCAGGGCGACGTCCTCCGCCTCCGGCCGGTCGCGGCCCGCCAGGTCGGCGAGGGTCCAGGCGACCCGGAGCACGCGGTCCAGGCCCCGCGCGGTGAGCAGGCCGCGCTCGACGTCCCGCTCCGCCGCGTCGAGGGCTCCCGGTGCGACGCGCCAGCGGGTGCGCAGTTCGTGGCCGGGCACCTCGGAGTTGACGGTCCACGGGGTGGCGTCCAGGCGGGCCGCGGCGCGCGCCCGGGCCTCGCGCACCCGCGCGGCGACCGCCGCGGTGGGCTCCCCGCGCCCGCCCCGGCCCATCAGGTCGGCGCGGCCGACCGGGGCGACCTGCACGCGCAGGTCGACGCGGTCGAGCAGCGGCCCGGACAGCCGTGCCTGGTAGCGGCGGATCACCGAGGGCGGGCACTCGCACCCGGCCCCTTGCAGGGTGTGCCGCCCGCACGGGCAGGGGTTGGCGGCCAGCACCATCAGGAACCGCGCGGGCAGCCGCACCACGCCCGCGCTGCGCGCCACGACCACGTGCCCCGACTCCAGCGGCTGGCGCAGCGCGTCGAGCGCCTTGCCGGAGAACTCCGGCACCTCGTCCAGGAAGAGCACTCCGCGATGGGCGAGGGAGACCGCGCCCGGTCGCGGCAGCCCGTTGCCGCCGCCCACCAGGGACTGCATCGTCGCCGAGTGGTGCGGGGCGCAGTACGGCGCCCTGCGCACCAGCGGTTCGCCGGGCGGGAGGATGCCGGCCACCGAGTGGACGGCGGTGACCTCCAGGGACTCCTGCCGGGTGAGCGGCGGCAGCACGCCGGTCAGCCGTTCGGCGAGCATGGTCTTGCCCGCGCCGGGCGGCCCGGAGAGCAGCAGGTGATGGCCGCCGGCCGCCGCGGTCTCCAGGGCCAGGCGCGCCGTCCGCTGGCCGGCGACGTCCGCGAGGTCGGGGGCGTCGGCCGGGTCGGGCGCGAGGCCCGTGCCGACTCCGGCGCCGGGCACCAGCAGCCCGGCGAGCATGGCGTCGGGCCGCCCCTCGTCGTCGGGGTCCTCCTCGGGCACCGGCTCGTCCGCGAGCACGGCGATGAGCTGCCGCAGGGTGCGCACGCCGAGGACCGAGACGCCCGGCACCAGCGCGGCCTCCCCGGCGGTCCGTTCCGGTACGACGACCTGCCGGTAGCCGGCCTCGGCGGCGGCGAGCACGGCCGGCAGGACGCCGCGCACCGGTCTGACCCGGCCGTCCAGGCCCAGCTCGCCGATGAGGACGAGATCGGCGATGGTCCTGGGGTCGATGCGCTCGGCGGCGCCGAGCACCGCCGCGGCGACGGCGAGATCGAAACCGGATCCGCTCTTGGGCACGGAGGCCGGGCTGAGCCCGACCGTGAGCTTCTTCTGGGGCCACTCGGCCTCCGAGTTGACGATGGCGGCCCGCACCCTGTCCCGGCTCTCCGACAAACTCTTGTCGGGCAGTCCCACCAGGGTGAACGCCGCGACGCCCGGCTCCAGGTCCGCCTGGACCTCGACCACCACTCCTTCGACGCCGACCAGCGCCACCGAGCACGTACGCGCGAAGCCCATGTCAGGCCACCCCCCGCGCGTGCTCGACCACGGGGGCGCCTCGCCGGGGCAGCAGCACGCCGATCAGGTCGATGCGCAGCCCGCCGGGCGGCGGGCCGCCGTGCCGGTCCAGCCAGCAGGCGGCGAGCCGTCTGAGCCGGTCGGCCTTGGCGGGCGTGAGCGCCGCCATGGGGTGCTGGAAGTCGCCGGCCCTGCGCGTCTTGACCTCGCAGACGACCACCGTGTCGCCGTCCCGGGCGACGATGTCGATCTCCCCGGTCCGCCCGCACCGCCAGTTCCGTGCGAGCACCGCCATCCCGCACTCGCTCAGCCGGCGCACCGCCAGCTCTTCGCCGTAGGCGCCCAGTGCCCCCGTCGCGTTCATTCGGCACCACCTCCGGCACCGACTGTGACGGGTCGGCGCCGGACTATTGGATCTTGGTGGACAACCGAACGCTTGTGGACAACCGGCTCACCCACACCGGTGAACAGAGACCCGGCACCGGGGGCGCGGACCTCAGCTGCCGGGCAGCTCCAGATCGCTCTTGTTGAGCTCCTCGATGTTCACGTCCTTGAACGTCAACACCCGCACCTGCTTGACGAACCGCGCCGGCCGGTACATGTCCCAGACCCACGCGTCCGCCATCGACACTTCGAAGAACACCTCGCCCTGCACCGAGTGCACCTGCATCTCGTAGTCGTTGGTGAGGTAGAAGCGACGCTCGGTCTCGATCACGTATTTGAACAGACCGACGACATCGCGGTACTCCCGGTAGAGCTTCAGCTCCATCTCGGTCTCGTACTTCTCGAGGTCCTCGGCGCTCATGGCATGTTCCCCTTCAGCCGTGCGTCTCCCCATTGTGCGCCTGTCACCTGCGCCCCTAGACGATTTCCGGAGCGAGGACCACCGGCGTACTCGGGGGTCCCTCGACGAGCAGCGTGCGCAGCAGCTCGGCGAGTCGTGTCGGGTACACCGTCTCACGGGCCGCCGACAGTTCGGCGGAGGTCCACCACCTCAGCCCCGTGACACTGCGCGCCTCCAGCTCCGTGGGGTCCGCCAGGGCCACCGCTGCCGCCGGCCGCCGCGTACGGGCGAGGTAGTACCACTCGTCCTGGTCCCAGCGCCGCCCGGCGAACGGGAAGGAGCAGAACCGCTGCCACACCACCGGCCCCAGCTCCACGTCCGTGAGGCCGGTCTCCTCGGCCAGCTCCCGCAGCGCGGCCTCCTCGCGGGTCTCGTCGCCCTCCACCCCGCCGCCCGGCGTGAACCACCAGGTGACGCCGGGGTCGTCCGGCTCGTACCCGTGCAGCAGCAGGATCCGGTCGTCCGGGTCGAGCAGCAGCACCCGCGCGACCCTGCGCGCCGCCTCACCCACGGGTGACCGCCTCCGACCGCGTCCGGCGCCGCGACAGCAATCCCGCGACCGGCCCGTACGCCGCACCGCCGAGGATCAACGCCGCACCGACCACCACAGCACCCACCACCGGCACCACCGGCCCCGGCCGCGACACGCCCCCGGGCAGCGCGGCGAACGCCCGCGGCCGCTCCACCATGCCGCCGACCGGCCACGCCACGGCGTCCACCCGGGCGCTGACCGCGCTGCGCGGCACCGACCCCCGGGCCGCGTCCTGGAGGTGGACGCGGGAGTCCTGCGAGCCCATGCGCTCGTCGCCGAGCAGGAAGAGCCGCCCCTCGGGCACGGTCACGGAGAACGGCGTCGAGGCGGCCGCCTCCGACCGCAGATACGGTTCTTCAATCGGGGTGCCGTTCACGGTCAGCCGGCCTTCCGCGTCGCAGCAGGCGACCTTGTCGCCGCCGACGCCGACCACCCGCTTGACCATCGGCAGATCGCCCCACGTCGAGTCGGTGAAGACCACGACGTCACCGCGGCGCACCTCCGCGCCGTCGATCCGCTGCGCCAGCACCCGGTCCCCGGCCGTGACGGTCGGCGACATGGAGTCCGAGGGCACGGTGTACGGCTGGTACTGGACCGCGCCCCAGGCGAACCCGCCGAGGAAGAGCACACAGCCGACGGCCACGGCCAGCCCCGACAGCACGCTGCCGAGACGGCCGCGGCCGTCGTCCGTTCGTTGCGTTCGGCTCATCCCAGCGCTCCCCACGTTCGGAGATCGACGATCTGGGAGGGAACCCTACCCGCGGTGCCCTACCCGGCGGTACGCCTCTTCCTGCGCCACAGCACGATCGGCAGCGCGCCCGCGAGCCCGAGGGCACCCGGCCCGACGGCCGCCGCGGCGGCCGCGCTGAGGCCCGGCTGGTCGAAGGTGTCCGGCACTGGCAGCGTGGACCAGCGGTCGAGCGGCCACGCCACCACGACCGCCCGCCCGACGACCCGCTCGGTGGCGACCGTGCCGTTGCCGGGCAGCTCCTGGTGGTAGCGGGAGTCCAGCGAGTTCTGCCGGTTGTCGCCCATCACCCAGATGCGGTCCTGGGGCACCTTGATCGGCCCGAACGGCTCGTCGTCGCACGGCGTGGAGCCGGGCGCGATGTACGCCGTCTCGTCGAGCGGCTTGCCGTTGAGGACGACCTTGCCGCCCTTCTTGCACTCCACCGTGTCACCGCCGACCGCGATGACCCGCTTGATCAGGTCCTTCTCCTCCGAGGACGGCATCAGCCCGATGAAGCTGAGGAACTCCTGGAGGATGTTCGGCTCCGGCGTCGGCTCGCCCTCCAGCCAGCCGCCCGGGTCGTGGAAGACCACGACCTCGCCGCGCTCGGGCTCCGAGCCGAACCACGGGGTGAGCTTGTCGACCAGGACCCGGTCACCGCGCTGCAGCGTGTTCATCATCGAGTCGGACGGGATCGAGAACGCCTGCACCAGGAAGGTCTTGATCAGCAGCGCCAGCAGCAGCGCGATACCGATCAGCAGGGGCAGTTCCTTCCAGAAGGAACGGGGCTTCTTCGGCCCGTCGTCACCCGTCCCGCCGTCCGCCGCCGCACCCACCGGGGGGCCCTCAGCGTGCCCGGTTCCGGGGGAGGGCTCCCCGCCCGACCCGGAAGGCCCGGCGGCAGAGGACGCGGAGGGCTGCTCCGGCCTCTCCTCCGGCCCGTCGTGTCCGGATCGTGCGCCGACCGCCAAATCCCCCACATCCACTCCTCACTCCGTGCAACCGCCCGCCCCACAGCAGGGGAGGGCCCACCACTCCCATAACGAGCGGGAGTTCCGCAGGGCTCGGGAGCCGGATGGTTCTGTTCGTTCCGTTCAGAATCCGAGAGAACACACTATGCGAAGCGCCGAGCGACATCGCAGTCCCGGCCCGCGAGTCCCCCGATCCCCCGACCACGGCACCTACCCTGACGGCCGCGAGTCCGGGACGGACGCGAACGCGTCCGGCTCCTCCAGTCGGCGCCAGTGGTCGAACGGCCAGGCGATGACGAACGCCGTCCCGACCACCTCCTCCTCCGACACCGTGCCCTGGAACGCCTCGTCCAGGTGGAAGCGCGAGTCCGCCGAGTTGGCCCGGTGGTCCCCCATCACGAACAGCCGCCCCTCCGGCACCTTCACGTCGAACGTGATCGTCGAGGGAACGTTTCCGGGGTGCAGGTACGGCTCGCTCAGTGGTACGCCGTTGACGGTGACGCGACCGTCCGCGTCACAGCACTTGACGGTGTCCCCGCCGACCGCGACGACCCGCTTGATCAGGTCCTGCTCGTCGTCGGACGGCAGCAGACCGATGAAGGTGAGGGCCTGCTTGACCTGCTTGACGACGACCGGGTCGTCCTTCTTCGGGGCGTTCTCCTCCTGGAGCCAGCCGCCCGGGTCCTTGAAGACGACGACGTCCCCGCGCTGCGGCTTGGAGCCGAACCAGGGCGTGAGCTTGTCGACCAGCACCCGGTCGTCGATCCGGATCGTCTGCTCCATCGAGCCTGAGGGGATCACGAAGGCCTGCACCAGGAAGGTCTTCAGTACGAGGGCGATGACCAGCGCCACGGTGATGAGGAGCGGTACCTCCTTCACCGCCGACCTGCGCCTGCGCCGCTTCACGCGCCGGGCGAGCTTGCGCCGCTCCGCGCGCCCGGGCAGGGCGCGGGCGCCGTCCGTGGGCCGGGACCCGGTGGGCAGCCGCGTGTCGGCCCGGTGGCCGCCGCGCCTGGCCCGGTTACCCATGGCCCCCGCCTGCCGGGTGCGCCGCGCCGGGTACGTCGCGGAAGGCCGGCGTCGGCTCCACCGACGACCAGCGGCCGAAGGGCCAGCCGATCCAGTCCGCCCGGCCGATCACCTTCTCCACCGGGACCACACCGCCGCCCGGTTCACCGAGGTGGTCGCGGGAGTCGCGCGACTGGCTGCGGTGGTCGCCCATGACCCACAGGGTGCCCTGCGGCACGACGATGTCGAAGGGCACCTGGGAAGGTGCGTCACCGGGGTGCAGATACCCCTCGCTCACCGGTACGCCGTTCACCTCGACCCTTCCCCCCTTGTCGCAGCACGTCACGCGGTCGCCCCCCACGCCGACCACCCGCTTCACGTAGTCGGTCTCGGCGGGCTCGGTCAGGCCGAGCGCCGCGCCCGCCGCGTGGAGCAGCGCCGCGAGCGGGTTCTGCTCCGGTGCCTCGCGGACGAAGGACCCGGTGCCGTCGAAGACGACCACGTCCCCACGCTGGGGCTCGGAACCGAAACGGTACGCCAACTTGTTCACGAGCACCCGGTCCCCGACCTGGAGAGTGGGCTCCATGGAGCTGCTCGGGATCTGGAAGGGCTGCACCACGAAGTGGCTGAACAGCAGCAGGAACACGGCGCACGCGACGCCGATCATCCCCGGTCCGCGCCAGGAGAAGCCGCCGCGCCCGCCGGAATGCACGGAGCGCGACTCCTCCCCCGTATCGGAGGAGGAGTCGCGCTCGGTGTGCTGTGCTTCGGTGTCCATCGGAGCCAGATGCTATCCGGCCGCCCTGTGGACCCCCGCGCGACGGAGCTGAGCCGGGGCTCAGTTCTCGCGCTTCTCCTTGATCTTCGCGGCCTTGCCGCGCAGCTCACGCAGGTAGTACAGCTTGGCGCGACGGACGTCACCGCGGGTCACGAGCTCGATCTTCTCGAAGATCGGGCTGTGCACCGGGAAGGTGCGCTCGACGCCGACGGAGAAGGAGACCTTGCGGACCGTGAAGGTCTCGGAGACGCCCGAGCCCTGGCGGCGGATGACGACACCCTTGAACTGCTGGATACGGGAGCGGTTGCCCTCGATGACGCGAACGTGGACGTTCACGGTGTCACCGGGACGGAACGACGGGACGTCGGTCCGCAGGGACGCGGAGTTGACGGCGTCAAGCACGTGAGACATGGTCGTCTGCTTCCTCGCTGATGCCACAGGTCATCAACGGCAACTAGAGATGGGGTTGAGGGGCTGTGCCGTCGGGGCCGGCGCGTGTCCCCCTGTGGCAGGGGCGCCGCTCGGACGTACAGCAGCCGCCTATTCTTCCACGCCGCCGGGCCTGCGCCAAAATCGGCCACCGGGTTCCGGTGCCCAGCCGAGCATGGAGAGGGTCTCGCGGTCCTTCTTGTCGAACGCGGCCGGGTCGGTCCGCTCGATCAGCTCGGGCCGGTTCGCGGCGGTCCGACGCAGCGCCTCGTCCCGCCGCCAGCGGGCGATCTTCCCGTGGTGGCCGCTGAGCAGGACGTCGGGGATACCGCGCCCGCGCCACTCCGGCGGCTTGGTGTAGACGGGGCCCTCCAGGAGGTTGGCCATGGCACCGGGGGCGAAGGAGTCGTCCCGGTGGGACTCGGCGTTGCCCAGGACGCCGGGCAGCAGCCGGGCCACGGCCTCGGTGACCACCAGGACGGCGGCCTCGCCGCCCGCCAGCACGTAGTCGCCGATGGACACCTCGTACACCGGTATCCGGGTGGCGTACTCGTCGATGACGCGGCGGTCGATGCCCTCGTACCGGGCGGGGGTGAAGATCAGCCAGGGCCGCTCGGAGAGCTCGACGGCGAGCTCCTGGGTGAAGGGCCGCCCGCTGGGGGTGGGCACGACCAGCGCGGGACCGTGGGCGCCCGCCTCGTACCCGGCGGCGAGCGTGTCGTCCAGGGCCTCGCCCCAGGGGTCGGTCTTCATGACCATGCCGGGGCCGCCGCCGTAGGGGGTGTCGTCGACCGTGTGGTGCCGGTCGTACGTCCACCGGCGCAGGTCGTGTACGTGGACGTCGAGCACGCCGCGCGCGCGTGCCTTGCCGACGAGCGAGACGTTCAGCGGGTCCAGGTACTCGGGGAAGATCGTGACGACGTCGAGCCGCATCAGCTCTCGTCTCCCGCGTCCTTGGTCGAGACGATCTCGGCGCGGTCGTCGATCAGGCCGGGCGGCGGGGCGATGACCGCCCTCTGCTCGTCGAGGTCGATGTCGGTGACGATCTCCTCGACGAACGGGATCATGACCTCGGTGCCGTCGGGCCGCTCCACGACGAACAGGTCCTGGGACGGCAGGTGCGAGATCTCGGTGATCCGGCCGACCTCGGTGCCGTCGGCGAGGACCACGTCCAGGTCGATGAGCTGGTGGTCGTAGTACTCGTCGGGCTCCTCCGGCCGCTCCTCCGGGTCCACCTCCGCGATCAGCAGGGTGTTGCGCAACGCCTCGGCGGCGTTGCGGTCCCGTACGCCCTCGAAGCGGAGCAGCAGCCGGCCGCTGTGCACCCGGCCGGTCTCGATGGTCAGCGGCCCGGCGGAGGCCGGATCCGTGGCCAGTACGGCGCCGGGCGCGAGCCGCAGCTCCGGCTCGTCCGTCCGCACCTCGACGGTGACCTCGCCCTTGATCCCGTGGGCGCGGCCGATCCGTGCGACTACCAGCTGCACTGCTCACCTCTCCAAACGACGTACACACGACGTACCACACGAACACGGGCCGGGGAGGGCCGTAGCCCTCCCCGGCCCGTGCCGGTGCATCTACTGCAAAACAGCCAACTTGTTCAGCGGACCTGGTCCACGTCGACGAGGTCGACCCGGATGCCACGACCGCCGAGGGCCCCCACGACGGTACGCAGAGCGCGCGCGGTGCGGCCGTTGCGGCCGATCACCTTGCCGAGGTCGTCGGGGTGGACCCGGACCTCCAGTACGCGCCCGCGGCGCAGGGTGCGCGAGGCGACCTGCACGTCGTCGGGATTGTCGACAATGCCCTTCACGAGGTGCTCGAGAGCCTCCTCGAGCATGCTCAGGCCTCGGTCGACTCGGTGGACGCGGCCTCGGCCTCGTCCGCCTTCTTGTCGGCCTTCTTCGCCTTCGGGGTGATGGCCTCACCCTTCGCCTCGTCACCCTCGAGCGCCTTCGCGAAGGCGTCGAAGGAGGCGCGCTTGTCTTCCTTGGTCGCCGGGGCGAGCAGCGGCTTCTCGGGGGCCGGCAGGCCCTTGACCTTCTGCCAGTCGCCGGTGAGCTTCAGGATCGCGAGGACCGGCTCGGTCGGCTGGGCGCCGACGGACAGCCAGTACTGCGCACGCTCCGAGTCGACCTCGATGCGCGACGGGTTCTGCACCGGGTGGTACAGGCCGATCTCCTCGATGGCCCGGCCGTCACGGCGGGTACGGGAGTCGGCGACGACGATGCGGTAGTGAGGCGAACGGATCTTGCCCAGACGCTTCAGCTTGATCTTGACTGCCACGGGTGTGGTGTCTCCTGGTCTTGACGTGGTTGGGCACGACGAAATGCCACGTGGGGTTGCGGTACTCGGGTGCCCGATGGACGCGTCAGCCGGAGGAGAGAGGGGTCCTGTTCGACTGTCGAGTACAGCTAGCCATTGTGCCACACCACGCGGGGTCAGCTCGCCGCGCCCACCGCTTCCGGAATGCGGAACGGCTTCCCGCAGCCGCCGCAGACGATCGGCGCCTGCGCGAGGACCGACGGGACGACCCGGACGTTGCGCCCGCAGTCGCAGACCGCCTTGACCCGCACGCCGCCACCGGAGGAGCCGTGCCGGGCGGCCGGCCCGCGGAAGGAGCGCTTGGTGTCGGCGGCCGTGGCGGCCGTGTGCGCCTTCAGGGCGCGCTGGAGCCGCTCGATCGTCGGCCGGTAGCGGCGCTTGGCCTCGGGGCTGAGCGTGACCAGGGAGAAGCCGCTGCTCGGGTGCGGCTCGTCCGGGTGGTCGAGGCCCATCTCCTCGGCGATCGCCAGGAATCTGCGGTTGTGGTAGCGGCCGGCGCGAGAGGTGTCGCGGACTCCTCGGGCGGCGGCGATGCCGTGGACTGCCTCATGGAGCAGTCGTTCGAACGAGAGCTCGGCGCCACAGGCGGACGACGACTCTCCGATCAGGGATTCGGGCGCGGCGAGATCCGGCAGCTCGGGGTGGTGCCGCTGAATGTCGGCCCACGCCTGTGCCAGCTCTGCGGCGAGAACAGGTGGTGTCGTGCTCACGTCGTGACAACGAGCCGGACTGCCTGTGGGTTCCATTCCGGGGCATCCCAAATAATTTGCACGTACCCGTCAGTTGCCGTTGATGCGTCCTGACGAGGGCCAGTGCGCCGATGTACGGAGAAGGCTCGCAGCTCGCACCAAGGTGGTACGTAGCGCCGCGCACGCCCCGGCGCCCACACCCCGGCGCGGAGCGCTCGTGGAGGGCGGCCGCGGTGTGACAGTACTCCGGCGCACGGGAGCGCGCGGCACCGGCCCGTTGCCATGGCGGGATTCGCTCGCCGCCCCCACTATGAGAGAAGTTCGTGCCGACTCGGGGGCGCACGCCCGGGGCACGCAAGCATTGCGTCCCGACCCCTGGACACCGGGGGCGGATGCGGAGTTCCCTGGGCGTCGGGGAGTGCGCGCGCACGCACACGGGGGCTGTCAATCAGGGCACAGACGCACAGATGGACCTCTCGGCGGATTGGGGCGCTTTCGATGACACCTATGCTCGTCCAGCACCACCCCCACCCGGCCTCGGCCCCTCCGGCGACGGACGGGCCCGGCCGAGCCCGCGACTGGGCTGAGATCCAGGAGCGGATGCTCGTCCCGCTCTACGAAGCGGTGTACCAGCACCTGGAGGTCGGCACCGGGACGCGGCTGCTGGGTCTCGGTTGCGGCTCGGGACTCGCCTTGCTGATGGCCGCCTCCCGCGGCGCGCAGGTCACCGGCTGCGACACCGACCACGCACGCGTGGACCTGGCCAAGGAGCGGCTGATGCCCGACGCGGGCGCGCACGACGCCGCCCCGCGGTGCGGCGAGACGAGACTCCTGTACGGCGGGCCCGCCGAGACCGCGGACCCCACCCGTCCGGCGTACAACCTCATCACCGCGTTCCAGCCGATCGGCTGCACCGCCGGGGACTCCGAGGGTCTGGTGCCCGCCCTGGTGAGCGGCGTACGGCTGGCGGAGCGGGGCAGCGCCGTGGTGCTGGCGGGCTGGGGCCCGCCGGAGCGGTGCGCCACCTCGACCGTGCTGCGGGTGGCGGGCCGGCTCACCGAGCGGCTGCGCACGCGGGCCGGCTGGCGCCCGGCGAACCGCGACGACCTGGAGGACGTGG
Source organism: Streptomyces sp. NPDC093546 (assembly GCF_044765045.1). Classification (NCBI taxonomy): domain Bacteria; kingdom Bacillati; phylum Actinomycetota; class Actinomycetes; order Kitasatosporales; family Streptomycetaceae; genus Streptomyces; species Streptomyces sp. NPDC093546. Next base: position 557,923 of record NZ_JBIWJG010000001.1, on the reverse strand, counting down.
CCGCGCGGGCCGGGCTGAACCCGGACGGTTCGGGACGGGTGGCGTGCCCCTTCGGGTACGCCGACATCGAGAGCGCCGTACGCGGCCTGTTCTCGACGGGGCTGTTCGACGCGGCGGTGGAGGCGTCCGACCAGGCGACCGTCGAGAAGGAGGTCACCGAGGCCCTCCACCCGTACGTACGGCCCGACGGCACGGTGTGGATGCCGAACGTCTTCCGCTACCTGGTGGCCAGGACCCCCTGACGTCTCACTGTTCCCCCGCGTGCGCCTTGGCGAGGCGGGGGATGCCGGCCGCACGGTACGCCTCGGCCTCCTCCAGCGTCTCGTTCTCCAGGAGCGCCGCCGCCAGAGCGTCCAGCTTGGGGCGGTGCTCCTCGAGGAGCCGGCAGGCGCGTTCGTAGCACTCGTCGACGATGCGGCGCATCTCGTGGGCCACGGCGTCCAGCGTCGCGGGCGCGGCGGAGAGCCCGTACGCCTGCTGCGCGTCGCCCGGGATGGCGCTGAGCCGGCCGACCCGGTCGCTCATGCCCCAGCGGCCCGCCATCCCGCGCGCGATGTTGGTGACCTGCTCCAGGTCGCTCTCCGAGCCGGTCGTGACCACCCCGAACACGACGTGTTCGGCCGCCATCCCGCCCAGCGCGCCGATGATCCGGCCGCGCAGGTAGTCCTCCGTGTACGCGTACTTGTCGGCGTCGGGCGTCGACAGGGTCACGCCGAGCGCGCGTCCGCGCGGCACGATGGTGACCTTGCGGACAGGGTCCGCGCCGGGCTGGAGCATGCCCAGCAGCGCGTGGCCGCTCTCGTGGTACGCGGTGCGGCGGCGCTCCTCCAGCGGCATGACCAGCGCGCGCTCGGCACCGAGCTGGACCTTCTCCAGGGCCTCGGAGAGGTCCGCCTGCGTGACGCGCGGGCGGCGGCGCTTGACCGCGAGCAGGGCGGCCTCGTTGGCGAGGTTGGCCAGCTCGGCGCCGGTCATGCCCGGGGTCGTACGGGCGACCCGGGCCAGGTCGACGTCCTCGGCGAGCGGGATGTCGCGGGTGTGGATCCTGAGGATCGCCTCGCGGCCGCCCCGGTCGGGCGGGCTGACGTGGACAATCCGGTCGAAGCGTCCGGGCCGGGTGAGGGCCGGGTCAAGGACGTCGGCGCGGTTGGTGGCCGCGATGACGATGACGCCCTCGGAGCCGGAGAAGCCGTCCATCTCGGTCAGGATCTGGTTCAGCGTCTGCTCGCGCTCGTCGTGCCCGCCCATGGCGGCGGAGCCGCCGCGGACGCGCCCGATGGTGTCGATCTCGTCGATGAAGATGATCGCGGGGGCCACCTTGCGGGCCTCGTTGAACAGCTCCCGTACGCGCGAGGCGCCGACGCCGACGATCATCTCGATGAACTCGGAGGCGGACGCCGAGAAGAACGGCACCCCCGCCTCGCCGGCCACCGCCCGCGCCAGGAGCGTCTTCCCGGTGCCGGGCGGCCCCGCCAGCAGCACACCGCGCGGCATCTTGGCGCCCATGCGCCAGTACGCGTCGGGGTTCTTCAGGAAGTCCACCACGTCGTTCAGCTCGCCCTCCACCTCGTCGATCCCGGCGACGTCGGCGAAGGTCGTGCGCTGTCCGGCCGTGACCTCGACCGGCTTGGGCGGCGCCTTGCGGCCCAGCATGCCCCCGGCGCCGAGCCCGGCGCTCATCCGCCGGGAGATGAACACCCACAGCAGGACGAGGAGGAGGATCGGCGCGAGCGAGAGCAGCAGATTGGCGACGAAGCTCGGCCTCTCGACCACCGGCTCGGCGGTCACGGTGACCTTCTGCTTGGTCAGTTCCGACCAGAGGTTGTCGTCGGCGAAGGCCGGACGCTGGGTGGTGAACCGCTGGCCGTTGTCCAGTTCGCCCTCGATGGCGTCGCCCTTGGAGTAGATCTTGGCGACCTTGCCGTCGGTGACCTGCCGGCTGAACTCGGTGTACGAGATGGTCCGCTCGTCGCCGTTGCCGAAGTACGACAGGGCCAGGTTGGTCAGGACGAAGACGGCCACCGCGGCGAGGACGAGCGCGATCCACCCGCCGGGCATCTTCTTGCGCGGCGGCGGTGGCGGAGGCGCGCCCTCCGAGCGCCAGGGCTGGTCGGTGCGGTCGCGTGGGGGTACGGAATTGGCCACGCTGCCATCATGCGAGACCGCCGCGAAAGCGGCATTACGGGCGCCGCGCGCCGTGGCGGGCGTACGGCGGAGGGGCGCCCACCAACGTGGTGGACGCCCCTCCGAACCGCTGTGCGCGGCCGTCAGCCCATGAACTTCTTGAACTCGTCCGGGAGCTCGAAGTCCTTGCCCGGCTCGCCGGCCGGCAGGCCGAAGGCACCGCCCTGCTGGGCCGCCTGCTCGCGGCGGGCGGCCGCGGCCTGCTCCTCGGCCTTCCGCTTCATCGGGTTGCCACTCTTGCGCTTGCCCTTGGCCTGCTTCTGCTGCTTCTTCTGGCGGCCGGGGCCGCCGCCCATGCCCGGGATCCCCGGCATGCCCGGCATGCCGCCGCCCTGCGCCATCCGAGACATCATCTTGCGGGCCTCGAAGAACCGCTCCACCAGGTTCTTCACCGCGCTGACGTCGACACCGGAACCCTTGGCGATACGGGCGCGCCGCGAGCCGTTGATGATCGTCGGGTCCTGGCGCTCGCCGGGGGTCATCGACTTGATGATCGCGGCCGTGCGGTCGACGTCGCGCTCGTCGATGTTGTTGATCTGGTCCCGCATCTGCGCCATGCCCGGCAGCATGCCGAGCAGCTTGGAGATGGAGCCCATTTTCCGGACCTGCTCCATCTGGGCCAGGAAGTCGTCGAGGGTGAAGTCCTTGCCCTTGGACGACGCCAGCTTGGAGGCCATCTTGGCGGCCTCTTCCTGGCTGAAGGTCTGCTCGGCCTTCTCGATCAGGGAGAGGACGTCGCCCATGCCGAGGATGCGGGACGCCATGCGGTCCGGGTGGAACGCGTCGAAGTCGTCCAGCTTCTCGCCGTTGGAGGCGAACATGATCTGGCGGCCGGTGACGTGCGCGATCGACAGGGCGGCACCACCGCGGGCGTCACCGTCGAGCTTGGAGAGCACGACGCCGTCGAAGCCGACGCCGTCGCGGAAGGCCTCGGCGGTGTTGACCGCGTCCTGACCGATCATGGCGTCGACGACGAAGAGAACCTCGTCGGGCGAGACCGCGTCGCGGATGTCCGCGGCCTGCTGCATCAGCTCCTGGTCGATACCGAGGCGGCCCGCGGTGTCGACGATGACGATGTCGTGCAGCTTGGTCTTCGCGTAGTCGATCGAGTCCTTGGCGACCTGCACCGGGTCACCCACGCCGTTACCCGGCTCGGGCGCGTACACGGCGACACCCGCGCGCTCGGCGACGACGGCGAGCTGGTTGACGGCGTTGGGGCGCTGGAGGTCACAGGCGACCAGCAGCGGCGAGTGGCCCTGGCCCTTGAGCCAGAGGCCGAGCTTTCCGGCGAGGGTCGTCTTACCGGCACCCTGGAGACCGGCGAGCATGATCACGGTGGGCGGGTTCTTGGCGAACCGGAGGCGCCGGGTCTCGCCGCCGAGGATGCCGATGAGCTCCTCGTTGACGATCTTGATGACCTGCTGCGCGGGATTCAGCGCCTGCGAGACCTCGGCGCCGAGGGCCCGCTCTTTGATCTGCTTGATGAAGGCCCGCACGACGGGCAGGGCCACGTCGGCCTCGAGCAGCGCGATACGGATCTCACGTGCCGTGGCGTCGATGTCCGCCTCGCTGAGGCGGCCCTTGCCTCGGAGGTTCTTGAAAGTCGCTGCAAGGCGGTCGGAGAGGGTATCGAACACGGCGGTCGCGGATCCTCGGGTGTAGGGGGCGGGCGGACAGTCGAACCCAAGGGTATCGGGCTTGAGCCGATCCGTAGCAGCCCCGTCATGCCCGCAGTGCTGCTTCCAGGGTGCGTGCCACTTCCGCCGCCTCCTCGGGGGCCAGCGGGGCGCCGGCGGCGTCCGTGACGTAGAAGGCGTCCACCGCGTTCGCCCCCAGCGTCGACACGTGCGCGCTGCGCACCCGTACCGCCGCCGTCTCCAGGGCCCGCCCGATGCGGTGCAGCAGACCCGGGGCGTCATGGGCGCGGACCTCGATGACCGTCGCCAGCGTCGAGCCGGCCGGGGCGACCGTGACGCGCGGTGGCGGGGCCGTGGCGCCGTGGCGGCGGGGGTAGGCCGCCTCGCGTTCGGCGAGGCGGGAGCGGATGTCGAGGGAGCCGTCCAGGACGCGGACGAGGTCGGCGCGCAGCCGGGTGGCCTGCGGCAGGGAGCCGTACTCGGCGGCGACGCGCCAGTTCAGGACGAGGACGGCTCCGCCGCCGCCGAGCTCCGGCGGTAGTTCGATCGCGCGGAGGTCGGCCGAGCGGACGGTGAGGCGGTGCAGGGCGAGGACGCCGGCCACGGCGGGCAGGACGCCCGGCCGGTCGGGGAGGGCGATGAGCAGCTCGACGCCGACGGGTTCGGGGGTGTCGCCGTCCGGCGGGCCGTCGGCGTGCAGGGCGAGGACGGGTTCGCCGGTGCGCAGGGCCTCGATGGCGAGGCGTTCCTGTTCGGCGCTGGGCGCGGCGGGCTCGGGCGCGGGGGGTGGATCGCCCGCGAGGGCGCCGGCGACCCGCTTGACCAGGTCCGCGACGAGGGAGGCGCGCCAGGAGGACCAGGCGGCGGGGCCGGTGGCGAGGGCGTCGGCCTCGGTGAGGGCGTGCAGGAGCTCCAGCGTGGACGCGGAGCCGACGGCCGCGGCGACGGAGTCGACGGTCGCGGGGTCGTCGAGGTCGCGGCGGGTGGCGGTCTCGACGAGCAGGAGGTGGTGGCGTACGAGGGTGGCGACGACGGCGGTGTCGTGCCGGTCGAAGCCGATGCGGGCGGCGATGTCACGGGCGAGGGGCTCCCCCACGACCGCGTGGTCGCCGGGGCGGCCCTTGCCGATGTCGTGGAGGAGGGCGGCGACCAGGAGGAGGTCGGGGCGCCCGACGCGGCGGGCCATCGCGGAGGCGCGTACGGCGGTCTCGACGAGGTGCCGGTCGACGGTCCAGGTGTGGACGGGGTTGCGCTGCGGGCGGCAGCGCACGTGCTCCCATTCGGGCAGCAGGCGGCTGACGACGCCCTCGGCCTCCAGGGCCTCCCAGACGGGCACGGTGGACTCCCCCGCGCCGAGCAGGGTGACGAGTGCCTCGCGGGCCTCGGCGGGCCACGGCACCGGCAGTGGCTTGCCGGCGGCGGCCAGGCGGCGTACGGCGTACGGGGAGAGGGGCAGGCCCGCCTGGGCGGCCGCGGCGGCGGCGCGCAGGGGCAGGGCCGGGTCGCGTTCGGGGCGGGCGGTGCGGGCGAGCACGGCCTCGCCGTCCATCTCGACGACGCCTTCGGCGAGCGGGGAGCGCACGGCGGGCTGGCGTCCGAGGAGGGCGCGCAGCCGGGGGCGTACGGCCCGGGCGCGCAGGACGCGGTTGACCTCGCGCCAGGTGACGTCGCCCGCGTACGAGAGAGTGCGGGCTGCTTCGTAGACGCTGCGGAGCAGGGCGTCGGCGTCGGGCAGGCCGAGTGCGGCGGCGACCTGGGTCTGTTCCTGGAGGGCGAGCCGGTCGGTGGCGCGCCCGGTGACGAGGTGGAGGGCGTCGCGGGTGTCGAGGAGGGTGCGGCGGGCTTCGGCGAGGCCTTCGCGGGGGGCGTCGGCGAGCCAGGAGGCGGCGACGGCGCGCAGGGCGGTGGCGTCGCGCAGGCCCCCGCGGGCTTCCTTGAGGTCGGGTTCGAGGAGGAACTGCAGCTCGCCCTGGCGCTCGGCGCGCTCGCGGCAGAGCGCGTCGAGTTCGGGGAGGCGCTTGGGGGCCTGGTTGCGCCAGTCGGCGAGGACGGCGGTGCGCAGGGCGGTGACGAGGCCGAGGTCGCCGGCGAGGTGGCGGGCGTCGAGGAGCCCGAGCTGGACCTTGAGGTCCTCGGCGGCGGTTCTGCGGGCCTCGGTGAGGGTGCGTACGGAGTGGTCGAGGGCGAGGCCGAGGTCCCAGACGGGGTACCAGACGCGGTCGGCGAGCGCGGCGATGGCGGCGGGGTCGGCGCTGCCGTCGTGGAGGAGGAGCAGGTCGAGGTCGCTGCGGGGGGACAGCTCGCCGCGCCCGTACCCGCCGACGGCGACCAGGGCCACGCCGCGCGCGGGGGCCGCCTGGGCGAACAGGCCCGACAGCCATTCGTCGGTGAGGCGGGACAGGTCGGCACGGCGCGGCGGCCCGGACCGCTCCTCCTGGGTCAGGAGGTGCAGCCGGGCCGCCGCGTAGCCGCCGGGTCCCGAGTCGTCGCTCTTCACATCGGTGCTCGTCACCCGGGGCTCCTTGCCGTGTGGCGGGTTTACAGGGCGTCGGGGCCGCGTTCGCCGGTGCGGACCCGGACGGCGGTGTCGACGGGGACGCTCCAGACCTTCCCGTCTCCGATCTTGCCGGTGCGGGCGGCCTTGACGATGACGTCGACGAGCTGTTCGGCGTCGTCGTCCTCGACGAGGACCTCGATGCGGATCTTGGGGACGAGGTCGACGGTGTACTCGGCACCCCGGTAGACCTCGGTGTGGCCGCGCTGGCGGCCGTAGCCGCTGGCCTCCGTAACCGTCAGTCCGTGGACCCCGAAGGCCTGGAGGGCCTCCTTGATCTCGTCGAGCCGGTGCGGCTTGACGACCGCCGTGATCAGCTTCATGCGTCCACCTTCTTGTTCTCCACTACGGGCAGTGCCTCCGTCGCCGGGGCGGCCTTGCGCGAGCCGGCTCCGCCGCCGGCGCCGCTGAAGTCGTACGCCGTCTCGGCGTGCTCGACGCGGTCGATGCCGGAGACCTCGTCATCCTCGCTGACCCGCATGCCCATGGCCTTGTCGATGACGAAGGCGAGGAGCGCGGAGACGACCAGGGAGTAGGCGAGGACGGCGAAGACGCCGATGGCCTGCTTGCCGAGCTGCTCCAGGCCGCCGCCGTAGAAGAGGCCCTTGGCGTCGGACTGGACGCCGCCGGTGGCGAAGAAGCCGACGAGCAGGGAGCCGACCACACCGCCGACGAGGTGGACGCCGATGACGTCCAGGGAGTCGTCGTAGCCGAACTTGTACTTGAGGCCGACGGCCATGGCGCAGAGCAGACCGGCGATGGCGCCGATGGCGATCGCGCCGAGCGGCGAGCAGGAGCCGCCGGCCGGGGTGATGGCGACGAGTCCGGCGACCGCGCCGGAGGCGGCGCCGAGGGTGGTGAAGGCGCCGTGGCGGATCTTCTCGTACGCCAGCCAGGCGCACATGGCGGCGGCGGTGGCGACCTGGGTGTTGAGGAACATCACCGCGCCGACGCCGTCGTCGTTGCCGAGCCAGGAGCCGGCGTTGAAGCCGAACCAGCCGAACCACAGCAGCCCGGCGCCGAGCATGACCAGCGGGAGGCTGTGCGGGCGCATCGGGTCCTTCTTGAAGCCGATGCGCTTGCCGATGACCAGGATCACGCCGAGGGCGGCGGCTCCGGCGTTGATGTGGACGGCGGTGCCGCCCGCGAAGTCGATGACGCCCATCTCGAAGAGCCAGCCGCCGGCGCCCCAGACCCAGTGGGCGACGGGGAAGTAGACGACGGTGACCCAGAGGGCGATGAACAGCGCCCAGGCGGTGAACTTCACGCGGTCGGCGAGGGCGCCGCTGATGAGCGCGGGGGTGAGGATGGCGAACATCAGCTGGAAGACGGCGAAGACGTACACCGGGATGGTGTAGCCGTCCCACAGCTCGGTGACGCCGATGTTGCTGAGGCCGACGTAGTCGGACGACCACCCGATGAGGGAGCCGAAGTCGGTGCCGAAGGCGATGCTGAAGCCGTACAGCACCCAAAGGATCGTGACGATCCCGAGGCTGATGAAGCTCATCATCAGCATGTTGAGGGTCGACTTCACCCGGACCATGCCTCCGTAGAAGAAGGCGAGGGCCGGTGTCATCAGCATCACCAGGGCGGAACAGATGAGCATGAACCCGGTGTTCGCGGCAGACAGCGTGGGTGCGTCTGCGGCAAGGGTCGTGATGCCTGGGGGCATCGGCGTCTCCTCGTCGTCGGTCGGCCTGTGCGGGGCGGAGCCGGTGGTAGCTACACGGCTATGAGGGGTGGCCGGTTATGAGCACCGAGGTTGGCGCAGCGCGGTTTCGGTCGATGCCGCTCGATGTTTCGCCGCAGTGACGAAGAGCCCTCGCGTGTTACGCGGCTATGAACCGCGGGGTCACGGGGATGTAACGGGAGTACCCTCCCGCAGGCACGGGACCGGCCGCGACGGTCACCCTGTTGACCTGGCGTGAGGGAGCCGAGTCGGGCTGTACAGGGGTGACGGTCGCGGCCGGGGTTCGGGGTGGCTCGCGCGGTCAGACCGCTTCGGCGGTCTCGGGGAGCTGGGCGGTGAGCTTCTCGGTGAGCCGGGCTACTTCCGGTACGTCGCCGAAGTCGCGGGCGGCCGTGTCGACGGTCTTGCGCAGCCGGGTGTTGACCCGCTCGGAGCGCACCCGCTTGGCGACGTGCAGGGCCTGCTCGGCGAGGGCGGTGGACTGCTCGGGCTCGCGCTTGAGCAGGTGCACGGTGGCCATGCCGATGAGGTTCAGCGCGTAGGAGCGCCGGTGCTCCTCGTCCTTGCGGAACAGCTCGACGGCGCGCCGCATCACGGGCTCGGCGAGGGAGGCGTACGTGGGGCTGCGGCCGGCCACATAGGCGAGGTCGCGGTAGGAGTGGGCGTTCTCGCCGTTGAGCTCGGCCTCGGAGAAGAAGCGGATCCAGTCGGGCTCGGGCTCGCCGTCGAGGCCCGCGTCGGCGAAGGTGTCCTCGGCCATCCGCACCGCGCGCTTGCACTTGCTGGGCTGGCCCATGTTGGCATACGCCCGGGCCTCCATCGCATACAGCATGGCCTGGGTGCGCGGGGTGGCGCAGTCGCGGCTGCCGTACTGGGCGAGGTGGATGAGTTCCAGCGCGTCGTCGGGCCGCCCGAGGTGGATCATCTGGCGGCTCATGGAGGAGAGGATGTACGAGCCGAGGGGCTTGTCGCCGGCTTCCTTGGCGGCGTGCAGGGCGAGCACGAAGTACTTCTGAGCGGTGGGCTGGAGGCCGACGTCGTAGCTCATCCACCCGGCGAGTTCGGCCAGTTCGGCGGCGCAGGTGAAGAGCCGTCGGGTGGTGGCGGCGGGGTGCGGCTCCTGCAGGAGGTCGGTGACCTCGTGGAGTTGGCCGACGACCGCCTTGCGGCGCAGTCCGCCGCCGCACTGGGCGTCCCACTGGCGGAACATGGCGGTGGTGGATTCCAGCAGGTCCAGTTCCGGTGTGGACAGCCGGGTGGCGCGGCGCGGTGCGCCGGACTGGTCGGAGCGGCCGCCGGTGTCGCCGGTGGGGGTGGGGACGAGCCAGCGCTGCATGGGCTCGATGAGGGCGGGGCCGGCGGCCAGGGCCAGGGAGGTGCCGAGGAAGCCGCGCCGGGCGAGCATGAGGTCGCTGCGGGAGAAGTCGCTGAGCAGGGCGACGGTCTGGGGGCCTGCCCAGGGGAGGTCGACGCCGGACACCGAGGGTGACTGGTGGGCGGTGCGCAGGCCGAGGTCCTCGATGGCGACGACCGTGCCGAAGCGCTCGGAGAACAGCTCGGAGAGGATGCGCGGGATGGGTTCGCGGGGCTGTTCGCCGTCGAGCCAGCGCCGTACGCGTGAGGTGTCGGTGCTGATGTGGTGTGCGCCCATCTGGCGCGCCCGGCGGTTCACTTGGCGCGCGAGCTCGCCCTTGGACCAGCCGCTGCGCACGAACCACGAGCTCAGTTGCTCGTTCGGGCGCTTGCCGGCATTCGTACCGTCTGCGCCGCTGCCGCCCACTGGAACGCCCCCATCCGCTGTCGTCGCCTGTTGCGCGAACCCTTGTCAGAATGCCGTCGATCGCGACCGTCCGCGTACGAAACGCGGAACCGGCTTGCCCCCGGCATACCCACGAGGAACGGCCACCACCCCGGTTTCATGTACCGAAAGTAATCCTACGATCACCGATCAGGCGAGGTCGTTTCCATAAACGCCACCATTCGCCACCCCTTCGAATGAACTCGCCCGGCTCCAGGCGCGATTCACTTGACGCACGACGACCAGGAGCCGGTGGATCGTCGTACCGCGGGGCGCGCGTGACGACACGCACCACTCCTCGATGCCTCCGCGCGCCACCCGTTGGGGCATGGCGGCGACGCAGCGTCACGACAAGACTCCGGGTCGTAACCACCGGCGAGCTACACCCGTTGGAGGGGGCATGGGCTTCACGATCGGCTCGACCCGGACCCGCACCCGCATCCGCGACATCCGGCGCCGCGGCATGCGCACCGCGGAGTGCACCGTGGTGGCGGAGTACACCGGCCTGTGGGGCTGGGACGTGGTCCCGGGCGCGCGTGCCGCCTCCGGGCGCTGCTCCTGCGGCGACCCGGCCTGTACGGCTCCGGGGGCGCATCCCTTCGACTTCGCGCCCGAGGTGCCGGCCGGCGCGACGCTCGACACCGTCTCCGAGGCGTGGTCCCGGTTCCCGGGGGCCGCGCTGATGCTGCCGGTGGGGCGGTCGTTCGACGTCCTGGAGGTCGCCGAGCCGGCGGGCCGCCGGGCGCTGGTCCGCATGGAGCGGATGGGCCTGCCGCTGGGCCCGGTCTGCGCGACCCCGACGGGGCGCGCGCAGTTCTTCGTGGCGCCTGGCGCGGCGGCGGAGCTGCCGGAGCTGCTGTACCGGATGGGCTGGGACGACGCGGACCTCGACCTGCACTGCCTGGGCCCGGGCGCGTACATCACGGCCCCGCCCTCGGACCACGCGGGGCTGGGACCCGCCCGGTGGCTGCGGCCGCCGTCGTTGGACGCGGGCGCGCCGCCGCAGGCGCGGCTGCTGCTGGGGACGCTGGCGTACATCTGCCACCGCTCGGCGGGCTGACGCCGCCCTCATACGTAAAGCCTCATACGTAAAAAAAGGGGGGCCCGGGGGGGGTGAACCCCCGAGCCCCGGACCCTCCGCCGGAGCGGGTCAGTCGCCGTCTCAGTCGCCGATCAGCGCGTCGACGAAGGCCTCCGGCTCGAAGGGGGCCAGGTCGTCCGGGCCCTCCCCGAGGCCGATGAGCTTCACCGGGACGCCCAGCTCGCGCTGGACCGCGACGACGATGCCGCCCTTGGCCGTGCCGTCCAGCTTCGTCAGGACGATGCCGGTGATGTCGACGACCTCGCGGAAGACCCGCGCCTGCACCAGGCCGTTCTGGCCGGTCGTGGCGTCGAGGACCAGCAGAACCTCGTTCACCGGGCCGTGCTTCTCGACGACGCGCTTGACCTTGCCGAGCTCGTCCATCAGGCCCGTCTTGGTGTGCAGGCGGCCCGCGGTGTCGATCAGGACGACGTCCGCGCCCTCCGCGATGCCCTCCTTGACCGCGTCGAACGCGACCGAGGCCGGGTCGCCGTTCTCCGGGCCGCGGATGGTTCGGGCGCCGACGCGGTCGCCCCAGGTCTGGAGCTGGTCGGTGGCGGCCGCGCGGAAGGTGTCCGCCGCGCCGAGGACGACCGAGCGCCCGTCCGCGACCAGCACGCGCGCGAGCTTGCCGGTGGTCGTGGTCTTGCCGGTGCCGTTGACGCCCACGACCATCACGACGGCCGGGGTGTCGAGGTCGCTCTCCGTCTTCAGCGAGCGGTCGAGGTCGGTGCCGACCAGGGTGAGCAGTTCCTCGCGCAGGAGCGTGCGCAGCTCCTCCGGCGTCCGCGTCCCGAGCACCTTCACGCGCTCGCGCAGCCGCTCCACGAGCTCCTGGGTCGGCGCGACGCCGACGTCGGCAGTGAGGAGGGTGTCCTCGATCTCCTCCCAGGTGTCCTCGTCGAGGTGCTCCCGGGACAGCAGGGTGAGCAGCCCCTTGCCGAGGGAGGTCTGCGAGCGGGCGAGCCGGGCGCGCAGCCGGACCAGCCTGCCCGCGGTCGGCTCCGGGACCTCGATCTCGGGTGCGGGCGGCGCCGCGACGAGCGGGTCCTCGACGGCCGCGGGCGCTTCGAGCGCCTCCTCGGCCGTCGGGAGGTCCACCTCCTCGATGGTGCGGCGCGGTTCCTCCCGCGGTGTCTCCGCCTCCTCGCCGACGTGCGGCTCGGCGGGCGGAGCGGTGATGGTCGGCGTGGACGACGGCGCCTGCGGCGGCGGCAACTGCTTCTTCTTGCGGCTGCTGACCACGAGGCCGCTGATCGCGCCGACCGCGACCAGAGCGATGACTACAGCAAGGATGAGGATTTCCATAACGCGACCAGTATCCCCCAGTGCCGTAGGCCCCTATCTGGAGCTTTTGGGGTGAATGTACGATGTCGTGAATCCCCCACCTCTGCCCGGAGCTGACCCATGCCCCACGCCTCCGCGTCCGAAGGCGCGATAGAGACCCGCGGCCTCGAGCCGGTCCCCGACGGGGAGCGCACCGGCCATGTCCGGGAGCTGTTCCCCACCTGGGTGGCCGCGAACATCAGTGTGCTGCTGCTCACCATGGGCGCCGGTCTGATCGTCTTCAACGGCCTGAACATCTGGCAGGTCCTGGTCGTCGCGCTCGCCGCGCCCCTCCTGTCGTACGGGATCGTCGGCCTGATCTCGATCGCGGGCAAGCGGGGCGGATCGCCCGGCATGGCGCTGTCGCGGGCGGTTTTCGGCCAGCGCGGCAACCTCTTCCCCGGCTCCCTCATCTGGGTGGCCCGCTGGGGCTGGGAGACGATCAACGCGGTCACCGGCGCGTACGCCGTGCTGACCGTGCTGGACCTGCTGTTCGGCGTGAAGAGCAGCACTCCGCTGATCGTCGTCACCCTGCTGTTCTTCGTCGCCGCCACCTTCGTGGTGTCGGGGCTCGGCATCACCGCGCTGCGCGTGTGCAGCACGTGGTCCACGTACCTCTTCGGCGCCTTCTCCGTGCTGGTGCTGGTCTATCTGGTCGCCAACACCGACTGGGCCGCGGTCTTCGACAAGCCGGCCGGGTCGACGGCGATGTTGATCGCGGGCATCGGCACGATCGCGGCGGGCGGCATCAGCTGGGTGCCCTCCGGGCCGGACTTCACCCGCTACCTGCCGCGTACGGCGTCGAACCGGGCGGTCGTCGGCTCCACGGTCGGCGGCGCCGGGATCGTGGTGCTGCCGATGGTGCTGATGGGCGCGGTGATGGCGGTGTCCACGCCGGACCTGGCGTCCGCGCAGGACCCGGTGTCGTTCATCGGCGAGCTGCTGCCGGCCTGGATCTCGGTGCCGTACCTGATCATCGCCCTCATCGGCATGCTGCTGATCAACTCGATGTCGATGTACTCGGCGGGCTTCACCGCGCAGACGCTGGGCATCACGGTGCCGCGCGCCTGGGCCGTCAGCGTGAACGCGGTGATCTCGCTGGTCTTCGGCTTCCTGCTGATGGTGGTGGCGACCAGCTTCATCGGCTCGTTCATCTCCTTCCTGACGCTGCTGGCGGTGGCGTTCTCGGCGTGGATCGGCGTCTTCGGCGTCGACATGCTGCGCCGCCGTACGTACGACGGCGAGGCGCTGATGGACACCACCCGCACCAGCGCCTACTGGTACCGGGGCGGCTTCGCCCCGCAGGCCATGGCGGCGTGGGGTGTGGCGCTGCTGGTGGGGCTGGCCTTCACGAAGGTCGACTGGTTCGCCGGGCCGCTCGCCGGTTCCTGGATCGGCCGCAACGGGTTGGGCTGGCTCGTGACGATCGTGGTGGCGGCGGTGCTGTACGCCGTGCTGCCGCGCGCCGCCGCGGCGGCTCCCGCCGGGGCGGCGGAGGAGCAGGAGCGCGAGCGGGCCGCGGCCTCCGCCTGAGCCCCTCGGGGGCTGAAAACGTACTGCCCCGGCTCGGTCCTTCGGAGGACGAGCCGGGGCAGTCTCGTTGCTGAGGAGAGGGGCAGCGGGGATTAGCCCATCTCCTCCAACGCCTTGCCCTTGGTCTCCTTGACGTACCGGAGTACGAAGGGGATGGAGAGCACGGCGAAGATCGTGTAGATGATGTACGTGCCGGAGAGGTTCCAGTCCGCCAGGGACGGGAAGCTCGCGGTGATGGCCCAGTTCGCGAGCCACTGTGCGGAGGCTGCGACGCCGAGGGCCGCGGCGCGGATGCGGTTGGGGAACATCTCGCCGAGGAAGACCCAGACCACCACGCCCCAGGAGAGGGCGAAGAAGAGCACGAAGAGGTGGGCGGCGATCAGGGCGACGACGCCCTGGGTCTCCGGCAGCTTGCCGCCGACGAGGTCCGCGGAGAAGGCCCACGCTTCGAAGGCGAGGGCGATCGCCATACCGGCGGAGCCGACGAGGGCGAGCGGCTTGCGGCCCACGCGGTCGACCAGGACCATCGCGATCACGGTGCCGATGATGTTGATGATCGACGTGGTGAAGGAGTAGAAGAACGAGCTCTCCGGGTTGACGCCGACCGACTGCCACAGCGTGGACGAGTAGTAGAAGGCGACGTTGATGCCGACGAGCTGCTGGAAGACCGAGAGGCCGATGCCGACCCAGACGATGGGCAGGAAGCCGAAGCGGCTGCCGAGCAGGTCCCGGAAGCTGGACTTGTGCTCGCGGCGCATGGCCGTCTCGATCTCGGCGACGCGGGCGTCCAGGTCGACGCCCTTGCCCTCGACCTCGGCGAGGACCTCCTTGGCGCGGTCGTGGCGGCCGACGGAGATCAGGAAGCGCGGCGACTCGGGGATCGCGAAGGAGAGCAGGCCGTACAGCACGGCCGGGACGACCATCACGCCGAGCATCCACTGCCAGGCCTCGATGCCGGCGATCTCGCCGCGCTGGTCGCCGTCGGCCATGTTGAGGATGGCCCAGTTGACCAGCTGGGAGACGGCGATGCCGATGACGATGGCGGCCTGCTGGAAGGAGCCGAGCCGTCCCCGGTACGCGGCCGGCGCGACCTCCGCGATGTAGGCGGGGCCGATCACCGAGGCCATGCCGATGGCGAAGCCGCCGATGACGCGCCACATGGCGAGGTCCCAGAGCGCGAACGGCAGGGCCGAGCCGACGGCGCTGACGGTGAAGAGCACCGCGGCGATCTGCATGCAGCGGATGCGTCCGATGCGGTCGGCGATCCGGCCGGCGGTGGCGGCGCCGATGGCGCAGCCGATCAGGGCGATCGCGATGACCTGCGCGAGGGTGCCGGAGCCGATCTCGTACCGGTGGCGGATGGCCTCGACGGCGCCGTTGATGACGGAGCTGTCGTAGCCGAAGAGGAAGCCGCCCATCGCGGCGGCGGCCGTGATGAAGATGACATGGCCGAGGTGGTCGGGGTGGGCCTCGCGGGCTCCCGACGCCGGTGGCTGGGCGGCGGGTGGCTGGGCGGTGCTGGTCACGGTGAACTCCTGGGCCCGGCAGCGTCGCCGAGCATGGGGGGCGAGCCCTTCCAGTGGCGCACAACATGACGCCGCCCACCACTTGAAGGTAAAAGCAACGTTGCAGAGACTATGCCTTCAAGTTTCGAAGTCAAGGGTTGAAGGTCTGTGAATTTGACCGGACGGCGTGTCGACTTGCGTTCATGACTTGAAGACAACTCAGCGGAGACGCTGGCTGATCACCTTGGACACGCCATCGCCCTGCATGGAGACGCCGTAGAGGGCGTCCGCGACCTCCATGGTCCGCTTCTGGTGCGTGATCACGATCAGCTGTGAGCTCTCCTGGAGCTCCTGCATGATCCGGATCAGCCGCTGGAGGTTGGTGTCGTCGAGCGCCGCCTCGACCTCGTCCATCACGTAGAACGGGCTGGGCCGGGCCTTGAAGATCGACACGAGGAGGGCGACCGCGGTCAGCGACCGCTCCCCGCCGGACAGCAGCGACAGCCGCTTGACCTTCTTGCCGGGCGGGCGGGCCTCGACGTCCACGCCCGTGGTGAGCATGTGGTCGGGGTCGGTGAGGACCAGCCGCCCCTCGCCGCCGGGGAAGAGGCGGGAGAAGACGCCCTCGAACTCGCGGGCCGTGTCCCGGTACGCCTCCGTGAAGACCTGCTCGACGCGTGCGTCCACCTCCTTCACCACCTGAAGAAGATCGGCACGCGTCTTCTTCAGGTCCTCAAGCTGCTCGGAGAGGAACTGGTGGCGCTCCTCCAGCGCCGCGAACTCCTCAAGGGCGAGCGGATTCACCTTCCCGAGCTGCTGGTACGCCCGTTCGGCCGTCTTCAGGCGCTTTTCCTGTTCGGCGCGGACGAAACGCCGGGGCTGGTTGCGCGGATGCTCCGGATCGTCGGGCAGGTCCTCCCCCTCGGCGGGCGGGGAGGGCGGCACCGGCTGGTCGGGCCCGTACTCGGCGACGAGGACGGCCGGCTCCACGCCCAGCTCCTCCAGCGCCCGCGTCTCCAGCTGCTCGATCCGCAGCCGCTTCTCGGCGCCGAGCACCTCGCCGCGGTGCACCGAGTCGGTGAGCTTGTCGAGCTCGCCCTTCAGCTCGCGGCCCCGGGCCCGGGCGGCCGACAGGTCCTGCTCGCGCGCCGCCTTGGCGGACTCGGCGGCGGCCCGTTCCCGCTCGGCCCGTACGAGGGAGACCTCGACGTGCGCGAGGAGCTGCCGGGCGCCGGAGGCGACGGCCGTGGCGACCTCGGCCTCGTGGCGCAGCCGGGCGCGGCGCTGCTCGGCGCGGGCGCGGGCCTCGCGTTCGGCGCGGGCGGCCCGGTCGAGGGAGTCGGCGCGGCCGGCGAGACCCTTGACCCGTTCCTCGTGCGTACGGACCTGGAGGCGGGCCTCCATCTCGGTCTGGCGGGCATTGGCGCCGTCGGCGGCGAGCCGGTCGCGTACGGAGGTGTCCGGCTCCTCGTCCCCTCTCTCCCCGAAGGGGGACGCCTCCTCGGCGACGGCGAGCCGCTCCGCGAGCTCCTCGGCCTCCTCGGTCGCCTTCTCCAGGGCCTCCTGGGCGCGGGCGGCGGCCGCGGCGGTCCGCTCGGCCTCGCCCGCGGCGCCCCGGGCCTGGCCGGCGAGCCGCCCGAGCGCCTGGGCGACCTGGGACTTCTCCCGGTCGGCGGCCCGGCGCCGCTCGCCGAGCTCCTCCACTCGGGCGGCCGCGGCGCGGCGCCGCTCGGCCGCCTCGGTCTGCGCGGCGGCGAGCTCCTCGCACCGTACGGCCAGCTCGGCCAGTTCGGCGGCGGCCTCGTCGACGGAGGCCTGGACCTCCAGGAGGCTGGGCGCCCCGGCGGAGCCGCCGTGCGCGAAGTGCGCCCCGAGGACGTCGCCCTCGGCGGTGACGGCGACCGCGTCGGGGTGCGCCGCGACCAGGTCCTCGGCGTCCTCCAGGGTGCCGACCACCACCATTCCGCGCACGAGCCTGCGCACGGCGGCGACGAGCCCTTCGGGCCCCTGGACGAGGTCGGCGACCCGCGTCCCGCCGGGAACCGGGGGCTCGGGCGCGTACGCTGCCGTGCGGTTGATGAGGAGGGCGGCCCGCCCCGCGTCCTGCTTGCGCAGCAGCCGGATGGCGTCGGCGGCCGTCGCGGGGTCGCGGACCGCGAGCGCGTCGGCGGCGGCGCCCAGGGCCGCGGCGACCGCGACCTCGTGGCCGGGCGTCACGGTCAGGAGCTCGGCCGCCGGGCCCAGCAGCCCGGCCAGGCGGTCGGTGGCGGCGAGCAGCGCGCCGGTGCCGTCCTTGCGGCGCAGCCCGAGGGCGAGGGCCTCGTGGCGGGCCTGGGTGGCGGCGCGCTTGCGTTCCGCCGCGGTGGCGGCCTCGCGGGCGGCGGTGAGCGCGGCCTCCGCGTCGGCGAGCTCCCGCTGGGCGGCCTCGTGGCGCTCGGCGAGTTCGGCGTCGCCCGCGTCGAGGCCGTCGACCTCGGCCTGGAGCGCCTCGTACTCCTCCTGGGCGGCGGCCGCGCGCTCGCGGGCCTCGTCGCGGGCGGCGGCCAGCCGGTCGATCTCGGCCTGCGCGGCGGCGGCGCGCGAGCGGGCGGCGCTCACCTGCCCGGACAGCCGGGCCAGGCCCTCGCGCCGGTCGGCGATGGCCCGCGCCGCGTCCTTCAGGCGCCGCTCCTCGGCCGCGAGGTCCCGCTCCAGGTCGGCGCGGTGCGCGACGGTGTCCTCCAGGGCCCGCTGGGCCGCCTCCAGCGCGGCCTCCAGCTCCGCCTCCTGCTCGCGCACGCGGGCGGCCTCGCGCTCCAGGTCCTCGGGGTCGCGGCCGCGCCGCTCCTCCACGGGGGGCGCGGTGGCGCTCTTCACCCGGGCGTCGGCCAGCGAGACGGTGCCGCGCACCCGCTCGGCGAACTGCGACAGCCCGTACCAGGTCTGCTGGGCGCGCTGGAGCCGGGGGGCGAGCCTGCGCACCTCGTCCTCCAGCTCCGCCTCGCGACTCAGGGCGGTCTTGAGCTCGGCCTCGGCCCGCTCCTTGCGCTCCTTGAGCGCGGCCTCGTCGGCGAGCTCGGTCCGCAGCGCTTCCCGCAGGCGTACGAGGTCGTCGGCGAGGAGCCGCAGCCGCGCGTCGCGCAGGTCGGCCTGAATGACGGCGGCCCGCCGCGCCACGGCGGCCTGCCGGCCGAGGGGCTTGAGCTGGCGCCGCAGCTCGTCGGTGAGGTCCTGGACGCGGGCAAGGTTGGCCTGCATCGCGTCGAGCTTCCGCAGCGCCTTCTCCTTGCGCCTGCGGTGCTTGAGGACGCCCGCGGCCTCCTCGATGAAGGCCCGCCGTCCCATGGGGTCGGCGTGCAGCACGGAGTCGAGCTGGCCCTGCCCGACGATCACGTGCATTTCCCGGCCGATACCGGAGTCGCTGAGGAGTTCCTGGATGTCCAGCAGCCGGCAGGTGTCGCCGTTGATCTGGTATTCGCTGCTGCCGCCGCGGAACATGATCCGCGTAATGGTGACTTCGGCATAGTCGATGGGGAGCGCGCCATCGGAATTGTCGATCGTGAGGGACACCTCGGCGCGGCCCAGCGGCGGTCGCCCGGTGGTGCCGGCGAAGATGACGTCCTCCATCTTTCCGCCGCGCAGCGACTTGGCGCCCTGCTCGCCCATGACCCAGGAGAGGGCGTCCACCACATTGGACTTGCCCGAACCGTTCGGTCCCACGACACACGTGATGCCCGGTTCGAACCGCAGGGTGGTGGCGGAGGCGAATGACTTGAAACCGCGCAGGGTCAGGGCCTTGAGGTGCACGCCCCCGGACTCTACCGGGCGTCCTTCGTTTGACCCATGAACACGAAGGGCAGACCAGACCGTAAGGAGAGGGGATACGGCAGATGAACACGGGGCACCCGGGAGGCACGGGGTGCCCGGGGAGCCTGGGGGACACGGGGTGCCAGGGGTTCATGGGGCAGAAAAGAAAGAAGGGACGCCGTAGAAGCGTCCCTTGCATATCTCGCATATCTCGGGAGAGTGTTTCTCACCTGCCCGTGGGGGCTGTGGTCAGGTGAGCGCAGGCTCCGCCTTGGATACGTCGATGTCGATGCCGTCGAGCAACGACTCGCCGCTGTTCGCGGCGGCTGCGTTCAGCGCGTCGTTCTCGGACTGGATCCGTACGAGCTCGGATTCCAGGTCCTGGACGCGCTGCTGAAGCCGCCGCATCTCGGCGAGAAGTCGCGGGTCGGAACCGCCGACATAACCGAGAAGCGCCTTTGCCATGATGGATGGTCCTCCACACTGAGTGACCGACCGAAGCGGTGTGGGTCGTGAGGGTTCGCACCCGCGGTTCCGGCAGCAGTGCGTGGTGCCGCTGCGGTTCCCACTGCCAAACAGCTAAGGTGCGCGGGGCTTCCAGAGTCTCACCAAAAAGTTTGACGGTCAACACGATCACGCCCCGCATCAAGGGCCAACCGGGGGGTCTGCGGCCGCGGATGCTGCGGCGGCGCCTCGCGCGCGGTGGCCTCGGGGGCGTGTCGATCTTCGTTGTCCGCGCAGCCTGGCACGCGGCGCCATTCTTGGCAACCACCAGGCACTTTTCCCCGTCCGAGGGGACGCGCGGCACTCCGTGCCCGGGGGCCGTGGTGGGCCCCGGCGCCCCCGGACCAAGATCGCCAGACGCTCGTCAGCGGATCTCGAAGCCGTCGTAACCGCCGCGCGGCGTGGCCCAGATCTCAGTGACTCCGTCAACACGGCCGGGTGTGTCGCCGGCGGAGAGCCACTGCAGCAATTGGTGGCAATTCTCACTCGGCCCTTCGGCCACCACCTGGACCCTCCCGTCGTCGAGGTTCGAGGCGAATCCGGTGAGGTCACCGATGCGCAATGCGTTTTCCCTGGTGAACCAGCGGAAGCCCACTCCTTGTACATGGCCGCGCACCCAGGCGGTGAGCCTTACGTGATCATTCATGGCTGCACGCTAACCGGCGAATTGCTCGGCGAGCACTTCTCCCCCACGCGTCATGGCGTACAGTCCCGACGCAATGAGCCTCACCCATTCGGGTGAGTTAGTCATCAGGAAGGCAGAGCAGATGGGACGCCACCGGAAGAAGCGGGCCGTGGTCCCCGTACGCACCGGTCTGCTCGGCGCCTCCGCCGCGATGGCGGTGGGCGCCGTCGCCGTCGCCTCCGGCCTGCTGCCGGGCGGAGACACGTACAAGGTGGGCGGTGGCCCGTCCGCCGAGCACATACGCACGGGGGGCCCGGAGCTCCTGACCCAGGGCGGGGCGAGCGCCACGCCCACCGGTCGCGCGTCGGCCTCCCCGAGCCCGAGCACGAGCCCCAGCACGAGCCGGAGCGCCGAGCGGCCTCAGGCGCCGTCGAAGAAGCCCACGGCGAAGCCGACGCCCACCCCCACCAAGCCGTCGTCCACGCCGTCGAAGCCGACGAAGGCCCCCGAGCCGTCGAAGTCCACGGAGCGGGCGCGGCCGAAGAGTGCAAGTCCCACCCGTGAGGCCACGGCGGCGTCCCAAGGGGCCGTCGAGGGCTCCACGGCCTCCCGCCTGGCGAGCAAGGAGCGGGCCGCCGAGGCGGCCGTGCTGAGCCTCGTCAACGCCGAGCGCGCCAAGGTCGGCTGCAGCCCGGTCCGCCCCGACGCCGAGCTGTCGTCGCTGGCCGGGGCGTTCAGCCTGGACATGGCGGAGCGGAACTTCTTCTCGCACACCGACCCGGACGGGGACTCCCCGTGGGACCGCGCCGCGCAGGCGGGCGTGTCGGGGCTCGCCGCCGAGAACATCGCCCGCGGCCAGTCCGACGCCCAGGCGGTCATGGACTCCTGGATGAACAGCGACGGCCACCGCGCCAACATCCTCAACTGCGACTACAAGACGCTCGGCGTCGGCGTGCACTTCGCCGCGGGCGGCCCGTGGTGGACGCAGGACTTCGGCTTCTGAGGCTCCTTAAGGCTCGTGAGCCTGCTGAGGCTGCTCAGTGCCCGCGCGCTTCAGGAGACGGTGCGCGGGGGTCGCTGGCAGCGGGGGCAGTAGTAGCTGGACCGGTTCATCCAGGGGCGGCGGCGCATCAGGGTGCCGCAGCGCCGGCACGGCTCGCCCTCGCGGCCGTACGCGTCCAGGGAGCGGTCGAAGTAGCCGGACTCGCCGTTGACGTTGACGTACAGGCTGTCGAAGCTGGTGCCGCCGACGGCGAGCCCGGCCGTCATCACCTCCCGTACGTGGCCGAGGAGCTCGGCCGAGCGGGGGCGGGTGAGAGTGGCGGTGGGGCGGTCGTAGTGGAGCCGGGAGCGCCACAGCGCCTCGTCCGCGTAGATGTTGCCGACGCCGCTGATCAGCGACTGGTCGAGCAGGGCCCGCTTCACCGTCGTACGGCGCAGGCGCAGCGCGGTGTGGAAGGCGGCCTCGTCGAACTCCGGGTCCAGCGGGTCGCGGGCGATGTGCGCGATGGCCTGGGGCAGCCCCTCGGGGGTGTTCTCGTGGAGCGAGAGCCCGCCGAAGGTGCGCTGGTCGACGAAGCGGAGCTCGGTGCCGAGGGCATCGTCGAAGCGGATCCGTATCCGGAGGTGCTTCTCGTCCGGGGCGTCCTCGGGCTGGACGAGCAGTTGCCCGCTCATGCCCAGGTGCCCGAGCACGGACGCGTCGGTCTCCTCCAGCGGCAGCCACAGGTACTTCCCGCGCCGCCGGGCGACACCGAAGCGGTGCCCCTTCAGCCGGGCCGCGAAGTCCTCGCCGCCCGCCAGGTGCCGCCGTACGGCACGGGGGTGCAGCACCTCCACCTCACGGACGGCCCGCCCGCTGATCCAGCGCTCCAGGCCGCGGCGTACGACCTCGACCTCGGGCAGCTCGGGCACTGGGAACCTCCGGTGGGAGATGTGGAGGGGGATATGGGGAAACCCCGCCGCACCGTGGGGACGGTGCGACGGGGGCAGAAGCGTGCAGCAGGTGCAGCGGCTCAGGCCGTGGCCGAGTTCGCCGTGGTGTGCGCGGCTTCGGGGACCGAAGAGGTGTCGGCGGCCTCTTCGGAGTCGGAACCGGAGCCGGAAGCGGAGTCGCCGCCGGAACCGGAAGCGGAGTCACCGCCGGATTCGGCCGCGGCCTTCGCCGCCGCCTCCCGCTCGTCCGCGGCGGCCCGGATGGCCCGCCAGGCGGACTCCGCGGCCTGCTGCTCCGCTTCCTTCTTGCTGCGGCCGGTGCCGGTGCCGTACGAGACACCACCGACGCGGGCAGCAGCAGTGAAGGTCTTCTCGTGGTCCGGTCCGGTCTCGGTGACCAGGTACTCCGGAACGCCGAGGCCCTCGGCCGCGGTCAGCTCCTGGAGGCTGGTCTTCCAGTCCAGGCCGGCGCCGAGGTTCGAGGACTTCTCGATCAGCGGGTCGAAGAGCCGGTGCACCAGCTCGGACGCCGCTTCGAGGCCCTGGTCGAGATAGACCGCACCGATCACCGCTTCGAGGGTGTCGGCGAGGATGGAAGCCTTGTCCCGGCCCCCGGTGCCCTCTTCTCCCCGGCCCAGCCGGATGAAGGAGCCCAGGTCGAGGCCGCGGCCGACCTCCGCCAGCGCACGCGAGTTGACCACCGCGGCCCGCAGCTTGGCCAGTTGGCCCTCGGGCAGGTCGGGGTGGGTGCGGTACAGCGTGTCCGTGACCACCAGGCCGAGCACGGAGTCCCCGAGGAACTCCAGGCGCTCGTTGGTGGGCAGACCGCCGTTCTCGTACGCGTACGAACGGTGGGTCAGCGCACGCACCAGAAGGGCGGACTCGAGCTGATACCCGAGCCGCCCTTCCAGAAGCGTGTGGGACGAGGCCGTGTTCTCCGCCTGCTTCTTGGCGTCATCCGCCGTTTTGTGGCTAGACACGGTGCCTCTCACCAGCCCGCTCAGACCGAGAGGACCTGGCGCTTGTTGTACGTGCCGCAGCTGGGGCACGCGATGTGCTGCTGCTTCGGCTCCTGGCAACGCTCACACGAAACCAGGGTGGGGACCGCAGCCTTCCACTGCGACCGGCGGTGGCGCGTGTTGCTGCGCGACATCTTCCGCTTCGGAACAGCCACGGCTACTTCTCCTGCTTCTCGTCGACGCCCGGTTCGGCGCCGCTCATGTTGTCCTTCTCGCCGGTCCCGAGTGAATCGGCGAGTCCCTGCAGTGCCGCCCAACGGATGTCGACGGCGTCATGGTGGTGGTCCGGGTCGTCGTTCAGGCCGGCCCCGCATTCGGGGCACAGACCGGCACAGTCCTCCCGGCACACCGGCTGCAGCGGCAGTGCGAGCACCACCGCGTCACGCAGCACGGGCTCGAGGTCGAACATGCCGTCCTCGAGGGGGGTCATGTCCTCGTCGTCCTCGGCATCGTCGTCCGCGGCCCCCTTGCGGTGGCCCCGGTCATCGGTGTCGGGGTACGAGAACATCTCCTGGAAGTCCGCCACAACGTCCTGGTGCAGCGGCTCCAGACACCTTACGCACTCCCCCTCGGCTCGCGCACGGGCGGTGCCTGTGACGAGCACACCTTCCATGACGGACTCGAGGCGGAGCTCCAGCTCGACCGGCGAGCCCACGGGCACGCCGATGACGTCGGCGATGCCGAGGTCGGCGGGGGCCTGGACCGAGCGGGAGAGCCGCTGGAGGGCACCAGGACGCCGCCCCAGCTCGTGCGTGTCGAACACGAGGGGGTTGCGGTGGTCGAGGCGCGTACTCAGGGCTCTTCCTGCTTTCGGAAATCGTCTGGGGGGCGGCCCGGCATCACGGCCGAGGCCGGTGCGGGCACGCCGAATCGCGGATGTACTCGCGACCGAAGAGCCAGGATACTTGACGCTTCGCTCACAGCCCAATCCGGGGCAGTGCGCTCCGGGTCCGCGGGCCGCTCAGCGGCCTTGCTCGTACCGGCGCAGCTGCTCCAGGTCGATCATGCTCGTGTCGAAGAAGCTGGTCTCGTCGAGCGCGGCCGCCTGCTGGCCGCCGTCCGGCACCGGCTGCGGCTGAGACTGCTGCTGGCCGTGCTGACCGTACGCGTACGGGTCGGCGTACGCCTGATCGTAGCCACCCTGCTGCGGGTAGCCGGCGTACGGGTCCTGCTGGTAGCCGTACGCCTCCTGGGGCGCGCTCTGAGGCACGTACGTGTACGGGTCGGGCGTCAGGGCCGGGGCCGCCGGGACGTGCGGCGCGGAGGCCGCCACGGGCTGCTGGCGGGCGGGCTCGGGGTCGGCGAGCTCGGCGAGGCCGGCCAGGTAGTCCGCGTCGCTGGTGTGCCGCTGCTGGGGGAAGCCGGCCGCGTCCTGCGCCGCCATGTGGGCGCCGAGCTCGTCGGTGGCGATCCGGCCGTGCAGCTTCTGGCGGCCGCGCCCGACGGCCTCCAGGGTCTTGGAGAGGACCGCCTCGAAGGCGCCGAGCTTGGCGTCGACGTAGGCGTCGGCACGGTGGATCAGGGTCTGCGGGTCGGCGCTGTACTCGGGGGCGTCGTCGTCGCCGTACGCCTCGCCGTCGGGGCCGGTCGCGGCTCCTCGGCCGAGGAGCTTCTCGCGGCCGCGGTCGACGGAGCCGATGGTCTTGGTGAGGACGACCTCGAAGTTGGCGAGCTTGGAGTCGACGTAGTCGTCGGCCTCGGCGCGGATCTCCTCCGCCTCGCGGCGGGCCTCGGCGAGGATGCGGTCGGCCTCCTCCTGGGACTGCCGGGCGATCTGGGTGTCGGAGATCAGCGAGCCGCGCTCGGCGTGGGCGGCCTCGATGATCCGCTCGGCCTCCGCGCGGGCCTGCTCGACGAGCTGCTCGCGGCCGCCGATCAGCTCCTCGGCCTGGGCCAGGGAGCCGGGCAGGGCCTGGCGGACCTCTTCGAGCATCGCGAGCAGCTCGGCGCGGTTGACCACGCAGGAGGCCGACATGGGCATGGAACGGGCGTTCCTGACCGTCTCGACGATCTCGTCGAGCTTCTTCTGCACGTCCACCGTGTGCTCGCCACTCTCTACAGCCGGGTTGGAGACGGACGGGTCGACTGTACGGCCAGTCGGCGCCGACCCGACAGCGGGTGACGGGCCGTCAGCCGCTCACTGCCCGCGCAGGCGCCGCACGAGGGCCTCGTGGACCACCGGGGGGAGGAGGTGCGAGACGTCACCGCCCCAGGCGGCGACCTCCTTGACCAGGGAGGAGGAGAGGAAGCTGTACGTCGGGTTGGTCGGCACGAAGAGGGTCTCGACGCCCGAGAGGCCGTTGTTCATCTGGGCCATCTGGAGCTCGTAGTCGAAGTCGCTGACCGCGCGCAGGCCCTTGACGATCGCGGGGATGTCACGTTCCTTGCAGAAGTCGACGAGGAGGCCGTGGTGGGACTCGACCTGGACGTTTCCGTAATCGGTCGTCACCTGGCGGATGAGGTCCATCCGCTCTTCGACGGTGAACAGCCCTTTCTTGGACTGATTGATCATCACCGCGACGTGCACGACGTCGTACAACTTGGAGGCGCGGGCGATGATGTCGAGGTGTCCGTTGGTGATGGGGTCGAACGACCCCGGACAGACTGCGCGGCGCAACTGAAGTCCCTCGCTCCCAGGTCCGGTCATCGTGCGTCTTCGCACGGAGAGGCGGCGCGACCGTACCAAAACGTTCCCTCGCCGTAGCGACGGGACCGCAGCGGCTCGAAACCGTCCGGCCAGGGGAATTCCCCGCCTCTGGTGCTGCGCTCCACGGTGACGAGCGCATCGGCCGCGAGCCAGCCCTGAGCGCGGAGTGTGAGGAGTATCTCCCCAAGATCGTCGTCGGCGACGGCGTAGGGCGGGTCGAGGAAGACCACGTCGTACGGCAGTGTCGGCGCCGGTCCCGTCACGATCTGTTCGGCTTTGCCGTGGCGGGGCTCGGCGCCGGGGAGGCCGAGGCCGCGGACGTTCTCCCGCAGGGTGCGGGCGGCCCGGGCGTCGGCCTCCACGAGCAGGGCGTGGGCCGCGCCGCGCGAGAGGGCCTCCAGGCCGACGGCGCCGGAGCCGGCGTACAGGTCGGCGACCCGGATGCCCTCCAGCGTGCCGAGGAGCGCCTCCCACGTGGAGAAGAGGCCCTCGCGCGCCCGGTCGGAGGTGGGGCGGGTGCCCTGGCCCGGGGGCACCGCCAGGCGGCGTCCGCCGGCCACGCCGGCGATCACGCGGGTCATCTCGGTCCTTGTCGTCGTCCCTGGTGGTCTGTGTCTCCACGATATGGGCTCGGCCCGCATCCGCACGGGTCAGCCCTTCTCCAGGAACTCCTCCCGCTCCTTGTCGACCAGCGCGTCGAGCGCCGTGCGCAGCTCCGGCAGGTGCTCCAGGTCCGGGTCGGCGGCGACGACCGCGGCGGCCTCCTCGCGGGCGGCGGCGATGATCTCCTCGTCCTCGATGACGGCGAGCATGCGCAGGCTGGAGCGCGCGCCGGACTGGGCCTGGCCGAGGACGTCGCCCTCGCGGCGCTGTTCGAGGTCGATGCGGGAGAGCTCGAAGCCGTCGAGGGTGGAGGCGACGGCGGCGAGGCGCTGACGCGCCGGGCTGGCCTCGGGCATGTCGGTGACCAGGAGGCACAAGCCGGGGGCGGAGCCCCGGCCGACGCGGCCGCGCAGCTGGTGGAGCTGGGAGACGCCGAAGCGGTCGGCGTCCATGATGACCATGGCGGTGGCGTTCGGGACGTTGACGCCGACCTCGATGACGGTGGTGGCGACCAGGACGTCGGCCTCGCCGGCGGCGAAGCGGCGCATGACGGCGTCCTTGTCGTCGGGCGCCATCCTGCCGTGCAGGACCTCGACGCGCAGTCCGGCGAGCGGGCCCTTGGCGAGCTGGTCGGCGACCTCCAGGACGGCGAGCGGGGGGCGCTTCTCCGCGTCGTCCTCCGGGGACTTCTTCTTGGGCTGATCCTCGTCGTCGCCGATCCGGGGGCAGACGACGTACGCCTGGTGGCCGTTCTCCACCTCCTCGCGCACCCGCTCCCAGGCGCGGGCGAGGAAGTGCGGCTTGTCGGCCGCCGGGACGACGTGGCTGGCGATCGGCGAGCGGCCGGCCGGGAGCTGGTCGAGGACGGAGGTCTCCAGGTCGCCGAAGACGGTCATCGCGACCGTGCGCGGAATGGGCGTGGCGGTCATGACCAGCAGGTGCGGGGGCTGCTTGCCCTTCCCCCGCAGGGCGTCGCGCTGTTCGACGCCGAAGCGGTGCTGCTCGTCGACGACGACCAGGCCCAGGTCGTGGAACTGGACCTTGTCCTCGATCAGCGCGTGGGTGCCGATGACGATGCCCGCCTCGCCGGTGACGAGGTCCAGCAGCGCCTGGCGGCGGGCGGCGGCGCCCATGGAGCCGGTGAGCAGCACGACCTTGGTGCCCTGGTCCGAGCCGCCCAGCATCCCCCCTTCGGCGAGGTCGCCCATCATCTCCGTGACGGACCGGTGGTGCTGCTGGGCGAGGACCTCGGTGGGGGCGAGCATGGCCGCCTGGCCGCCCGCGTCGACGACGGCGAGCATGGCGCGCAGGGCGACCATCGTGTTGTGCGTGACAGTGAAGTTGTCTGTGACGTACGCGTGGCTCGGGTGGGCGACGCTGATGCACTGGACTGGCTTTCTGCCCACGTATTCGACAGCGCGGACACCTCGACGGAAGGTGTTGTACTTCGGTCGAGGTGTCATTCGGTCCGCCTTGCGAGACAGCCTGAACGGCACGTACTCCTCGGGCAACGCCACCGAGACGTTGAAGGCGTCCTTCTTCCGCAGAACCCGTGCGCGCCCTCCCAGGGACCGCACCAGCCACGCCACGTCGTCCGCCAACCTTCGTGATGCCGAGCAGAAGGAAGTGCTCATGCCGTCCGCCTGGAGGGTGCCGTCCGTGTCCATGAGGCCTTGCAGGATCGCGACGCGGTCCTTGATCGATGAGTTCTTGTACGTGTCGGGCACAAACTTCTCGTGCGAGGTCAGGCCCCACAATCCGAGATGGCGCAGGGCATCGATCACGGGATTCCTGGGGGTTCCGCCCCTGGGCGCGGCCATGCGAAGGGTGTAATCGCAGGAAGATCCAGGGACGGGCACCAGGTCACACCCAGGTGCGATCATTGCTCTGACGTCTTCGATGATCTCCTGGTCGAGGCCGGCGAGTCGCAGGTTGTGCCGGAATGATCCGCCTCCCAAAAGGACACCCAGCAAGTAGGGCTCGAGTGGAAGGGTCGCACCGCAGTCGAGGTCCACCGGAGCGGCCACGGGGAGATACCACTTGGATGCGCCGTTGGCCTTGAACATGTCCTCCCGGATTTCTCGGGTGGTCATGACTTTGGGCTGCTGGCCTCGGTGCCATCCGCAGCTCGTACCAACGATCCACAGGTGTTCTTCGTCGCATTCGACGGACGTTCCGTCGGAGAGCACGAGCCGCCAGACGTCTCGCTCGCCTTGTGGGAAGACGCCGTTCACGACGGCGATCTCGCCCGACGGCACCACCACCTCGTCTCCCGAGGAAATCTCGCCCATCTTCCGGAAGCCGCTCGGCGTCAGCACGAGGGCGTCGAGGGGCTGTGCCTTGCCCGAGCCGACCTCTCCCTGGAGGAGGCGGTGCATGGGGTGCTCGGTGGCCAGGTCGTCGAAGATCTCGCGGGAGACCTTCTCCTGGCCCTCGGTGAGGGTGAACGGCAGCCGGGCGTCGAAGGCGTCCAGCAGGCCGCCGGGCGCCGCCTTGCGGGCCACGGCGGGCAGTTGGGTGTCGGCGTACCGGCGGCGGGCGAGGGCGACCTGGAGGACGAACGCCTCGTCCCACTTGAGCCGGTCGCGGGCCTCGGCGACGTCCGCCTTGGTGCGCGGCCGGTGGATCTTGCGCAGGGCGTCCGGCAGGGCGGTGAGCCCGCGGCCCTCGCGGAGCCGGGGCGGCAGCGGGTCGACGGCGTCCGCCGCGCTGGGCAGCACCGCGTCGACCGCCTTGGCGATCTTCCAGGACTCCAGCTTCGTGGTGGCCGGGTAGATCGGGATGAGTGCCCCGGCCCAGCTGTCCACGGCGCTCTCGCCGTCCTCGCCGCGCAGCAGTTCGTACGCGGGGTGGGCGAGCTGCGTCTTGCGGTTGAAGACGGAGACCTTGCCGGCGAACATCGCGCGGGTGCCGGGCAGCAGGTCCTTGTGGGGCTTGTGGACGCCCTTGCCGAAGAAGACCAGCTGGAGGCGGCCGCTGCCGTCGGTGATGGTCACTTCGAGCCGCTGGCCGCGCCCCTTGGCGCTGTTGAAGGTCAGCAGGCGCGCGTCGGCCACGCGGGCCACCACGGTGACGTGCTCGTCCAGCGGCAGGTCGGCGAGTGTGGTGAGCTCGCCGCGCTCCGCGTACCGCCGCGGGTAGTGGTGCAGCAGGTCGCCGACGGTGTGCAGGTCGAGGTGCTCGGCCATCACCTTGGCGGTGGCGGCGCCGAGCTGCTTCTTCAGTGGTTCGTCGAGGGCTGACACGTCTCCCATTGCACACCACACCACTGACAGGCGGGCACACCTGTGGACGGACGCGCTATTCGACGCCGATCAGCAGCAGCGGCGCCTGCGGACCGCCGGAGTAGGTGACCGTGTCGACCGCCAGGTGCGTTTCGCGGACGTGGGCTTCGAGGCGGCCGGCGAGGCAGTCCGGGGCGTCCTCGGCGACGACCAGGGTGACCAGTTCGCCGCCGCCCGAGAGCATGCGGTCCAGGACCGTCTCGGCCGTGGCGGCCACGTCGTGGCCGATGACGGCCACGTCGCCGTCGATGAGGCCGAGGACGTCCCCGGCCTGGCAGACGCCCGCCGAGGTGAACGACTGGTGCTCGGCGACGGCCAGTTCGCCGTAGCGGGTGGCGCCCGCGGCGGCGGTCATCGCGACGACGTCCTCGTCGAAGCGGCGGTCCGGTTCGTGCACGGCGAGGGCGGCGATGCCCTGGACGGCGGCGCGGGTGGGGACGAGCGCGACCCGGATGCCCTGCGCGCGGGCCTGCTCGGCGGCGGCCGCGGCGGTGTGCCGGAGCTCCGCGTCGTTGGGCAGGAGGACCACCTCGCGCGCGTGGGCCCGGCGGATGGCGTCGAGGAGCTCCCCGCTGGCGGGCGGTTCCCCGGGCCGGGCCAGTACGGTCGTCGCGCCCGCCTCGGCGCAGAGCGCCGCGAGGCCCTCGCCGGGCAGGACGGCGACGACGGCGCGCCCCGCGCGCTCGGGCGCCTGCGTGGCCTGCGTACCGAAGTGGGTGATCCGGATCCGGTACGGGCGTCCCGCCTCGACGCCGGCCTCCACGGCCGCGCCCGCGTCGTCGACGTGGACGTGGACGTTCCACAGGCCGTCGCCGCCGACCACGACGAGGGAGTCGCCGAGCGCGTCCAGCCGGCCGCGGAGCCGCGCCACGGCCGTGTCGTCCGCTTCCAGGAGGTAGATGACCTCGAAGGCGGGGCCGCCCGCCGGGCAGGGCTCCGGGTCCGGCACCACGGCCGCCCGGGGGCCGCGTGCGTGCCGCGTGGGCGTCCGCCCCGGCACCCGCTGCCCCGACACCGCCTCGACCAGCGCCCCCAGCACCGCGACCAGCCCGCGCCCGCCCGCGTCGACGACGCCGGCGCGCTCCAGGACGGCGAGCTGCGCGGGCGTGCGCTCCAGCGCCGTACGCGCCCCTTCGTACGCGGCGCGCGCCACCGCCACCACGTCGGCGCCGTCCGGGGCGGCCGCGCCCTCAGCCCCGTCCGCGCCGCCCGGAAGGGTGGAGTCCGCCGCCGCGGAGGCCACGCTCAGGATCGTGCCCTCGACCGGGTGGGCCACGGCCTGCCGCGCGGAGGCGGCCGCCCGGCGCAGCGCCCGCGCCAGGTGATCCCCGTCACGGCCCTCGGCCAGCACCTCGCTCATGCCGCGCAGCAGCTGCGCCAGGATCGTCCCGGAGTTGCCGCGCGCCCCGATGAGCGCGCCGTGCGCCATGGCCCGTACGGCATCGCCGAAGTCGGGCGCGGCGATCGCGGTGAAGACGGCGTCCACCGCCTGGGAGGCGGATTCGACGGTGAGGTAGAGATTGGTGCCGGTGTCCCCGTCCGCGACGGGATAGACGTTGATCGCGTCGATCTCCTCGCGCTCCCGGCCGAGCGCCTGAAGCGCCAGTGAGCACCAGGTACGGACCACGGTGGAGTCGAGGGTCTGCGGCACCGGGGCGGTCCTCCTTGGCTGCGGCCTGGGGCTGCACCGCAGGGTAGACCCCGTCCGGCCCCGGGGGCCCACGCGGGGGCCGGGCGGGCCGTGGTAGTTTCGTTGTACCGAAGCAGCCGTTGTATGCTGCTCCGGTTGCCCGATGAAAATCGGGCCGTTCCCCCGGCAACGCCACTTCAGTCACCCGATCTGATTCCGGCTCGCCGGATTTCACTGTAAGTGCATCTGAAGTCTTTGGAGTGACCCGTGGCTGCCAACTGCGACGTCTGCGGCAAGGGGCCGGGCTTCGGCAACAACATCTCGCACTCGCACCGCCGTACGTCCCGTCGCTGGAACCCGAACATCCAGCGCGTGCGTGCCGTGGTCAGTGGGACGCCGAAGCGGCTCAACGCCTGCACCTCGTGCATCAAGGCCGGCAAGGTCTCGCGCTAATACCGGCGACGTGTCGTCGTAGCGCAGCCTCTGCGGTTGCCTTGAAAAGCCGGTCCACCTCGGTGGACCGGCTTTTTGCCGTACTCCTACGACCGCCAGGTCCACCCGTGGTCGACCGGGCCGATCCCGCCGCCCAGCGCGAACCCGGCGGCGATGGCCCCGGTCACGTACTCCTTCGCGGCCCGTACGGCCTCGGGCACCGCGAGGCCCTTGCCCAGGCCCGCCGCCACCGCCGAGGCGAGCGTGCACCCCGTGCCGTGGGTGTGCCGGTTGTCGTGCCGGGGGGCGCGCAGCCAGTGCTCCTCGGAGCCGTCGGTGAGCAGGTCCACGGCGTCGGCGTCGGCTCCGGGCAGGTGCCCGCCCTTGATCAGCGCCCAGCGCGGCCCGTACTCCAGTACCGCCGCGGCGGCCCGCCGCAGATCGTCCTCGCCCCTGACGGTGACGCCGGTGAGCTGGGCGACCTCGTCCAGGTTCGGTGTCGCCACCGTCGCGACGGGCAGCAGCTTGGTGCGTACGGAGTCGAGGGCCGAGGCCGCCAGCAGGGAGTCCCCGTGCTTGGAGACCCCCACCGGGTCGACGACCACGGGCGCGTCCGTCCCGGCCAGCAGCTCCGCCACCGCCTCCACCAGCGGCGCGGACGCCAGCATGCCGGTCTTCACGGCCTGGACGCCGATGTCGTCCACGACGCTGCGGTACTGGGCGCGTACCGCCTCCACGGGCAGCTCCCAGGCGCCCTGCACGCCCAGGGAGTTCTGGGCGGTGACGGCGGTGATCACGCTCATGCCGTGCACGCCCAGCGCCAGCATGGTCTTCAGGTCGGCCTGGATGCCGGCGCCGCCGCCGGAGTCGGATCCGGCGACGGTCAGGACGTTCGGGAGCGCGCGGGAGGCCCGGGAGGTCACTCGCCCTCCCCGAAGTGGTCCCAGCCGCCCTGGGTGTGCCAGGGCGCGCCGTCGACGGTCACCTGGGGCAGCGCGGAGGGGTTGAGCACCTCGCCGATCACCTTCCAGCGCGCGGGCAGCTTCACGTCCGGCGGGAACGTGGCGACGATCGCGTGGTCCTCGCCTCCGGTGAGGACCCACTGCATGGGGTCGACGCCGACGGCCTGGCCGATGTCGTTCATCTGGGTCGGGATGTCGATGAGCCCGGAACGCAGGTCGATCCGCACCTTGCTGGCCTCGGCGATGTGGCCGAGGTCGGCGATCAGCCCGTCGCTGACGTCGCACATGGCGGTCGCGCCGAGCCCGGCCGCCGCGGGGCCCGCGTGGTAGGGCGGTTCGGGGCGCCGGTGCGCCTCGACGAAGGCGCGCGGGGAGCGGAAGCCGCGCGAGAGGACCGCGTAACCGGCCGCCGACCAGCCGAGCCAGCCGGTGTACGCGACGACGTCGCCGGGCTGCGCGCCGCCGCGGGTGACCGGCTCGTGGTTGCGCAGGTCGCCGAGGGCGGTGATGGAGACGGTGATGGTGTCGCCGCGTACGACGTCGCCGCCGACCACGGCCGCGCCCGCGACCTGGCACTCGTCGCGCAGGCCGTCCATGAGCTCGGTGGGCCAGGTCACCGGGAGTTCGGCGGGGACGACCAGGCCGAGCAGCAGCGCGGTCGGTACGGCGCCCATGGCGGCGATGTCCGCGAGGTTCTGCGCGGCGGCCTTGCGGCCGACGTCGTAGGCGGTGGACCAGTCGCGGCGGAAGTGCCGTCCCTCCAGCAGGATGTCCGTGCTGGCCACCACGCGCCGGTCGGGCGCGGCCACGACCGCGGCGTCGTCGCCCGGCCCGACCCGTACCGCCGGGGTGGAGGTGAGCCGGGAGGTGAGCTCCCTGATGAGCCCGAACTCGCCGAGCTCTCCGACAGTGCCCTTCACCGAGGTTCACCTCTCCATGTCGTCGCGGACGCACCGTGCGACGGGTCGCGACCCGTCATCGCTCTCGGTACCGTCACGTAGGTCAAGTAGACCGTCAACTGTTCCGTGCCTGTACGCCGACCGTGCACGCCACCGGCCGCGCAGGTCTCCCCGCGGCCCGCGGCGACGCGGTACCGTGGCGTCCCTTTCTCTTTCCACAAGATCCTCGTGGCCGCCCTGGAGGTTCCGTGGTTCAGGCGTACATCCTTATTCAGACCGAGGTGGGCAAGGCGTCGGCCGTCGCCGAGACCATCTCCAAGATCCCGGGGGTGATCCAGGCCGAGGACGTCACGGGGCCGTACGACGTGATCGTGCGCGCCCAGGCCGACACGGTCGACGAGCTCGGCCGCATGGTGGTCGCGAAGGTCCAGCAAGTCGAGGGCATCACCCGCACTCTGACCTGTCCGGTCGTGCATCTCTAGCCCCCGTCTACCCTTGGCCGGTGATGTCCTGCCACCGGTCCTTGCCCTCCCCCTCCGCCACCACCGTCCGCACCGCCGTCGCGGCCGTCGCCACGGCCGCCGTCCTGCTGGCCGCCGCGGGCTGTTCCGCCTTCGGCGACGACGCCGGGCCGTCGGTCGCGGTTCCCCGCCCGACGGCGGAGGAGGCGGCCGTCTGCCGGGCGCTGGACAAGGAGCTGCCCGCGACCGTCGCCGGACTGGACCGGAGCGATCCGGAGCCGGATTCGGAGCTGACCGCCGGATGGGGGGACGGGGCGATCGTACTGCGCTGCGGTGTCCCGCGGCCCGACAGGATGAGCGACCCCCAGGCCAAAGGCGTGGAGGCGGACGGCGTGAACTGGCTGCTGGAGCCGCGCGAGGGCACCGGGCCGCGCTTCACCTCCACGTATCGCCAGGCGTACGTGGAGGTGTCGCTGGACGAGCGGTACGCGCACGACGCCAGCCCGCTGGCGGCGTTCGCCGGGCCGGTGAAGAAGGCCGTCCCGCCGAGCCTGTGAGGGCCCGGGCGGGCGGTCCGGCGGGCCCTACGGGGGTGGCTTTCTAGCGCAGGCCGGTCGAGCGGCTCAGCGCGGCCTGGATCAGCCGGTCGATCAGCTCCTGGTAGCTCACACCGCTCGCCTCCCACATGCGCGGGTACATCGAGATCGGCGTGAAACCGGGCATCGTGTTGATCTCGTTGATGACGAACTCGCCGTCGTCGGTGAGGAAGAAGTCCGCGCGGACCAGTCCCTCGCAGGAGACCGCCTCGAACGCGGCGATCGCGAGCCGCTGGACCTCGGCGGTCTGCTCCGGGGTGATCGGGGCGGGCACCACGCCGGAGGCCGAGTCGATGTACTTGGCCTCGAAGTCGTAGAACTCGTGGTCGGTGACCGGCGGGATCCAGGCGGGCGCGCTGGCGCGCGGGCCGTCCTCGAACTCCAGCACGCCGCACTCGATCTCGCGGCCGGTGAGCAGCGCCTCCACGAGGATCTTGGGGTCGTGGCGCCGGGCCTC
Organism: Streptomyces sp. NPDC093546; assembly: GCF_044765045.1. NCBI lineage: Bacteria > Bacillati > Actinomycetota > Actinomycetes > Kitasatosporales > Streptomycetaceae > Streptomyces > Streptomyces sp. NPDC093546. The sequence continues at coordinate 522,775 of NZ_JBIWJG010000001.1, read as the reverse complement.
CTCGATGGCCTCGTCGAGCCGGGAGGGGTCGTCGACCTTGGTGATGCCGAAGGAGGAGCCGGCCCGGGCGGGCTTCACGAACAGCGGCCAGCCATGCTCGGCGGCGAAGTCGAGGATCCGCGTGCGGGCGGCGGCGGGGTCCTGCGCCCACTCGCGGGGGCGGATCACCTCGTAGGGGCCGACGGGCAGCCCGTACGACTGGAACACCCGCTTCATGTACTCCTTGTCCTGGCCGACGGCCGAGGCGAGCACACCGGCGCCGACGTACGGCACTCCGGAGAGTTCCAGCATGCCCTGGAGAGTGCCGTCCTCGCCGTACGGGCCGTGGAGCATGGGGAAGACCACGTCGACGTCGCCGAGCGCCTTGGGCACGGCGCCCGGCTCGCTGTAGACGACCTCGCGGGTGCCGGGGTCGACGGGGAGGACGACCGTGCCCTCGGCCGAGTCGGTGAGGTCGGCGACGCTCGGCAGCGCGCGGTCGGCGATGGCCATCCGCTCCGGCTCGTCGGCGGTCAGCGCCCAGCGGCCGTCGGTGGTGATGCCGATGGGCAGCACGTCGTACTTGCTCCGGTCGATGGCGCGCAGGATGGCGCCGGCGGTGACGACGGAGATGGCGTGCTCGGAGCTGCGGCCGCCGAAGACGACGGCCACGCGCGGCTTGCGCCCGGGGCTGGTGGGGAGGTTCTCGCTGCTCATATCGCGATGAGCGTACCTGCTCCCACCCCTCGCGTCAGCGACCGAGTGGCCGTCTGTTCGGGTCAGCGCCGCTCTGGCTTGGCGGCGCGCGACATCAGCTCCTTGAGGGCGACGATCGGGGGCTTGCCCTCGTGGACGATGCCGACGACGGTCTCGGTGATGGGCATGTCGACGCCGTGGCGCCGGGCCAGATCGAGCACCGACTCACAGGACTTGACGCCTTCGGCGGTCTGCTTGGTGACCGCGATGGTCTCCTCCAGGGTCATGCCCTTGCCCAGGTTGAAGCCGAAGGTGTGGTTGCGGGAGAGGGAGGAGGAGCAGGTGGCGACGAGGTCGCCGAGGCCGGCGAGGCCGGAGAAGGTCAGCGGGTCGGCGCCCATGGCCATGCCGAGGCGGGTGGTCTCGGCGAGGCCGCGGGTGATGAGGGAGCCCTTCGCGTTGTCCCCCAGGCCCATGCCGTCGGCGATGCCGACGGCCAGCCCGATCACGTTCTTCACGGCGCCGCCGAGCTCGCAGCCGATGACGTCGGTGTTGGTGTACGGACGGAAGTACGGGGTGTGGCAGGCGGCCTGGAGGCGCCGGGCGACCGCTTCGTCGCGGCAGGCGACCACGGCGGCGGCCGGCATGCGGGCGACGATCTCCTTGGCGAGGTTCGGGCCGGTGACCACGGCGATCCGGTCCGGGGAGACGTCGGCGACCTCCTCGACGACCTCGCTCATCCGCTTGGCGGTGCCCAGTTCGATGCCCTTCATCAGGGAGACGAGGACCGTGCCGGGGGCCAGCTTGGGGGCCCAGTCGGCGAGGTTGCCGCGGAGGGTCTGGGAGGGGATGGCGAGGACCGTGAAGTCGGCGCCGTGCGCGGCTTCGGCGGGGTCGGTGGTGGCGCGTACGGAGTCGGGGAGCCGGGCGCCCGGGAAGTAGTCCGGGTTGGTGCGGGTGGCGTTGATCGCGTCGGCGACCTCCTGGCGGCGGCCCCACAGGGTCACCTCGCAGCCGGCGTCGGCGAGGACCATGCCGAAGGCCGTGCCCCAGGAGCCGGTTCCGAAGACGGCCGCCTTGACGGGCTGCGTCTTCTCCGGCGCCTCGTCGCGCCCCTTGTCCGCGTGTGTCACTTCGCTTCCTCCCCTGCGGCCCTGCGCCGCTGTTCCAGGCGGGCCTTGCGGTGGTCGTACGGCTGCGCGGGGGCCTTCTCCCCGCGGACCTCCTCCAGCAGGGAGGTGATCGCCGCCATGATGGCCTCGGTCGCCTCGCGCAGCACCTCGGGCGTGGGTTCCCTGTCGTAGAACCGGGTGAGGTCGACGGGCGGCCCGGCCTGCACGATCAGCGTCTTGCGCGGGAAGAGGCGGAGCTTGTTCTCCCTGGCGTACGGCGGCATCGCCAAGTTGGCGCCCCACTGGGCGACCGGGATGACGGGCACCTTGGTCAGCAGGGCGACGCGCGCGGCGCCGGTCTTGCCGGCCATCGGCCACATGTCGGGGTCGCGGGTCAGGGTGCCCTCGGGGTAGAAGGCGACGCACTCGCCGCGCTCGATGGCGGCGACGGCGGCGCGGAAGGCGTCCAGGGCGTTGGTCGTCTCGCGGTAGACGGGGATCTGCCCGGTGCGGCGCAGCATCATGCCGACGAAGGAGCCCTTGAAAAGCCCGACCTTGGCGAGGAAACGCGGAACCCGTCCGGTGTTGTACTGGTAGTGCGCGTACGACAACGGGTCCAGATAGGAGTTGTGGTTGACCGCGGTGATGAATCCGCCCTCGGCCGGAATGTGCTCCATTCCCCGCCAGTCCCGCTTGAACAGAACCACCAACGGTGGTTTTGCGATGACCGCCGCCAGGCGGTACCAGAAGCCGATTCTGCGGCGGGACACTCGGACACCTTCCTCTGGGCTGCTTCGCCGGGGGTCAAGTGTCGCCCCAGGCCCCTGGTCTGTCGAGAACACCGTACGCCCCGCCTCGGACAGCGACCGTCCGGGCTGTGGACAATGGGCGCGATGCGCAAGGACGGAGAGCTCCCCGCGAACACCGCCGGCCCGGCCGGTCCGACCGGCTCCTGGTCCCTGGTCGTGCCGCTCAAACCCCTCCCGCTGGCCAAGAGCAGGCTCGCCGGCGCCGTCGGGCCGATGCTCAGACCCCGGCTCGCGCTGGCGTTCGCGCAGGACACGGTGGCCGCGGCGCTGTCCTGTCCGGCGGTGCGGGATGTGGTGGTCGTCACGGACGACCCCCTGGCGGCGGGGGCGCTGAGCGCGCTGGGGGCGGCCGTGGTGGCGGACGCCCCGGCCGCGGGCCTGAACGCCGCACTGGCGTACGGGGCGGACGCGGCCCGCGCGCGGCGGCCCGGCGCTCCGGTGGCGGCCCTGAACGCGGACCTGCCGGCGCTGCGCCCGGCGGAGCTGTCCCGGGTCCTGGGAATGGCGGGCCAATTCCCGCGGGCATTTCTGGCGGACGCCGCCGAAATCGGCACGACTTTGCTGTCGGCCGCCCCCGGAATGGAATTGCTCCCGGCTTTCGGCGGGGCGTCCAGGCTCCGCCATTTGTCGTCGGGCGCGGTGGAAATTCCGCCGGACGGCGTGACGTCCGTACGCCGGGACGTGGACACCGGCGCGGACCTGCGGGCCGCCCTGGAACTGGGCGTGGGCCCGCACACCGCCGAACTCCGGCCCCTGGGCGAACCCGAACCCGAACCCGCGTAGTGCGGACGGCCGGATAGGCTGCGGTCCATGCAGGCCACCGCGTACACGTACGACCCCGAATCCCGCAGCGGCAGCGTCCTCCTCGACGACGGCACGCCGGTGCCCTTCGCCGCCCCGGCCTTCGACGCCGGCGGCCTGCGGCTGCTGCGTCCGGGGCAGCGGGTGCGGATCGAGACGGAGGGCGAGGGCGAGTCCCTCCGCATCACGCTGATCACGCTGCAGACGTTCTGACGCGCCCCACGACCGACGACGCACCGCGGGCCGGGCTCCCCTTCTTGGGAGCCCGGCCCGGCGCGTGAGGGGCCCGGTGGGCCTGCGGCGCTTACTTGCGCGCGGTGGCGGTCTTCTTGGCGGTGGTCTTGCGGGCCGTCGTCTTCTTGGCGGGGGCCTTCTTCGCGGTGGCCTTCTTCGCCGGCGCGGTCTTCTTGGCGGCGGTGGTCTTCGCCGGGGTCGCCTTCTTGGCCGCCGCCGTGGTGGTCTTCTTGGCGGGGGTGGCCTTCTTCGCGGTGGTCTTCTTCGCGGCGGCCGTGGTCTTCTTCGCCGGGGTCGCCTTCTTGGCGGCCGCCGTCTTCTTCGCCGTGGCGGTGGTGGTCTTCTTGGCGGCGGCCTTCTTGCCCACGGCCTTGGAGATGGTGGGCGGCGCGCCGGAAAGGCTGCCCTTGGGCGCCTTCTTGACCGCCACCTCGCCGCCCTTGGGCAGCTTCTTGGAGCCGCTCACCAGGTCCTTGAAGCCCTGACCTGCGCGGAAGCGCGGAACCGAGGTCTTCTTGACCCGTACGCGCTCACCGGTCTGCGGGTTGCGGGCGTAGCGGGCCGGACGGTCCACCTTCTCGAACGAGCCGAAGCCGGTGACCGAGACACGGTCACCGGCGACCACGGCACGCACGATCGCGTCGAGCACCGCGTCGACGGCATCGGCGGCCTGCTGGCGACCGCCCATCTTGTCGGCAATCGCTTCTACGAGCTGCGCCTTGTTCACGTCTTCCCCTTCGGAGACATTGCCGGAACGAAAGTGTTCAAGCTTTTTCGCACGTTAGGCAGATATATACCGCAAATCAAACACGAAACGGGCTAATCACCCTAGTGCCGCAACGAAGTAGGCGGCTGCGGAGTTCGGAGTGTTAGTCACCTTCAGGGAATCGGCCCTCGTCGAGGTCCTTCATCAACCGGTCCAGGCGCTGTGCGGCGCCTGCGAGATCGTGCTTCGCCGCGGCCGTGATGGCCAACAGCTTCCGGGACAGCGCCATCCTTACGCCCTCCGGGACTTGCAGTGCGCGCACGCGGGTGTGCGCTTCTTTCAGTCGGGCTGCGACGGCCTCGTAGAGCTGGAGTTGGCTGTCGCGTTCCATGCACCGATTGTGCCATCTGGGGCGAGTTGTCGCCTCCGTAGGGGGTAACTGTCGTGCCCCAACGGCCTTTCACCGCTTGCCTGGACGGCATTCGAGTACCCCCCGGTCGGACGCCAAACCCCCTTCATGAGAAGGGAGTTGGGGCACGCCGCGCGGCTCCGGAAGGGCGGGGCGCGCGAGACCGCGACACACGCGGGAGGCGTCAGCCGGATGGCCCCGCGCACGTCATCCTGCTGCCCGGCAACGTCACTTTCACGCCAACCTGACGGAGCCGTCGGAGGTCCGCCGGGGGGCCGCCGGAGGGCACACACGCCGGTGCCCCCGGCCGTCGATCGGCCGGGGGCACCGGAGGGGAGCGCGGAGGACCGGGAGGGTCAGACCGGGAGGGTGCGCGGCTTGTACGCGGGGCGCTTCGCCTCGTACGCCGCGATGTCACCCTCTTCCCGCAGGGTGATGCTGATGTCGTCCAGGCCGTTCAGCAGCCGCCAGCGGGCGTTCTCGTCGAGCTCGAAGTCGGCGACGATGCCCTCGGCGCGCACCTGGCGGTCCTGGAGGTCGACGGTGATCTCCGCCTGCGGGTCCGCCTCGGTGAGCTCCCACAGCGCGTCCACGACCTTCTGGTCGATGACGACCGTGAGCAGGCCGTTCTTCAGCGAGTTGCCGCGGAAGATGTCCGCGAAGCGGGAGGAGATGACGGTCTTGAAGCCGTAGTTCTGCAGCGCCCAGACGGCGTGCTCACGCGAGGAGCCGGTGCCGAAGTCGGGGCCGGCCACCAGGACGGTGGCACCCTGCCGCTCGGGGCGGTTGAGGACGAACTCGGGGTCCTTGCGCCAGGCCTCGAACAGCCCGTCCTCGAAGCCGTCGCGGGTGATCTTCTTCAGCCAGTGCGCCGGGATGATCTGGTCGGTGTCGACGTTGCTGCGGCGCAGCGGAACGGCCCGGCCGGTGTGGGTGGTGAAGGCTTCCATGGTTCTCAGACTCCGGCGGTCGCGGGGGCTTCGGACAGGTCGGCGGGCGAGGCCAGGTGGCCGAGCACGGCGGTGGCGGCGGCGACCTGCGGCGACACCAGGTGGGTGCGGCCGCCCTTGCCCTGCCTGCCCTCGAAGTTGCGGTTGGAGGTGGACGCGGAACGCTCACCGGGCGCGAGTTGGTCGGGGTTCATGCCCAGGCACATGGAGCAGCCCGCGTGCCGCCATTCGGCGCCGGCCTCCTTGAAGACCTTGTCCAGGCCCTCCTCGACGGCCTGCAGGGCCACCCGGACCGAACCGGGGACCACCAGCATCCGTACGCCGTCGGCGACTTTGCGGCCGCCCAGGATGTCGGCGGCGGCGCGCAGGTCCTCGATGCGGCCGTTGGTGCAGGAGCCCACGAAGACGGTGTCGACCTTGATGTCGCGCAGCGCCTGCCCGGCGGTCAGCCCCATGTACTCCAGGGCCTTCTCCGCCGCCAGCCGCTCCGAAGCGTCTTCGTACGAAGCGGGGTCGGGGACCGTCGCCGAAAGCGGCGCACCCTGGCCGGGGTTGGTGCCCCAGGTGACGAACGGGGACAGCTCGGTGGCGTCGATGACGACCTCGGCGTCGAAGACCGCGTCGTCGTCCGTCTTCAGCGTCTTCCAGTAGGCGACCGCCGCGTCCCAGTCCTCGCCCTGCGGGGCGTGCGGGCGGCCCTGGAGGTAGGCGAAGGTGGTCTCGTCCGGGGCGATCATGCCCGCGCGGGCGCCGGCCTCGATCGACATGTTGCAGATGGTCATCCGGGCCTCCATCGAGAGCTTCTCGATGGCGGAGCCGCGGTACTCCAGGACGTAGCCCTGGCCGCCGCCGGTGCCGATCCGGGCGATGATCGCCAGGATCAGGTCCTTGGCGGTGACGCCCTCGGGCAGCTCGCCGTCGACCGTGATCGCCATGGTCTTGGGGCGGGCCATGGGCAGCGTCTGGGTGGCCAGCACGTGCTCGACCTGGGAGGTGCCGATGCCGAACGCCAGAGCGCCGAAGGCGCCGTGCGTGGAGGTGTGGGAGTCACCGCAGACCACCGTGGTGCCCGGCTGGGTCAGGCCCAGCTGCGGTCCCACGACGTGGACGACGCCCTGCTCGACGTCGCCCAGCGGGTGCAGGCGGACCCCGAACTCGGCGCAGTTCTTGCGCAGGGTCTCCAGCTGCGCCCGGGAGACCGGGTCGGCGATGGGCTTGTCGATGTCGAGGGTCGGCGTGTTGTGGTCCTCGGTGGCGATGGTGAGGTCGAGCCGCCGCACCTGCCGGCCGGCCTGGCGCAGCCCCTCGAAGGCCTGGGGGCTGGTCACCTCGTGCAGCAGGTGCAGATCGATGTAGAGCAGGTCGGGCTCGCCTTCGGCGCGCCGGACGACGTGGTCGTCCCAGACCTTCTCCGCGAGAGTCCTACCCATCGCTTTCCCTCCGGCCGGCGTCTTGGGCCGGCACCTCTAGAGATCTGTGGGCCCACGTCCGTACCCCGTTCCACGTGCCGGACGTCGGCTTGGGACCCGTTGGTCCGCGGGCCGTGAGTACAGGGTGGCAAGTTCCCCGGGAAATTGAACTTGCGTTTCACAGAGTGAGACGTGAATATCGTTGCATGGACAACTCTAGCGGCGTCGGCGTTCTCGACAAGGCAGCTCTGGTTCTGAGCGCCCTGGAGTCCGGTCCGGCCACCCTCGCCGGGCTGGTCGCGGCGACCGGGCTCGCACGACCCACGGCACATCGCCTTGCCGTGGCACTGGAACACCACCGGATGGTGGCGAGGGACATGCAGGGCCGGTTCATCCTCGGACCGCGGCTGGCGGAGCTCGCCGCCGCGGCCGGTGAGGACCGCCTGCTGGCCACGGCCGGACCGGTACTGACTCATCTGCGTGACGTGACCGGGGAGAGCGCGCAGCTCTACCGGCGCCAGGGCGACATGCGCATCTGCGTCGCCGCGGCGGAGCGGCTGTCCGGATTGCGGGACACCGTGCCGGTCGGCTCCACGCTCACCATGAAGGCCGGCTCCTCGGCCCAGATCCTCATGGCCTGGGAGGAGCCGGAGCGGCTGCACCGCGGCCTTCAGGGCGCCCGCTTCACGGCGACGGCACTGTCGGGCGTACGGCGCCGTGGCTGGGCCCAGTCGATCGGCGAGCGGGAGCCGGGCGTGGCGTCCGTCTCCGCGCCCGTGCGGGGCCCGTCGAACCGCGTGGTGGCCGCCGTGTCCGTCTCGGGCCCGATCGAGCGTCTGACGCGCCACCCAGGGCGTATGCACGCCCAGGCCGTCATCGACGCCGCCGCCCGGCTGACCGAGGCGCTGCGCCGCTCCGGCTGACCCTGCTTCCCTCTCCTGCCCCATCGCTTCAACGCCGCAGCGGTGGGGAGGAGTTGTCCCTCCGCATCCGGAAAACGAGGAAGCCCTCCCCTGCTGGGGAGGGCTTCCTCTATGCGTACCCCCGACCGGATTCGAACCGGCGCTACCGCCTTGAGAGGGCGGCGTGCTAGGCCGCTACACAACGGGGGCAAGATCTGTACGCTGTACGATCCGCTGGCCTACCTGGACTCGAACCAAGACTAACTGAACCAGAATCAGTCGTGCTGCCAATTACACCATAGGCCACTGGTGGTTTAGACCAGTTGGTACCCCCGACCGGATTCGAACCGGCGCTACCGCCTTGAGAGGGCGGCGTGCTAGGCCGCTACACAACGGGGGCCCTAGCGATCCTGCGTCTCGTGATCATCGGGTGCGACCCTGATGATCACGCGGGAAGGATCTGTACCCCCGACCGGATTCGAACCGGCGCTACTGCCTTGAGAGGGCAGCGTGCTAGGCCGCTACACAACGGGGGCTTTGCAGATGAAGCTCTGCGAGCTGGCCTACCTGGACTCGAACCAAGACTAACTGAACCAGAATCAGTCGTGCTGCCAATTACACCATAGGCCACCAAAACTCAACCCCCTTGCGAGGGTTTTGTTCGGGTTACGCTCCGGGGCTTCGGGCTTTTCGGCCCGCTCCCCTCGGCGCAGGAAGAACATTACCCGAAGGTGTCCTGGGCTCCAAAACGGGTATCGCCGCGCAGCCGCCGCAGCAGCCCGGGGAGCTGGTCGAGCCCGGTGATCCTGATCAGCTCGGGCCGCCCGCCGACCCCCGTACGGTCCAGCCATATGCCCTTCAGGCCCGCCTCGACGGCGCCCCGGGCGTCGATGTCGGGCTGGTCCCCCACGTACGCCACCTCCTCGGGCGGCAGGTTCATGACGTCGCAGGCGGCATGGAAGGCCTCGGGCGCGGGCTTGGCGACGCCCAGCTCGGCCGCGCACAGCAGCGCCTCGAACCGGTCGCGTACGCCCAGGGCCCGCAGCTTGCGGTCCTGGTTGTGGATGCTGGAGTTCGACAGGACGGCGTGGCGGTAGCCCGCCGCCAGGACGTCCAGCACGGGCAGGGTGTCCGGGAAGAGCACCCAGGCGGCCTCGTAGTGCCGCAGGTACCGCGCGAACCACTCGTCGGCCTCGGCGTCGCTCAGCGGCCGCCGTACGAAGTCGCGCACCCGGTCCCGGCGCTGGTCCTCGAAGGCCACGCCGCCGGCCTCGAAGCGGCGCCAGTGATGGGTGGTGAGCTCCTTCCAACGGCTGAGGGCCTGGTCGACGGAGTCGTATCCGTCCACCAGGCCCTCGGCCTTCAGGTGGTGCAGCATTCCGGCGCGGTCGGCGCTGGCGTAGTCGAAGATCGTGTCGTCGATGTCCCAGAGGACCGCGCGGATCGGCATGGTCCCGACGGTACCGCCGGGACGGGGTCAGCCGCCGAGCTTCGCCAGAGCCGCGTCGATGCGGGCCAGGGTGCGGTCCTTGCCGAGGATCTCCAGGGACTCGAAGAGCGGCAGGCCGACCGTGCGGCCGGTGACCGCGACGCGGACCGGGGCCTGGGCCTTGCCGAGCTTGAGGCCGTGCTCCTCGCCGGCGGCGAGGACGGCTTCCTTGAGGGACTCCGGGATGGTCCAGTCCGCCGCCTCCAGCTTGGCGCGGGCCGTGCGCAGCAGGGCGTCGGAGCCCTCCTTCATGGCCTTCTGCCAGGACGCCTCGTCCTCGACGGGCTCCGGGAGGAAGAGGAAGTCGACGTTCTGCGTGATCTCGGAAAGCACGGTCAGACGGGTCTGGGCGTGCGGCGCGATGGCCTCCCAGGCCGCGCGGTCGAAGTCCTCGGGGGCCCAGGGGGCGTGCGGGGCGCGCAGCCACGGCTCGCAGGCCTCGGCGAACGCCTTCACGTCCAGGCGGCGGATGTGGTCGGCGTTGATCGCCTCGGCCTTCTTCAGGTCGAAGCGGGCCGGGTTGGCGTTGACGTCCGCGATGTCGAACTTCTGGACCATCTCGGGGATGGTGAAGACGTCCTGGTCGGCGGAGAAGGACCAGCCGAGGAGCGAGAGGTAGTTCAGCAGACCCTCGGGGAGGAAGCCGCGCTCCCGGTAGAGGTTCAGCGAGGCCTGCGGGTCGCGCTTGGAGAGCTTCTTGTTGCCCTCGCCCATGACGTACGGCAGGTGGCCGAAGGCGGGGATCTCCTTGGCGATGCCCAGCTCGATCAGCGCCTTGTAAAGGGCGATCTGGCGCGGGGTGGAGGAGAGCAGGTCCTCGCCGCGCAGGACGTGGGTGATCTCCATCAGCGCGTCGTCGACGGGGTTGACGAGCGTGTAGAGGGGGGCGCCGTTGGCGCGGACGATGCCGTAGTCCGGGACGTTCTCCGGGGTGAAGGTGAGCTCGCCGCGGACCAGGTCGGTGAAGGTGATCGGCTCGTCGGGCATCCGGAAGCGGACGATCGACTCGCGGCCCTCCGCTTCGTACGCCGCCTTCTGCTCGGCGGTGAGGTCGCGGCAGGTGCCGTCGTAACCGGAGGGCTTGCCGGCGGCGCGGGCGGCCTCGCGGCGCTCGTCGAGCTCCGTGGCGGTGCAGTAGCAGCGGTACGCGTAACCGCCGGCGAGCAGCTTGTCGGCGACGTCCTTGTAGATGTCCATGCGCTGCGACTGGCGGTACGGCGCGTGGGGGCCGCCGACCTCGGGGCCCTCGTCCCAGTCGAGGCCGAGCCAGCGCAGGGAGTCGAGGAGCTGCTGGTACGACTCCTCGGAGTCGCGCGCCGCGTCCGTGTCCTCGATGCGGAAGACCATGGTGCCCTGGTGGTGCCGGGCGAAGGCCCAGTTGAACAGGGCGGTGCGGACCAGGCCCACGTGGGGGTTGCCGGTCGGGGAGGGACAGAAACGTACGCGGACGTCTGCGTTAGCCACGCTTGATCACCTTGTTGGTGAGAGTGCCGATGCCTTCGATGGTGACGGCGACCTCGTCGCCGACGTTGAGCGGTCCGACTCCGGCCGGAGTGCCCGTGAGGATGACGTCGCCGGGGAGCAGCGTCATGGCCTCGGTGATGTGGACGACGAGGTCCTCGACGGAGCGGATCATGTCGCTCGTACGACCCAGCTGGCGCTGTTCGCCGTTGACCGTGCACTGGATCGTGAGGTCGCCCGGGTCGAGGTCGGTCTCCACCCAGGGGCCCAGCGGGCAGGAGGTGTCGAAGCCCTTGGCGCGGGCCCACTGCTTCTCGCGCTGCTGGACGTCGCGCGCGGTGACGTCGTTGGCGCAGGTGTAGCCGAAGACGACGTCCTTGACGCGCTCGCGCGGGACCTCGCGGCACATGCGGCCGATCACGACGGCGAGCTCCGCCTCGTGGTGGAGCTCGTTCGAGAAGGTGGGGTACTCGATGGCGTCGCCGGAGCCGATCACCGAGGTGGTGGGCTTGAAGAAGGCGACGGGTACGTCTGGGACCTCGTTGCCGAGCTCCGCGGCGTGCTCCGCGTAGTTGCGGCCGATGGCCACGACCTTGTTCGGGAGGACGGGCGGCAGGAGGCGGACCTTGCTCAGCGGGACCTTGGTCCCGCTGAGTTCGAAGTCCCCGTACGGAATACCCTTGATGATGTCGAGGACGAGACCGCCCCCGGTGCCGGGGGCGGGGTCGCCCTCGACCGCGCCGAAGGCGACATTGCCGTCGATGGAGAACCTGGCGATGCGCACGGGATGCCGTGCCCCTTACTTCCGCTGGTGACTGGAGTCTGACGCTCCAGGCTAACGCGGGAGGCGCGGCCGACCTGCCGGGATTACCGCGCGGCGGGGACCGGGGCGTCCATCAAGGTCGTGCGCCGCGGGTTGGCGGTGCTGGCGGGGAGGTCCGTCGTGTGCTCCGGCTTCGCGCCCTGAGTGAGTTCACCGGCGTCGTCCAAGTGCGCCAGGGTGGTGCGGCGGGGGTTGGCGATGGAGCGGAAGGTCATCGTCGTCTTCATCGGTGGTGTCGGACCTCGGGTCGGGGATGGACAGAGCGGCTGACTATGTAAAGCGTCAGGCTAAACATTCGATTCCCCGCCCATAGCGGTAAGAGGCACCGATCTATATGTGAGTTTGCTCACGACACCAGGGACAATCCGGACCTTTCAGGCCGCCGGTTGGACCAGTGAAAACGGACATTGCGCACGTGAAGCGCTCATTCCGCTCCTGATCATGGCGACTAGGACACCCCCTGCCCGTAAGCGACTCGTCCACCGAAGTCCGTTTCCTCCCCTAACAGCCTCCACGTACGGTGAGGGCCCACGCACACTGCGCGACCGGGTCGGGGGTGGGTACCGTCGCCCTTGTTGGAGTTCCGGCACTGTGCTGGAATTCCACGCACCGCCGCGGGAATCAGACCGGCGCGCAGCGGCGCAACGCAGCGCCGAAGCGGCGGCGGGAAGGGGATCTGCGCCGGTCACTCACGACCACCATGGAGCGCGACTCGCGCTCCACGACGCCGACACCGTCCTGTCCGTTCACGCGGAGGGACGCCTGGTCCAGAGGTTGCGACGCTAGTGCAGGGACGTTTCAAGAGGGATGGCATGGGGTCTCCCCCGGCCCGCAAGGGCCGAGGGGAAGCTGCGGCGGAGCAGGAGCCGCGCGGCGGGACCGACCGCGGCTCCTCACCCCAGCGCACCCAGAACCCCGGACAGGCGGCCGCCGGTGACGGCGCCGGCCGTACCGGGCGCGGAAGTGCCGCACCGGGCGGCTCCGAGTCCCCGGCGACCCCGAAGGCCAAGGGTGCCAAGGGCATCAAGGGCGCCAAGGGCACCCGGGGCAAGAGCGCCGGGCCGAGCGACGCCGGCTCCCGAATAGCCCTGCGCAACTGGCGCATCAGCACCCGTCTCGTCTCCCTGCTCGCCCTGCCCGTGGTCGCCGCGACCACGCTGGGTGGACTCCGTATCAACGAGTCCATGAACGACATGGAGCAGCTGGATCACATGCAGCTGCTCACCAAGCTCACCAAAGAGGCGACCGACCTCGCCCAGGCGCTCCAGGAGGAGCGCGACCTGACGGCGGGCCCGCTCGCCAACCGCACCGACGCGGACGGTCCGGTCAGCTCGGACTACAAGATCACCGAGAAGCGGAAGACGGCCGACCTCGCGCAGAAGGCCTTCCTGGACGCCACCGAGGAGATCGGTGACACCCAGGACGACGAGGCCCTGCAGTCGATCCGGTCCAACGTGAACCAGATCGCCACCCAGGTGATCACCCTCGGGGACATCCGCAAGGACGCCTACAAGGACGGCGTGCAGCACTCGCAGACGGTCGAGCGCTACAGCCGGCTGATCGAGTCGCTGCTGAGCCTCTCCCAGGACATGGCCCAGGCGACCAGCAACCCCGACATGATCAAGCGCACGCGTGCGCTGGCGGCGTTCTCGTCCGCCAAGGAGTACGCGTCCATCCAGCGCGCGATCATCGCCGCCGCGCTGCCCAAGAGCGACCGGGAGAAGGGCAACCTCAACCCGAACGACCGCCTCTACGGTCAGGCCGCCCGCAGCAACGAGCGCGCGGCCCTCCAGTCGTTCCAGGCGATCTACTCGTCCTCCGGCGGCGACGCCACGGACCTGCTGGCCCCGCTCAACACCGGCAACCCCAACATCGTCGAGGCCGACAAGTACGCGGACCGCGTGCTGAACGACGCCAGCGGCATGGAGACCCAGCCGCCGCGCGGTTACCTGGACTGGACCGACGAGTACGACTCGAAGATCCAGGCCATGAAGCGCATCGAGTTCCAGCTGCTGGGCGAGATGGACACCAAGGCCCGTGAGCTGCGCCAGGAGGAGCAGCGCGACGCCATCATCAACGGTGCGCTCATCCTGCTCGTCCTCGGCGTCTCGCTGATCGGCGCCTTCGTGGTGGCCCGCTCCATGATCCGCTCGCTGCGCCGCCTCCAGGACACCGCGACCAAGGTCGCCCAGGAGCGCCTGCCCGAGCTGGTCAAGCAGCTGTCCGAGTCCGACCCGCAGGACGTGGACACGTCCGTGGAGTCGGTCGGTGTGCACTCCCGGGACGAGATCGGCCAGGTGGCCGCGGCCTTCGACGACGTCCACCGCGAGGCGGTCCGCCTCGCCGCCGAGCAGGCCCTGCTGCGGGGCAACGTCAACGCGATGTTCACCAACCTCTCGCGCCGCTCCCAGGGTCTGATCCAGCGTCAGCTGTCGCTCATCTCCGAGCTGGAGTCGCGCGAGGCCGACCCGGACCAGCTGTCCTCGCTGTTCAAGCTCGACCACCTCGCCACGCGTATGCGCCGTAACGGTGAGAACCTGCTCGTTCTCGCCGGTGAGGAGCCGGGCCGCCGGTGGACGCGGCCCGTCCCGCTCGTCGACGTCCTCCGCGCCGCCGCGTCCGAGGTGGAGCAGTACGAGCGCATCGAGCTCTCCTCCGTCCCGGCGACCGAGGTCGCGGGCCGCGTCGTCAACGACCTCGTGCACCTCCTCGCCGAGCTGCTGGAGAACGCCACGTCGTTCTCCTCGCCGCAGACCAAGGTGCGCGTCACCGGTCACGCCCTGCCCGACGGGCGCGTGCTCGTCGAGATCCACGACACCGGCATCGGCCTCTCCCCCGAGGACCTCGCCGCGATCAACGAGCGACTGGCGTCGCCGCCCACCGTGGACGTGTCGGTCTCCCGGCGCATGGGTCTGTTCGTGGTCGGCCGCCTGTCCCTGCGCCACGGCATCCGCATCCAGCTGCGGCCGTCCGACTCGGGCGGTACGACGGCACTGGTCATGCTCCCCGTCGACGTCGCCCAGGGCGGCAAGCTGCCGGGCAAGCCGGGCCAGGGCGGTCCCGGTGGCCCCGGCGGCCAGGGCGCGATGCCGCAGGGTCCGGCCGGCGGCCGGGCGGGCCTGCCCGGCGGCCCGGGTGCGGCCGGTGGCGGCCGTCCCGGACTGGGCGGTGGCCAGGGCGGTCCCGCCACGGGTCTCGGCGCCGGCGCCGGTGCCGCGCGCGGTCAGGTGGGCGCGGGCTCCGCGGGACGGACGGCGCTGCCGGGTCAGCCCGGTCAGCCCGGGGGTCAGCAGCCGGCGCGACAGGGGCAGCAGGGCAAGCACGGCCGCCCCGGCCAGCCGCAGCAGCAGTCCCAGCCGCAGTCGCAGCAGCCGCAGCAGTCGGCCCAGCAGCAGGACCCGCAGCGTCAGGACGCCGGGCTCGCGGGCTCCTTCAACGGTGCCGGCAACGCCGCGCCCTCGGGCATCCCGACCCGCTCGGACGTCTGGCAGAACAGCCAGGCGAAGTCCCCGCAGGCAGGCGGCCCCCAGCAGGGCTCCGGCAACCAGCACCAGCAGCAGGGCCAGCAGGCCGGGCAGCAGCAGGGCCAGCCCTCCGGCCGGCGCCGCCAGCAGCCGCTGCCCGGGTCCGCCGGCGGTCCGCGCGCCGAGCTGCCCGGCGGCTCCCCGCAGCAGCAGCAGTCCCAGCAGGCACGGCAGCCCCAGCAGCAGCAGCCGCAGCGCTCCGCGCGCCCGCAGACCACCAGCTGGGGCAGCGACCAGGGCTCCGTGCCCCCGCAGCAGCAGCGCACCACCCCGCTGGACGCGCCGCGCGGTCACGAGGAGCCCGAGGCCACCGGCCAGTACGCGCTGCCGCCCTCCCCGCAGTCCGGGGACGGCCGCACGCCGCTGTACGACACGCTGGAGACCAACTGGTTCCACGGTGCCGGGCAGCAGGACGGCCGCCAGGCCCAGCCGGGCGGTCACCAGGCCCAGCAGCAGTCCCAGCACCAGCAGCCGCAGCAGCAGCAGCAAGACCGGTTCGCCGCGCTCGACCAGACGGTCCCCGTCCCGGTCGTACCGCAGCAGCCGGCCCAGCAGCAGCGCGCGGCCGCCCGGCCGGACGCGGCCACCACGGCCGCCTGGCGCACGTCCCCCAACGACGAGCTGGTGCGCCAGGCCGAGCGGGTCCGCAAGCCCGCGGCCGGCGGCGTCACCACGTCCGGTCTGCCCAAGCGGGTCCCGCGCGCCAACCTGGTGCCGGGCACCGCACAGGAGCAGCCGCACCAGTCCGGTCCGCAGGTCTCGCGCGCGCCCGACGACGTGCGCGGCCGGCTGACCAACCTCCGCCGGGGCATCCAGCAGGGCCGCCAGGCAGGCGGCTCGACGACTGGCAGCTTCAATATCGGCCCCACCAACCCGCAGGAGCGTTAGTTGAGCCCGATGAGCCAGGCGGCGCAGAACCTGAACTGGTTGATCACCAGCTTCGTGGACAACACCCCCGGGGTGTCCCACACCGTGGTGGTCTCGGCCGACGGCCTCCTGCTGGCCATGTCGGAGGGATTCCCCCGCGACCGCGCGGACCAGCTCGCGGCCGTGGCGTCCGGGCTGACCTCGCTGACCGCGGGGGCGTCCCGGATCTTCGAAGGCGGCCCGGTCGCCCAGACCGTGGTGGAGATGGAGCGTGGCTTCCTCTTCATCATGTCGATCTCGGACGGCTCCTCCATGGCGGTGCTCGCGCACCCCGACTGCGACATCGGTCTCGTCGGCTACGAGATGGCGCTGCTGGTCGACCGGGCCGGCAGCGTCCTGACCCCGGACCTCAGAGCCGAGCTCCAGGGCAGCCTGCTCCGTTAGCTCAACCCCGGGGCGGTACGTACTCCCTCCCCCCTCGTGTACGTACCGCCTCTCGTACTTGTTCATTTGTCGGCCGCCCCATCCGGCCCCCCACCGGCCCCGTCACGACGGCACGCAGACCACCTGCTGTCACGACCCGGAGGATCCATGACCCCGCCCACCGCCTCTCACGATCCGTACGGCGCGTCCCTGGACGCCGCGTACGGACACGAAGGCGATCAGCCGCTGGTCCGTCCGTACGCCATGACCGGCGGACGGACGCGGCCGCGCTACCAGCTCGCCATCGAGGCGCTGGTCAGCACGACCGCTGACCCGGCGCACCTGGGAAGCCTGCTCCCCGAGCACCAGCGGATCTGCCACCTGTGCCGTGAGGTGAAGTCGGTGGCGGAGGTGTCGGCGCTGCTGTCGATGCCGCTCGGGGTGGCGCGGATCCTCGTCGCCGACCTGGCGGAGGCGGGCATGGTGGCGATCCACCAGCCGGGCAATGGAGAGGCCGGCGGTACGCCGGACGTGACGCTGCTGGAAAGGGTGCTCAGTGGACTTCGGAAGCTCTAGCGGCGGCGCCGGAGGCGGCGGCCGTTCGACCACCAGCGCGAAGATCGTGGTGGCGGGTGGGTTCGGCGTGGGCAAGACCACGTTCGTCGGTGCCGTCTCGGAGATCAACCCGCTGCGTACCGAGGCCGTCATGACGTCCGCGTCTGCCGGAATCGACGACCTCACCCACACCGGCGACAAGACCACCACGACCGTGGCCATGGACTTCGGCCGCATCACCCTGGACCAGGACCTGATCCTGTACCTCTTCGGTACCCCCGGTCAGGACCGCTTCTGGTTCATGTGGGACGACCTCGTACGCGGCGCCATCGGCGCCGTCGTCCTCGTCGACACCCGCCGCCTCGCCGACTGCTTCCCGGCCGTGGACTACTTCGAGAACAGCGGCCTGCCGTTCGTCGTGGCCCTCAACGGTTTCGAGGGGCACCAGCCGTACACGCCGGAGGAGGTGCGGGAAGCCCTTCAGATCGGCCCCGACACCCCCATCATCACCACCGACGCCCGCCACCGCGCCGACGCCAAGAGCGCCCTCATCACGCTCGTGGAACACGCACTCATGGCACGGCTCAAGTAGGCGTGCATATACGGTAGTTGTCGTAGACATCCAGTGAATGGAGATCGAGATGACATGTGTCCTGGGACACGGTCGGCCCGCCCATTCATAACGTTTCGACAGAGAATTGGGGCGCGCCGGACACGACCCGCGTTCGCGCGGTGCCGCTGCGCTCACGCGAGCCTCGCCTTTTGGCGGGGCTCGCTCTTTATGCCCGTTTTATCGGGGGTCTGGACCAGTGACGGCGGCCGAATCCCGCTGTTTGGAACGCGGCCGCTTTACGTGCTGCAATGCGACGAACTCCCGAGTAGTACGGCCCTGAACAGAAAAACGGCACAACGTAGGTGCCGGCGCCGAGAGGTTGTTGGTCGAGTGAGGCGAAGCAAGAACAGCGCCGCGGAGCAGCAGGCGCGGGGGAACTTCACCCCGCCCGCGCGCACTGCGGTGCCGCCTGCCGATGCGCCCGGAACACCGTCGGACGGCCTCGCCGCCGGCACCGGCAGCACAAGCAAGTTGTCCCCGCGCAACTGGCGGGTGCCGACCAGGCTGAACGCGATCCTCCTCATACCCGTGCTGGTCGGCCTCGTCATGGGCGGCTTCCAGGTGAAGTCGTCCATCGACACCTGGAACGAAGCCCAGGACGCCGAGAAGACGGCCCTCCTCGTACGTGCCGCCGCCGAGTACGGCGGGGCCCTCCTCAACGAGCGCGACCTCACCGCCGCGCCCCTGCTGACCGCGAAGAGCGCCGAGGACCGCGAGGCCGCCCCGGTCAAGGAGGCGTACGCGAAGACGGACGCCGCCAAGGCGAAGTTCGACGCCGCCGTCCAGAACATGCCCGACGACCCGGGCCTCCAGCGCCGTCTGAAGCTCTTCCGCGCGGAGGAGCCCACCCTGGAGCAGCTGCGGGAGACCGCGTACACCAGGGCCATGGACCCGACGAAGACCGAAGAGGGCTACGTCAAGGTCCAGCACTCGCTGATGGAGTTCGCCAACGAGCTGGGCCTCGGTACCGGCAACGTCACCGCCTACGGCCGTACGGTCTACGCCATCCAGCTCGCCAAGGCTGCCGAGTCGCTCCAGCGCTCCATCGGCATGCACCTGCTGATCCGGCCCAGCAAGGACGACGCCACCTTCGCCGAGCAGTCCGTGGCCTTCAAGTCGTACAACTACCTGGAGCAGATCGCCCTCGGCGAGTACATCTCCGGCGGCACCGCCGAGGACCAGGAGAAGCTCGTCCAGGTCATGACGGGCAAGGCGACCGAGGGCGCGAAGCGGCTCAAGGACGCGGGCCTGAACCCGCCCACGGACAAGCAGGGCTCCGTCTTCGCCGGCATGGCCGCCGAGATCGGCAAGGCCCAGGACGCCGACGGCATCAAGGACCTGCGGGACAAGGACATCACGCCCGAGACCTGGATGGGCGCCGCGACGGCGAAGTTCGAGGGCTACAGCGAGATCGAGGCCGACCTCGTCACCAAGGCCGTGGAAGAGGCCGAGAACATCTCCAACGACGCCCAGACGGACGCGTTCGTCACCGGTGGCATCGTCGTGATCGCCCTCCTCGCCGCGTTCATCCTCGCCGGGATGATGGCCCGCCAGATGAGCACCTCGATGCGCCGGCTGCGTACCGCCGCCTTCGACGTCGCCGAGCAGCGCCTGCCGATGCTGGTCGACCAGCTCTCGCGCACCGACCCGGGCCGCGTCGACACCCGTGTGCAGCCGATCCCGATCAACTCCCAGGACGAGATCGGCGAGGTCGCCCGCGCCTTCGACCAGGTCCACCGCGAGGCCGTCCGGCTCGCCGCCGAGCAGGCCCTCCTGCGGGGCAACGTCAACGCGATCTTCACCAACCTGTCGCAGCGCAACCAGTCGCTGATCGAGGGCCAGCTGACCCTGATCACCGACCTGGAGAACAACGAGGCCGACCCGGACCAGCTGGAGAACCTCTTCAAGCTGGACCACCTGGCGACCCGTATGCGCCGCAACGGCGAGAACCTCCTCATCCTCGCGGGCGAGGAGCCCGGCCGCCGCTGGAACCAGCCGGTGCCGCTGGTGGACGTGCTCCGTGCCGCCTCCTCGGAGGTGGAGCAGTACGAGCGCATCGAGCTCACCGGCGTGCCGGAGTCGGAGATCCACGGCCAGGCCGTGACCGACCTCGTGCACCTGCTCGCCGAGCTGCTGGAGAACGCCACCACGTTCTCCTCTCCGCAGACCAAGGTCCGCGTCACCGCGACCCGTCTCCCGGACGGCCGCGTGATGATCGAGATCCACGACAAGGGCATCGGCCTGACGGCCGAGGACTTCGCGGACATCAACCACAAGCTGGCGAACCCGCCGACCGTCGACGCCGCGATCTCGCAGCGCATGGGCCTCTTCGTGGTCGGCCGCCTCGCCGACCGGCACGGCATCCGCGTCCAGCTCCGCCCCTCGGGCGAGCAGGCCGGTACGACGTCGCTGGTCATGCTCCCGGACGCGATCACCCACGGTGGTGGTGGCGACCCGATGGCGGAGGACGACTTCACCGTCTCCCAGATCATCCCGGAGCAGCAGGTGTACGAGGCCGCCCCGCTGCGTACGGCGGCGGAGCTGGGCTTCGACGACTCCCGTTACGAGCAGGGCTCCGGCCAGGAGACGGCGCTGGACCCGGTGGGCCGCTCGCTGATGCGTGAGGAGCGCCGTGCGGCGCTGGGCGCGCAGCTGTTCCGCGACGAGTCGGACGAGCAGCCCCAGGGCGCGTACGGGCAGCCCCAGGAGCCGTACGAGCCGCAGCGCGACCCCTACGAGGCGCAGCGCGAGCAGTACGAGCCCCAGCCCGAGCAGCAGTACGAGCAGCAGGCGTACGAGCAGCAGCAGTCGTACGAGCCGCAGGCGGCGTACCCGCAGAACGGCTACGACCAGTACGGCGGCCAGGACTACCCGACGGGCGAGTACGCGACCGGCGAATACGCCACTGGCGAGTACCCGGAACCCGGCTATACGGAATCGGTGTTCCCGGATCGGGACGGCCCGCAGCAGCAGTACGACGGCTCGTTCGACACCGGTACCCACCAGGGCGACTGGTCGGATCAGGGTGCGCACGCGGGCGGCTACGAGGACGCGTTCGGTACGGAATCGGAATCTGCGCAGGGCGGTCACACGAACGGCCCTGAGCGCGTAGGCTTCTCCTCGGGCCCCGCCCCCAGCACCGGACACGAGCTGACCGACGCCGGTCTGCCGCGCCGTGGCGGCAGCGGCGGCCAGCAGCCGCCCACGCGGCAGCAGGCTCCGCAGCAGCAGGAGCGCTCGCAGCAGCAGGCGCGGCAGCAGGGTTCGCAGCAGCAGACTCCGCAGCAGCAGGGTTCGCAGAGCGAGGACGGCTCCGAGGGCTGGCGTTCGACGAACGACGAGCGCTGGCAGCGGGCCGAGAAGCTCCGCAAGCCCGCGGCCGGCGGGGTCACCCCCTCCGGACTGCCGCGGCGGGTCCCCAAGGCCAATCTGGTCGAGGGCAAGGCTGAGCAGACCCCGCAGGGCGGCCCACAGGTCTCCCGCGCCCCTGAGGACGTGCGAGGCAGGTTGAGCAACCTGCGCCGCGGTGTCCAGCAGGGACGCAACGCGGGAACGGACACGAACGGACCGGGCCTCGGCCCAAGTAGCACCTACAACCAGGAGCGTTAGTGTGAGCCCGATGAGCCAGGCGGCGCAGAATCTGAACTGGTTGATCACCAACTTCGTGGACAACACCCCCGGGGTGTCCCACACGGTGGTGGTCTCCGCCGACGGACTCCTGCTGGCGATGTCCGAGGGTTTCCCCCGTGACCGTGCCGACCAGCTCGCCGCCGTCGCCTCCGGACTGACCTCGCTGACCGCGGGGGCGTCCCGGATCTTCGAAGGCGGTGCGGTCAACCAGACCGTGGTGGAGATGGAGCGCGGCTTCCTCTTCATCATGTCGATCTCGGACGGCTCCTCGCTGGCCGTCCTCGCCCACCCGGACGCCGACATCGGTCTCGTCGGCTACGAGATGGCGCTTCTGGTCGACCGTGCGGGCACTGTCCTTACCCCGGATCTGCGCGCGGAACTCCAGGGAAGTCTTCTCAACTAGCAGACGGACCGTGCGTTTCTCGCCACCGCGCCATAAGGTGCGGTGGCGCGGGTCCACAGGGACATGGACCGGCGAACGGTAGTCGGAGGAGGAAGAAACGTGGCAACACCCCCGGGCGGACACCACCCATACGACGGTGCGCACCAGTCACAGGGTGAGGCAGGCCAGAACCGCTTCAACTTCCCTTCGGCACCGAGCGGACACGGCACCCAGCAGCCCTACCAGGGACCCCCGTCGTACGTACAGCCGCAGGCACCGCGCATCCAGCCGGTGCAGCAGCGGCGCAGGGCCCCGGAACCGGGTCCGGCCTCGTCGTCGGGCTCCGCGGGGACCACCCACAATCCGCTGGTCCGTCCGTACGCCATGACCGGCGGCCGGACGCGGCCGCGCTACCAGCTCGCCATCGAGGCGCTGGTGTCGACCACGGCCGATCCGTCGCGGCTGCAAGGGCAGTTGCCCGAGCACCAGCGGATCTGCCGGCTGTGCATCGAGATCAAGTCGGTGGCTGAGATCTCGGCGCTTCTCTCCATCCCCCTCGGCGTTGCCCGGATCCTCGTCGCCGACCTGGCGGAGGCCGGACTTGTCGCCATCCACCAGCCCGGCGGCGACGAGTCCGCCGGCGGCCAGCCAGACGTGACACTGCTCGAAAGGGTGCTCAGTGGACTTCGCAAGCTCTAGCGGCGGTGCAGCCCGCTCAACCACCAGCGCGAAGATCGTGGTGGCGGGCGGCTTCGGCGTGGGCAAGACCACGTTCGTCGGTGCCGTCTCGGAGATCAACCCGCTGCGTACCGAGGCCGTCATGACGTCCGCGTCTGCCGGAATCGACGACCTCACCCACACCGGCGACAAGACCACCACGACCGTGGCCATGGACTTCGGCCGCATCACCCTGGACCAGGACCTGATCCTGTACCTCTTCGGTACCCCCGGTCAGGACCGCTTCTGGTTCATGTGGGACGACCTCGTACGCGGCGCCATCGGCGCCGTCGTCCTCGTCGACACCCGCCGCCTCGCCGACTGCTTCCCGGCCGTGGACTACTTCGAGAACAGCGGCCTGCCGTTCGTCATCGCCCTCAACGGCTTCGACGGCCACCAGCCGTACACCCCCGACGAGGTCCGCGAAGCCCTCCAGATCGGCCCCGACACCCCCATCATCACCACCGACGCCCGCCACCGCGCCGACGCCAAGAGCGCCCTCATCACGCTCGTCGAGCATGCGCTGATGGCACGCCTCCGGTAGGTCTTCCGTCGGAAGGGCCCGCACACCTTCAGGTGTGCGGGCCCTTTCGTGCTCCTGGGCCTACGACAGGGCCCCGCACTCCGAAGAGGAGTGCGGGGCCCTGTCGTACGTCGTGCGTCAGCCCTGCCAGCTGTGCGGGGCGCGGAAGCCGGACTGGCGTTCCAGGCGGCGCCAGCCGGCCGTGGAGCGGCGGGGCGCGGTGGCCGTGTCGGCGGGCCGGGCGCCCGCGCGGGCCATGAGGATGGCGGTGATGGCGGCCAGTTCCTCGGGGTCGGCGTGGCCCTTCTCGACACGGAGGAGGGAAGCGGTGGTCACGAAAGGTCTCCTCTGAGGGGCTTACTGGGGCGGGTTGCCGTGCTTGCGGGAAGGCAGGTCGGCGTGCTTCGTGCGGAGCATCGCCAGCGAGGCGATGAGCACGGAGCGGGTCTCGGCGGGGTCGATGACGTCGTCCACGAGACCGCGCTCGGCGGCGTAGTACGGGTGCATCAGCTCGGCCTTGTACTCCTTGACCATGCGCGCGCGCATGGCCTCGGGGTCCTCGGCGTCGGCGATCTGGCGGCGGAAGATGACGTTGGCCGCGCCCTCGGCGCCCATGACCGCGATCTCGTTCGTCGGCCAGGCATAGGTGAGGTCGGCGCCGATGGACTGGGAGTCCATGACGATGTACGCGCCGCCGTAGGCCTTGCGCAGGATCAGCGAGATGCGCGGCACGGTGGCGTTGCAGTACGCGTACAGCAGCTTGGCGCCGTGGCGGATGATGCCGCCGTGCTCCTGGTCGACGCCGGGCAGGAAGCCGGGCACGTCCAGCAGCGTGATGATCGGGATGTTGAAGGCGTCGCACATCTGGACGAAGCGCGCGGCCTTTTCGGACGCCTCGATGTCGAGCACGCCCGCCAGCGTCTGCGGCTGGTTGGCGACGATGCCGACGACCTGGCCGTCGAGGCGGGCGAGGGCGCAGATGATGTTGCGGGCCCAGCGCTCGTGGATCTCCAGGTAGTCGCCGTCGTCGACGAGCTCCTCGATGACCTTGGCCATGTCGTACGGCCGGTTGCCGTCGGCCGGGACCAGGTCGAGCAGGACGTCCGAGCGGCGGTCCGCCGGGTCGTCGCTCGGGTGCGCCGGCGGGTTCTCGCGGTTGTTGGAGGGCAGCATCGACAGCAGGTACCGCACCTCGGCGATGCAGGTCTCCTCGTCGTCGTACGCGAAGTGCGCGACGCCGCTCGTCTCGGCGTGGACGTCCGCGCCGCCCAGGCCGTTCTGGGTGATCTCCTCGCCCGTCACCGCCTTGACCACGTCGGGGCCGGTGATGAACATCTGCGAGGTGTCGCGGACCATGAAGACGAAGTCCGTCAGGGCGGGGCTGTAGGCCGCGCCGCCCGCGCACGGGCCGAGCATCACGCTGATCTGCGGGATGACACCGGAGGCGCGGGTGTTGCGCTGGAAGATGCCGCCGTAGCCGGCGAGCGCGGAGACGCCCTCCTGGATGCGGGCGCCCGCGCCGTCGTTCAGGGAGACCAGCGGCGCGCCGGCCGCGATGGCCATGTCCATGATCTTGTGGATCTTGGTGGCGTGGGCCTCGCCCAGGGCGCCGCCGAAGATCCGGAAGTCGTGCGCGTAGACGAAGACCGTGCGGCCCTCGACCGTGCCCCAGCCGGTGATCACACCGTCGGTGTAGGGCTTCTTGCTCTCCAGGCCGAAGCCGGTGGCGCGGTGCCGCCGCAGCTGCTCGACCTCGTGGAACGAGTCCGGGTCCAGGAGCAGCTCGATGCGCTCACGCGCGGTCAGCTTGCCCTTGGCGTGCTGCGCTTCCGTCGCACGGTCACTCGGGCCACGGAGGGCCTCCTCGCGCAGGGCGTGCAGCTCGGCCACACGCCCCCGGGCGTCGGTCGGCTCGCCCTGGGTTTCGTCCACAACGGTCATGTACCGACCCTACGAAGCCGACCAAGAAAATCCCGCCGTCGACTCCGTACAGTCTCCGGACTGATCTCCTGTGAGCCTTGAACAGAACCATTCGGCCGAGCGGTGGAAGTGCCAGCCCCGGACCATTGGTCCTTGTGGGGGTCCGACAAGGTTCGGCTGCGCTTCAGCCAACAGCCACCTGGCAGCGGTGGCCCGCGCCGGCCGTGCCCGGTGTGACGCGCAGCCTCAGCGTACGTCCGGTCGCCAGGACCTCGACGGCCGGATCACGGCCGAGGACGCGGTGGGCCGGATGGTGCCAGGTGATCTCCAGCGGCTCGCCGGTGCGCGGCGGCTCGCCGATGTGGAGGGTGGCGGTACGGCCCCGCCGGCGGACGAGCACGCTCGCCGGGGCGGTCGCGGTGAGCGGCCCCACCGTACCGGGCTGCCAGAAGTTCGCGGCGGTCAGCCCCAGGGAGCGTACGGCGACGGCCTGCTGGGCGGCGGTGTTGGCGAGGACGTCCAGCCAGTGGGGGTCGTGGGCGCGGGCGGCGACGGCACGCAGGGAGGCGCCGGGCATCAACAGGTACGCGTACGAGGCGTCGGCGGGGTCGGTGCCGTGGTCGAGCCACAGGGTCTGGTAGCGGCGGGTGCGGCGCTCGGTGGTGGAGGTGGTGTTGATGTCGCGCCAGGCGCCGGTGCGGTCCTCGCGCAGGGTGCGCAGCGCCGCCGTACCGTCCGGGAGGACCCAGCCGCCGTGGCCTTCGAGGTGCGCCCAGTGGGTGCCGGTGGTGAGGCGCTGTTCACCGGCTTCGCCGAGGCAGCGGTTGTCGACGATGGTCTCGACGGGGACGCCGTCGGCGGCGGTGATGCCCGCGCCGAGGCAGACGACGGCGTCGGCGGCGCAGAACCAGGACTTGCGGGCCTCCAGGGTCGAGCCGAGGCCGCGCAGGTGCTGGCCGACGGCCGCGTACGCGCCGTCCGTCACTCCCCCGACCCACCGCACGTCGGGCTTGGGCGCGCCCCATTCGCCGCCCGCGCGGTCGGGGAGCCGCTTGGTCGACACGGTGGTGCCGGGCAGCCGGTACCAGTCGACGGTGGGCCAGAACCAGTCGGTGTACTGGTCACCGGTCGTGTCGGTCCACCAGGAGAGCATTCCGGCGCCGGTGTGCCAGCCGCGGGGGTTCTCGCCGTTGCCGCACTCGTAGTACGCGATGCGGTCGGAGGCCATGGCGACGCAGGCGGCCCAGCCGGGGCGGCGGTGCACGGCCCTCGCCATGGACGCGAAGAGGGTGTGGCCGACCGGTTCGGGCGCGGCGGGGACGGGTGAGGCGGCGACCACGTGCAGCCGGGCGAGGTCGGCGACGCCGAACTGACCGGCCGTGAGGACCGGGGAGACGGTGTCGCGTTCGATCCAGCCCTTCACGCGCGCGTGCCACCGGGCGCGCTCGGCGGGGCTCGCGGCGTCCGCGAGCAGCGCGATGGCGGCCATGACGCCCTGCCCGTGGTAGTGGTCGCCGCGCATGATGCCGCGGACGTCGTTGCGGAGCAGACCGCGGCTGATGGCCCGGCCGTTGACGCTGTCCATCATCAGGCCGTTGTAGAGGAGGGGCGCGTACGCCTTCTCGACCGAGTCCAGGACGATCTGGCGGGCGGGGTCGGTGACCTCCCACGGGGAGCCGGCGAGCAGGGCGAAGAGGCGGCCGAGGCCGTCGAGCATGACCTGTCCGTACGTGCCCGAGTACGCCACCCACGTGTGCTGCACGAAGCTGCCGTCGGCGTAGAGCCCGTCGCCGGAGGTGACGTACGGGAAGACGGGTGAGAGCGCGTCGCGCGCGAGGGCGATCTTGTCGGGGCGGCGGCCGAGGACGCCGCGCAGGGCGACGGAGCGGCACAGGTCGACGCGGTTGGCGCCGGTGGAGGTGCCGGTGTAGTCGGTGAGCATCGCGTCCGGGATGAAGTGGTCGACGGCGGCGCAGGCGGCCTCGACCCGGGCCGGGCCCAGCTCCTCGTACAGGGTGGCGGTGATGTCCATCAGGAGGCGGGGGCTGCCGATCTGCCACTCCCACCAGTTGCCGTAGCGGGTGGTGGAGGGGTTGTAGACGCGCTCGGAGAGGTGGTCGATGCCGCTCAGGACGTCGGCGAGGAGGCCGGGGTCGCCGGTGTGGCCGGTGCCCGGCTGGGCGTACGCCTGGGTCATGGCCCACAGGCGGTGGTAGCTCTGGGTGATGCCGGAGGGCGGGTTGAAGGGGTAGCCGGGCCACAGGGTGGTGGCGGTGGGAGCCATGGAGGCGCGGAAGCGGGCGGCGAGGTCGCCGGTCTCGGCGAGGCGGGAGGCGTACGGCTCGGCGGCCGGGTCGTAGCCGGTGCCGAGCTGGAGGCCGAGCCAGCGCAGGCGGAGGGTCTCGAAGTCGGCGTCGGCGGCGGCATGAGCGCCGGGGGCTGCTGTCACGGTCAATCCCAGAGCGGTGGCGGCGAGGAAGGTGCGGCGGGTCCAGTGGGGCATGTTCGGCGGCACGTTCGGCGGCACGGGAGCCTCCCGGGGGAAGTGGTGTGGACCGGTCGAGCGCGGTTCACGCCAGTCGCACCACCGCCTTGTGGACGGCGCCCAGTGTGCCGGGCGTGATCCGCAGCGCCAGCGCGGAGCCGGTCGACAGGACCTGGACGGAGGGGTCCTTGGACGAGACGGACGCGACGGCCCGGTTCCAGGTCAGGTCGATCACGGCGCCGTCGCGCAGGGGCCCGGAGACGCAGACGGTGGCCGTGCCGCCGCTCTCGCGGATCAGTACGCTCGCGGGCGCGGAGACCGTCACCGGCCCGGCCGTCCCGGCGAACCAGAAGTTCACGCCGGTGAGGCCGAGCGCGGGGACGCGGACGCCCTGCTGCTCGTCGGTGTTGGCGAGCACGCTCAGCCACGCCGTGTCGGCGGCGCGGGCCGCGGTCTGTGCGGCCGTGGCGCCCGGCATGAGGGCGTACGCGTACGTCGCCCACGTCGGATCGGTCCCGTGGTCGAACCAGAGCGTCAGATAGCGGCGGGTCACAGGGTCGGTGCTCGCCCCCTTGTTGATGGTGGACCAGGCGCCGGTGCGCGCCTCGCGCAGCGCCTTGAGGCCGCTGGGCGCGCCCCCGGGGAAGACATACCCGCCGTGCCCGGCGAGGTGCGCCCAGCGGGCGCCGGTGAGGGCGGCGCTCCAGCCGGGGCTGGTGGACTGGGCCGAGCCGTCGACGGTGAAGCCGTGGACTCCGGCGGCGCCCAGGTTGCGGTTGTCGACGGTGGTCTCGACGCGGGCGGAGTCGCGGCCGTGGATACCGGCGCCGAGGCAGACGACGGCGTCGTCGAGGAAGAACCAGGACTTCTTGGCGAGCAGCGTCGAGGACAGGCCCTTGAGGTACTGGCCGACGGCGGCGTACGTGCCGTCCGTGGCGCCGCCGACCCAGCGCACGTCGGGCCGCGCCGCGCCCCAGGTGCCGCCCTCCCCGTCCGCCAGGGCCTTGCGCGAGGCGGTGGTGCCGGGCAGCCGGTAGGGGTCGACGGTGGGCCAGAAGTCGTCGCTGTACTGGCCGTTGGCGTAGGTGTCGCCCCACCAGTAGAGCATTCCGGAGCCGCTGTGCCAGGCGCGGAGGTTCTCGCCGTTGCCGTTCTCGTAGTACGTGATGCGCTGCGAGGCCATGGAGAGGGCGGCGGCCCACCCGGGGCGGCGGTGGACGGCCCGGTCCATGCCGGGGAAGAGGCGGTGCCCGGCCGGTTCGGGGCTCGGGGCGGCCGGGCCGTCGTCGACGGCCGCCAGCCGGGAGAGGGCGGCGACGCCCAGGGCCGGGCTGGACAGGAGGGGGCTGTAGTAGTCGCGGGCGATCCAGCCCTTGACCATGGAGTCCCAGCGCGCTTTCTCGGCGGCGGAGGCGGTGCGCGCGAGCAGCGCGACACAGGCGATGATCCCGTGCCCGCGCAGGTGGTCGTCCTGGCGGATCCGGCGGGTGTCGGCCTTCTGGACGCCCCGGCTGACGGCCCGCCCGGAGACGCCGTCCATGGCGAGGCCGTTGAAGAGGAAGGGTGCGTACGCCTTCTCGACGGAGTCGAGGACGATCTGCCGTCCGGGGTCGGTGACCTCCCAGGCCGACCCCTTCAGCAGCGCGAAGAGGTGGGACAGCCCGCCGAGCATCACGGCGCCGTACGACCCGGCGTACGGCACGTACAGGTGCTGGATGAAGCTGCCGTCGGCGTACAGCCCGTCGCCGGAGGTGACGTACGGGAAGACGGGCGAGAGCGCGTCGCGCGCGAGGGCCAGCTTCGCCGGGGTCTTGCCGAGGACGCCGCGCAGGGCGAGGACGCGGCACAGGTCGACGCGGTTGGCGCCGGTGGAGGTGCCGGAGTAGGCGGCGACCGCACTGTCGGGGACGAAGTGGTCGACGGCGGCGCAGTGTGCGGCGATCCGTGCGGCGCCGAGGTGGTCGTACAGCAGGACGTCGATGTCGAGCAGGGCCTGCGGGATGCCGATCTGCCAGTTGTACCAGTTGCCGTAGCGGGCCTGGGAGGCGTTGTACGCCTGGTCGTGGAGGTGGTCGAGCCCGGCGAGGATCTCGCCGCGCAGGCCGCCGTCACCGGTGAGCCCGGTGCCCGGCTGGGCGTACGCCTCGGCCATGGTGCGCAGCCGGTTGAAGCTGGTGCCCAGGTTGCCGGAGTACGTGTACGACTCGGCGTCGGTGTCCGGCTCGGGGTCGGCGTACGGCAGGTCGGGCCACAGGGACCCGTCCGCCGGGGCCATGGTGGAGCGCAGGCCCCGGGCGGTGGTGCCGAGGTCGGCGAGCTTCGACGCGTACGGCTCGGCGGTAGGGCTGAAGCCGGTGCCGAGGATGAGGTCGCGCCAGGTGAGGCGGAGGGTGTCGTAGGCGTCGGCGGCGGAGGCGGGGTGGGCCAGCGTCGCCGAGAGGGTGAGGGGGACGGTGGCGGCGGCGAGCAGGAGGGCACGGCGGGAGGGCACGGGGGGAACCTCCGGAAGGCGGTACGTCGTTGAACCGAGAACCATTCGGGTGAACGGTTTTTCCCACACCGTGAGCAAGTGGTCAATGAATCGCACACGATCGTTCAAAATCGATCGAACGCTCAACCGTTCACCCGCAGGTTCCGAGACGTCAGCCGCCGCAGCGGCCTCGCTTAGATGTAGGCGTCGATACCGTTGAAGTTCAGCCGCGCGTTCATGGTCAGCAGGCCGGAAGCGATCTTCGTCGGGCCGTAGCACCCACGGGTGTAGCCGGGCTGGAGGGTGGACGGGGCGCAGTCGACGTCGCCGCCGTAGTTGGTGATGACCTCTCCCTCGATCGCGATGGCGACGCTCGCCTTGTTCTGCACCACGAGGATGGTCTGGTGGCCGCCGCTGCTGTTGTGCACACCGCACACCTTGAAGAAGACGTTGCGGGAGCCCTTGTGCTGCTGGTAGGTCGTACAGTCCCAGGTCGGGTCGCTGTCGACGGCCTTCCAGTTCACCTCCGCGGCCGAGGCCTGCGGGGTGGCAAGGGCGAGAAAGCCGAGCATCGCGGTGGCGAGCCCGAGTGAGCGGCGTACGGACGGGTTCTTCATGCGTTCTCCTGGGTGGCGGGGCGGTTTCGAGGCCGCGAGACGGAGCCGAGGGCGCTCAGCAGCTGTGGGTGTACGAGCGGCTCGTCACCGAAGAGCCCCGTCCGTCGACACTCCATGTGCTGTGAGCGGTGATGGTGAAGGGCTTGCAGCCCACGTACACGCTCGGGCCCAGACAACCCCGCTGGAAACCGGGGTTGAGAGTGCTGAGCTTGCAGTGGTGGGCGTTCTCGTAATAGATCTGGTTGGACTGGATGAACGAACCGAAGTCGATCGCCTGTCCCGAGTTGTTGGAGATGACCGAGACGGCCTGCGCGTAACCGCTGGAGTTGGCGATGATGCAGGTCTGGCCGACGACGCCTGCCGGAGCCTTGTACAGAGCGGTGGTGGTACCGCAGTGCCAGTTGGCGTTGGGCTTTATCTCCTGCCAGTAGTCCGAGGCGTAGGCAGGCTGGGAACCCATCAGCAGGATGGCCGCGAGAGCTGCGATGACCGCTCCCGCGCGGCGCACGGCGCGCAGGGGGAGACGTCCGTCGACGGCAGAGGATGAGAGTTTCCGCATCAAGACCTCCAAGGCCTTACGAATGGTTGAAGCGACAAATAAGGCAGCGGATCAGCCGTGCCACGAGTCGACGCTGAGGTTGGCCTCCTCGTCACCGTTCATGTAGAGGTGGGAGGTCGCCGCGATGTCGCGGGTCCCCGAGAAGGTCGTGCCGAAGCAGCCGCGGGTGAAGCCCGGGTTGAGCGTCGAATGCGTGCACACGGCCCGCCAGGAGCCTTCGTAGATGCCCCCGGTGTTCTCCGACTCCAGCACACCGCGGATATCGGCGGCCTTGGTACCGCTGTTCTGTACGACGAGCACGGCCTGGGCGTCGTTGTTGGCGTTGCGCACGATGCAGGTCTTGAACTTGATGTTGTAGGACAGCCGGTGCGACTTGTACGTCGAGCAGCTCCAGTTGGAGTTGGTGTCCACCGGCTGCCAGTACGGAGGGGCCGCCGCGGCAGGCCCGGCATTGACCAGGCCGGCACCGAGCAGGGTCACGCTCGCGGCGAGTACGCCCAGCGTCTTCTTCATGAGTTCTTCCTTCGCGAGTGTCACAAAAGGTCCGTAAGAGGCGCGGCACGAGAGCCCGTCGGGCCCGTGCGGGAGCCGGACCGGAGTGCGGTTTTGGAGGGTGGGCGCGAGGGCCGAGGCCGGGTCGGCGAGCGGAGCCGGGCATGCGGTCACCGCACGGCGCGGACCCCGCGGCGCGGGCTCACACGGGTGAATCTAGGCCCGCGCGGAGTGCCGCGGTATGCGGGGCGTGCAGGCTTTCTGTGCACTGCGTGCAGCGCGTGTCCGTACAAGCGGCAGTCGGCCTAGGCCGACCTCTCCAGGGCGCTCGCGCGGTGCTCGGTGGGGGTGACTCCGTACGCTTCACGGAACGCCCGGCTGAACGCGGTGGCACTGGCGAAGCCCCAGCGAGCCGCGATCACCTGTACGGGCCGGCCGCGGAGGCCCGGACACGCGAGGTCCGCGCGAGCTCGCTCCAGCCTGCCCCTGCGGATGTACG
Source organism: Streptomyces sp. NPDC093546 (assembly GCF_044765045.1). Taxonomy (NCBI): domain Bacteria; kingdom Bacillati; phylum Actinomycetota; class Actinomycetes; order Kitasatosporales; family Streptomycetaceae; genus Streptomyces; species Streptomyces sp. NPDC093546. The sequence continues at coordinate 490,719 of NZ_JBIWJG010000001.1, read as the reverse complement.
CCGCCACGCTCACGGGCTGGCCGCGGAAGAGGGCGTACAGACCGCGGAGGGAGATACCGTGCCGATCCGCGATCGTCTGGGGCGTGAGCTCCGGGTCGCCGAGGTTGTTGTCGATGAAGCGGAGGATCCGCTGCAGCGACTCCTGCGCACGGGCCTCGGCCGGCGCCTCACCGGGATCGCCGAGCTGCCGTGCCAGGCACGTGGTGGCGAGGTCGAGGGCGACGGACCCCATACCGCGCAGCTCCTCGGGACGACAGCGCGCGCCGTGGTCGACGAGCGTCTTCAGGAAGCCGCCGAGGACGGCGGCCGGTCCCTCACCGATCCCGATTCCCTGCGCGAGGAGGCGGTCCACCCTGTCCGCACGCAGCGGCAGTACCGCACGGGGGATCTGCAACACGACCGCCTCGGTCTGCCCGTCGGCGGCGCCGATTGCTTCGTTCTCCATCGGACGCGAGGTGTCCGTCACGACCAGGCCGCCCGTCACCACCGACTCGCGGCGCTGCTGCACGATCCGGAACGCACCTCGTGTCACCAGCGCCACTTGGAACTGCTCGGGATCGCCCCGCCGGATGTGGGCCGGCGTCCGGCGGGACAGCACCGGTGAGAAACCGAAGGTCGACAACCGCACCGCACCGAGATCGAGATCCGTGATCCGCGCCCGGAAGTCGGCCGGGTGCCGGGTGCTGAGAGCGACGGGCATCAGATCACTGGACACCGTCTCGCAGAACCAGTCGAACCTGTCCCCACACGGCAAGGCAGCAGCCGACACCACCGACGATTCCACGCGCCCCCCAGAGTCCGCCCCATTATCGGACACGCGTACGCGCAAGACGAACACGCTCGGCTTCCCGTGACATTGCTGCCCTGGACGTCAGCCACCGCACCCGAACCGGGCGTTCCCCCAGTCCGCGTGGTCGTTGCCGTTGCCGTCACCGCCGTCGCCGACGACCAGGTCCACGTAGGACGCGCCCGTGACGTCGGCCGTCAGCGGCCAGGCGGCGTCGCTCGCCCTCAGCACGGGTGACGCCGCCTTCTGCGCGCCGTCGGCCAGGACGGTGAACTGCACGCTGCCCCGCGTCGCCTGGGCGTCGTCCACCCCCACCTCGGCGGTGAACGCGGTGCACTTGCCGCCCAGGTAGTAGCGCACGGTCGCGGGGGCGTGGGTGCCCAGGCCCTTGGTGTACGCCACTCCCCCGATCCGCAGCGGGGTGCCGTCGCCCGGCGCCGTACCGCCGTTGGACATGTCGCGTTCGACGGGGCCCCAGCCGCTGCGGGCGGATGCCCAGTCCAGGTCGCTCGCCCAGGCGTCGGTGGCCGGCGGGGGCGGCAGGGTGCGGACGGTCGTGGCGGCGGTGAGGGTGCGTTCCGTGCCGCCGGCCGCGTACGACGCCGAGGAGCGGAGCTCGTACGCCCGGTACGGCGCGTCCGCCGGTGGGGTCACGCGCCAGGTGGCGGTGGCCTTGGCGCCGGGTGCGACCGCGTCCAGGGTGATCGGGCCGGACGGCTCGGCGGTCCAGCCGTCCGGCAGGGTGAGGGTGAGGGCCGGGGTCACGGCGGCCGTCTCGTCGTGGGTGAAGGTCGCCGTGATGTCGTTCGCCCGTCCCGGTTCGAGGGTCTCGTTCGTCGTGAGGGCGAGCGTGCCGCAGGTGGCGGGCCGGGCGGACGGGCCCAGGTCGGTGACGGTGAACCGGTCGAGGACGAAGTCGGCGCCGTCCGGGGCGTCGGCGCGTTTGCGCAGACCGGTGAACGTGTCGCCGCAGCCGGCTGTGACGGTCTCGGTGAAGCGGCCGGTGGTGTGCTGGTGCGGGATCGGCGTGCGGCGGGTCTCCACCGAGGTGCCGTCGGCCCGGTCGTACCCGGTCACCCACTCGTACGCGCCCGCGTGACTGGACTGGTAGTCGTACTCCACCCGGTAGCTGTGCCCGTCCTTCATCGGCGCGGTCCAGGGCGCGGTGCGGTAGACGAGGCCGGTGTTCTCGTCGTGGGCCTTGAGGGACTCACGGCCCTCCAGGACGTCGTCGACGGGCTTCCCGTTCCAGCCCGCCTGGGTGTACGGCGCGTGGAGTTGACTCACGTGCGTACGGGGGTCGTTCGCCCCGCCCGCGTCGCCCTTCAGGAACGGCCCCCACCCCTGGTCGACGGCCTCGAAGTCCTCGTACACGACCGCGTCCGCCCTGCCCGCCGGGTCGTTGGCGACGATCCGTACGTCGTCGACGCGCACGGTCGCCGCGCTCCCGCCCTCGGCGCGGATCGCGAGCGTGGCGCGGCCGTCGGCGGGCGCGGTGAAGTGGACCTTGGCGCGCTGCATGCGCGTCCCGTGCCAGTCGGAGGCGGCGATGCGGTTCGTCACGGCCGAGCGCTCGACGGTGACGGACGCGCCGCCGATGGACAGGGTCGTACGGCGCGAGGCGCCCGGCTGGACCTCGATCCAGGCGGAGGCGCTGTACCGCGTGCCGGGCGCGAGGCCCTCGATCCGCTGGGCCAGCCCGGCAGCCGCCGCCCCGGTCAGCGCGGCGCTGGTGCGGCCCTGCTCGTCGGTGTGGCGGGCGACCGCCCCGGCCTTGGTCCATGCCCCGAGCCGCGCGTCGTTGAAGCCGGGGTCCGCGACCGGCGTGCCCTCGCCCCAGCGCGGATCGGGGAGCGGCAGGGCGGGGGCGCGGTCCGGGTAGAGGACGTACGCCTGGCCGGGCGCGGCCGTGAGCGTGATCCGGCCGCTCTCCGCGCGGACCGTCCCCGTCTTCACGCGGCCGTTGTCGGTGAGCTTGTAGACGGTGTACGTGCCCGGCGGCACGGCCCAACTGCTCGTGCCGCCCGCCTTGTTGTAGTGGTACAGCTTCTTGCCGCCCTCCCAGGGCAGAAGGTACCGGTCGCCGTCAAGGACCTTGCGGCCGTGCTCGTGGAAGGTGCGGCGGCCGTTCTCGACGGTGCCGCGTACGCCGCCGGTGAAGGTGATGTCGTCGCCGTTCCAGCGGAGGATCTTCTGCCGCTGGAGGTACTTGGCGGGCAGGTTCTTCTGCCAGATGTTGGCGGTGAAGGCGGTGAAGTCCGTCTCGCCGGTCCAGCCCTCGAAGTCTTCCAGGGCCGTCTGGCCGAGGACGGGGTGGTGGTTCCAGACGTCCTTCTCGCCGTTGCGGATGAACCGGATGATCTGCGAGTTGAGGCCCTTGTTGGTCGCGCCCCCGTAGTCGAGGTCGTTGGCCCAGTGCGACCAGAGCGAGGCCCGCTCGAACTTGTCCGACCACTCCGTGCCGACGTGCCAGCCCTGCGCCTGCACGGCCCGGAGGGTCTCGTCGGCGACCCAGCCGTGCGTGTAGTAGACGTCGATGTAGAGGAAGCCGAGGTTGCGGTCGGTCTCGTCGCGCAGCTGCTGGAAGCGGCGGGCCAGGTCGCCGCTGGTGACGTCGCGTCGCTGGTTGATGTAGTAGCTCTGGTTGAGCCAGTTCCAGCCGGGCTTGGTCGTGTCGACGAGGGTCTCGCTGAAGTGGCGGGCCTCGGGGTACGACTCGGTGGCGTTGACGTGGACGCCGAAGGTGGCGCCCCACTTCTCGCCGTGGCGCAGCAGCTTGTTGAGGTCGTCGAGGCCGCCCGCGCGCTTGTTGTAGTTGCCGCCGTAGTCGGGGTGGGCCGAGTCGTGGCCCTCGGACCCGTACCCCTTGAGCACCGCGAGCTGCCCGAGGCCGTCCGTGGCGAGCGAGACGCGCTTGACGTCGTCGAGGGTGCGGGCGAAGGGGTGTGTGGCCTGGCTGGCGAAGTTGAACGGGATGTGGGTGACCACCCGCTCCGGCGTCCGCTCGCTGCCGGGTGCTCGGATCCCGATGGTACGGAAGGCGATGGCGCCGTCCTGCCAGTCGGTCCGGCCGTCGCCGTTGGCGTCCGGCGTGACGACGACCTTGGCCCACGGCAGGTCGGCGCCGCTCTCGGGCCGGTCCGCGCCGGCGCCCCGGTAGGTCCACTGCCCGGACCACACGCCGACGCGCACACCGCCGTCCGCTGCCTCGCGGGCCTGGTGCCAGAAGCGGGCGTCGTCGCCGTTGGTGGGGCCCGAGGGCTTGTCGTAGCTGGAGTTGGACTCGACGGCGGCGGCGAGGGAGCTGGTGTTGACCAGCGCGTAGCTCGCCCCGGCGGGCGCGGCCTCCGCCCGCTCGGGCACGGCCGCGAACACGTCGGCGGTACGCGTCGAGTCGACGTCGAGCCGCGTGAACGCGGTGGCGGCGCCCTGCTCGTCCGAGCCGACCGACACCAGGTCGTGCCCGGGTATGTCGATGGTCCCGACCCGGAAGGCGTCGGTGTCCCGGACGGCGGTCACCTTGAAGGTGGTGACGCGGCCGGACACCGCGAGCACGGTGTCCATCTCCACGCCGGGCAGAGCGGGGAACGCCAGCGTGTAGCGGGCGTTCCCCGCCCCGAGGACGGGCGGGGCCGTGAGCCGCACCTCGTACGCCGTGCCGTTGAGGGTGACGTGCGCGACCGGGCTCGTACTGCCCAGCAGGCGCGCGCCGCTCGCGCGGTCGGTGTACGAGACGACGCGCGGGAAGTCGGGGGCGACGGCCACCGCCAGCTGCGGGGATCCGATGAGGAGCGGCTCCCCGGCAGCGGTGGCGGGCGCGGGTGGCGGTCCGGCGGTGGCCGGTCCCGCCAGGGCGAACACGACGGAGGAGGCGGCGGCGAGGGCGCACACCGCACGGAATCGTGGCGACATGGCCTCTGGCGTAACGGCCGCCTCAGGGCACCGTCAACGAAACGGACTCCGGGCGGCGACACCAGTCCAACAACGGCCCCCGGTTAATCCAACTCACCGCTTCCTGAAGTACTCGATCAGACGCGAGTAGCTGTCGGTGGCGTGGCCGTCTTCCACGGCCTTGTTCACAAGGCCGAGGGTGTAGGCGGGGAAGGCGACGTCGACGTTCCGCGCCTCGCTCTCGCGGATCAGGTCCTCGACCGAGGGCTGGTGGTGCTGGAGCGCTCCGTACGGCGTCGCGTACTCAGCCCGGTCGACCTCGTCGGCGAGCATCGGCAAGAACCCGAGCAGTGCCTCGACGGACGGGCGGGCGTCGTCCAGGAACCGCTTCGCCTCGATGCCCTCGCTGGACAGCAGGGCAGCCGCGTGCAGGAACCCGTTGAGCGCGCCCCACATGGTGCCGTGCACAGCCATTCCGTACAGGGCCGGCACTCCGGCATCGGCCGAGATCAGCGTTCCCCCGCCACCGATGAGTTGGAGCATGGGCTGGAAGTCCTTGAAGACGGCGTCGGAACCGCCGTAGAAAATCACCGTCTCCGCTCCCCCGATACCCGGGGCGATCGTCATGATCTGCCCATGGAGATACCGCGCGCCCTGGTCCACGACCCACTCGGCCACGGCCCTGGCCTCCGCGGACGTCCCATCCGTGAGGTTGAGCACGGAGCGGCCGGACAGCGCGTCGCCCGACGATTCCAGAACCGCGCGGGCGGTCGCGTTGCCCTTCACGCTGACGACCACGAGAGGACTGGCGGCAACGGCGTCGCGGACCGTGGCGGACCACTCGGCCCCCTTGGCGACCAGGGGGCCGGCCTTCTCCGGCGTACGGTTCCACACCGTGGTCGGGTGCCCGCCCTCCAGGAAGACGCCGGCGAGCGCGAGGCCCATCTCGCCCAGACCGATCACGGTCACGGCCGACTGGGCAGTGGTTCGTTCTGAGGCAGTGTTCATCGAAGGCGCTCCATCCCCGGTTGCAGTGGTCCGGCCCGTCCGGGCCGGACCTACTGGTGCTGCGGAGTTGTCACGCTAAAACCTGAACCGAAGTTGAGGTCAAGGACCTAGCTGCGGCCCTGGACCCGGTCCTGGCCCCGGTCCCGCAGGGCCCTGGCCCTCGGGCGCGGCGCCGCCCTCGATGGGCGTGAGCTTCAGGCTCAGGCCGCCGCCCTGCTCGATGATGTGGCCTTCGTGGACGTGGAACGTGTCGCTGGTACTGAACGGCAGCATCGTCCGGTCGGACCGGGCGCCCGAAACCAGTGGTTGAAAATTAAACGGAATGGGTCTACCGTCGTTCTTGTTGAATGTTAAACCACTACCAAGGGAGCGCGTCATCATGGGTCTCTTCAGCCGCAACACCGCCACCGCCGCCACTGCGACCCCCGCCGCCGTGGACCCGGCGCTCGCCGCCCTGACCGGCGAGTACGCCATCGACCCGGCTCACAGCAGCATCGGCTTCACCGCCCGCCACGCCATGGTCACCAACGTCCGGGGCGCCTTCGCCGACTACTCCGGCACGCTGACGCTCGACGGCGCGAACCCGGCCGCCTCCTCCGCGTCGATCGACGTCAAGATCGACTCGATCGACACCGGCAGCGCTGACCGTGACGCGCACCTGCGCGGCGCCGACTTCTTCGACGCCGGGCAGTTCCCGCTGATGACCTTCCGCTCCACCTCCGCGGAGACACTCGGCGGCAGCGACTACCGGATCACCGGCGACCTGACCATCAAGGGCGTCACGCGTCCGATCTCCATCGACCTGGAGTTCAACGGCTCGGCCACGGACCCCTTCGGCAACGAGCGCGTCGGCTTCGAGGGCAAGGCCGAGCTGCTGCGCTCCGAGTGGGGCCTGACCTGGAACGCGGCCCTGGAGACGGGCGGTGTGCTGGTCAGCGACAAGATCAAGCTGACCTTCGAGATCTCCGCGATCCGCAACGCCTGAGGCCTCGCTTCGACAGGACGCCCGAACCGGCGCGGGATCCCGCGCCGGAGGGCCGTCTCACAAACCGAGCGCCTGCGCCGCCAGCTCGGTGCCCCGCACCCGCGCCTCGATCTTGGCGAAGGCGACGTCGCGCGAGGTGGAGGTGTCGTCCGCGAACGGCGCGAAGCCGCAGTCGTCGCAGGTGCCCAGCTGCTCGACCGGGATGTACCGGGCCGCGAACAGCACCCGGTCGCGTACCTCCTCGGGCGTCTCGACGGTCGTGCCGATCGGATCGGTCACGCCGATGAACACACGGATGCCGGGGCGCAGTTGGTCGGCGATGACGCGCAGGACGCGCTCGGGGTCGGGCTCGCTCGCGAGCTGGACGTAGAAGTTGCCCGCCTTCAGCTCGAAGAGCTTGGGCAGCAGCTCGGCGTAGTCGACGTCCAGGCTGTGCGTGGAGTCCTGGTCGCCGCCCGGGCAGGTGTGGACGCCGATGCGGGCCCGCTCGTCCTCGGAGAACCGGTCGAGCACCTGGTTGTTGAGCGCGATGAACTGCTCCAGCACCCCGCCGCTCGGGTCCAGCTTGAGAGACAGCCGTCCTTCCGTGAAGTCCAGCTGTACGCCGTGGGCGCCCGCCTCCAGGCAGCCCCGGATGTCGGCCTCGGCCTCGTTCGCGAGGTCGCGCAGGAACGCCTCACGGGAGTAGCCGCCGATACCGTCGGCCGGGTAAAGCAGGCTGAGGGCAGACGGCGCGATGACCGCCTGCTTGATCGGGGCGTCGGTGTGGTTCTGCGCGTTGCGCAGATAGCTGTCCGCCCGGACCTGGTAGCGGAACGGCCCCGCCGTCAGGCGGGGCAGTTGCCGCGTGTGACCGTCCGCGAAGGGGATGACGGCGCCGTCTGGGGCGAGGCCGGCGAGACCCGCGATCGGGTACGTGACGAAGCTCGGCTTGGACTGCTCACCATCCACCAGGACGGGGCAGCCGAGCTGCTCCAGCTTGGCCAGCGTGTCGGCCGTGGCCTGCTTCTGGAGTTTCGCCAGCTCGGCGTCGCTCAGCCGCCCTGCGGCGTGCTCGGCGAGGGCTTCGACGAGGGCGCGGGGCCGGGGGATGCTACCGATCGGCTCGGTGGGGATGCTCATGCCGCGGACCCTAGCGCCGAGTAACGATCGACCACGCCGAGTGATGACGCCGGTTCACCCCATGGAGGGCGAGACCGGCCATCAGGTTGACCGGTGGTGGGCGTCAGGGCGCGATCGGCAGCTGCCGCTTGTGCTCCGTGAGCTCGTAGCGGCGGATGATGGCCGCCGATGCGGCCTCGTCGACCGGCTTGCCCTCCAGGAAGTCGTCGATCTGGTCGTACGTGACGCCGAGAGCCTCCTCGTCGGGCTTGCCCGGGGCCAGCGTCTCCAGGTCGGCCGTCGGCGTCTTCCACACCAGTTCGGCGGGCGCGCCCAGCGCCTCCGCCACGGCGCGGACGCGCCGCTTGGTGAGGCCGGTCAGCGGGACCACGTCGGCCGCGCCGTCGCCGAACTTCGTGAAGAAGCCGGAGACCGCCTCGGCCGCGTGGTCGGTGCCGACGACCAGACCGTCGTGCGCGCCCGCCACCGCGTACTGGGCGATCATGCGCTGCCGCGCCTTGATGTTGCCGTGGACGAAGTCCTGGTGGTGCGCGTCACGGAACTCCGTGCCCCCGGCCAGAGCGGCCTCCAGCGCGGCGTCGCTGGCGGGCTTCACGTCGACGGTCAGAACGCGGTCGGCGCGGATGAACTCCAGGGCCAGCTGCGCGTCCTTCTCGTCGGCCTGGACGCCGTACGGCAGGCGCATCGCGAAGAAGGTCGCGTCCTGCCCGGCGGCCCGGACCCGCTCGACCGCGAGCTGGCACAGCCGGCCCGTGGTCGTGGAGTCCACCCCGCCGCTGATGCCCAGCACCAGGGAGCGCAGCCCCGTGGAGGTCAGCCGGTCGGCGAGGAAGGCCACCCGCCGCTCGATCTCCTGCTCGGCATCGAAGGACGCGCTCACCTGGAGGTCCTGGGCGATCCGCTGCTGCTGGGGTATGGACGCCAGGTCGGTCACGGTTGCTCCTCGCGGGTACGTGTAGGGGACGGAAGCACTTTAGACCGGAACTCGCACCACACGAGCTTCCCGGGGTTCCGCTCCCCCACCCCCCAGGTGTCGGCGAGCGCCGCCACCAGCGGCAGTCCGCGCCCGGACTCCGCCGCCGCGTCCGCCTGCCGCGCGAGGACCGTGCCGTCCCCGCTGTCGTGCACCTCCACCCGGAGCGGCCCGTCCTCCGCCGGACGCAGCAGGCGCAGCCGGTAGCCGCGGCCCGGGGGCACGCCGTGCAGGAGCGCGTTGGTCGCGAGCTCGCTCACGCAGAGCACCACGTCGTCGGCGCGCTCCTTGATCGCCCAGCGGGTGAGCGCCTCGGCGGTGAAGCGCCGGGCGGCCCGCACGGACGTGCGCTCGCGCCGGAAGAACGCCTCGCAGAGGTAGGGCAGTTCCAGTTCGTCGTTCATGGCGCCCACTGTCACTGCGGGTCACTAGGCTTGAACACAGCGTCAAGCCGTACAAGTCGGTTGTACGGCGTGCGCACGGTCAGGTACTCCAGCGGGCGGGAAGAGGGCGACCATGCACCCAGCGAACAAGCCCAGGAAGAACGCCACATGGCACGTACTCGGTGCCCAACTGGGCCAACTCCGCAGAGCGGCGGGGATGAAGCAGCCGGAACTGGCCGAGCAGCTCTGCATCAGCGTCGAGACGCTCGCCTCCATCGAGCAGGGCCGGAGAACACTGAAGTACGACCTGGCCGTCGAGATCGACCAACTGCTGAACACGGGGGGCGTGTTGGCGGCGGGGGTGTTGCGCGTACCGGAGCGGGAGCGGTATCCGGCGTTCGCGCAGGACTTCGTGGAGCACGAGCAGCAGGCGCTGACGCTGCTCTGGTACGAGCAGAAACTGGTCCCCGGTCTGCTTCAAACAGAGGCGTACGCGGAGGCCGTCTTCGCCTCGCTCTTCCCGCCGATCACCCCGGAGGAGTCCGAGGAGCGGCTCTCCGCCCGGCTCGACCGGCAAAAGCTCTTCGACCGCAAGCCCTGGCCCCCGATGATGAACTTCATCATCGACCAGCCCGTGTTGGACCAGCCGCTCGGCGGCCGTCATGTCCTGCGCGACCAGATCCGTCATCTACGCCGCTGCGCCGAATTGCCCTTCCTGGCCATCCAGATCATGCCGACCGCCCGTGAGAAGCACGCAGGTCTCAACGGCCCCATGGTGCTGCTGGAGACCCCCGACCACGACCAGCTGGCCTACCTTGAGGGGCAGCGCGTCAGCTTCCTTGTCGATGATCCGGATGAGGTCAGTGTGCTGCACCAGATCTATGGGATGCTGCGGTCACAGGCCCTGACCCCCGAGGAGAGCATGGGCCTCCTGGACGATCTGGCAGGAGAGTCATGACAGCCCCAGCAGCACTGACCTGGTTCAAGTCCAGCTACAGCGGCCCCGAAGGCGGCGCGTGCGTCGAAGTCGCCTACGACTGGCACAAGTCCAGCTACAGCGGGGATGAGGGCGGTAACTGCGTCGAGGTGGCCGCCCACCCCGCCGCCGTCCACGTGCGGGACTCCAAGGTCCAGGACGGCCCCGTCCTCACGGTCTCCCCCGCCACCTGGTCCGCGTTCGTGGCCGAGCAGGCGTAGCGCTCAGGAGGGCCGCGAGCAGCACTCAGAGCCCTCCGCCACACCCGCCGCCGCCTCCGCACCCGCCGGCGTCACCGCCGCACCCCCCGCCTGGGCCATGGCCTCCGTCGCCGGAGGATGAGTGCCCGGAGGGCCCTGGGCCCGGGAATCCGATGGCGACGAAGACCCAGGCGACGAATGTGACACCCGCCATGACCATCGCCACGACGGAGACCGGTGTCGACCGCACCATGACGGCCGCGACGATGGTGGCCACCGTGGCCACGGTCATGGCCGCGGCAACGAGACGTCCTCTCATAGGGCATCCTCCGAGTCGGTGGAGCTCACGTCAGTCACCTCCGCAACCGCCGCCGCACGTACTACCGCACGAGCTGCCGCAGCTCCCGCCGTCCGCGCCACCGCGCTCCCACCAGCTGCCGGACCGAACGGGGCGGTACTTGCTCGACCGGAGCGCGGCCGGCGCGGCGGGGTCCTCGTCCCCGAGTGCCGTGCGGAGCATGTCGCGGCAGTGCGCCCGCAGCCGTACCAGCTGAGGGCGGGGATCGCCGTCCGGCCAGGCGAGCGCCGTCAGCGCGGCCAGCCCCCACAGCGGGACCCAGGCGAATATCCACCAGCCCATGTCGCCGAGCCAGGGCACCGGTGCGCGCACCACCAAACCGTGCAGGGCCATGCCCGCCGTCAGCAGGAAGGCCGCGACCAGCAGGGGAACGCGGCCGTTCTCGGTCATCCCGCTGATCCGTCTCTCATGGGGAATGCGCCGTACGGCCTCGTCACGGAGGCGCCGGTAGTCGGAGAACTCCGGGCTCTCGCCCCGCACTTCGTACAACCTCGTACCCGAGGGCCGGGCACGTACGGTGTCCGACAGGGCGTCCAGGGCCGCCTGGCCCGTACCGCTGTCGATGGCGGGCGGCGGCTGATCGGCCGTCGGCAGGATCAGCCCGTCGGCATCCACCCGGACCGCGCGGCCGGCGAGCAGCAGACGTACCGCGATGGCGTCGACATCGTCCGGTTCGGCGAGGTGGGCGGCCTGCACCAGGTTGGGGCGGGAGTCGATGACCTCACCCACGATCCGCCGGTCGGTGCGGTTGCGCACGACCCGGCGGATCAGCAGGGCGGCATGGAGGGAAGCGAAGATCCCCAGCCAGAAAAGGACTACGCTCAGGCCTTCGCTCATACGGCGCCCCCCGCCCCGCGGCTCCCTGTGCTGCGCCGGGTAGCTGTCGAGTATCCGCGCCACTGACACCGGTCACAAGGTGTGCGGACAGCCCTGCCTACGCTTTGCGCGCGAGGAGTTGAACCTCCTGGAACTGCCGCCGGTCGGCGGGCTGGGGCTCGCACACCATGCGGGCGACCTCCACCAACCCCGCCTCGCGCAGCAGCCCCGCGAGGTGATCGGGCGACCACCGATAGGCCGGAGCGACCGCGTGATCGAAGACCTGGGTCGGGTGAGACGGGTCTTCGGTCGCCGAAAAGCCGACCAGCAGGTGGCCGCCGGGCGCCAGCACGCGGTGGAACTCGGCGAGGACGACCGGGAGTTCGTGCGGCGGGGTGTGGATGATGGACCACCGGGAGAGGACGCCGCCCAGCTCGCCGTCACCGATCTCCAACGCGGCCATCGAGCCCACCTCGAACCGCAGTCCCGGATAGGCCTGCCGAGCCAGCTCGATCATCGCGGGAGAGGCGTCCACGCCGACCGCCGCCAGCCCCAACTCGGCCAGGTATGCGGTGACATAACCAGGACCGCATCCAAGGTCCGCGACCTGCCCGTCCCGCCCGCCCCCACTCGCCCTCACGACCTCGGCGAAGGCGCCGAGCATCGCCCGTTCCAGGGGCCTGTCGCGCAGCGTGTCGCGGAACAGCTCCGCGTACGCGGGGGCAGCGGCGTCGTAGGCCTCGCGGGTGGCACTGAGAGCATCGTGTTCGACCATGCCCGCGACACTACGCAGAACTCCTCCGGTAGGTTGCAGCGGGCGACGCGACCCCCGTTGAAGGGCAGATGACTTGAACACGTTGGAAGCGTCCGAGGTCCCGCATTCCCTGGCGATGTCGTACGCCAGAGGCTTCGGCGAGGAAGGAAGGGCCTGGGTCGCCGGACTACCGGCCCTCGCTGCGGAATTCCTGGACCGCTGGGAGTTGAGGCGGGACGGCGCGGTCGGAGCCGGGGAAGCCTCGCTGGTGCTCCCGGTGCTGCGGAGGGACGGCACGCGCGCGGTCCTCAAACTGCAGATGCCCAGGGAGGAGACCACCGCCGCACTCATCGGACTGCGTGCCTGGGACGGCGACGGGACGGTGCGGCTGCTCGACCACGATCCCGGCAGCAGCACCATGCTCCTGGAGCGGCTGGACGCCACCCGCACGCTGACCTCGATCGAGGACGACGACGTCGCGATGGGCATCCTCGCCGAACTTCAGGCCCGACTGGTCCGCGTCCCCGCGCCGGAGGGACTTCGCAGCCTCGGCGACATCGCCACCGAGATGCTGGAGCAGGTGCCCGAGGCGGTCGAGGCTCTGGCCGACCGCGCAGAGCGGGAACGCCTGCGCGGCTGGGCGTCGGCGGTGGCCGAGCTGGTCGGCGAGGCCGGCGACCGGATGCTGCACTGGGACCTGCACTACGACAACGTGCTCGCCGCGCAGCGCGAGCCGTGGCTCGCCATCGATCCCGAGCCGCTCGCCGGGGACCCCGGCTTCGATCTGTGGCCCGCCCTGGACAGCAGGTGGGACGACGTCGTCGCGAAGAACGATGTCCGGCGCGTGGTGCGGCGCCGCTTCGACCTGCTCACCGAGGTCCTCGGCCTGGACCGCTCACGCGCGACCGGCTGGACGCTCGGGCGGCTGCTGCAGAACTCGCTCTGGGCCATCGAGGACGGCGAGACCGCTCTCGCCCCGTCCTCCGTCGCAATCGCGGAGTCGCTGCTCAACCGGTGACGCTGCTCAACCGGTGACGCTGCCCCACAGCCCTTGTCAGCGGTCGGCCTGGTAGGCCGCGTCCGCGCCCGTGGCCCTCCTGCCGTCAGGGGCGATGACCGTTTGCGTACGATCGCCCCTGATCTGGAAGACGTTGGTGGGCCGCTGAGTGTTCCGGGGGTTGCACTCCGGGACCGTGACGGTGAAGACAGTGACGTATCTGGCCCCGTCGGACGTGGTCACCTGCGTCACGAAGTTGACCACGCCCTTCTTGGCGGGGTTGCTGCCGTTCGGCGCTTCGAAGATCCACGATCCGGTCGCCGTCGCGGACCCCTCCGTCGGCACGACCGTGAGCGAGCCGCCTTCGTTGAACTGCACCGTCTGCACTTTGGTGCCGGCCTGGGTGTACGGCTTGGACAGCTCGAACGCCGCCCGTCCGCCGGACTGCGGTGGATCGATGAAGTCCCGTTCGCTGCCCCCGCACTGCCCGGGGGCGGCCACGGCGGCGGAGCCGTGCTGGGTGAGGAAACCGAGGAGCAGCACGGAGGACAACCCCACGGCGGCGGACTTCAGATGACGTCGGTACATGATCGCGGACCCACTTCCGTCGCCAGGACAGGACAAGGCCGGGCTCCCGCGAACAGCGGGGCCCCACGGCGTTGACGCAGGTCAGCGCCGGTTCAGTCAGCGTAGCCAGGCCCTGTCCGGTGACGACATCGCCGAATCGTGTAGGTTTGCCGCCGCCCACAAGCCGCCTCAGAAGCGGGCTCCGACGTCCGTGCCGTTGGCGGGGCGCAGGAAGGTGCTCGGCGGCAGGGAGCCGTCGGCCCGCCGGGGGCCGGTGAGGGAGCTCGGGTCCGTACTGGCGAACGACCAGGTGCCGCCGAGGTTCCAGGAGTTGCCGCTGCCGCCGGACTGCGAGCCCAGCGACACGTTCGTACGGTTGGTGACGGCGAGGTTGGCGGTAAGGGTGCCGTCCGCGTCGGCGAAGTCGAAGCCGGTGCCGCCGTTGCGCCAGGCCGTGCAGTGGTCGGCGACGAGGGCGCCCGGGTTGGCGTTGTCGATGAATCCGCCCGCCGAGTTGTCCCAGGCCATGCTGTTGCGGGTGACGTGGGCGGCGGGTGGGTCGGTGTCACCGCCGCCGCCCAGCTTGAAGCCGTTGCCGTCGCCGGTGTAGTCGGGCAGGTTCCAGCGGTTGTAGCCGTTGCCCCAGGCCAGGCTGTTCTCGATGCGGATGGGGGTGAGGAACTCCCAGGCGTCGAAGCCGTCGTCGGAGTTGTTCCAGAGCCGCGCGCCGCGCACGACGTTGCCGGTGCCGGAGCCCTCCTTGATGGCCAGGCCGTCCGCGCTCTCGCCGTTCTTGCGGGGGTCGCGGTTGCCGTGGCTGTCGAGGTTGAGGATCTGGTTGTCGGCCGAGGCGCCCTGGAGGTGGAGGCCGCTCTCGTAGTTGTTCCGGGTGGTGAGGCGGTCGAAGACGTTGTGGCTGGTGTCGACGCCGAAGACGCCGTACGGGCCGTTGGCGATCTCCAGCCCGGTGATCCGCCAGTACTCGCCCTCGATGTGGATCGCCCCGCGCTCGGCCCGAGGGATGCTCGCGCCCACGGGCGCGGGGGTGTGCGGCATGCTCTCGCCGTCGATGACGGCCCGCTCCCCGGCGTAGGCCCGGAGGGTGAGGGGCTGGCTCGCGGTGCCGCTCTTGTTCAGCCGGATGTTCGTGGTGGGCGCGTACGTACCGGCTCTGAGATGGATGGTGGCGCCCGGCTGGGCGAGGTCCACGGCGCGCTGGATGCTGCGTAACGGCTGGGAGATCGTGCCGGGGTTGCTGTCGTTGCCGCCCGGCGCCACGTAGATCTGCGTCTCGGCGGCGTGGGCGGCGGAGTGCGGGAGGGCGGCGGTCAGGGCGAGAAGGGCGACGGCGGCGGTGACCGCCGGGACGAGTCGGCGCGCGGGCATGCGGGCGTCCCTTCCGGGAGGGTGTACGGGCGGCTGAACGCGGGTCACACTGGCGGACAGACGCTAGGGGGAAAGCGCTTTCCGGTCAACGGTCCGCACAGAGATCCGCCCGCCCGGCTGTGGCGACGGCGCAGGCCGGCCGGTTGCGGCACCGCAACCGGAGGCATGCGACGATGCGTCGGCCGGCAGGAACTCATGGGCGGGGGCGAAGGCCGATGGAGTACGTCAACCTCGATGCGCGGGTCGGCGACCTGTCAGGGGTCTTGGACCCAGGTCCCTACCTGGACCAGCTGCCCTCGATCTCTGGTGATCTGCCGCCCGGTGCCCGGACCTTCGCCACTGACACGGACCACTACGACTTCCGGAGCAGGCGATGCGTGAAGGACCTGACGCTTCGGGCCCTCCGGGGTTCCGGCGGGGAGGAGATGGAGGTCGAATTCCAGCACAACTGCTGGAAGCATGACCGTGACCTGGTCATACGCTACGCAGGGGTGTCCAGCTTCACCATCGATCCCGCCGACGAGGAACGAGGGACGGACCTCGGGGCTGTGATCCTCGACGAGATCCTGCCTCACAGGGACGGTTGCAGCCACGAGATCGCCTGCTGGGACGGCACACTCACCATCATCTGCCGTGACCTTCAGGCGACCTGGACGGAGACCACCTGCAAGGGATGACTGGCATGACCGGACCCCATCGCGACGAAGAGCCCGCCGAGCACCGGCGGTTTGCCGGGTACCTGCTGGCGCTGGAGGTGGTCGCCGAGGCGGATGAAGCCGACCTGGTGGCATCTGTGCTGTGCGACCGGGACGCGGCGATGGCGGACAGCGCGGTGGGCCGCCATGTGGACCGTCGGGCGGCAATGCTGCTGACCGACCCTCGGTTCACCGCTTGGGCCCAAGCCATGACGGAGGTGATCGGCGAGCGCGGCTTCCTCACTCGTCGGCTGCGCGAGTGGAGCCTGCTCAGATCCCTCGCCCTGGGCGAGCCGTGGGCAGCCGAGGATGTCACCGGGGCCTCCGACTGGTGTCAGCGCATGGTCGCGGCCACAGAGGCCGTGACCGCACCCGATGCCCTCGGACTGCTCGGTGCACGCGGACGAACCCGCCGTGTCCGCAACGCGGCGAACCGCCGCCTCCAGCAGCTTCAACAGCCAAGCTGACAACCCTGGCGGAGGCGGTCCGCGCCCGTCGCGGCTCGGGCGTCAGAACCCGCCGCCCCCGAAGTCCCCGCCGCCGAAGCCGCCTCCGCCGCCGCCCCAGTCGCCTCCGCCGCCGAAGTCGCCGGCGCTGAAGTCGCCGCCGGAGAAGTCGCCGCCCTCGTAGCCGCTGAACTCGCCGCCGCCGTACTCCGCGCCGTACGCGGGTGTGGCGAGCATCGAGCCGAGCATGGTGCCCATCAGCAGGCCCGGGAGCAGGCCGCCGCCGAAGTAGCCGCCCGCCCAGGGGCCGTACGCGGGGCCGGCCTCCCAGTAGGGGCGGCGGCCGTAGTCGGTGTCGACGGTGCGGGCCATCGGCTCCTCGCCCGCCTCCAGGCGTGCCGCGTCCGCCGCGCAGACCGGCACCTCGCGGACCGCGCCGCCGGGCGGGGCCCACGGGGCCTCGGTGGCCGCCGGGCCGTGGCGCGGGTCGAAGAAGCAAGGTGCCCGCCGCTCGGGAAGCGGGCGGCCCTCGCGGCGGGCGGCAAGGACGGCCAGCGCGAAGCGGCCGTCCTGGAGGGCCTCGGTCACGCCCCGTACGTCATGGGGGTGCCGGGCCTGGCCCATCTGTGACTTGGCCTTGTCGTACGCGTCGAGGGCGTGCTCGTAGTCGGTGCGCATCGCGTCGTCCGCGCCGGGCTCGGCCGGGTGGAAGTCGAGCCGGTCGAGCTCCTCGCCGAAGGCGGTGATGTCCTCGTCCACGACGACCCGCATCCGCTCCAGCGCCTCGCGCTCCTCGGCCTCGCGCCGCTGCCGCCTGCGCCGTACGACCGTGAAGGCGGTCGCGCCGCCGGCCGCGGCGACCGCGCCCAGGGTGACCAGCCCGCCGACGGGCACGCCGTCACCCGGGACGCCTTCCCAGGTGCTGGGTGCCGAGCCACGGGCCAGCGGCAGCGCCTGGTCGACGAAGGCGTTCAGCTCGGTCGCGGCGTCCACGCCGGGCTGGCGGACGGCCGTGACGATGTTCTGCACGGCCTGGTTCGACATCACGGCCCGGTCGGCCCCGGCGGCGAACGCGTCACCGAGCCGCACGGCGTACACACCGGTGACGCCGGTCTCGGTCCGCAGATTGCGCAGCAGGTTCTCGCGCGGGAACTCCTCGGTCGCCGGCAGCACGGCCACGAAGACCGGCTTGTCCGCGTCGAGGATCTTGTCGGCGAGGGCGTCCGCGTCCGCCTGCGACAGCTCACCGGTCGCCTCCGGGTGGACGTACACCGGGCCCGCCCGCAGCGCGTCACCGGCGTCGGACAGCCCCGTGGCCTTGGCCCCCGCTCCGGGAGCCAAGGCGACCAGCAGCATCAGCACCAGCCCTGCCAGCGCCGACAGAAGAGGGAACGGCCTGGTCCTCATGAGTCAAAAATACCCCCATTCGGACTAGAGCGAGCGAATCGGGCCACGACTGCAGTGCGACGGCAGCGAAACAGGATCGAGAGCGGAAGCCATAGCCCACGATCAGGCGCGGACCACATAAACCGACGATCAGCCCCTGAGTGATCGGTAACCTTGTCGCATTGACACGACACCGAGGGGTGGGACGGCTGTGCGTGCGTTGCGCGTTCGACACATTGAGGACTCCCTGACGGAGGACTTCGAGGGACGGATCGACCTCAGTGATTACGACGGGAAGCCCGAGAAGCAGCGGCGCCCGGCCTTCCTCAGCCGGGCCCTCGCAGCTCGGGCGATTCAGCGCTTCACCGGCATGCCCCCCGAAGAAGCAGCCGAAGCAGTGGTGGATGGTTTCCACGACAATGGCATTGACGCGCTGGCCATCGACAATGAAAACCGCCGGATCGTTCTCGTGCAGTCGAAGTGGGACGGGTCGGGAGACGCAGGCCTCTCTCAAGCGGACGCGCTGAAGATCCGCAACGGCTGCAGCGATCTGTTCAATATGCGCTTCGACCGCTTCTCCCCTGCGCTTCAGGCGCGGCAGAAGTCCATCGCCGACGCCCTGAGCGACGCCTCGATTACCTTCATCATCGTGGTGGCAACCACGGGCAGGACCACGCTCCCGGAGGAGGCTCGCCTGGTCTTCGACGACTTCCTCAACGAGGTCAACGAGAACGACCCGGTGGTCTCTCTCGAAACACTGGGGCTGAGGGAGTTCCATTCCATGGTGGTGGAGGGCACCGCCGGCCCCAGCATCGAGCTCAACGTGCCGATCGAGCAGTGGGGGACGGTGGACCTGCCCTATCAGGCCTACTACGGATTGGTACAGGCGTCCGAGATCGCTTCATGGTACGAAAACCACGGCGACCGGCTCTTTTCGCAGAACCTTCGCAAGTCACTCGGGAACACCGACGTGAACGAGGGGCTGACAAACACACTGCTCACCCAGGGGCAGCACTTCTGGTACTTCAACAACGGCATCACCGCCCTCTGTGAATCGATCAAGAAGACCCCCCGCGGCGGTGCCACGCACACCTACGGCGATTTCGCCATCACAGGCGTCAGTGTGGTGAACGGCGCCCAGACAGTGGCCAGCATTCACCGGGCCGCGAGGAAGGATCCCCAGGCCCTCGACGACGCCCGGGTGTGGGTACGCTTCATCTCGCTCGAAGGCTGCCCTCCTGACTTCGCCATCGATGTCACGCGAGCGACCAATACGCAGAACAGTGTCGAAAGCCGGGACTTCGTCGCTCTGGATCAGCAGCAGGAGCGGATTCGGCGGGACATGCTCCTCTCGCTCCGCAAGCAGTACTCCGTGAAGCGCGGCGAGAACCCTCCGGCCGAGGCCGACGGCTGCACCGTACAAGACGCCTTGGTGGCGTTGGCGTGCGCCTACAACGACCCCTATTACTCCGTGATGGCCAAAAGTGCAGTGGGGCGGCTCTCCGAGAACACGGCGCGGGCTCCGTACGTGAACCTGTTCAACGGCGGGACAACCGCCCACAAGGTCTGGCGTTGCGTGCAAGTCATGCGGGTCGTCGAGGCAGACCTCGCCGAGCGGCGCACCAATCTGGCCGACCGGGACTACGCAATCGCCACACACGGAAATCGCCTGATTCTGCAGCTGGTTTTCAACCAGCTGAACCTGGACAAGGTGGACGAGCCGAAGTACGACTGGCAGATCGAGCTCGACCGGGTGCATGACGTCACCGGAAGCGTGCTGGACACCCTGATCCAGTCTGTTGAAGAGGCGTACCCGAACAACTATCTGGCGCCGTTGTTCAAGAACACCACGAAATGCCGTGACCTCGTGGGCAGAGTGGAGGGCCGACTCGCCTCCCAGTGAGGGGTGTGGCCGGTCGGGACACGTGCGTCTCGACCGCCACAGTCACAAGCCGGCACTCTTACCCCTGGGGGGTCTACTCAGCAGGGCCTAGTCCGTCGGCTCGACGCCCGCCCGCAGCAGTCCGTAGGTGTACGCGTCCTCCAGCGCCTGCCACGACGCGGCGATGACGTTCTCGCCGACGCCGACCGTCGACCACTCGCCGGCGCCGTCGCTCGTGGTGATCAGGACGCGGGTGGTCGACTGCGTGCCGTGCACGCCCTCCAGGATGCGGACCTTGTAGTCCACCAGCTCCAGCTTGGCGAGCTGCGGGTAGATCCGCTCCAGCCCGGCGCGCATGGCGAGGTCCAGGGCGTTGACCGGGCCGTTGCCCTCCGCGGTGGTGACGATGCGCTCGCCCTTGGCCCACAGCTTGACGGTGGCCTCGTTGGCGTGGGTGCCGTCGGGGCGGTCCTCGACGATCGCGCGCCACGACTCCGTACGGAAGTAGCGCCGCGCCCTGCCCTCGACCTCCGCGCGCAGCAGCAGCTCGAAGGAGGCGTCGGCGGCCTCGTACGTGTAGCCCTTGAGCTCGCGCTCCTTGACGCGCTCGACGACCCGGCCGACCAGCTCGCGGTCGCCGCCGAGGTCGATGCCGAGCTCCTTGCCCTTGAGCTCGATGGAGGCGCGGCCCGCCATGTCGGAGACGAGCATCCGCATGGTGTTGCCGACCAGCTCCGGGTCGATGTGCTGGTAGAGGTCCGGGTCCACCTTGATCGCGGAGGCGTGGAGCCCGGCCTTGTGGGCGAAGGCGGAGACACCGACGTAGGGCTGGTGGGTGGAGGGGGTCAGGTTGACCACCTCGGCGATGGCGTGGGAGATGCGGGTCATCTCGCGCAGCGCGCCCTCGGGGAGGACCTTGCGGCCGTACTTCAGCTCCAGCGCGGCGACGACCGGGAAGAGGTTGGCGTTGCCGACGCGCTCGCCGTAGCCGTTGGCGGTGCACTGGACGTGCGTGGCGCCCGCGTCCACGGCGGCGAGGGTGTTGGCGACGGCGCAGCCGGTGTCGTCCTGGGCGTGGATGCCCAGGCGGGCGCCGGTGTCGGCGTGGACGGTGGAGACGACGGCCTGGATCTGGGCGGGCAGCATGCCGCCGTTGGTGTCGCACAGCACGACGACGTCGGCCCCGGCCTCGTACGCGGCGCGGACGACGGCCTTGGCGTAGGCGGGGTTCTCGCGGTAGCCGTCGAAGAAGTGCTCGCAGTCGACGAAGACCCGGCGGCCCTGCTCGCGCAGGTACGAGACGGTGTCGGCGACCATCGCGAGGTTCTCGTCCAGCGTGGTGCGCAGGGCCAGCTCGACGTGGCGGTCGTGGGACTTGGCGACCAGCGTGATCACCGGGGCGCCCGAGTCGAGGAGCGCCTTGACCTGCGGGTCCTCGGCGGCGGTGGTGCCGGCGCGGCGGGTGGCGCCGAAGGCGACGAGCTGCGCGTGCTTCAGCCGCAGCTCGCTCGCCGCACGGGCGAAGAACTCGGTGTCGCGCGGGTTGGCGCCGGGCCAGCCGCCCTCGATGAAGCCCACGCCGAAGTCGTCCAGGTGCCGGGCGATGGTCAGCTTGTCGGCGACGGTGAGGTTGATCCCCTCACGCTGGGCGCCGTCGCGCAGCGTGGTGTCGAAGACATGGAAACTGTCGTCGACGGGGCTCGCGTCGACGGAATGGCTGTCGGTCTCCGTGGTCATGACGGTGATGGCTCCTGTTGGATACGGCTCCGGACGTTTAGCTCCACTGCCCCCATCGTCGCGCGCCGCTCGCTTCCGCCGGGGGTGGGTGCCGGAAAACGAAAAAACCTCTCGCGGGTGCGAGAGGTCTGCGCGCGGGTCTGAGGCACGGTGTCCACTGCCGCGGGGGTTCTTTCCGCGAGTTCAGCGGTCACTGCGGACCGGCGCGCTGCTGCCCATAATCATGGTGGTAGCAAGCACCCGGGCAGTTTGCCACAGATGGGAAGACCGGTGGGGGCGGGTCTCACGATGCGGTCGGCACGGTCCATGCGGTCGGCCCCGCCCCCCTCTCGCGGTCACGGTATGCGGGTCACGGTGTGAGCGTCACGGTATGAGGCTGTCCTCGATGAACTCCCGGACGTGGGCGAGCACCTGCGCCCGCCCGGTGCCCGGGATGCCCACGGCGACGTGCACGCTGAACCCGTCCAGCAGCGCGCGCAGTCGCGCCGCGTACCGGTCGGGGTCGACGGGCCGCAGCTCGCCGCGCGAGACGCCCTCGGCGAGCAGCGCCACCAGGTCGCGGTGCCAGGCCCCCTCGATGGCGGCCTGGCGGGCGCGGGCGTCGTCGTCGGCGTTCTGCGACCGGTTCCACACCTCCAGCCACAGCGTCCAGTGCGGGTCGCGCGGCCCGTCGGGCACGTACAGGTCGACGTACGCCTCGAGCCGCTCCCGCACCGGTGTCGACTGGGGCGAGAGCAGCGCGCTGCGCTCGGCGCCGAGCCTGCCCTCGCTCCACTCCAGGGTCTGGAGCAGCAGCTCGTCCTTGGTGCGGAAGTAGTAGAGCAGGTGCCCGCTGCTCATCCCGACCTCCCGCCCGAGGCCCGCCATGGTGAGCCCTTCGAGCCCGCGCTCGGCGATGGTCTCCATGGCGGCGGCGAGCACCTCTTCACGCGGCGGCGCGGCGTTGCGGCCGCGCCGCCGCGTGACGGGAAGGGGCCCTGAAGGCGCCTGGGGTGGTTCGTTCACTCGTACGTTGTACCCGATCGGGCTCAGACCTTGGGCTGCTGCTGGGTGATGCAGTGGATGCCGCCGCCGCCCGCGAAGATCGCGCGGGCGTCGACCAGCGTGACCGTGCGGTCCGGGAAGAGGCGGCGGAAGATGCCGGCCGCTATCTCGTCGCGCGGGTCGTCGAAGGCGCACAGCACCACACCGCCGTTGCAGATGTAGTGGTTGATGTAGGAGTAGTCGACCCACTCGCCGTCCTCCTGGAGGACGGTCGGCGCGGGGATCTCGACGACCTCCAGGCGGCGGCCCTTGGCGTCCGTCTGGTTGCGCAGCAGCTCGACGTTGGCCTTGCACAGCTCGTGGTCCGGGTGGGCCGGGTCGGGCTGGGTGTGGACCACGACCGTGCCGGGGCGGGCGAAGGCGGCGACGATGTCGACGTGGCCGCGGGTGCCGTACATGCCGTAGTCGCCGGTCAGGCCGCGCGGCAGCCAGATCGCCTTGGTGGTGCCGAGCTTGGCGTGGATCTCGGCCTCGACCTGCGCGCGCGTCCACTCGGGGTTGCGCTCGGGGCCGAGCTGCACGGTGTCGGTGAGGAGGACGGTGCCCTCGCCGTCGACGTGGATGGCGCCGCCCTCGTTCACGAGGGGGCTGCTGTGTACGGGCACGCCCGCGAGGTCCGCGACATGGCGGGCGATCTTGGAGTCGTGCTCCCAGCGCGCCCAGTCGGCGGCGCCCCAGCCGTTGAAGACCCAGTCCACGGCCGCGAGCTGCTCGCCGTCGGTGACGAAGGTCGGGCCGATGTCGCGCATCCAGGCGTCGTCCAGGTCCCGCTCGACCAGGTCGATGTCCGGGCCGAGGAGCTCGCGGGCGGACTCCTCCTGGCCGGGGCCGTGCACCACGGTGACCGGCTCGAAGCGGCGGACGGCACGGGCGACCGACGCCCAGGCGCGGCGCGCCTCCGCCAGCTCCTCGTCGTTGGTGAAGGTCGGGTTGGGGCCGGGCCAGGCCATCCAGGTGCGCTCGTGCGGGGCCCATTCGGCGGGCATGCGGAACATCGCGTGGTCCTTCACAGGAGGTACTTCAGAGGAAGTAGAGGCGGTTGAGGGAGACGGAGTCGGCGGGGTCCGAGCGGACCGGGTCGCCGTCGAGCGTGACGAGCCCGGTGCGCTCGTCGACGGCCACCTCGCCGATACGGGAGTTGAGGAGCAGGTTCCCGGGGCCGATGCCGCGCGTGCCGCGCACCGCGACCCGGCGTCGGCGCGTCGGCATCTTGTCGGCGCCGAGCTGCGCCGCCGCGCCCGAGACGAAGGCGACGGAGATGTCGGCGGCGGTGGCGCCGTGCGCGCCGAACTGCGGGCCGAGCACGAGCGGTTCACAGGTGTCGGTGGCGGCGTTCGGATCGCCCACGACCCCGTACGCGGGGAAGCCCGACTTGAGCACGAGCTGCGGCTTGGCGCCGAAGTACTCCGGCCGCCACAGCACGATGTCGGCGAGCTTGCCGACCTCGATCGAGCCGACCTCGTGCGCGAGGCCGTGGGCGATCGCCGGGTTGATGGTGAGCTTGGCCATGTAGCGAAGGACGCGGGCGTTGTCGTCGCCGTCCCCGTCGCCGTCCAGCGGGCCGAGCTCGGCCTTCATCTTCCCGGCCATGGCGAAGGTCCGGCGTACGGTCTCGCCGGCCCTTCCCATGCCCTGGGCGTCCGACGACGTGATGCCGATCGCGCCGAGGTCGTGGAGGACGTCCTCCGCGCCCATCGTCCCGGCCCGGATCCGGTCGCGGGCCATGGCCGCGTCGCCGGGCAGGTCGGTCTTCAGGTCGTGGACGGAGACGATCATGCCGTAGTGCTCGGCGACCGCGTCCCGGCCGAAGGGGAGGGTGGGGTTGGTGGACGAGCCGATGACGTTCGGCACGCCCGCCATCTTCAGGACGTTGGGGACGTGGCCGCCGCCGCAGCCCTCGATGTGGAAGGCGTGGATGGTGCGGCCTTCCAGGACCTTGAGGGTGTCCTCCACCGACAGGCACTCGTTGAGGCCGTCGCTGTGCAGCGCGACCTGGACGTCGTACTCCTCCGCCACGCGCAGCGCCGTGTCCAGCGCGCGGGTGTGGGCGCCCATGTCCTCGTGGACCTTGAAGCCGGAGGCGCCGCCCTCGGCGAGCGCCTCGACCAGCGGGGCCTCGTGGGAGGAGGAGCCGCGGCCGAGGAAGCCGATGTTGACGGGCCAGGCGTCGAAGGCGTTGAAGGCGTGGCGCAGCGCCCACGGCGAGTTGACGCCGACGCCCCAGACCGGGCCGAACTCCTGGCCGATGATGGTGGTCACGCCGGAGGCGAGGGACGCCTCCATGATGCGCGGCGACAGCAGGTGGACGTGGGTGTCGACGGCGCCCGCGGTGGCGATGAGGCCCTCGCCGGAGACGATGGACGTGCCGGTGCCGATGACGACGTCGACGCCGTCGAGGGTGTCGGGGTTGCCGGCGCGGCCGATGGCGTGGATGCGGCCCTCGCGGATGCCGATGGACACCTTGCGGATGCCCTGGACGGCGTCGATCACGAGGACGTTGCTGATCACGACGTCGCAGGTCTCGCGGACGGCCGCGGCCTTCAGGTGCAGGCCGTCGCGGGCCGTCTTGCCGAAGCCGGCGAGGAACTCCTCGCCGTACCGCTGCGAGTCGGACTCGACCCGGACCGTCAGGCCCGAGTCGCCGAGGCGGACGCGGTCGCCGGCGCGGGGGCCGTGGGTGGCGGCGTACTCGTACGGGGTGAGGCGGCGCGCTTCGGCGGGGTGGCCTCCGGGGCGGCTCATCGCTCGACCTCCTGCTCCTGCTCAGTGGTGTCCGGTACGCCGAGGTAGCCGCAGGCGGCGGCGCGGCGCAGTGCTTCCTCGCGGGCGCCCGGGGCGTCCAGCGGCCCGTCGACCAGGCCGGCGAAGCCGATCGCGATCCGGTCGCCGCCGATCGGCACCAGCCCGACCTCCTCGCTCTCGCCCGGCCCGAAGCGCACGGACGATCCGGCGGGGACGGCGAGCCGCATGCCGTAGGCGCGGGCGCGGTCGAAGTCGAGCCGCGGGTTGGCCTCGAAGAAGTGGAAGTGCGAGGTGACGGAGACCGGCACCCTCGCGGTGTTGGTGACCCGCAGGCGCACCACGGGCTCCGGGTCGGAGTGCTCCGGGCCCGGCAGCAGGGCGCCCGGCGCCTGGTCGCCCAGGCCTCCCCCGATGGGGTCGCTGACCACGGCGAGCCGCGATCCGTCGTCGAAGACGGCCTCGACATGGACCTCGGTCACGACGTCCGCGACGCCCGGCAGGACGTCGTCGGGTCCCAGCACCGACCGGGCGGCCTCGATCGCCTCGGCGAGGCGCCTGCCGTCACGGGCGGCCTCGCAGACGGTGTCCGCGATGAGGGCGGTGGCCTCGGGCACATTGAGCCGGAGGCCACGGGCCCGGCGGGCCCGGGCGAGCTCGGCGGCGCCGAAGAGCAGCAGCCGGTCGCGTTCCGTGGGGGTCAGTCGCACGTCACCACACCTTCCTGTTTGAGCATCACTCTAACCCGAAGATTTCCACCCGAGAAGCATTGACGCGGGTGCGCGGCGTGCGTCACATTGAGTGTCGCTCTAATTAGAGCGACACTCAAATCTACGAACGCAGCACCAGGCGAGTGAGCCGAAGGGGCGCGGCGGTGTCGAAAGGGAGAACGCGCGGAGGTTCGTGAGGTACGAGCGGACCGAGCACGATCGACCGTCGAGACCGCCTTGGGCGCCCCGGAGGTGAACCGAGCCCCCAGAAGAGGGAGCAGCGCATGCCGATGGAACAGCGCGGAGTCGACACCATCCCCGAAGCGGAACGCACGAGCGGGCCGCGTGACCTCATCTCGATCCTCCTCGGATCGAATCTGTGCCTGGGCGTGATCGTCTTCGGCTGGCTACCGGTCTCCTTCGGCCTCGGCCTGTGGCCCGCCGTCACCTCGGTCCTCGCCGGCACCGTCGTCGGGGTGGCCTTCACGGCTCCCCTCGCGCTCGTCTCCCTGCGCACCGCGACCAACCTCTCCACCTCCAGCGGCGCCTTCTTCGGCGTACGCGGCCGGCTCGTCGGCTCGATCGTGGGCCTCCTGCTGTCGCTCGGGTACACCGCGCTGACGCTGTGGATCGGCGGCGACGTGATGCTCGGCACGCTGTCCCGCCTGTTCGACGTGTCGACCGGCCCGATGGCGCACACCTTCGTCTACGTCCTGCTCGCCGGCTGCACGGTGGTCGCCGCCGTGTACGGCTACGGGCTGCTGCTACGGCTCAGCAAGGCGCTCGCGATCGGCATGACGATCCTGCTCGCCCTCGGCATCGTCGCGTACGCGGGCGACTTCACGACCGCGCCGCCGCCGGACACGCCGTACCTCCTGGGTTCCTTCTGGCCGACCTGGCTGCTGTCCGCCGTCGCGGCGGGCCTGAGCGGGCCCGTCGCCTTCATCACGCTGCTCGGCGACTACACGCGCTACGTCTCGCCGCAGCGGCACAGCTCGCGCACGGTGCTGCGGGCGACCTGCGTGGGCCTGTTCGCGGGCCTGCTGGTGCCGCAGCTGTTCGGCACGTTCACGGCGCTCGCCGCGCGCGCCGGACTCGACTACGCGGGGCCGCTGGTCGCGACGGCGGCGCCCTGGTACCTGGTGCCGCTGCTGCTGGCGGCGAGCGCCGGGTCGGTCGGCAACGCGGGGCTGATGCTCTACTCGATGGGCCTCGACCTGGACGCGATCATTCCGCGGGCCACCCGCACCACGGCGACGCTGGTGGTGGCGGTCGTCGCGACGGCGTTCGTCTTCCTCGGCCACTTCGCGTGGGACGCGCAGTCCGCGATGACGTCGTTCGTGCTGCTGCTGACCGCGATCGGCACGCCGT
This sequence comes from Streptomyces sp. NPDC093546, assembly GCF_044765045.1. Classification (NCBI taxonomy): domain Bacteria; kingdom Bacillati; phylum Actinomycetota; class Actinomycetes; order Kitasatosporales; family Streptomycetaceae; genus Streptomyces; species Streptomyces sp. NPDC093546. The sequence goes on along the minus strand of NZ_JBIWJG010000001.1, from coordinate 463,506 downwards.
GGGCCGTCATCACGCTGATGGGCCACGTCGGCTGCGGCGGCGCGTACGACCCCGAGGCGCTCCAGGTCTACAACCGCCGCGCCAAGGGCGGCATCTACTGGTACCGGGCCGGCTGGGAGCCGCGCGCCACCCTGGCATGGGCGCTGGGCGCGGCGGTGGGCCTGGCGGCCGTGTCGACCCCGCTCTACGAGGGCCCGCTGCTGCCCCTGACCGGCGGCGTGGACTGCAGCTTCATCCTGTCGGGCCTGGTGGGCGGAGGCGTGTACACGGCACTGACCCTCAGCAGCCGGGCGGCGTTCCCGAGGCCCGCCGAGGCCTCCGCGCCCGCGGCCGAAACGCCCGCCCCCGAGACCGCCGCGTCCTGACGCGCGGCGCAGCGGAACGCCCGCACCCTCGAGCGGGGGGTGCGGGCGTTTCGCATGTCCGGTGCCGGTGCCGGTTCAGCCGATCCGGCTCAGCCGATCTTGTGCGTCCAGCCGTGCGGGTCCTCGGCGGCGCCGGTCTGGATGTCCAGCAGCGCCTTGCGCAGCTTCAGCGTCACCTCGCCCGGCTCGCCGCCCGACTGGGTCCACTCGCCCTTCTCCGACTTGACCAGGCCGACCGGCGTGATGACGGCGGCCGTGCCGCAGGCGAAGACCTCGGTGAGGGTGCCGTTCTCGGTGTCCCGCTGCCACTGCTCGGTGGAGATGCGGCCCTCCTCGGACTCGTACCCGAGGTCGCGGGCGAGCCGGAGGAGCGAGTCACGGGTGATACCGGCGAGGAGGGAGCCGGTGAGCTCCGGGGTGACGATCTTGTCCCCGTACACGAAGTACAGGTTCATGCCGCCCATCTCCTCGACCCACTTGTGCTCCAGCGCGTCGAGCCAGACCACCTGGTCGCAGCCCTTCTCGGCCGCCTCGGCCTGCGCGAGCAGCGAGGCCGCGTAGTTGCCGCCGGTCTTGGCGAAGCCCATGCCGCCGGGGACGGCGCGGACGTAGTTCTCCGACAGCCAGACCGAGACGGGCTTCACGCCGCCGGGGAAGTACGCGCCGGCGGGCGAGGCGATGACGAGGAAGAGGTACTCGTTGGCCGGGCGGACACCGAGCCCGACCTCGTTGGCGATCATGAACGGCCGCAGGTACAGCGACTCCTCGCCGCCGTGCGGCGGCACCCACGCCTGGTCCTGCCGGACGAGCGCGTCACAGGCGGCGACGAACGTCTCGATGGGCAGCTCCGGCATCGCCAGGCGGCGCGCCGAGCGCTGGAACCGCTCGGCGTTCGCCTCGGGCCGGAACATCGAGATCGAGCCGTCGGGGCGGCGGTATGCCTTCAGGCCCTCGAAGATCTCCTGCGCGTAGTGCAGGGTCATGTTCGCCGGGTCGATGGACAGCGGCGCGTACGGCGTCAGCTGGGCGTCGTGCCAGCCGCGCCCTTCCGTCCACTTGATCGTCACCATGTGGTCGGTGAAGTGGCGGCCGAATCCGGGGTTGGCCAGGATCGCCTCGCGCTCCGCGTCGGACAGCGGGTTCGAGGAGGGCTTGAGCTCGATCGTGGGCGTCGTCGTCATGAGTGCTGTGTCCTTCACCGGTTGGTTGTGACGGACCGCGCTCACGCCGCTACGACTTGCTAGGACGTCCGAGCTTTCCCGCATGCCGCGGCCCCGCGTTCGATTATCGCCCGCGGGAGCCCATGAACGAAACGGTATGGAGGAGGAGCGGTTGAGTGCGGTCCAGGGGTTGATGGTGGCACCCGGGGCCGCACAGGAGAAGCCGCCGGGTGCGGATGCGACCCGGCGGCTGTGTCTGAGGTTTCTCCAGTCGGCGGGTCAGCTCGCTACGCGTACCGCGAGCGCGTCGCCGATCTCGTCCGTCGTACGCGGCGTCGAGCCGTCACGGGCCGCGAGGTCGGCGGCGACGGCGTCCTCGATGCGGACGGCCTCGGCCTCGTACCCGAGGTGGCGCAGGAGCAGCGCGACGGAGAGGATCGTCGCGGTGGGGTCGGCCTTGCCCTGGCCCGCGATGTCGGGCGCGGAGCCGTGGACGGGCTCGAACATCGACGGGAAGGCGCCCGTCGGGTTGATGTTGCCGGAGGCCGCCAGGCCGATGCCACCGGTCACGGCGGCGGCGAGGTCGGTGAGGATGTCACCGAAGAGGTTGTCGGTGACGATGACGTCGAAGCGCTCCGGCTGTGTGACGAAGAAGATCGTCGCGGCGTCGACGTGCAGGTAGTCGGTGGTGACGTCCGGGTACTCCGCGCCGACCTTGTCGAAGATCTTCTTCCACATGTGGCCGGCGTAGACGAGCACGTTGTTCTTGTGCACCAGCGTCAGCTTCTTGCGCGGGCGGGCGTTGGCCCGCTCGTACGCGTCACGGACGACGCGCTCGACGCCGTACGCCGTGTTGAGGCTGACCTCCGTGGCGACCTCGTGCTCCGTGCCCGTCCGCAGCGAGCCGCCGTTGCCGGTGTACGGGCCCTCGGTGCCCTCGCGGACGACGACGAAGTCGATGTCGGGGCGGCCGGCCAGCGGGGTCGCGGTGTTCGGGAAGAGCTTCGACGGGCGCAGGTTCACGTAGTGGTCGAAGGCGAAGCGCAGCTTCAGCAGCAGCCCGCGCTCCAGGACGCCGGACGGCACGGACGGGTCGCCGATCGCGCCGAGCAGGATCGCGTCGTGGTTCTTGAGCGACTCCAGCTCCGCGTCGGGGAGGGTCTCCCCGGTGCGGTGCCAGCGCTGGGCGCCGAGGTCGTACTCCTTGGTCTCCAGCTTCACATCCTGCGGAAGGACGGAGCGAAGGACCTTGAGGCCCTGGGCCACGACCTCCTGGCCGATGCCGTCACCGGGGATCACTGCGAGATTGATGCTGCGAGACATGACGGCACCCTACTCCCGGGTCCAGTGCCCGGACATGCACAGTCCATGATGTGGACGCCTTTCGGCCGACTTCCCGGGCGCGTGTTCGTCGGATTTCGTTCATCCGGAGTCTGGCGGCGCGTCGGAAGTTACTGGCAAGTTGCCGGGCATGACTGAAGACACCCCACGCTTCGGCATCCCCGAGTCCCTCGCCCGCCGCATGTCCATGCCCGAGCAGCACGCGTACCTGCGGGCGAGACTCTCCCGTCGGCGGGTGCTGACGGGAACGGCCGCGGCGGGCGCGGCGGTCGGCCTGCCGGCGGCCCCGGCCTCCGCCGCCTCCCCCACCTTCACCTCCCCCACCCTGGTCACGGCGCCCGCGACCGGGGGCGTCGACGGCTCGCTCGTCGCCCCCTTCGGCCGCCACCTCGCCTTCGGCGCCGACCCCAGGACGCAGATGCGCGTCTCCTGGCAGGTGCCGCTCGCGGTGACCCGGCCGTACGTACGGATCGGGCTCGCGCCCTGGGAGCTGAGCCGGAAGATCGAGGCCGAGGTGCGGCCGCTGCACACGCCGTCGCTGTCGCGCAAGCTGCCGGCGGTCGACCAGTACTACCTGCACGCCGGACTGGACGGGCTGCGGCCGGGGACCACGTACTACTACGGCGTCGGGCACGACGGCTTCGACCCGGCCGCCCCCGCCCGGCTGGGCACGATCGGCTCGTTCCGCACGGCTCCGGCGACGCCGCCCGAGCGGTTCGTCTTCACGGCCTTCGGCGACCAGGGCGTGAGCTACCACGCGCTCGCCAACGACCAGCTGATCCTGGGGCAGGACCCGGCGTTCCACCTGCACGTGGGCGACATCTGCTACGCGGACGACAGCGGGCACGGCACGACCTCGGACACGTACGACGCGCGCGTCTGGGACCAGTTCCTGGCGCAGACGGAGAGCGTGGCGGCGAGCGTGCCGTGGATGGTGACGACCGGCAACCACGACATGGAGGCGTGGTACTCGCCCCACGGCTACGGCGGCCAGTCGGCCCGCTTCTCCCTTCCGGAGAACGGCCCGGACCCCGCGCGGGCACCCGGCGTCTACTCGTTCGTCTACGGCAACGTCGGCGTCGTCGCGCTGGACGCCAACGACGTGTCGTACGAGATCCCGGCCAACCTGGGCTACACGGACGGCGCCCAGACCGCCTGGCTCGACCGGCGGCTCGGCGCGCTGCGGCGTGACCCGGCGGTGGACTTCGTGGTGGTCTTCTTCCACCACTGCGCGTACTCGACGTCGACGCACGCCTCGGACGGCGGGGTGCGGGACGCGTGGGTGCCGCTGTTCGCCAAGCACCAGGTGGACCTGGTGATCAACGGCCACAACCACGTCTACGAGCGGACCGACGCGATCAGGGGCGGCGAGGTGGGGCGGCCGGTGCCGATCGGCGCCACCACCGATCCGGTGCGGGACGGGATCGTGTACGTGACGGCGGGCGGCGCGGGCAGGGAGCTGTACGGCTTCGGACCGGGCGTGCGGGACAGCTACGAGGGGCGTGTCCACGACCACGACCACATCCTGACGTTCCACTGGACGAAGGCGCGGCTGCCGGACCCGGACGTCGTGGAGTGGTCACGGGTGCGGTACACCGGCTTCTCGTTCCTCGCGGTGGAGGCCGTGAGCGGTGCCTCGCCGGTCCTCAAGGTGTCGGCGCTGGCGGAGAGCGGGCAGCGGATCGACCACTTCGAGGTGCGGCGCTCGAGCTGAACGGTGGGCTCAGTGGCCGGTCGCGCCGCCGTTGTCCCTGCGGTCGAGGGCCCGCTGGAGGGCGGCGGCGGCGTTCTTGCGCTCGGCGTCGCTGGGGCGGGCCGCGGTGTGGCGGACACGGCGGCGGAGGGTCTGAGAGGCCATGGTGGTCGACTCCTTGAGATCAGCTGGTCGGCTGGAGGATCAGCGGGGGATCAGCGAGATGATCGAAGGCGCCGGAAGGGGCGGGGAGCGCTGCCGCAGGGGTGACCTGCTCGGGCACGGGCGCTCGCGACCGCCATTCGCTTGATGGAGCGAGACGTTCGGCTTCTACAACGCTACGCGCGGGCCACGCATCTGTCTCCACAATTACTCGGACTTCCTACTATCTGAGACGCGGCCGCCCCGCAGCCCTTGCGCTGGGGGCGTTACAGCACGTCGCCGTCGCGCCAGTCGAACAGCAGCGCGCCCTTCTCCGCCGCCGGAAGCGGCCGGCCGGCAGAGGGCCGCAGGTAGGTGGAGTCCTCCTCGTCGGGCAGGTGCGCCACGCCGCCCGGCCCGTACGCCTCGACCCGGCCGTTCCACAGCTGCCAGCCGCGCGCCCGGTACAGCTCGGCCCCCTCGTCGGACGCCGACAGCGCGCCGAACGCGTACGCCCCGTCGACGACCTCCTCCAGCGCGGCCATCACCCGGCCGCCGAGGCCCTGTCGGCGCCGGTCGGCCCGTACGGCGACGCCCTCGACGTACCCGACGCGGTACGCGCGCCCCGCGTGCACCACCCGGCGCATGATCACGCTGCCGTGCGCCGCGATGCCGCGCTCGTCCTCCACGTACGCGTGGACGCCGCCGAGCCCGTGGTCCCAGTCCTCGTCGCCGAAGTCCCCGTCGAAGGCGGCCTCCAGCATCGCGCGGAGGGCGTCGAGCGTGGCGGGGGTGAGCGCGTAGGTGTGGGCGGTGCGCAGCGAGTCGGTCATAGGGCCCACTGTGGCAGTCCCGGTACGCCGAACTCACGTGCGCGACCGCTCGATGGTGGGGATCCGGCCAGGCCAACCCTCTAGTCGGCGGGCGGGTTGCTGCTCAGCTTGCGCCGTTCCCGGCGGTTCGGGTGGCGGATGACCACTCCCCCCATGCCGCCGGACCCGGTGAGCCTGATCAGCGGCGTTCCCGGGAGTCGGCCGGGGGTGGTCTCGTCCTTCAGGCCGCCGAGACCGGGGTCCATGCCGCTGGTGTCCGCGGCCCAGCCGTCGGGGATGACGATCGTGACACCGGCGGTCTCCCCGTACGCCTCCACCGCGACCTCCGCGAGGCGGCACTCGACCCGGGTGAAGTCGACCTTCACACCCCCCACGTCTCCGTGAGCGATCACGCGCCCGGGAACCTCCCAGCGACCGGGGCCTACGGAGGCGCCGAACACGCCGCCCTTGAGCACCAGCGGCGGTCGGCCCTCGGAGGAGTGCGGCGTCGGCAGGTCGGCGGTGAGGGCAGCCAGCTCGGCGCGGGTCTTGGACGTCAGCGCCTGCTCGACGCGCGCGTCCAGCTCGTCGAAATCGATGCGCCCCTCGGCTGCCGCATCGCGCAGCTGCTCCACCACTGCTTCCCGTTCGTCGTGAGAGGCGCGGAGCTCTCCGGAGGGGACGCGGCGCGGAGAGGGCTCCGGTGGCTGGGGGGTCATGGCCACCAGGATACGCAGCCGGAGGGCTGAGCGGACGGGGTTCGCTCACCTCAATCGCCGCCTGGAAACCGCCTGTTGGGCCCGGCCCGGCGTCCACGTCCGGCGCGTGTGGTGAATGATGGGAGCATGACGAGCCTGAGCAGGAGAGCCGAATTCTTCACGGGTACGGAGGACGACGGCCGGTTCAGCGGCCCCGCGACCGGGGACGAGCGGCGCATGCTGGTCAGCGTCCTGGCGGCCCAGCGCGCGACCCTGGAGCTGAAGTGCGCAGGCCTGGACGGGGAGTTGTCCCGGCGGTCCGTGGAACCGTCCACGCTCTCGCTGCTCGGTCTGATCCGGCACCTCGCGGATGTCGAGCGCCGCTGGTTCCGGCAGGTGCTGGCCGGGCAGGACGCGGCCCTTCGCTTCTCGTCGAGTGCGGCCCCCGACGGGGACTTCGACGGCGCGGTGTCCGACCCCGCGGTCATCGCGGAGGCGTGGGAGGCGTGGCGTTCCGAAGTGGCCTTCGCCGAACGGTTCGCCGCCGAGGCACCCGACCTCGACGTCGAGGGACACGACGAATGGCGCGGGACGGTGTCGCTGCGCTGGGTGCTCATCCACATGATCGAGGAGTACGCCCGGCACAACGGGCACGCCGACCTGCTCCGGGAGCGGATCGACGGAGCGATCGGCGTGTGAGCGCACGGCCTGGGCCGCGTCGTCGAAGTCCCGTCCGGCCGGTGCCGACCGGCACGGAACCCGCAGGACAGAATGCCCGTATGACCGATCTTGTGACGCCGGGACGGCTGCCGGCCTCCGTAACCGCGCCCGATCTGCTGGAACTCGCCGCGGGGTACCACGCCCGCGCCGTCACCCCGTTGGGTACGCACGAGGCGGCGGGGCACCTCGTGAAGGTGTACGCGATCGAGGCGCCCGGACGTGTGGTGGCCGACCGGGAGAAGTCCGCGGCGCTGAAGCTCGCCGCGGACCACCTGGCGTCGGCGGGGGCCCGTGGTTCCCTCGGGCTCGCCGTGCTGCTCGTGCACGCCGGCGGTGACGGCGACTACACCCTCGTCCACACCTGGATCGAGGGGTACATGTCCGATCTGGCGATTTTCGCCGGTCCCGCCGGAGACCCCGGTCGGATGCGTCCCGGGCGGCAGGGTCTCGCCCCCTGCGTATGGGAGGAAGCGGTGCTGGCGCACGAGCGGGACGCGTTCACCAGGCACGTGCTGAGCGGGGACGGCGAGCTCGAACAGCGGCTGGCGGCGTGGAGCGACGACGTCCTGAAGGGAGACGTCCGGTGACGGACGGGCGGCGGGACGCCGTCCGGTAGCGGCGTACGTGCGCCACGCTCTTCCCGTGGGCCACATCCGCGCCGCACACTCGGCCTCATGTCACCCACGACCGAACGACGGTGGACGCCCACCCACGGCGCCCCCTACCGCCCCGTCCCGTACCGCCCCGAGCGCATGTCCGCGGCCGAGTCCCTGGCCCGCGCGGCGGAGCTGCGCGAGCGCATGGACCAACGGCGTACGGTACGGCAGTTCGCGCCCGACCCGGTCCCGGAGCAGGTGGTGCGCGACGCCATCGCGTGCGCGTCGACCGCCCCGTCCGGCGCGCACCAGCAGCCGTGGACGTTCGTCCTCGTCAAGGACCCGGACGTCCGCCGGAGCATCCGTCAGGCCGCCGAGCGAGAGGAGCAGGTCTCCTACGACGGCCGGCTCGGCGAGGAGTGGCTGGCGGCGCTGCGGCCGCTCGGCACGGACGCCGTGAAGCCGCACCTGACGGACGCCCCGGCCCTGATCGTGGTGTTCCAGCAGCGCTACTGGCTGGGCGCCGACGGCACCAAGCACAAGCACTACTACGTGGACGAGTCGGTGGGCATCGCCGTCGGCATGCTGCTGTCGGCCCTGCACCTGTCGGGCCTGGCGGCCCTGGTGCACACACCGAGCCCGATGCGCTTCCTGTCCCAGGTGCTGGGCCGCCCCGAGAACGAGAAGGCCTTCGCGGTCATCCCGGTGGGCTATCCGGCGGACGACTGCGAGGTGCCCGACCTCGTACGAAAGTCCCTGGACCAGGTGATGGTCGAGGTCTGACGCCCCTCGGGTTTACAGCCGGCCGCCGGTGAGACGCGACAGCGGCCCGCGCTGCCGCAGGCCCGCGCGCCGGCCGAGCACGTAGGAGCCGGCCACGGCGGTGGCGACGCTGGCGCCCGCCCCGGCCACGGCGGCCTTGCGGGCCTTGACCACCGTCCACACGACACCCGCCGTGCCGGCGGCCCGCTCGGCGGCCGTCGACGCGGCGGACACGGCGGTCCGCTGCACGGTCCGCGCCGTGGCGAGCGCCTTGTCGGCGGTCACTCCGCCGATGCCCCGCGCGGACTCGGCGGCGTCCTGGACGGCCTTCTTGGGGGCCGTGGTGGATTCCTGCTTCTGGTTTGTCTTCGTCGTCTGCGCCATGGGGTGCGTGTAACCGGCTGAGGCGCTCCGAAACTGACCGCGAGCGCGGATCAGTAGACGGTGACGCCGTACGCGCTCAGCGCCTCCCGCACCGGCTGGTGGATGGCCGAGCCGTTCGTACCGGTGCAGCCCGAGCTGCCGGAGTGGATGCCGAGGGCGACCGAGCCGGCGAAGTGGGCGCCGCCGCTGTCGCCGCCGGCGGAGCAGGCGGTGGTGCGGACCATGCCGTAGACCGGGCCGTCGCTGTAGTTGACGGTGACGTTCACGGCGGTGACCGTCCCGCTCGTCACCTTGGTCGTGGAGCCGCTCTTCTTGATGGCCTGGCCCACGACCGCGTCCGCCGCGGAGGCGATGTCCTGGAAGGAGCCGTTGTGGAGGGTGACGCTGCCGGGCGTGTTGGCCGTGTTGGTGTAGCGCACGAGGCCGTAGTCGTTCGTGGGGAAGCTGGTGCCTTCCCGGACGCCGATCTGCGCGCCGCCGGACGTGGCCGACCAGCTGGAGGCGGCGTTGGTGCAGTGCCCGGCCGTCAGGAAGTACTTGGTGCTCCCCTTCTGGACGTTGAAGGCCGCCGAGCAGCGGTAGCCGCCGCCGTAAACGGCGTCGCCGCCCGCCACCTCGCGCGTGAAGACGCCCGGGACGCGGCTGACGCGCACCGCTCCGTCGAGCGAGGCGGCGACCTTCCGGAGCCGGGCCATGTCGCGGGCCGAGACGGAGGAGTCGGCCTCGACGGCGATCTGGTTGGTGCGCGGGTCCAGGCCCCAGGAGGTGCCGGGTATCTTCGCCCGGGACTCCAGTGCGGCCATGGCGGCGTCGAGTTCGGCGGCGCCGCGCTCGACGATCCGCGGCACGGCCCCGGCTGCGCGGGCCCGCTCGGCGGCGGCCTCGGAGGTGACGGTGGCGATCAGCCGGCCGCCCTCGACGTACGTACCGGCGCTGTCGGCGCCGAGCTCCCGCTCGACGGCGGAGTCGACGGCGTGGACGCTGACGGGGTCCGCGGCTCCGGCGGGGGTGGCGCCGAAGCCGAGCGAGCCTAAGACGAGTGCGGCGGACAGGGCGATGCGCGCACGGGTGGTGCGTCGTCTCATCCCGGGTCTCCTTCGTCGTGAATGACGGGTGGGGTACTCGGGAATTTGACATGTTCATCACATGAGCACAAGGGTGCGCGCACGCGTGCGCGCAGAAAGCCGCCCCCGTCCGGCGTGGGGGCCGGGACGGGGGCGGCGCTCAGGGGGCGGAGATCAGCCCATGTGCGGGTACGTGTAGTCCGTCGGCGGGACCAGCGTCTCCTTGATGGCGCGGGTCAGCGTCCAGCGCATCAGGTTCTGCGGGGCGCCCGCCTTGTCGTTCGTACCGGAGGCGCGGCCACCGCCGAAGGGCTGCTGGCCGACGACGGCGCCGGTCGACTTGTCGTTGATGTAGAAGTTGCCCGCGGCGTACCGCAGCTTCTCCATCGTGTACGCGGCGGCGGCGCGGTCGTTGGCGATGACCGAGCCGGTCAGGGCGTACGCCGACACCGACTCCATCTGCTCCAGCATCGCGTCGTACTGGTCGTCCTCGTACACGTACACCGCGAGGATCGGGCCGAAGTACTCGGTCGTGAAGACCTCGTTCTCGGGGTCGGTGCACGCGATGACGGTCGGGCGGACGAAGTAGCCGACCGAGTCGTCGTACGTGCCGCCCGCGACGATCGTGCAGGCCGGGTCGGCCTTGGCGCGGTCGATGGCGGCCTTGTTCTTGGCGAAGGCCCGCTCGTCGATGACGGCGCCGATGAAGTTCGTCAGGTCGGTGACGTCACCCATCTTGATGCCGTCGACCTCGGTGGCGAACTCCTCCTTGAAGCCGGAGTTCCAGATCGAGGCCGGGATGTACGCGCGCGAGGTCGCCGAGCACTTCTGGCCCTGGAACTCGAAGGCGCCGCGGGTCAGCGCGGTCTTCAGAACGGCGCGGTCGGCGCTCGGGTGCGCGACGACGAAGTCCTTGCCGCCCGTCTCGCCGACGATACGCGGGTAGGAGCGGTACTTCTCGATGTTGGTGCCGACCGTCTTCCACAGGTGCTGGAAGGTCTTGGTCGAACCGGTGAAGTGGATGCCGGCGAGCATCGGGTGGTGGAGGGCCACCTCGGAGACGGCGATGCCGTCGCCCGTCACCAGGTTGATGACGCCCTTGGGCAGCCCGGCCTCCTCCAGCAGCTCCATGAGCAGCACGGCGGCGTGGGTCTGCGTCGGGGACGGCTTCCAGACCACCACGTTGCCCATGAGCGCCGGGGCGGTGGGGAGGTTGCCCGCGATGGCCGTGAAGTTGAAGGGCGTGATCGCGTAGACGAAGCCCTCCAGCGGGCGGTGGTCGAGGCGGTTCCAGACACCCGGGGAGTTGGCCGGCGGCTGCTCGGCGAGCAGGTCGCGGGCGTACTTGACGTTGAAGCGCCAGAAGTCGACGAGCTCGCACGGCGTGTCGATCTCGGCCTGCTGGGCGGTCTTGGACTGGCCGAGCATGGTCGAGGCGGCCATGGTCTCGCGCCACGGGCCGGCCAGCAGCTCGGCGGCGCGCAGGATGATCGCCGCGCGGTCGTCGAAGGACATCGCGCGCCACGCCGGGGCGGCGGCGAGGGCCGCGTCGATGGCGTCCTGGGCGTCCGCCTGCGTGGCGGCCGCGAAGGTGCCGAGGACCTTGGCGTGGTTGTGCGGCTGTACGACGTCGACGCGCTCACCGCCGCCCATCCGCTTGACGCCGCCGATGGTCATCGGCAGGTCGATCGGGTTCTCGGCGAGCTCCTTGAGCTTGGCCTCGAGGCGGATGCGCTCGGCCGAGCCGGGGGCGTAGGTGTGGACCGGCTCGTTGACCGGAGCGGGGACCTGGGTCACAGCGTCCATGGGTTCCGAATCTCCTCTTAGTTCTTGGTGATCATCGAGCGGACGAAGAACAGCAGGTTGGCCGGCTTCTCCGCGAGGCGGCGCATGAAGTACCCGTACCAGTCCGTTCCGTACGCGGTGTAGACGCGCATCCGGTGCCCCTCGGCGGCGAGCCGCACGTGCTCGTCGCTGCGGATCCCGTACAGCATCTGGAACTCGTACTCGTCCAGTTTGCGCCCGGCGCGGCGCGCGAGCTCCTGGCCGACGGCGATGAGCCGCGGGTCGTGGGACCCGATCATCGGGTAGCCGTCGCCCTCCATCAGGATCTTCAGGATCCGGACGTACGCCTTGTCGATCTCGTGCTTGTCCTGGTACGCGACCTCGGCGGGCTCCTTGTAGGCGCCCTTCACGATCCGTACGCGGCTGCCGTTCGCGGCGAGGCGGCGGGCGTCCTCCTCGGTGCGGAAGAGGTACGCCTGGATGACGCAGCCCGTCTGCGGGAAGTCCTTCCGCAGCTCCTCGTGGATGGCGAACATCGAGTCGAGGGTGGTGTGGTCCTCCGCGTCCAGCGTCACGGTGGTGCCGATGGAGGCGGCGGCCTCGACGACCTGGCGGACGTTGGTGAGCGCCAGCTCGTGGCCGCCCTCCAGGGACTGGCCGAACATCGACAGCTTCACCGACATCTCGGCCTTGGCGCCCAGGCCGAGGTCCTCGAGGCGCTCGATCAGCTCCATGTAGGCGTCGCGGGCGGCGTAGGCCTGCTCCCGGGTCGTGATGTCCTCGCCGACGACGTCCAGGGTGACTTCCAGGCCCTTGGCGATGGTCTCCTCGACGATCGGGACGACCTGGTCGACCGTCTCGCCCGCGATGAAGCGGGCGACGACCTGCTTGGTGCCCGGGGCGGCAGAGACGAAACGGCGCATCTTGTCGCTGCGCGACGCGGCGAGGATCACGGGACCCAGCACGGGGCACCTCCACGGAACACGGATGGAAGGGGGCCGTTCCGGAACAGATCCGCAACAGCACGGAGAACCACCGTGAAACCTAAGGATCGCGCGGATGCGCTGCCATCGACAGCTGTCACGCATCCGTGCCCCACATCTCATACATCTGTCTGAGAGGGGTGACAGAATGTCCGGGTGAAGGCGGATTACCAGGACCTGGTCGATGAGATCTCGGCGCTGCTGGGCGCCCCCGCGACGCTGGAGAACCGGGATTTCGGGCTGATCGCCTTCGGCGCGCACGACAGCGACGACGACTCCGCGATGGACCCCGTCCGGACGCGGTCGATCCTGACCCGGAAGTCCACGCCCGCGGTGCGCGCCTGGTTCGAGGGCTTCGGCATCACGCGGGCGACCGGCCCGGTCCGCATCCCCGCCGCCCCGGACGCGGGCGTCTACCGCGGCCGGATCTGTCTCCCGGTACGCCACCGGGGTGTCGCCCTCGGCTACGTATGGCTCCTCGACGCCGACCCGGGGCCTTCGCCCGAACGGCTGACGGCGGCCATGGAGGTGGCCTCCCGGATCGGCGCGCTGCTGGCGGACGAGGAGCGCGCGGGCGCCGACCTCTCGCGCGAGCTGCGCGCGGTGCTCACGGCCGAGCGGGGCTGGCAGTACGACATGGCGCTGGCGGCGCTGCGCACGGCCCTGGGCCCGGACGCGGAGGGGGTGCACGCGCTGGTGTGCGTGGCCCCGTGGCCGGGCGCGGACACCCCGTCGGTACGCATCGCGCCGGGCGCGGCGGCCCTGTGCACGCTGCCGTGGCCGGGGCGGGAGGCCCCGCAGTCGGCCCACGGCCCCCAGGCTCTCGCCGCCCTGATCCGGCTCCGCTCGGCCGACGCCCCGGCCCCCGCGCTCACCGCGGCCGCCCGTCTCCGGGACGCGGCCGGCGGCGCGTCGCCGACCTCGTCCGCCGCCACGCCCGCGGCCGCGTGGGCGGCGCGCGGCGCGGCCGGGAGGAGCGCCGGTGACGGCGTCGTCGCCGGGGTGGCCGACCCTCGGCGCGGGCTGGGCGACCTCGCGGGGGCGTGGCGGGAGGCGACGTCCGCCGCCCGTGCGGCCATGGCCCAGCCCCGGCTGGGACCACTCGCCCCGTGGGCGTCAATCGGACCGTACCGGTTCCTGACGTCCCTCCCGGCGGCCACGCCCTCCGACCCGGCGGTCCGCACCCTGCTCGCACCCGCCCATACGGAACTGGCCCGCACGGCCGAGGTGTTCCTCGACTGCGCGGGCCAGGCGGGCCGCACGGCGGCGGCCCTGGGCATCCACCGGCAGACGCTCTACTACCGCCTCTCACGCGTGGAGCAGCTGACCGGCCTCGACCTCGACGAGGGCGAGGACCGGCTCCTGCTCCACATGGCGCTCAAGTCCCACCGGCTGTGAGCAGAGGTCCCCAGGTCGAACTGCGCGTACTCCTCGCAGTCGATACGGCGGTCGCCGTCCAGGGACGCCTTCAGCTCCTCGGCGGTGAGGTAACCGGCCTCTCGCTGCGGTGCCGTCCGGCGCGAACAGCAACGCACCCGGCCCGCGGAGCTTTCCACGGGCCGGGTGCGGGAACGTACGGAGACGTACGGAAGGTCAGGCCAGGTTCACCGAGCGGGCCGACGTGGCGCCGATCTCCTCCGCGACCTCGTTCAGGACCTGCTGCGGCACGGTGTCGTCGACGGTGAGGACCGCGAGCGCCTCGCCGCCCTCGGCCGCACGGGCGACCTGCATGCCGGCGATGTTGAGCCCGGCCTCGCCGAGGATGCGGCCCACGGTGCCGACGACACCGGGACGGTCCTCGTACCGCAGGACGACCATGTGGTCGGCGAGCGCGAGGTCGACGTCGTAGTCGCCGACGGCGACGATCTTCTGGAGGTGCTTCGGGCCGGCCAGGGTGCCGGAGACCGCGACCTCCTCGCCGTCGGAGAGCGTGCCGCGCACGGTGACCACGTTGCGGTGGTCGGGGGACTCGGAGCTGGTGGTGAGGCGGACCTCGACGCCGCGCTCCTGCGCGAACAGCGGGGCGTTGACGTACGAGACGGTCTCGTCGACGACGTCCTCGAAGACGCCCTTGAGCGCGGAGAGCTCCAGCACCTTGACGTCGTGCTGGGTGATCTCGCCGTAGACCTCGACGTCCAGTCGTACGGCGACCTCGCCCGCCAGCGCGGTGAAGATCCGGCCGAGGTGCTCGGCGAGCGGCAGGCCCGGCTTGACGTCCTCGGCGATGACACCGCCCTGGACGTTGACCGCGTCCGGCACGAGCTCACCGGCGAGCGCGAGGCGCACCGAGCGGGCGACCGCGATACCGGCCTTCTCCTGCGCCTCGTCCGTCGACGCGCCGAGGTGCGGGGTGCACACCACCTGGTCGAGCTCGAACAGCGGGGAGTCGGTGCACGGCTCCTTCGCGTACACGTCGAGGCCCGCGCCCGCGACGCGGCCCTCCTTGAGCGCCGCGTACAGCGCCGCCTCGTCGACGATCCCGCCGCGCGCGGCGTTGACGATGCGCACGGTCGGCTTGACCTTGTGCAGCGCCTCGTCGCCGATGAGGCCGAGCGTCTCGGGGGTCTTCGGCAGGTGGACCGTGATGAAGTCGGAGACCTCCAGCAGCTCGTCCAGGGAGAGGAGCTTGACGCCCATCTGGGCGGCGCGCGCCGGCTGGACGTAGGGGTCGTACGCGACGATCTTCATGCCGAAGGCCGACATGCGCTGCGCGACCAGGACGCCGATGCGGCCGAGACCGACGACGCCGAGGGTCTTCTCGCTGAGCTCGACGCCGGTGTACTTGCTGCGCTTCCACTCGCCGTTCTTGAGGGCGGTGTTGGCCTGCGGAATGTTGCGCGCGGTGGCGATGAGCAGGCCGCACGCGAGCTCGGCGGCGGTGACGATGTTGGAGGTCGGCGCGTTGACGACCATCACGCCGGCCTTGGTGGAGGCGGAGACGTCGACGTTGTCGAGGCCGACGCCGGCGCGGGCGATGACCTTCAGCCGCTTGGCGGCGGCGATGGCCTCGGAGTCGACCTTGGTCGCGGAGCGCACCAGGATCGCGTCCACGTCCGCGATGGCGGGGAGCAGTTCGGCCCGGTCGGCGCCGTTGCAGTGCCGGATGTCGAAGTCCGGACCCAGCGCGTCGACAGTGGCGGGCGACAGCTCTTCAGCGATGAGTACAACCGGCTTTTTCGTGGGGTGCGAGCTCACGTGAGTCCTCACAAGTCCAGTGCGGAGGCCGTCCCGACGGCCGCAGGCGGTGGAGGGGGCATGCCGCGTGGAAGACGCACGACGCTGTGGGCCTGACGCGTTGTTGTTCAGAAGTGTAGTGCGGATGAGGGGCTTCTTTTCCGCCACTGCGGAAGGATCACCCATCCGTGGTTGGCCTCGGTGTCCAACCCCGACCCAACCCCGAGCGACACGAAGGCGGCGGGCCGGAGCGCTCCTCCGGACCCGCCGCCAAGAGGCTTACGCCTCCTCGTCGTCCACCCAGCTCATGAGCTTGCGCAGCTCCTTGCCGGTGGTCTCCAGCAGGTGCTGCGAGTCCTGGGTCTTGTACTCGTTGTACTTCTTCAGACCGCCGTGGTACTCGTCCATCCAGTTCTTGGCGAACGTGCCGTCCTGGATCTCGGCGAGGACCTTCTTCATCTCGGCCTTGGTGGCGTCGGTGACGATGCGGGGGCCGGTGACGTAGTCGCCCCACTCGGCGGTCTCGGAGACCGACCAGCGCATCTTCTCCAGGCCGCCCTCGTACATCAGGTCCACGATCAGCTTCAGCTCGTGGAGGCACTCGAAGTACGCGATCTCCGGCTGGTAGCCGGCCTCGACCAGGGTCTCGAAGCCCGCCTTCACCAGGGCGCTGGCGCCGCCGCACAGCACGGCCTGCTCGCCGAAGAGGTCGGTCTCGGTCTCCTCGGTGAAGGTCGTCTTGATGACGCCCGCGCGGGTGCCGCCGATGGCCTTGGCGTACGACAGGGCGAGCGCGAAGGCGTTGCCGGTGGCGTCCTGCTCGACGGCGGCGATCGCCGGGACGCCGCGGCCCTCCTCGTACTGGCGGCGGACCAGGTGGCCCGGGCCCTTCGGGGCGACGAGCGCGACGTCGACGCCGGCCGGGGGCTTGATGAAGCCGAAGCGGACGTTGAAGCCGTGGGCGAAGAACAGGGCGTCGCCGTCCTTGAGGTTGTCCTTGATGGACGCCTCGTAGACCTGGGCCTGGATCGGGTCCGGGATCAGGATCATGATGACGTCGGCCTCGGCCGCGGCCTCGGCCGGCGTGACCACGCGCAGGCCCTGCTCCTCGGCCTTGGCCTTGGACTTCGAGCCCTCGTGCAGACCGACGCGGACGTCGACACCCGAGTCACGGAGCGACAGCGCGTGGGCGTGGCCCTGGCTGCCGTAACCGATCACCGCGACCTTGCGGCCCTGGATGATGGACAGGTCGGCGTCGTCGTCGTAGAACAGCTCGGCCACTGGGTTTCTCCTTGGTGTGCTGATGGTGCGTCCCACCGTACGGCGGGGAGGGATGTGAAAGTTGAGGGGTCTCGCTACGCGAGAAACCAGGGTTGCGCGGAAGGCTTACGCGGAACGGTCCAGGGCCCGCAGGCTGCGGTCGGTGATGGACCGGGCGCCACGCCCTATGGCGATCGTGCCGGACTGGACCAGCTCCTTGATGCCGAACTGCTCCAGCATCTTCAGCATGGCGTCGAGCTTGTCACTCGAACCGGTGGCCTCGATGGTGACCGCCTCGGGTGAGACGTCCACGGTCTTGGCGCGGAACAGCTGGACGATCTCGACGATCTGGGAGCGGGTCTCGTTGTCGGCGCGGACCTTCACCAGGACGAGCTCGCGCTGGATCGCGGCGCTGGGCTCGAGTTCGACGATCTTCAGGACGTTGACCAGCTTGTTGAGCTGCTTGGTCACCTGCTCCAGCGGCAGGTCCTCGACATTGACCACGATGGTGATGCGGGAGATGTCGGGGTGCTCGGTGACACCGACGGCGAGCGAGTCGATGTTGAAGCCGCGGCGGGAGAACAGGGCGGCGATCCGGGCGAGGATGCCGGGGGTGTTCTCCACCAGGACGGAGAGCGTGTGCTTGGACATGTTTCTTGACTCAGCTCTCTCTCAGTCGTCTTCGCTGTCGCCGAAGTCGGGGCGGACGCCGCGGGCGGCCATGACCTCGTCGTTGGAGGTGCCGGCGGCGACCATGGGCCACACCTGGGCGTCCTCGTGGACGATGAAGTCGATGACGACCGGGCGGTCGTTGATGGCGTTGGCCTCGGCGATGACCTTGTCCAGGTCCTCCGGGCGCTCGCAGCGCAGCGCGACGCAGCCCATGGCCTCGGACAGCTTCACGAAGTCCGGGATGCGGGTGCCGGCGCTGGGCTCCTTGCCGGTGGCCTCCGGGCCGGAGTGCAGCACGGTGTTGGAGTAGCGCTGGTTGTAGAAGAGGGTCTGCCACTGGCGGACCATCCCGAGGGCGCCGTTGTTGATGATGGCGACCTTGATCGGGATGTTGTTCAGCGCGCAGGTGACCAGCTCCTGGTTGGTCATCTGGAAGCAGCCGTCGCCGTCGATGGCCCAGACCGTGCGGTCCGGCATGCCGGCCTTGGCGCCCATGGCGGCCGGGACGGCGTAGCCCATCGTTCCGGCGCCGCCGGAGTTCAGCCAGGTCGCCGGCTTCTCGTAGTCGATGAAGTGGGCGGCCCACATCTGGTGCTGGCCGACGCCGGCCGCGTAGATGGTGCCCTCCGGGGCGAGCTGGCCGATGCGCTGGATGACCTGCTGCGGGGCGAGGGTGCCGTCCTCGGGCTGGTCGTAGCCGAGGGGGTAGGTCTCGCGCCAGCGGTTGAGGTCCTTCCACCAGGCGCTGTAGTCGCCGGCGTTGCCCTCGGTGTGCTCGGCCTGGACGGCCTGGACCAGGTCGGCGATGACCTCGCGGGCGTCGCCCACGATCGGGACGTCGGCGGCGCGGTTCTTGCCGATCTCGGCCGGGTCGATGTCCGCGTGGACGATCTTGGCGAACGGCGCGAAGCTGTCCAGCTTGCCGGTGACGCGGTCGTCGAAGCGGGCGCCGAGGGCGACGATCAGGTCGGCCTTCTGCAACGCGGTGACGGCCGTGACGGCGCCGTGCATGCCGGGCATGCCGACGTGCAGCGGGTGGCTGTCGGGGAAGGCGCCCAGGGCCATCAGGGTGGTGGTGACCGGGGCCTGGGTGAGCTCGGCCAGGACCTTCAGCTCGGCGGTGGCGCCGGCCTTGAGGACGCCGCCGCCGACGTACAGGACGGGGCGCTTGGCCTGGGTGATGAGCTTGGCGGCCTCGCGGATCTGCTTGGCGTGCGGCTTGGTGACCGGACGGTAGCCGGGCAGGTCCAGCTGCGGCGGCCAGCTGAAGACGGTCTTGGCCTGGAGGGCGTCCTTGGCGATGTCGACCAGCACCGGGCCGGGGCGGCCGGTGGAGGCGATGTGGAACGCCTCGGCGATCGTCTTCGGGATGTCCTCGGCCTTGGTGACCAGGAAGTTGTGCTTGGTGATCGGCATGGTGATGCCGCAGATGTCCGCCTCCTGGAAGGCGTCCGTGCCGATCGCCTTGGAGGCGACCTGACCGGTGATCGCGACCAGCGGGACGGAGTCCATGTGGGCGTCGGCGATCGGGGTGACCAGGTTGGTGGCGCCGGGTCCCGAGGTCGCCATGCAGACGCCGACCTTGCCGGTGGCCTGGGCGTAGCCGGTCGCGGCGTGGCCCGCGCCCTGCTCGTGGCGGACCAGGATGTGACGGACCCGGGTGGAGTCCATCATCGGGTCGTAGGCGGGGAGGATGGCGCCGCCGGGGATGCCGAATACCGTGTCGGCGCCCACTTCCTCGAGAGAGCGGATGAGGGACTGCGCACCCGTGACGTGCTCAACGGTGGCGGAGGACGGTCCCTGTCCGCCGGTACGGGGCCGCGGCTGCGGATGGTGGGCCCCGGTGGCCTGCTCGGTCATCGGCATTCTCTTCTCGAAGCTGAGGGTTTTTGCGTGGGTTTAGCTGGTTCGGCGAGGTGCCAGTGCAACAAAAAACCCCTCGTGCCGTGAGGCAAGCGAGGGGAGCGCGCCGGTGTGGGTCCGCACGGCCGTCGAGGGGCCGTGCTCAGCCGACGCGCTTTCCAAGTACGAGAATTCGGGTGCGCATGGCATTGACCCTCCACCCGGCGCACCATCAGTGTCAAGTGGGTGGGATGCGCGTCTCATTATGTGAGCGCATCGAGGGAAGGGCCGTGGGCAGGACGGGCAGGGCCGCGGGCACGGTGGAGCCGGTGAGGACGGGAAGGCCGGGGTGGGCGAGGCCGCCGCCGGGCACCGGGAAGGCGTCCCGGACCAGCGCACGGCGCAGCCGGTACTCGTCGAGCGGCCCGGAGAAGGCCAATCCCTGTCCATGCGTGCATCCCATCGCGCGCAGCACCGGCACCTGCTCCGGTGCGTCCACGCCTTCGGCCACCGACTGCATGCCGAGGTCGCAGGCGATGCGGAGCAGCCCACTGGTGATCTTGTGCAGCCGGGGTGACTCGACCACACCTTCGACCAGACCTCTGTCCAGTTTCAGTATGTCCACGGGGAGGCGGCGGAGCGCGGTGATGGCGGCGTATCCGCTGCCGAAACCGTCGAGGGCGATGCGTACACCCAGGCGGCGCAGGGCCACCAGGCGGTGCTCCAGCTCGTCGAAGGAGAGCCGCGGATCGCTGTCGGCGAGCTCGATGATCAGGGAGCCGGAGGGCAGCGCGTGCCGGCCGAGCAGCGTTTCGACGGTCGACAGCGGCAGGGACCGGTCGAGCAGCCCCCGGGCCGGGAGGCGGACGGTGACGGGCACGTGGTGGCCGCTGCGGCCGCGCTCGGCGGCCTGCTCGACGGCCGCTTCGAGCAGCCAGCGGTTGAGCTCGCCGGTGCGCTCGCCGTCCTCGGCGCCCCGCAGGTACTCCGCCGGGGTGAAGAGGATGCCCTGCGCGGAGCGCCAGCGGGCCTGGGCGGCGACGGCGGCGACCCGGCCGGTGGCGAGGTTGACCACGGGCTGGTGCAGCAGCGCGAACTCGCCGTCCTTCAGCGCGCTGCGCAGCCGGGTGGCCAGGGCCGTACGGCGGACGACCTCGGCCTGCATCTGGGGGGCGTACAGCTCGACGCGGTTCTTGCCGCCCGCCTTGGCGCGGTACATGGCGAGGTCGGCGTTGCGCAGGAGGTCCCCGGCGCTGATGCCGGGCTCGGCGAAGGCGACGCCGATGGAGGCGGCCACGCGCACCTCCTGACCCTCGACGCGGTACGGCTCCGAGAGCGTGAGGCGCAGGCGGTCGGCGATCTCGTGGACCTGCATCTCGCGTGCGCCCTGTTGGTGGCCGCCGTCGCCGAGGATGAGCGCGGCGAACTCGTCGCCGCCGAGCCGGGCGGCGGTGTCCCCGGCCCGTACGGAGTCCTGGAGGCGGCGGGCGGCCTGGATGAGCAGCTCGTCGCCGGCCTGGTGGCCGAGCCGGTCGTTGACGCCCTTGAAGCCGTCGAGGTCGATGAAGAGCACGGCGGCGCCGGAGTCGCCGGCCCGGCGGCCGCTGAGGGCCTGGCGGACGCGCTTGGTGAACAGGGCGCGGTTGGGCAGCTCGGTGAGCGGGTCGTGTTCGGCGTTGTGCTGGAGCTGGGCCTGGAGGCGGACCCGCTCGGTGACGTCCCGGCTGTTGAAGATCAGGCCGCCCTGGTGGCGGTTGACGGTGGACTCGACGTTGAGCCAGTCGCCGGTGCCCGACTTGAAGCGGCACTCGATCCGGGTCGTGGGCTCCTCCGAAGGAGGAGCGGCCAGGAACCGCCGCACCTCGTGGACCACGGCTCCGAGGTCGTCGGGGTGGATGAGGGAGGCGAGCTCCGAGCCGATGAGCTCGTCGGCCTCGCGCCCGTACACCCCGGACGCGGCGGGACTGACGTAGCGCAGGACACCGGTGGGCGCGGCGATCATGATGACGTCGCTGGAGCCCTGCACGAGGGACCGGAAGTGGTTCTCCTTCTGGGCCAGTTCGTGGGTGAGGGCGATGTTGTCGACGAGCATGATGCCCTGCCGTACGACGAGGGCGAGGACGACGGTGCAGCCGGTGAAGACCACGACGCGGTCCACGCGGCGGCCCTCGATGACGTTGTAGAGGATCCCCAGGGTGCAGACGGCCGCCGCCAGATACGGCGTGAGGGCGGCGAGGGAGCCGGCGATGGGCCGGCCCGGGTGGCGCGGGTGCCCCAGGTGGCGCGGGCCGCGCGGCGGTGCGGCGCTCTCGACGGTGCGGCGCGCGCCCCAGGGGGCGTACGCGAGGAGCAGCGACCCGGCGAACCAGCCGGCGTCCAGCAGCTGGCCGGAGCGGTAGTTCTCGCGCAGCAGCGGCGAGGTGAACAGGGCGTCGCACAGGACGGTCAGCGCGAGGGCCGCGATGGCCGTGTGGACGGCGGAGCGGTTGGCCTGGGAGCGCCGGAAGTGCAGCGCCAGGACCATGCTGACCAGCACGATGTCGAGCAGCGGGTACGCGAGCGAGAGCGCGGCGTGGGCGACGCTCTCCCCCTCGAACCGGGCCGTGTGCGTGAGGGCCAGGCTCCAGGACAAGGTGAGCAGGGAGCCGCCGATGAGCCAGGAGTCCAGCCCGAGGCAGACCCAGCCCGCCCGGGTGACCGGGCGCTTGGCGAGGACGAGCAGCCCGACGATGGCGGGCGGCGCGAAGAGCAGGAAGAACAGGTCGGCGAGGGACGGGCTCGGCACGGGCCGGCCCAGGACGACTTCGTACCAGCCCCAGACGCAGTTCCCGGCGGCGGCCATGGCGGAGGAGAACGCGAACAGGAGCCAGGCCGGGCGGAAGCGGCTGCCCCGCGCGCGTGCGTACAGGAAACAGGAGACGGACGCGGTGACGGCGGCGGCGCTGAGGCCGAAGTCGCCCATCACCTGGGCCATCTTGTCGGAGCCCCAGCCGAGGGCGGCGCCGGTGGCGTAGGCCGCGCAGACGAGGGCGAGGGCGAACTGGCAGAGCAGGCTGCCCGCGCCGCCGGGCTCGCCGCCCGCTCCCGGACCGGGGCCGCCGCCCTGGGCGACGGCCGGGCGCTCGATCACCATCCCGGGGGCGCTCATCGGAACGCCCCGGCGAGCGGGCGGCGCTGGGGCGGCCGGAACGGCGCCGACGCGGGCGCCGACGCGCCGGCAGGTGTGCGGACCGGTGCGCCGGGCGGCGCGCTGTCCGCTGTGCTGACCGATGTGCTGACCGATGTGCTGTCCGCTGTGCTGACCGGTGTGCGGCGGGATCGCAGCCGAGTGCCCCGTCGCGTCGGTTCGTTGGTCCATCGACCGTGCATCGCCCGTCGCCCCCCTCGGATTCTGATCGGCAATCACGTCGCTCCCCTGCGTCATTCCGTATCGACGCGTGCCCCCAGATCGGGACGATACACCAGATCCGTCACTCAGGGACAGGGCCTATCTACGCTCCGTGACGATCATCGGAGTTACGGGTGCGTACCGCGCGCGTTCCGCTGCGGAGCGTGTTCACGTGGTAGTGAGCACCTCGTTCCGCAGGGGCTCTCCCTTGGCGAAGAGGGTGAGCTGCTCGGCCAGCAGCCGCTTGGCGCGGGGCATGAAGGCGGAGGTGGAGCCGCCGACGTGGGGGCTGATCAGCACGCCGGGCGCGTGCCACAGCGGGTGTCCGGCGGGCAGCGGCTCGGGGTCGGTGACGTCCAGGGCGGCGGTGATCCGGCCGCGCTCGGTCTCGGCGAGGAGAGCGTCCGTGTCGAGGACCGGGCCGCGGGAGACGTTCACGAGGAGGGCGCCGTCCTTCATGCGGCCCAGGAACCCCGCGTCGGCGAGGTGGCGGGTCTCGGGGGTGAGCGGGGTGGCGAGGACGACCACGTCGGCCTGCGGGAGGAGCGAGGGCAGGTCGGTGAGCGCGTGCACGGGCCCGCGCTCGGTGGTGCGGGCGGAGCGCGCGACGCGCATGACCCGCGCGCACTCGAAGGGCGCGAGCCGGTCGTCGATGGCGGCGCCGATGGATCCGTACCCCACGATCAGTACGGACTTGTCCGCGAGCGCCGGGTAGAAACCGGCCCGCCACTCCTCCCGGTCCTGGCCGCGTACGAAGCCGGGGATGCCGCGCAGCGAGGCGAGGATCAGCGCCAGGGTGAGCTCGGCGGTGCTGGCCTCGTGGACGCCCTTGGCGTTGCACAGCGCCACACCGGGCCGCAGCGAGCCCAGGCCCGGGACCACGTGGTCTATTCCGGCCGAGAGGGTCTGGACGACGCGTACGGAGGTCATGGCGGCGAGCGGGCGCACCGCGATCTCGCTGCCCTTCATGTAGGGCACGACGTAGAAGACGCAGTCGGCGGGGGCGGCCGGGAAGTCCGGGCCGCCGTCCCAGAACCGGTAGGTCAGGCCGGATTCGGCGGAGGCGGGCAGGCCGTCGATCTCGTCGGCGGGAACGGGGAGCCACACGTCAGCAGTCATGGTCAGGAGGTTAGTTTGGGAAACGGCACGAGCAGGGGGTACGGGGAGTTGGAGCGCAGGACAATCGGGGCGACAGCGCTCGAGGTCGGGGCGATCGGCCTGGGCTGCATGCCGATGAGCTGGGCCTACAGCGCCTCGCAGCAGCACGGCGAGCGCTCCCTGCGCACCGTGCACGCCGCGCTCGACGCCGGTGTGACCCTGCTCGACACGGCCGACATGTACGGGCCCTTCACCAATGAGCTGCTACTGGGGCGGGTACTTAAGGAGCGGCGGGCGGACGCCTTCGTGTCGACGAAGTGCGGACTGCTGGTGGGCGACCAGCACATCGTGGCCAACGGCCGCCCCGGGTATGTGCGGCGGGCATGCGACGCCTCGCTGCGGCGGCTCCAGACGGACGTCATCGACCTGTACCAGCTGCACCGCGCCGATCCGGAGGTGCCCGTCGAGGAGACGTGGGGCGCGATGGCGGAGCTGGTGACGGCCGGGAAGGTGCGGGCGCTGGGGCTGTGCGCGATGGCGGTGCGGTCGAGGCGGCGCGGGGCGGGCGGTCCGGGTGCGGACCTCTATGACGGAACGATTCGCCAGCTGGAGCGGGTGCAGCAGGTCTTCCCGGTGAGCGCCGTGCAGGCGGAGCTGTCGGTGTGGTCGCCGGAGGCGCTGCGGCGGCTGCTGCCGTGGTGCGAGGCGCGGGGTGTGGGGTTCCTGGCGGCGATGCCGCTGGGCAACGGCTTCCTGACCG
This sequence comes from Streptomyces sp. NPDC093546, assembly GCF_044765045.1. Taxonomy (NCBI): domain Bacteria; kingdom Bacillati; phylum Actinomycetota; class Actinomycetes; order Kitasatosporales; family Streptomycetaceae; genus Streptomyces; species Streptomyces sp. NPDC093546. The sequence goes on along the minus strand of NZ_JBIWJG010000001.1, from coordinate 438,808 downwards.
GGACGCTGACGCCGGGCGGCGGTTTCGAGCCGGAGGACCTGCGGGCCCGGCACCCGCGGTTCACGGCCGAGATGATGGCGGCGAACCAGCCGGTGGTGGCGGGCCTGCGCAGGGTCGCCGCGCGGCACGGCGGGCCCGAGGCCGGGGTGACACCGGCGCAGGTGGCGCTGGCGTGGGCGCTGTCGCGGGGGCGGCACGTGGTGCCCGTGCCGGGGACGAAGCACGAGCGGTGGGCGGTGGAGAACGCGGGCGCGGCCGCGTTGAGCCTGACGCCGCGGGACCTCGCGGAGATCGCGGCGCTGCCTCCGGCGCAGGGTTCGTGGGACTGACCGCACGCGGTGGGAACCTGATCGGCGTGGGCGGTGTATCAAGAGGTCATACAGCTCGCACCGCCGTTCTCGAAGGGATTCGTACCGTGCAACGTCCTGCTGCGACGGCCGTGTTGGCCGTGTCGGCCGCTGCCGCGCTCGTGTTCACCACCGGTTGTTCGGGGGGCGGCGGGGGCGGCCCGACGGACGGGCGGAGCGCCGCCTCCCCGGCCACGTCCCCGCCCGCCTCCCCCGGCTCCGCCGCCTCGCCGTCCCCCGCAGGGCCGCCCGCGAAGGGCACGGCGAAGGTGGTGCGGACCCTCACGGAGGGGTTGAAGTCGCCGTGGGGGCTCGCCGCGCTGCCCGACGGCGATCTGCTGGTCTCCTCGCGGGACGAGGGCACGATTACGCGCGTCGACGGGGAGAGCGGCGAGCAGACCGTGCTCGGCTCCGTGCCCGGGGTGGCCCCGGCGGGCGAGGGTGGTCTGATGGGCCTCGCGCTCTCGCCTTCGTACGCCTCCGACCACCTCGTCTACGCGTACTTCACCACCGAGTCGGACAACCGCATCGCCCGGATGCTGTACGACGAGAAGAAGCCGGCCGGTCAGCAGCTCGGCGCGCCGGACACCGTCCTGCGCGGCATCCCGAAGGGGACCGTCCACAACGGCGGGCGCATCGCCTTCGGCCCGGACAAGATGCTGTACGCGGGCACGGGCGAGACGGGGGAGACGGGCCTGGCGCAGGACAAGGCGTCCCTGGGCGGCAAGATCCTGCGGATGACGCCGGACGGGCAGCCGGTCCACGGCAACCCCTCGGCGGACTCCGTCGTCTACTCGTGGGGGCACCGCAATGTGCAGGGGCTCGCGTGGGACGCGGACAAGCGGCTGTGGGCGGCCGAGTTCGGGCAGAACACCTGGGACGAGCTGAACGCGATCCGGCCGGGCGCGAACTACGGCTGGCCGGAGGCGGAGGGCAAGGCCGGGCGGTCGGGGTTCGTCGACCCGGTGGCCGAGTGGAAGCCGGCCGAGGCCTCGCCGAGCGGGATCGCCGTCGCGGAGGGCTCGGTGTGGATGGCGGGGCTGCGGGGCGAGCGGCTGTGGCGCGTCCCGCTGGCCGGAGCGGAACCTTCCGCGCAGCCGCAGGCGTTCCTGGGAGAGGAGTACGGCCGGCTGCGCACGGTGCTGTCGGCCGGTGGGAACAGACTCTGGCTGGTCACGAGCGAGACGGACACCAGGGGCACGCCGGAGCCGGGCGACGACAAGATCCTCCTGCTGGAGGTGACCTGAGAGGCGGCAGCCAGTGTTCAACCTGATGGAGGAGCTCTTCGCACCGGGACGCAAGCACACCCGCGACGAGGAGCGCCGCCTCGCGCTCACCCGCGAGGACCTCGGGGACAACGACCCCTCGCGCGGACCGATAGACCTCTCCTCGGGCAAGGTCACGATCCGCGCCGAGGCCCCGGTGGCCGATGCCCCGGCGGAGGAGGCCCGGTAGTCGCGCGCCGGAAACCGGGGAGACCGGGGAGGCCGGGCGCCCTCCGGACCTCTCCCCCCGCGGGCCTCTAGCCGAGGCGTCGCGCGAGGCGTGCCCCGGCGGCCATGGCGGCGGCCGCTGCGAACGCGGCCGTGGCGGCGAGGAGGGCCGCGCCGGTGTAGCCGAGGGCACCGGACACCGCGGCGAAGGCGTACGGGGCGATGGCGGCACCCGCGTAGAGGCCGGTCTGGACGGTGTGGCCGGCGTCCTCGGCCCGGTCGGCGACCAGCCGCAGCGTGGTGGCGAGCAGCAGTCCCGTCCAGCCCCATCCGGCGGAGAAGGCCAGCGCGGCGCCGAGGGCGAAGGCCGTCGGGGTACCGATCGCGATGAGGGCGAGGCCGGCGCCGCCGGCGAACATCATGGCGGCGATCACCGCCGGGTTGCGGCGGGGCGCGCGATCGGTGAGGGCGCCGGCGACGAGCCGGACGGCGATGGCGACCAGGGCGCTGAGCGAGAGCAGGTTCCCGATGAGCGGGGCGGGCAGCCCGGAGTGGGTGCCCAGTTGGACGAAGTACGTGGCCACCGCGTTGTTGCCGGTGGCCGACAGGGCTGCGGCCAGGGCCCACAGCGCCAATACTCCGCCGGTCGTCCCGCGTGCGGTGGTGGCGTGGGTGGGGTTGGTGTGTCGGGTGGGGTTGGCGTGTCGGGTGGGGTTGGCGTGTCGGGTGGGGTTGGCGTGTCGGGTGGAGGTGGGTTCCGGAGGCACCGCGGGCGGGACGCGGGCCAGCGGGGTGAGCGCGACCGGGGCGAGGGCGACCAGCCCGGCGATCACCATCGCCGTACGCCAGCCGTGGTCCGGGACGACCAGAGCGAGGAGCAGGCCGGGGACGAGCGTGGCCGCGCCCAGCGCCGCGCCGACCGCACCGGCGGCAAGCGAGCGCCGGTGCCCGGGGACGCGGGCGGCGATCAGCCTGCCCGCCGCGGGCTGGACGAGCCCGTTGGTCAGCCCCCCGGCCACCAGGGCCGCCGCCATGGTCGCGAGGCCGTCCGCCCCGGCTGCGATGAGCAGTACGGCGGAGGCGGCCAGCGCGGCGACCGCGAGCACCACGGGCGCGGGCAGGCGGGCGGCCCCTCGCTTGGCCAGCGGCGAGCCGAGCGCGGTGGCGGCGTAGAAGGCGCTGATCGCCAGCCCGATGCCGGTACGGGAGACATGCAGGTCCCGTTCGATCGCCGGGGCGAGGACGCCGACGGTGAAGCCGGGCATCACCGTGACCGTCGCGGTCAACACGGTGGCGACGAGGCCCGGCCAGTACGTGGTGCGCGGATGCGTGGGCAGTTCGCGCGTGAGGGTGGTCGTGGTCACCGGTCGTCCCGCCGGGTCAGGCGTCCAGGGCGCGCCAGGCGGGGCCGTCGCCACCGCGCCGGACCCGCCCGAACTGCACGTCGGCGAAGTGGATGCCGAAGCCGATCGTGTCGGGGCGCTCCAACTCGGCGACGAGACGGTGGCGGTGGGCCGCGGACCGGACGGGGTCGCCGTCGAAGGTCGCCGACCACTCCGGGTGGTCGACCTGGATCGGGGAGTGCAAGGCGTCGCCGAAGGCGATCAACCGCTGTCCGGCCGAGGTGATGGTGTACTCGGCGTGTCCGGCGGTGTGTCCAGGGGTGATCCGTACCCGCACGCCGGGGAACACCTCCTCGCCGTCCGCCACCGTACGGACGCGGGGCGCCAGGGCGGCGACGTCCTCGTCCGCGTCGCCTTGTGCCGCCGATGCCATGTGCTGGGCCCATTCCTCTTCGGTCACCAGGTGGGTGGCGTGCGCGAAGGCGAACCGGTCCGTGCCCGGGGCGGGGTGCGAGGCCCAGCCGGTGTGGTCGGGGTGGAGGTGGGTGAAGGCCACGGCCTCGACGTCCTCGGGGCGGCGACCGAGTCGGGCCAGGCTGTCCAGGAGGGTGCCGCCGTGGATCCGGCCGCGCGGGCCCTGCGGGTCGGCCGGCCACTCGCGCGGGCCGAACCCCGCGTCGATCAGGAGAGCGCGGTCGCCGTGCTCCACCAGCAGGCCGCCGATGCTCGCCACCAGGAAGCCGGACTCGTCCAGGAGCTCCGGTCGGGCGGCCCACACGGCTTCGGTGGTGTCCGGGAGCAGATCGCGCGGCCTGAGCCGCACGGCGCCGTCCGGTACGTACGTCACCTTCACCTCGCCCAACCGCACCGAACGGATGTCCGCCGGCCGTCGCGACCGCTCGCCCCGCTCCACCATGGCGTTCGTCATCGCCCTCTCCCCTACTGGCTGTTGGTGGCGTCGCCGCTCCGCTGCGGAGCGACGACGCCACCATATACATCAAGCTAGAACCATGCAAGCTTTAATTATTCTGGCTTGATGAACTTGCTAGCATGGGCGCATGACGAAGGAGCCGGAAACGCAGCCAGAAGCACAGCAGGAGACGCGGGCCGCCGCCGAGCGCGAGCTGTGCGGTCTGGTGAACGGGCTGGCCCAGCGCATCACCGAGCACGTGCGCGAACGCGCCGTCACACTGGGTCTCACCGCGGCCCAGGCGACCGCGCTGCGAGAGATGACCGGGCCGATGACGATGCGGGAGCTCGCCGAACGCATGAGCTGCGAGCCGTCCAACGCCACCTTCGTCATCGACAAGCTGGAGAAGCAGGGCCTGGTCGAGCGCCGCGCCCACCCGACCGACCGCCGCGCCAAGCACCTCGTACTCACCGCGGAGGGCGAGGCTCTGCGGGAGCGGCTTCTTGAACTCCTCATGCGGGACTCCCCGCTGGCCGGCCTCACCGCCGAGCAGCAGGGAGTCCTCCAGGGCCTGCTCGAACAGGCCGTCACCCGCTCCTGAGCCGTCACCGGGCGCGGCGGGAGCGTGCCGCTATCCGGCGTAGGTCTCGAACTCGGCGACCCGGGGCGTGGCGGTCGAGCCGGTGATCTCGAAGGTGATCTTGCTGAGCGAGGTCCGGGGCACGGTGATGGCGCCCGCCCCGCTTCCGGAGGCCAGGACGGTGCCGGTGTCGGCGTTGAGGACCCGCCAGGTACCGATCCGGCCGGTGGCGCCCGTCGCCTCCCGGATGTTGATCAGGGACACCGTGGTCGGCGAGCCCCACTTGATCGAGACGGAGCCGGTCGCGCCGGCCGGCGACCAGTAGGTGGCCATGTCACCGTCCCGGACGTTGCCGTAGCTGGTCCCGTCGGCCTTGCTGGAGCCGTCGGAGCCGGCCCCGATGCTGAGGTTGGTCCCGCCCGGCTGGGTCGGCGTCGGCGTCGGGGTGGGAGTGGGGGTCGGGGTGGGGGTCGGCGTCGGGGTCGGGGTCGGGTTCTGCGGCGAGCAGGAGCCGTCCGACACCCGCAGGCCCTTGTTGGCGCCCGCCGTCTGGCTCACGACGCCCGGTACGCAGGAGGCCTGGTCGAGGGTGTACGCGTACGGGATGGCGACCGTGGTGTTCGACTGGGGGTTGGGGCCGGCCGGGTTGTTGTCGGTGCCGGGGCTGGACCAGGTCACGTTGTCGAAGACGTTGCCGCTCACCTGCCAGTAGCCGGCCGCGTCGGTGTAGAAGGTGCCCAGGACGTCCTTGGAGTCCTTGAAGTAGTTGTTGTCCACCTTGGCGCGGGCGCCGGCACGGGAGTTGATGCCGGAGTCGTTGAGGCGCACGTAGTGGTTGTTGTAGATGTGGGCCGTGCCGCCGCGCAGCAGCGGTGCGCGGGAGTCGATGTTCTCGTACAGGTTGTGGTGGAAGGTGACGAAGCCGTTCGAGAGGTCGCTCTCGCTGGACCCGATGAGGCCACCGCGGCCGGAGTTGCGCAGGACGCTGTAGGACAGGGTCACGTACTGGGTGTTGTCCTTCATGTCGAAGAGGCCGTCGTACCCCTCCGACTCCCCGCCCGAGGCCTCCAGGGTGACGTGGTCGACCCAGACGTTGCGGACGTTGCTCTCCATGCCGATGGCGTCACCGCCGTTGGAGAGGGGTGAGCCGGACTTCTTGACGTTCCGGACGGTCACGTTCTGGATGATGATGTTGCGGGAGTCCCGTATGTGGATGCCCAGTTGGTCGAAGACGGCGCCTCCGCCGACGCCGACGATCGTGACGTTGCTGATCTGCTTGAGCTCGATCACGCCGTCGGCGGTGCTGCAGCTGGTGCCCGACACCTTGCTGGTGTTGCCGTGGTTGATGGTGCCCTCGACCTGGATGGTGATCGGGGTGCTGCTGCTGGCCCGGCCACAGAGGGCTGCGTGGATCGCGGTTCCCGTGGTGGCCCGCACGGTCTGGCCGCCCGCACCGCCGGTGGTCCCGCCGTTCTGGGTGGCGTAGCCGGTGGCGCCGCCGGTCGCCGCCGACGCCTCGGGCACCGACAGCGTCACACCGGCCGCGGCCGCGAGGGCCGTGGTGGTCAGCGCCGCGGAGAGTCGCAGTGCGGTTGTTCGTCTCTTCCTCATCCTCGCCCGTCCCTTTGGTCGAATACCTCGCCGCGCGTTCTGTCGTGCACATGTCATGTACGCGGCCCACAGAAAGCGCTTACTAGCGGGAGAGTAGGGCTGCCTTGGTTGAACCCGCAAGGTTCGGGACGGCAGAGAAAGCGCGTGCCGACGGGCGCCGGGCGTCAGGCCGGGGTCTCTTGGAGGAGGCGGAGGCGGTGGGCCAGGGCGGCTGCCTCGCCGCGGCCGGAGACGCCCAGCTTCGCGAGGATGTTGGAGACGTGGACGCTCGCCGTCTTCGGCGAGATGAAGAGCTCCTCGGCTATCTGGCGGTTGGTCCGGCCCGCCGCCACCAGGCGCAGGACGTCCTGCTCGCGGGGCGTCAGCCCGAAACCGGGGTCCGGCTCCTCCTGCGGCTCCGCGGCGGCGACGGGCCTCGTCAGAGGGAGGCGGGCGCGGGCCGCGAGCAGTTCGAGCTCCTCGCGCAGCGGGCGGGCGCCGAGGCGGACGGCGACCGGGTGGGCCTCGCGCAGCAGCTCGGCGGCCCGGTCGCGGCCGCCGCCCTCCACGAGCAGCGCGTCGGCCCAGCGGTGGCGGGTGCGGGCGAGCTCGTACGGGCGCTCCAGGGGGCCGAAGGCGTCGGCCACCTCGGCCCACCGCTCGGCGCGGACGTGCCCCTCGGCACGGTCCAGTTCCGCGGCGAGGAAGAGGGCGTGAGCCCGCCACACGGCGACGGGCGCGGCGAGCCGCTTGGCGTGGAAGCGGATGAGCTCCAGCGCCTCGGGGCGCCCTTCGGCGGCGGCGGGCAGGCCGGAGGCGTCCGCCTCGGCGGTGGCGGCGGTGAGGAGCAGCGGCCAGGCATACCGGTAGCTGCCCGCGGTCGGGAAGCCGGGCCGGACGGTATCGGCGAACCGGGCGCGCACATCGGCGAGGCGGCCGCGCGCGGCGGCGAGGCCGAGGTCGAGCTGGGCCAGCGGCAGCAGGTACTGCATCATCGGGTCGTGCGTGCCGTACGCCTCGCGGGCGAGGGCGAGGTGCTCCTCGCAGACGGCCGGCTCGCCCCGGAGCAGGGCGAGCTGGGCGCGCTTGAGGTGGGCGCTGCCGCGCGGCTTGGGGCTGTAGGCGATGCGCTGGAGCCTGCTCACGCCCTCGCTCGCCTCGTCCCAGTGGCCCAGCGAGATCTGGGAATCGATGAGGTTGCCCAGCACCCAGCCCTCGCTGTCGAGGAGGCCGCGGGTGCGGGCGTAGTCGATGCCTTCGGTGCCGACGCGGGCCGCCTCGCGGGAGCGGCCGACGGCCTCCAGGGAGGAGGCCAGGTTGATGTAGGCGCGGCCGGCCTCGGTGCGCAGGGACAGCTCCCTGGCCCGGTCGCGTACCGCGTACATCTCGGCGAGGCCCGTCTCGATGTCACCGGCGTCGACCATGAGGCCGCCGAGGGTGAGGCGGGCGTTGAGCTCGATCGGCTCGGCCTGGACGAGCCGGGCGTACTCGACGGCCTGTTCGGCGGCGGCGAGGCTTTCGCGGCCGGGGGCGTGCAGCATGCCCCAGCCGGCGGCGACGGCCAGCACCTGGGCGTGCACGGAGGACGGCGGCAGGCCGCGCACCAGCTCCTGGGCGGTGGCGATCTCGGCCCATCCGTCGCCCCGCCCCAGGTTCGAGATGAGGCGTGAGCGCTCGGTCCAGAACCAGGCGGCGCGCAGGTGGTCGTTGTCGCCGTCGAGGAGGTGCAGCGCGCGCTTGACTATCTTCAGGGCCCGCTCGCGCTCGCCGCACAGCCGGGCGGCGACGGCGGCCTCGGCGAGCAGGTCGAGGTAGCTCAGCGGGGAGGAGTCGGGGGCGCAGCCGCAGGCGGGGTAGGCGTCGGCGTAGTCGATGGGCCGCAGGGAGGCGCGGACCTCGGCGGGGACGTCGTCCCACAACTCCATGGCGCGCTCCAGCAGCCGCAGTTGCTCGGCGTGGGCGTGGCGCTTGCGGGTCTCGGCGGCGGCCCGCAGGACGACGGGGAGGGCCTTGGTGGCGTCGTGGGCGTGGTACCAGTAGCTGGCGAGCCGGGTGGTGCGCTCGTCGGCGCGTACGAGCGCGGGGTCGGCTTCCAGTGCTTCGGCGTACCGGCGGTTGAGGCGGGAGCGCTCGCCGGGCAGCAGGTCGTCGCTGACGGCCTCGCGGACGAGGGAGTGGCGGAAGCGGTAGCCCTCGCCGTCGGGGACGGCGAGCAGGATGTTGGCGTTGACGGCGGCGCGCAGGGCCTCGATGAGGTCGTCCTCCGGCAGCCGGGCGACGGCGGCGAGGAGCCCGTACTCGACGGTGGAGCCGCCCTCCGCGACGATCCTGACGACCTTCTGGGCGTCCTCGGAGAGCCGCTCGACGCGGACGAGCAGCAGGTCGCGCAGGGAGTCGCTGAGCTCGCCGGGGGCGCCGCTCTCCCGGCAGACGACGAGCTCCTCGACGAAGAAGGCGTTGCCGTCGGAGCGGCTGAAGACGTCGTCGACGAGGGCGGGGTCGGGCTCGGCGGCGAGGATGCCGGCCAGCTGGCGGTGCACCTCGATGCGGGTGAAGCGGGCCAGCTCGATGCGGCGCACGGTGCGCATCCGGTCGAGCTCGGCGAGGAGGGGGCGCAGCGGGTGGCGGCGGTGGATGTCGTCGGAGCGGTAGGTGGCGACCACGACGAGGCGGCCGCGGTGAAGGGTGCGGAAGAGGTACGCGAGCAGGTGGCGGGTGGAGGCGTCGGCCCAGTGGAGGTCCTCCAGGGCGAGGACGACCGTGCGGTCGGCGGCGATGCGCTCCAGCAGGCGGACGGTCAGTTCGAAGAGGCGGGCGGTGCTGTCCTCGTTGTACGGCTCGTGGCCGTAGGCGTCGCCGCCGAGCTCGGGCAGCAGCCGGGCCAGCTCGCCCTCCTGGCCCTCGGCGGCGGCGGCCAGCTCCTCGGGGAGCTTGCGGCGCAGCGAGCGCAGGGCGGTGGAGAAGGGTGCGAAGGGCAGGCCGTCGGCGCCGATCTCGACGCAGCCGCCGACGGCGACGACGGCGCCTTGCCGGCCCGCCTCGCCGAGGAACTCCTCCAGCAGCCGCGTCTTGCCGACGCCGGCCTCGCCGCCGACGACCAACGCCTGCGGCTCTCCCGCGGCGGCGCGGGAGAGCGCTTCGGTGAGCGCGGTCAGTTCACCGGCTCTGCCGACGAACACCGGGCTGACGGACCTGTTTTCCACGATGCCGAGCATCGCACAGGCGTCTGACATCGCGGGTCCCGATTCCTGGAGGGGTCCGCATACCGGGACGGGCCCCGATCCCCCGACGGGGCCCGGCCTCCCGACCGCCTCCACGGGACGCGGAGTTCAGGCCGCGGGGGCGAAGCGGTCCCGCTCTCCGCCGCCGGTACTCACCCGCCCCTCGGGGCCGTGGCCGCCGGACCGGCGGCGGGAGGTACGCCGCGCCTTGCGCGCGGTGCGTGCCAGCCGCTCGGCGTCGGCCTCGCGGATGAGCGCGGCGTGGCGGTCGCGGTGCGGTTCGTACGTGAGCATCTCGGTTCTCCCTGAGTGAGGTTGAGGCGTGCTTGCCTGTGCCTCAACTCTCGCGCCCCAGGGGGCCGGCCCACATCGGGAGAGTGCCGCATCTTGGGGCCTCGGGGGGCCTTATGCCGCACCGGGTCACTGAGGGGAAGGCCTTAGATGTGCGCGAGCGGGCCGCAGAGGGGACGCGCTGCCAGCTGCTGAGGGGGCAGAGGATGCATCGGGTTCCTCCTGGGCCTTTCCGGTTGCACAGCCACGCCGACGCCGTAGCACTTGTAAGGTGATGCAGACTCAGCGTGAGGGGGCTGTTGAACAGGCCGACGGAGACACGTTAAGCACCCTTGGGGCACCGCCTGGGTGAGAGCCGGCTCAACCGCGCTCCTCAGGCGAACAACCGCACTCCCCCCAGGCTCCGATCACAGCCATGGCACCTCACCACCGCAACCGCAACGGGAGGTCACAAAGATGTCTTGGGATGAGTGGAATCAAATCAAGGCCACGGCTGGATCCCGCTCCAGCACGGCGAACATGGAACTGAACCAGGCCCCGGGTCAGGGGAGTGTGAGCGCCGATCTCGTGGTCCACGACGAAGTCCTCGGGAGGTTGGGTGATATGGCGCGCACCCTTCGAGACCAGCTGTCCAAGGACGGCGACCACGCCCGCGTAGCGACTTTCGAGGCCTCCACCGCTCTCTTCAACGATGGTCTCGACATGGGCGCCGGCCTTCTTGAAGTGCATGATGCGTGGAACACAAAGTTGGCCACCCTCAAGGAAGCCTGCGGGCACATTTCAAACCACCTCGACTACTCGCGCTCCTCGCACGGGAAGACTGAGCAGAAGATTGCTTTGGACATGAAGACAGCTGAAGGAAAGACCATGACTGTTTCCCGCATCTACGGTCTGATCAAGTAATACCCAAGCGGTCAGGAACGCCAGAGGCTCCATCGGATCAGGGAAACGGAGAGTTCAGCATGGTGACATACCAGGAACTACATGATTTAAATCTCAGCAAGCTGAAGACTGCGGTTACGCAGTGGGAGCAGATGCTGAAGAAACTGGTCGCACTCACCGATGGAGGCGACGGCGGGGTCAATGCCGCCGATCTAGAACGCAAGGCGAACGCAGCAGACTGGAAGGGCGACAACGCTACCGTCACAAAAGAGTTCACCACCACAACAGCACGCCAATTCGATGACATGGTTATCGAAGCGCGCAGCATCCACAATATCCTTCGTGACGCGGAGACGAACCTACGAAAGCACAAGGAAGACCTTCGCGTAACAGTTGAGGCATGGCTTAAAAAGAACATCTATTTCGATAACAAAGGAACGGCCCTGTACGCGGGCCCAACACGCCAACTGGAAGGCGCACCTAAACCGCCGACACAGGAAGAACTCGACACGGCACAGGCCGAGATCAACCGCATCGTGTCCGCAGCGAACGAGACCGATCGCATCACCGCCCGCGCCCTACGTCAACACGCCGACAGCAAGTACGACTTCGACGAGAAGGGTTTTAAAGGACTACAGGACGCCGATCGAAAGCAGGGCATCGAGGATGCCGATGCCTTGGTCAAGCTTGCCGCAAAGCGCGACGGGATGTCGGATTCCGAGCTCAAGCAATTCAACGAGATCAGCAAGTACCACCGGGATAACCCGGCCTTCGCTGAGCGATTCTCCACCAAGCTGGGGGCTCAAGGGACCCTGGAGTTCTGGCGTACGCTCGCCGACCCTGGCCAAGGCCGCACGCCTGCGGGTGATCGCGCCAAGATCCTCGCTTCGGTGCAGGACAACCTGGGCATCACCCTGGCCAACGCCACACGTGTCGACTCGCCCGCGATGCGAGAGTGGAAGGACAACATCATCGCGCTTGGCGACGATCGGATCCAGGGGCCCAACGGTGTGAGGAGCGCCCCGTTCGGGTTTCAGGTGCTGGGGCCGCTCATGAGCGAGGGTAAGTGGGATTCCGGATTCCTGAACAAGTACGGTGAGAAGCTGATTGACTTTGAACGGGATAAAGCAAAGGACCCAGTTCTGGGCTCCCCGGATCTACTCTGGAAGAACCAGTACAACCCGGCCCAGCTGAACTACCCGCCCGGCACCGAATCAGAGAGGGACCCGGTAGCCCACCTACTGGAAGCCCTGGGGCACAACCCCGAAGCCTCTCTCCAGTTCTTCGACGGCACGTCAGGCCGGGGCGACAAGGACGGCTTGGACGAGATCAGTAACTGGGATTACCTCGTGGACCAGGGCCACAAAGAGGCCCGAGCATGGCCGCAGGACGATGACGGGAAGACGACAGGATACCAGTTCCTGGGCCACGCACTGGAGTCCGCCACACTCGGCTATTCATACGACGACAAGACCCCGTCCATTCCCCCGATGAAGACGCCGGAGCAGATTGAGACGCGCGAGCAGCGCACCCTGCTGATGGACCGCGTTGTGGACCATTATCAAACCTCGAGCATGATCGACGACCAGGACGGAATCCGTAACAGCCTGGCCCGGATGGCGGCAGGTCACATCGACAGCCTGAATTACTCCACGGCTAACTTTGGCGGAAGCGGTGAGCGCTCCGGCCGTGACGACCTCTTCGATGCAGAAAAAAACCTGCTGCGCGACTTCGACCAGATGTCAAGTACGAGCTTCCTCAGGGCGCTCGCCACCGATAAGGAAGCATACGACACCGTTTCCGCCGCTCAGCAGATTTACAGTTCCAGCGCCATGGCCGGCCAAGGCGATGACGAGGGAGACGCCAAGCGGATCGGAATGCATAGCGTCAAGATGCATGGAATGCTGGATGAAGTGCGGAGCGAAGCAATCGGAAGTCAGTTTGCCGACGACAAGGAAAAGCGCAACCTAGAGCTCGAACAGCAGGGCGCTTGGCGTGATTTTGCCGCCTCGGCTGTTATTGGCACAGCTGTCGGGGTCGGTGCGGCTGTCGTCATCCCGACCGGTGCAGCGGCGGCTATCGCCGTCCCCCTCGCCTTCGAGGTTGCGGGTGGTGCAGCCGAAACCTACTTTGAAACCCAAACGATGGAATGGCTGAAGGAAAACGAGTACGACAACTCGGACGACTCGGTCAAGGGAATCGACCAGGCGCGACAGGAAGGTGAACACAACGCCATGGTGCCGCTCCTGAACTGGGCCGCGTCGCGCGGAATGTCCTCGGACGAGATATGGGATCTCGTGGTCGCGGCGGAGAAGGAATACCAAGTCGGCAACGGCCGCACTGACACGGACAATGCGCGAGGATACTGATGCTCAGGCCTTCCGCCCTGTTCCCCCGCATCGCACTGGCCCTCGCCATGCTGACCGCCTGCAGCTCTGTCGACGAGGACCAAGAGCCGAGTGCGACCTCCTCCGCGTGTGAGGAGCTCCTCGGCTCCGCCGGGATCGAGTGGTTGCACAGCGGCACGCACGACGGGGAAAGCGTGCGGATGGGGGGCCGCCACAGCGTGGCTGCGGCAAGCTCCTTGTTTCGAGGGCAGGTCGAGAACTGGACGCCCGGCCGGAAGGGCATCCCCTCTTACGCAGAGGCCGAGGTGTGCACGGCCGCCGGCCCTGGTGGAAAGGTTGCCATCGAATACGGCCCGTCGATTCTGCCGTTCGACTCACCCATTACCGGTACCACGGGCGCGAAGCTGATCGAGACACCGGTGAGCTCTGATGTGCGGCTCCTGCAGCGAATCACCGACGGCAACGTCGAGTACGTCGTATTCGTCACCTGCAAGGTGCCCGGAACGCCGGCCGCGCAGAAGAACGACGTGCCTCTCGAAGGGATCATGTCGGACACCCTCACGGGAGACGCCAGCGCCCGCACCCACTTCCGCCACCTGCTGCACTCGGCGCAGGTCATGACCGATGCGCTCGACTGCGAGAACGACCCCACCGTCCCTGGTGAGCCCCCCGCGTCGGTGAAGTGAGCAGGGGACCGGGGAGCTACGGCACCAGCTCCCCGTCCTCGCTCGCGCGCTGGCCGGCGATCTTCGTGTGGGTGGGGTCGCGGCGTTCGGGGGTCTCGATGCTGATGCGCGGCAGCAGGCGGTCGAGCCAGCGCGGGAGCCACCAGTTGGCGCCGCCGAGCAGGTGCATGAGGGCGGGGACCAGCAGGGTGCGGAGCACGAAGGCGTCGAGGGCGACGGCGGCGGCGAGGCCGATACCGAACATCGCGATGACGCGGTCGCCGGAGAGGACGAAGGCCAGGAACACCGCGATCATGATGACGGCCGCGGAGTTGATGACCCTGCTGGTCTCGGCGAGGCCGACGCGGACGGCGCGCCGGTTGTCGCCGGTCTCCAGCCACTCCTCGTACATCCGGCTGACCAGGAAGACCTGGTAGTCCATGGAGAGTCCGAAGAGGACCGAGACGGCGATCACCGGGAGGAAGGGTTCGATGGGGCCGGCCCGGCCGAGGCCGAGGAGTTCGCTGCCCCAGCCCCACTGGAAGATCGCGACGACGATGCCGAAGGCGGCGGCGACGGCGGCGATGTTCATCGCGGCGGCCTTGAGGGGGATCCCCAGGGAGCGGAAGGCGAGCAGGAGCAGCAGGCAGCCGAGCGCGATGACCACGCCGACGAAGAGCGGCAGCTTGCCGACGATGACCTGGGCGAAGTCGTCGTAGCCGGCGGTGACGCCGCCGACGTACACCTCCAGGGAGGTGCCGTGCTCGGCGCGCGGCAGGACCTCGTCGCGGAGGTGTTCGACGAGCTCGCTGGTGCGCTGGGACTGCGGCGGGGAGTCCGGTACGACGGTGAGGACGGCGGTGTGGCCGCTGCCGCTGTACGCGACCGGGCTGACCGCTTCGACGCCCTGGGTGGCGTGCAGCACCTCGGGCAGCTGGCTGAGCGCGATCCGGTCGTCGGCGCCGTCGAGCTCGGCGACCAGGGTGAGGGGTCCGTTGACGCCGGGGCCGAAGCCTTCGGCGAGCAGGTCGTACGCCTTGCGGGTGGTCGTGCCGGCCGGGTTGTTGCCCTGGTCGGAGGTGCCCAGGTGCAGGCCGAAAGTGGGCAGGGCCAGGACCAGCATGACGACGGCGGCGAGGGAGCCGAGCAGCTTGGGGTGGCGTTCGACGAACGCGGACCAGCGCGCGGCGAAGCCGGTGGGCAGCTCCGGCTGGGGGCCGTGCTCGGTGAGGCGACGGCGCTCGCGGCGCGAGAGGGCCCGCATGCCGATGAAGGACAGCAGTGCGGGCAGCAGGGTGATGGAGGCGGCGACGGTGAGGATGACGGTGAGCGACGCGGCGATGGCGACGCCGTTGAGGAAGCCGAGCCGCAGGATGAGCATGCCGAGCAGCGCGATGCACACGGTGGCGCCGGCGAAGACGACCGCCCGGCCGGTGGTGGCGACGGCGTTCTCGGCGGCTTCGGCGACCGACAGGCCGCGCTTGAGGCCCTTGCGGTGCCGGGTGACGATGAAGAGCGCGTAGTCGATGCCGACGCCGAGCCCGACGAGCATGCCGAGCATGGGGGCGAAGTCGGCGACCGTCATGGCGTGGCCGAGCAGTCCGATGCCCGCGTACGCCGTGCCGACGCCGACGATCGCGGTGGCGATGGGCAGGAGGCTGGCGGCGAGCGAGCCGAAGGCGAGGAAGAGGACGACGGCGGCGACGGCGACGCCGACCATCTCGGCGGTGTGCGAGGTGGGGGCCTCGGTGAGCGCGATGGCGCTGCCGCCGAGCTCCACCCGGACGCCGTCGGAGGCGGCCTCGCGCGCGGTGTCGACGACGGCCTGGGCCTGCTCCTTGGGGATGTCGTCGACGGGCCGGTCGAAGATGACGGTGGCGTAGGCGGTGCGGCCGTCCTCGCTGATCTGGCCGGCTGCGGCGCCGTACGGGCTGATGACGTCGGCGATGCCGGGGAGCTCGGCGACCTCGTCCAGCATGTCGGTCATGCGCTGTTCGAGAGCGGTGGCGCGGACGCTGCCGCGGTCCGTGTGCCAGACGATGGTGTCGCCGTCACCGCCGGCGCTCTGGAAGCCCTCTTCCAGGAGCGCCGCCGCGCGGCCGGACTCGGTGCCGGGGACGCCGTAGTCGTTGGAGTACGCGGGGCCCGCGGCGCTCGCGGCCGCCGTGACGCCGCCGAAGGCGAGGAGCCAGAGCAGGACGGCGACAAGGCGGTGGTTGATGCACCACCGTGCGAGGGCTGCCAACGGGTTCGCTCCCTGAGTGGTTCCAGCTCTTTATCGGGAACTGCCCGCAAAGAACGCATGACCTTCGGATAGTCACTCTGGCAGCCTAAAGTGATCGTTTGTCCGTTTCGTGGGCTTCCTCACAGCGTCGGTCGGCGGCCAGTGAGCAAGCCCACGTGCGGGGTGGGACCGGTCAGCCCGAGACGCTCGCGCGGCCGTTCTCGATGTGGCCCATGAGGCGGCGCCGGAAGCCGTCGGGGCCCGTGACCTCGATGTCGTACCAGCCGTGCGCGTCGGCGGCGGAGTGCACGACGGTACGGCTGCGGCCGGGCTTCACGGTGAGGGTGCGGGTCCAGTCGCCGAGGTCGGCCTCGTCGACGTACCCGAGCGGCCGGACGGTGAAGGCGGCCGGGGCGCTGCCGGTGTTCCGCAGGGTGAGGTGGACGTCGCGTTCTGCCGGGTCGAGGTGCGAGGTGACCTCGGCGCCGCCGGAGGCCGGGCCCGCGAACTCGCGGCGGAAGCCGTTGGGGCCGGTGATCGTGAAGCGGTAGGCGCCCCCGGGGAGCCCGGTAAGGGGCACCCTCCATTGCGCCGTACCCCTTACATCCCGGTGCTGCGGGGTGGCGAACTCGCCCGCGTACGGATAGAGGGCGAAGGGCGCGCTCGCCGCGCCGCTGTTGCTGAGCGTGACGGCCAAGGCGCCGCTCTCGACCCGCCCGTACGCGTCCGGCTGGTACGGCAGCGCGCGCGCCGGGCGCGTGCCGGGCTCCTGTACGGGCATGTGCTGGACGAGCGGGGGCTGCGGCCGCCAGCGGCCGGTGAAGGGCGGGATGGCGCCCGGCCGGTCGACCTCCGGCTGCGGCCGGCCGCGCCGGAAGTCGAAGGCGGACGTCAGGTCGCCGGTGACCCGGCGGCGCCAGGGGGTGATGTGGGGTTCCGCGACCCCGGTCCACTTCTCCAGGAAGCGGATCACCGAGGTGTGGTCGAAGACCTCGGAGCAGACGTAGCCGCCGACCGTCCAGGGCGAGACGACGAGCAGCGGCACGCGGATGCCGAGCCCGGTGGGCAGGCCCTTCCAGCGCTCGTCGGGGTCGTCGGCGGGCGGCACGGGCGGCGGGACGTGGTCGAAGAAGCCGTCGTTCTCGTCGTAGTTGATCAGCAAGACGGTGTGGCGCCAGACCTCGGGGTGGGAGGCGAGGGCGTCCAGCACCTTGTAGACCAGGGTGGCGGAGGCGATCGGGGACGAGGAGCCGGGGTGCTCGGAGTCGATGGCGGACGGGACGAGGTAGGAGACCTCGGGAAGCGCGCCGGCGGCCACGTCGGCCCGGAAGGCGTCCGCGAGCGTGCCGGTCTCGACGCGCCGCAGCCCGCGCTCGAAGAGGGAGCGCTCCTGCGGGTCGAGCGTGGCGACGCCGTCCTCCAGGGCGGCGAGCAGCCGGGCCCGCTCGGCGGCGTCGTCGGTGTCGCGCACGGCCGCGTAGAAGGACTCCATGTAGGTGTGGCCGCCGGTGGCCGCCAGCGCCTTGCGGGCGATCGCCTTGAAGGTGGTGAAGAACTCGATGTTGTTGTCGGTGAAGTTCTCCCACTCCGTGTACGTCTTCCAGGTGCGGCCCGCCGCCTCCAGGCGCTCGGCGTAGGTCGGCCACGGGTAGCCGGGGTGGGTGCCCTCGGCGTACGCGGCGTTCGTCACGGCGCGCGAGCCGTCGGCCTCGAAGCCGGTCCAGCCGGACCACAGGTGGTTGCGGTTGGGGCTGGTGGAGGTGTGGATGGAGGAGTGGTACGCGTCGCAGATGGTGAAGGTGTCCGCGAGTTCGTAGTGCAGCGGGATGTCGCGCCGGTCGTAGTACGCCATGGTGGCGGCGGTCTTCGCCGAGACCCAGCCGTCCATCCAGCCGTCGCGCCAGGCCTTGGCTCCGCCGTTCCAGGAGTGGTCGAGGTCGCCGATGTACTGGAGGTCCTTCTTCTGCGCCTCGGCGGCGTCCCGGACGGGGAACGGCAGCACGGTGCGGCCGAGCGGCGCGGGCTGCTCGAAAACCGGCCTGCCGGAGGGCAGTTCGACGGCGTTGCGGTCACCGAAGCCGCGGACGCCGCGCAGCGTGCCGAAGTAGTGGTCGAAGGAACGGTTCTCCTGCATCAGGATCACCACGTGCTGCACGGCGCGCAGCCCGCCGGCGGCCGGCTCGGCGGCGAGCGCGGCTCGCAACGACGGCGGCAGGAGCGAGCCGGCGGCAGCGGCACCGAGGGCGCCTCCCCCGAGCCCGAGCACGTTCCTGCGCGAAATCCCCCGCGGGTTCTCCGGTGACAAGCCCGACCTCCCAGTCGACGTCCCGTGGTCGCCCAATGGTCCGGGTGCGAGCCATTGAGTGGTACGGGCCGGACGGTAGTGAGGCCACGTGACCCTGGGAAGGCCCCGGGAGGGACGAAAGGTGAACGTCCAACAGGTCGCGAGGGAAGTCCAAGGAGGGGGCGGAGTCGGGGCGGCCGGGACAGCGGGGCGGCGGGTGGTTCCGTGCCGGACCATTGGCCCGGCTCGACGCGCCGCTGCCCGCCTCTGCCGATCCGGCGCAGGCGCTCGCGGCCAGTACACGCCAGTCAGGCATGATCCACGCGGCGCCGGGCAGGAGCACCTCACCCCCCACGGGACGACAACCGGTCCCGGTTGACGGCCCCGCCGCTCCGCCTTCCGGAGCGGCGGGGCCCTCGTGTTCCCGCTCGGCGTGGTTCAGCGCGGCGGATGCTCGCCCGGCCCGCTGATGTGGTCCGCCAGCGGCGTGGGCGACAGGGCGCTGTCCTCCTCACCCGGCTCCAGCAGGGTGTCCGCGGCCCCGATGATCAAGGGGTCGGGCTCTCCGACCACCTCCGGGTCCTTGCGGTCGTAGTCGATCCGCCACAGCAGGTGCCGCATGGCCTCCAGCCGCCCCCGGCGCTTGTCGTTGCTCTTGACGACCGTCCACGGCGCTTCCTCCGTGTCGGTCGCCCGGAACATGGCGACCTTCGCCTCGGTGTAGTCGTCCCACTGGTCGAGGGACGCGAGATCCGTCGGCGACAGCTTCCACTGCCGTACGGGATCCACCTGGCGGATCGCGAAACGCGTCCGCTGCTCGGCACGGGAGACCGAGAACCAGAATTTGACCAGGAGGATTCCGTCCTCCACCAGCAGCCGCTCGAATTGGGGGCACTGCCGCAGGAACAGTTCGTACTGCTCCTGCGTGCAAAACCCCATGACCTTTTCCACTCCGGCCCGGTTGTACCAGGACCGGTCGAAGAAAACGATCTCACCGGGGCCGGGAAGATGAGAGACGTAACGCTGGAAATACCACTGTCCGGCCTCCCTCTCGGTGGGTTTGTCCAGGGCGACGACCCGGGCGCCGCGGGGATTCAGGCGTTCCATGAACCGTTGTATGGTCCCGCCTTTGCCCGCGGCGTCCCGGCCTTCGCAGATCACGGCCAGCCGCCCACCGGTGTCCTTGATCCACCGCTGGAGCTTCAGCAGCTCGATCTGCAGCACGCGCTTGGTGCGCTCGTACTCCGCGCGACGCACTTTGCTGTCGTACGGGTAGTTCTCCTGCCAGGTACGGATCGGTCGCCCGTCCCCGTCGAGCAGGATGGGCTGCTCGGGCCGGCTGTCGTCGACGGTCAGCCCGTTCAGCAGCTCCTTTTCCGGGTCCACCGGAACCGCCTACCAGCGATACCAGCGCCCGCGCGTTCCGCTGGGTCCAGTGGAACGCATCACGAAACCGAGCAGCCACACCACGAGAACGATGACGGCTATCCACCACAGGGCCTTGAGTGCGAATCCCGCACCGAAAAGGAGCAGTGCGAGAAGAAGAACGAGAAGCAAGGGAACCATTGTTTTCCACCTCCGCTCCGCCGTATGCCCCGCTCCGGCGGACGCACACGTCGGAGAGTCGACGGCAGGGCAAGGAAGAAAAACCGGCGCGGCGCAGGCATGCGCCGCGCGATGCGGGGCACAAGCACCGCACCCCCTCTGGGACGGCGATCCGTCCCTCACCGACGGCCCCCTGCCGCTCTTCCCCCCGGCGGCAGGGGGCCGCTTCCCTTCCTCGGGCGGACACGCCGCGGCCCCCGTACTCCACGCGGGAGTACGGGGGCCGGGGCGATGTCGCCGAAGGCGAGCCGGGGCGGGTCAGCCCTCGGTCACGCCGAGCTTCTCCAGGATCAGCTCGCGCACGCGGGCCGCGTCCGCCTGGCCGCGCGTGGCCTTCATGACCGCGCCGACCAGGGCGCCGGCCGCGGCCACCTTGCCGCCGCGGATCTTGTCCGCGATGGCGCCGTTGGCCGCGATCGCCTCGTCCACGGCCGCGCCCAGCGCTCCCTCGTCGGAGACGACCTTCAGGCCGCGCTTCTCCACGACGGTGTCCGGGTCGCCCTCGCCTGCGAGCACGCCTTCGATGACCTGGCGGGCCAGCTTGTCGTTGAGATCGCCGGACGTGACGAGCTCGGTGATGCGGGCGACCTGTGCCGGGGTGATGGGCAGCGCGTCCAGGGAGGTGCCGGACTCGTTGGCGTTGCGCGCCAGCTCGCCCATCCACCACTTGCGGGCCTGGTCGGACGGGGCGCCCGCCTCGGTCGTGGCGACGATGAGGTCGACGGCGCCCGCGTTGAGGATGGCCTGCATGTCCAGCTCGGAGACGCCCCACTCCTCGCGCAGCCGGTTGCGGCGCACGCGCGGCAGCTCCGGCAGCCCCTGGCGGAGCTCCTCGACCCACTCGCGGGACGGGGCGACGGGGACGAGGTCCGGCTCCGGGAAGTACCGGTAGTCCTCGGCCTCCTCCTTCACACGGCCGGAGGTCGTGGAGCCGTCCTCCTCGTGGAAGTGGCGGGTCTCCTGGATGACCGTGCCGCCGGCGTTCAGCACGCCCGCGTGGCGGCTGATCTCGAAGCGGACGGCCCGCTCCACGGAGCGCAGCGAGTTGACGTTCTTGGTCTCGCTGCGGGTGCCGAACTTCTCGACGCCGTGGGGGCGCAGCGACAGGTTCACGTCGCAGCGCATCTGGCCCATCTCCATCCGGGCCTCGGAGACGCCGAGCGCCTTGATGAGCTCGCGCAGCTCGGCGACGTACGCCTTGGCGACCTCGGGAGCGCGCTCGCCGGCGCCGGTGATCGGCTTGGTGACGATCTCGATCAGCGGGATGCCGGCGCGGTTGTAGTCGAGCAGGGAGTGCGACGCGCCGTGGATACGGCCGGTGGCGCCGCCGACGTGCGTCGACTTGCCGGTGTCCTCCTCCATGTGGGCGCGCTCGATCTCCACGCGGAAGATTTCGCCGTCCTCCAGCTGGACGTCCAGGTAGCCGTTGAAGGCGATCGGCTCGTCGTACTGGGAGGTCTGGAAGTTCTTCGGCATGTCCGGATAGAAGTAGTTCTTCCGGGCGAAGCGACACCATTCGGCGATCTCGCAGTTGAGGGCGAGGCCGATCTTGATGGCGGACTCGACGGCGGTGGCGTTGACCACCGGCAGCGAGCCCGGCATGCCGAGGCAGGTGGGGCAGGTCTGCGTGTTGGGGTCGGCGCCCAGCTCGGTCGAGCAGCCGCAGAACATCTTGGTCCTGGTGCCGAGCTCGACGTGCACCTCGAGGCCCATGACGGGGTCGTAGGCGGCGAGGGCGTCCTCGTACGGCACCAGTTCGGTGATGACGGTCACGGTGAAACTTTCCCTCTCAGCCCAGCAGGACGTCGTCGTCACCGGCGCGCTTGAGCTCGCGCAGCAGGATGGCGAGGCCGGTGGCGATGGCGGCGGCGGACACGACGGCGTCGAGCAGCAGGAGCGTGTCGCTCTCACCGCGGGCCTTGCGCAGCTGCTTGACCACGCTGACGGCGCCGAACGCGGTGGTGCCGATGGACAGATACGTACCGGTCTTGGACTTCTTGAAGCCCTTGGCCTTGGTCAGTGCGCTCACAGCGACGGAGCCTCCTCCAGCAGCGGGTGCCCCCACTTTTCCACGAAGGCGGCCTCGACGGCCGCACCGACCTTGTAGAGGCGGTCGTCCTTCATGGCGGGGGCGATGATCTGCAGGCCGACCGGGAGGTTGTCCTCCGGGGCGAGGCCGCAGGGCAGCGACATGGCGGCGTTGCCGGCCAGGTTGGTCGGGATGGTGCACAGATCGGCCAGGTACATCGCCATCGGGTCGTCGGCGCGCTCGCCGATCGGGAAGGCGGTGGTCGGCGTCGTCGGGGAGACGATCACGTCGACCTGCTCGAAGGCCTTCTCGAAGTCCCGGGTGATGAGCGTGCGGACCTTCTGCGCGGAGCCGTAGTACGCGTCGTAGTAGCCGGAGCTGAGCGCGTACGTGCCGAGCATGATGCGGCGCTTGACCTCGGGGCCGAAGCCGGCCTCGCGGGTGAGGGCGGTGACGTCCTCGGCGGAGCGCGTGCCGTCGTCGCCGACCCGCACGCCGTAGCGGAGGCCGTCGAACCGGGCGAGGTTGGAGGAGCACTCGGACGGGGCGATCAGGTAGTACGCGGAGAGAGCGAGGTCGAAGGACGGGCAGTCCAGCTCGACGATCTCGGCGCCGAGCTCCTTGAGCAGCTCGACGGACTCGTCGAACCGCTGGAGGACGCCGGCCTGGTAGCCCTCGCCGCGGAACTGCTTGACCACGCCGACGCGCATGCCCTGCACGGACCCATTGCGGGCCGCCTCGACGACCTGCGGGACCGGGGCGTCGATGGAGGTGGAGTCGAGCGGGTCGTGACCGCCGATGACCTCGTGGAGCAGCGCCGCGTCCAGGACCGTGCGGGCGCAGGGGCCGCCCTGGTCGAGGGAGGAGGAGAACGCCACCATGCCGTAGCGGGAGACGCCGCCGTACGTCGGCTTGACGCCGACCGTGCCGGTGACGGCGGCGGGCTGGCGGATGGAGCCGCCGGTGTCCGTGCCGATGGCGAGCGGGGCCTCGTAGGAGGCGAGGGCGGCGGAGGAGCCGCCGCCGGAGCCGCCGGGGATGCGGGTGAGGTCCCAGGGGTTGCCGGTCGGCCCGTACGCGCTGTTCTCGGTGGAGGAGCCCATGGCGAACTCGTCCATGTTGGTCTTGCCGAGGATGACGACGTCGGCGGCGCGCAGCTTCTGCACGAGCGTCGCGTCGTACGGCGGAAGCCAGCCTTCCAGGATCTTGGAGCCGACGGTGGTCGGCATGTCCCGGGTGGTGAAGATGTCCTTCAGCGCGAGGGGCACGCCCGCGAGGGGGCCGAGCTTCTCGCCCTTGGCGCGCTTCTCGTCGACGGCGCGGGCCTGGGCGAGGGCGCCCTCGCGGTCGACGTGCAGGAAGGCGTGGACCTTCTCGTCGACGGCCTCGATCCGGGCGAGGTGGGCCTCGGTGACCTCGACGGCGGTGAGCTCGCCGGAGGCGATCTTCTCCGCGATCTCGGCGGCGGTGAGCCTGATGATGTCCGTCATGGTCTTAGTCCTCCCCCAGGATCTGCGGCACCTTGAAACGCTGCTGCTCCTGGGCGGGCGCGCCGGAGAGCGCCTGCTCGGGGGTGAGCGAAGGACGGACCTCGTCCGGGCGCATGACGTTGGTCAGCGGCAGCGGGTGGGAGGTCGGCGGTACGTCTTGGTCGGCGACCTCGGAGACGCGGGCGACCGCGCCGATGATGTCGTCGAGCTGTCCGGCGAAGTGGTCGAGCTCTTCGCCCTTCAGTTCCAGACGCGCCAGCCGGGCGAGGTGGGCGACCTCCTCGCGCGTGATGCCAGGCATGCAGCGATCCTCAGGGGTGAGTGTGATGGTTTTGGCCCAATCCTATGGGGCCGGGCCCCGTGCCCGTGAAACGGTTTGCCGGGGGCGCCGCGGAGCCGCCGGGCGAGGGCCCGTACGGCGGCTCTACGGAACCACCTGGTCCGCGCTCTGGGGGGACGGGGGCGGCGGGGCCGGGAGTTCGGCCGGGGGCAGCTGGGCGGGGGCGGGGGTCTGGTGATCGCGGGCGCGCAGCCAGGCTGTGGTTTCGGCGGGGGGCATCGCGGCGGCGACCAGCCAGCCCTGGACGGCGTCGCAGCCCAGGTCCCGCAGACGCTCCCAGGTCTCGTCGTCCTCGACGCCCTCGGCGACGACGAGGAGGCCGAGGGAGTGGGCGAGGTCGACGGTGCAGCGGACGATCTCGGCGTCCTCGTTGTCCACGGCGAGGCGCGCCACGAAGGAGCGGTCGATCTTGAGCTCGCTCACCGGGAGGCGGCGCAGGTGAACCAGCGAGGAGTAGCCGGTGCCGAAGTCGTCGAGCGACATCTTGACGCCGTGGCCGGTGAGGCCGGCGAGGGTGTCGGCGGCGCGCTGGGGGTCCTCCAGCAGGACGTGCTCGGTTATCTCCAGTTGCAGGAATCCGGCGGGCACCCCGTGGCGGGCCAGCCGGGCGGCGACGGCGCCGGCGAAGCCGGGGCTGTGGACGTCGCGCGGGGAGACGTTGACGGCTACGGGGACCTCCAGGCCCTGGGCGCGCCACTTGGCGACCTGGCCGAGGGCGGTCTCCAGGACGTACTCGGTGAGGTGGGGCATCAGGCCGGAGGACTCGGCGATGGCGATGAACTCGTCCGGGGGGACCCGTCCGCGCTCCGGGTGGACCCAGCGGACCAGGGCCTCCAGGCCCGCCACATGGCCGTCGAAGCCGACCTTGGGCTGGTAGTGCAGCTCGACGTCGCCGGCGTCCAGGGCGCGCCGCAGGTCGCCGAGGAGGCCGAGCCGGTCCGGGGTGTTGGAGTCGCGCTTGGACTCGTACACCTCCACGCCCGTGCGGTCCCGCTTGGCCTGGTACATGGCGACGTCGGCGCGCTGGAGGAGCCCTTCGGCGTCGCGCGCGTGGTCGGGGAAGACCGCGACGCCCGCGCTGGCCTCCAGGACGAGCGTGAGGCCGTCGAGGTCGAGCGGCGAGGACAGCTCGGCGGCCAGCTGCCGGGCCACCCGCTGGGCGCTGGTCGTGGAGTCGGCGGTGGGCAGGAGGACGGCGAACTCGTCGCCGCCGAGCCGGGCCGCCTCGGCGCCGCGCGGCAGCGCCAGCCGGAGCCGGTCGGCGATCTGGAGCAGCAGCCGGTCGCCCGCCAGATGACCGAGCGTGTCGTTGACCGACCGGAAACGGTCGAGGTCGATCAGGACCAGCGCGGCACGGGCGCCCTCGCCCTCCGCGTCCTCCAGGGCGGTCCAGGTCCGCTCCAGCAGCCACTGGCGGTTGGGCAGCCCGGTCAGCGGGTCGCGCAGCTGCTCCTCGGCCCGCGCGCGGGCGATCCACAGCGTGGAGTCCAGCGCGATCAGCGGGACGGCGAACAGCGGCAGCAGCACCGGCAGGGAGACCGCCACCACGCAGATCAGCGGGGCGATGCCGAGCAGGGCGACCGCCACGAGCCCCTGGCGCAGCAGCGCGGTGCGGGCGGCCGTGGGCAGTCCGCCGCTCTGCGGGGCGAGCGTGTACCACAGCAGCAGCCGGGTCACCACCAGATACGCCGTGGCCGCCAGCGCCACCTCCGGGACGGCCTCGATCCCCCATTCGAGCGGTCGCCACGGGCGTTCGACGCTCGGTACGTCGCCGAAGGCGGCGAGCACCAGCGCCGCCGCCCCGATGCCGAGGATGTCCGCGGCGCCGTGCAGCAGCCCCTGGCGCCAGCGGTGCCGCCGGGCCACGCCCACCAGGACGACGACCGCGAGGCTGACCAGCCCGGCCGGCACCCACCCGTACAGGAGCAGCACCGCGAGGGTGAGCGCGGCGCCCGAGCCGGTGCCGCCCCACCAGCGGTCGCGGCCCAGCGCCACCAGGTGGCCGACGATGATGCCGGTGAGCACGGCGAGCGACCAGCCCGCCGCGGCGCCGGGGAAGAGCGCGTGGCCGTCGCGGACCGCGCTGAACAGCCCGGTCGCGAGGAGCAGTCCGGCCAGGACCACCACCATGGCGGGGAGCCTCGACGCGATGCCCTCGCAGGCCGCGTACACACACGGCCGTGAGACCGGGGCGGCACTCTCGGTCGGTTTCATTCCGTCCCTCTCACAGCCGGCTGTGCCGTTGCCACGTGATGGCCCGTTGTCATGCCACCACGGCCGAAACCGAAACTCCGCGGCCGCGCACGACAGGCGCACGTCTCAACAGTAGGCCGCGGAAGGCTTCGACGGGCACCGCTCTACAGCTCTTGCCCGAATGCGACCCGGCCACCCTTATCCATCTGGTATGCGCTGAACGGGTGATGATTTCCCATCGTTCCGTGTCCGGAACCCGTCCTTTCGCTCCTACTGTTCGAGCGGGAGCGCGGCGTCCTTCGCCGCGTCAGGACCCTGTTCCAGCAGGACGGTGAAGCCGTCCTCGTCCAGAACCGGAAGCTTCAGCTGCATGGCCTTGTCGTACTTGGAACCGGGATTGTCGCCGACGACCACGAAGGACGTCTTCTTCGAAACGGAACCCGTCACCTTCGCTCCGCGGCTCTGGAGCGCCTCTTTCGCGCCATCCCTGGTGTAGTTCCGCAGGGTGCCGGTCACGACGACCGTCAGCCCCTCCAGCGGGCGCGGCCCTTCGTCCTCCCCGGTGCTCTCCTCCTCCATCCGGACCCCGGCGGCCCGCCACTTGCGCAGGATCTCGCGGTGCCAGTCCACCTCGAACCACTGCTTGACCGAGGCCGCGATGGTGTCGGCGACGCCCTCGACGGCCGCCAGCTCCGCCTCGGTCGCCTGCTCGATGCGGTCGATGGAGCGGAACTCGCGCGCCAGCGCCTCCGCCGCCACCGGGCCGACGTGGCGGATCGACAGGCCCGTGATGATGCGGGCCAGCGGCCGCTGCTTGGCCGCCGCGATGTTCTCCAGCATCGCCAGCGCGTTCTTGCGCGGCTCGCCCTGCTGGTTGGCGAAGACCGTGACGATCTTCTCCTCGCCCGTCTTGGGGTCCCGCTTGGGCAGCCCGCTGTCCTGGTCCAGGACGTACGCCTTGATGGGCAGCAGCTGCTCGATCGTCAGGTCGAACAGGTCGCCCTCGTCCCTCAGCGGCGGCTCGGCCGGCTCCAGGGGCCTGGTCAGCGCGGCCGCCGCCACATAGCCGAAGTTCTCGATGTCGAGGGCCTTGCGGCCGCCCAGGTAGAAGAGGCGCTCGCGCAACTGCGCGGGGCACGTCTGCCCGTTCGGGCAGCGGAGGTCGACGTCGCCCTCCTTCATCGGGCGCAGCGGCGTGCCGCACTCGGGGCACTCGGACGGCATCACGAACTCCCGCTCGGTGCCGTCCCGCAGGTCCACCACGGGGCCGAGGATCTCCGGGATGACGTCACCGGCCTTGCGCAGCACCACCGTGTCGCCGATGAGCACGCCCTTGGCCTTGACCACGTCCTGGTTGTGGAGGGTGGCGAACTCGACCTCCGAGCCCGCGACCGTGACCGGCTCCACCTGGGCGTACGGCGTGACCCGGCCCGTGCGGCCCACGCCCACGCGGATGTCGATCAGCTTGGTGTTGACCTCCTCCGGCGCGTACTTCCAGGCGATCGCCCAGCGCGGGGCGCGGGAGGTGGAGCCGAGGCGCCCCTGGAGGGGGATCTCGTCGAGCTTGACGACCACGCCGTCGATCTCGTGCTCCACGGAGTGGCGGTGCTCGCCGAAGTACGCGATGAACTCCCGCACGCCCTCGATATCGTCGACCACCTTGTTGTGCCGGGCGGTCGGCAGGCCCCACTCGCGCAGCAGGCCGTACGCCTCCGACAGCCGGCTGATCTCCAGGCCCTCGCGGGCGCCGATGCCGTGCACCACCATGTGCAGCGGGCGGGTGGCGGTGACCTTCGGGTCCTTCTGGCGCAGCGAACCGGCCGCGGCGTTGCGCGGGTTGGCGAAGGGCTTGTCGCCGGCCTCCACCAGGCGGGCGTTGAGCTCCTCGAACTTCTCCATCGGGAAGTAGACCTCGCCGCGGATCTCGACGAGCTCCGGGATCCGCTCGCCCCTCAGCCGGTCCGGGACGTCCGCGATGGTGCGGACGTTCGGCGTGATGTCCTCGCCCGTGCGGCCGTCGCCGCGCGTCG
This sequence comes from Streptomyces sp. NPDC093546, assembly GCF_044765045.1. NCBI lineage: Bacteria > Bacillati > Actinomycetota > Actinomycetes > Kitasatosporales > Streptomycetaceae > Streptomyces > Streptomyces sp. NPDC093546. Next base: position 411,003 of record NZ_JBIWJG010000001.1, on the reverse strand, counting down.
CGGCGCGCGTCAGGCGCCCCTTCTCGTACGTCAGGTTCACGGCGAGGCCGTCGACCTTGAGCTCGCACAGGAAGTGGTACGCGGAGGTGCCGACCTCCTTGGCGACGCGGTCCGCCCAGGCGGCCAGCTCCGCGTCGTCGAAGGCGTTGTCCAGCGAGAGCATGCGCTCGCGGTGCTCGACGGCGGTGAACCCCGTCTCGTACGCCCCGGCGACCTTCTGGGTCGGCGAGTCGGGCGTCCGCAGCTCCGGATACTCCTCCTCCAGCGCCTCCAGCGCGCGCAGCAGCTTGTCGAACTCCGCGTCGCTGATGACCGGCTGGTCCTTCACGTAGTACCGGAAGCGGTGCTCCTCCACCTGCTCGGCCAGCTGCGCGTGCTTCTCCCGTACCTCGGCCGGCACCGCGTCCTGCTGTTCGACAGCCACCGTAATCCTCCCGTTGCCTACGTTACTCAGGGTTGTCCGCGAGCGATCTCGCCGCCCTGACGCAGTGGGCGAGCGCCGCCCGGGCGTACGCGGGCGAGGCGCCCGCCAGCCCGCACGACGGGGTGATCACCAGGGACTCCGCGAGAGCCCCCGGACGCAGCCCCAGCCTGCGCCACAGCGTCCTGACACCCATGACGCTACCGGCAGGGTCTGACAACGGGCCGTCGGTGGACCCCACGACGCCCGCGAACAGCTTCGTGCCGCCCTCGACCGCCTCACCGATCTGATCGTCGTCACGCTCGGTGATCAAAGAGAAATCGAACGAGATGCCCGCGGCGCCCGCCCTGCGCAGCAGCGCGAAGGGCACGTCGGGCGCGCACGAGTGCACGATCACCGGACCGTCGCTCACCCCGACGATGTCCCGCAGCGCGCCTTCCACCACCTGCCGGTCGACCGCCCGGTAGGTCCGGTAGCCGCTCGCCGTGCGCACCTGCCCGCGCAGGACGGCGGTGAGGGACGGCTCGTCCAGCTGCAGCACCACCCGCGCGCCCGGCACCCGGCGCCGTACGTCCGCGAGGTGGGCGCGCAACCCCTCGGCCAGCGACGCCGCCAGGTCGCGGCACGCGCCCGGATCGCCGAGCGCCGCCTCGCCGCCGCGCAGCTCCAGCGCGGCGGCCAGCGTCCACGGGCCCACGGCCTGGACCTTGACCGGCCCCTCGTACCCCTGCGTGTACTCCTCCAGTGCGTCGAGGTCCTCCCCGAGCCAGGACCGGGCACGCCGGGTGTCGCGGCCGGGGCGGTCGCTGATCCGCCAGCCGCTCGGCTCGAGGTGGGCGTACATCTCGACCAGCATCCCGAGGGTGCGTCCGATCATGTCGGCGCCGGGGCCGCGCGCGGGCAGTTCGGGGAGATGCGGGAAGTCCTCGAAGGACCCGGTGACGGTCTTGACGGCCTCACGCGCGTCGCCGCCCGGCATGGACCCGACCCCGGTGGCCGGGCCCCAGCTGAAGTCGTTGTTCTCGCTCACCCGGGAAGCGTACGCGCCGGCGTGAGGAGGCCCGTCGTCCCTACCGTCCCGGCCGTACCGTCAGGTCGTTGATCTCCGCGTCGCGCGGCAGGTCGAGCGCGGTGAGGATCGTGGTGGCGACGGACTCCGGGTCGATCCAGCGGGAGGCGTCGTACTCCTTGCCCTCCTGCTGGTGCACCTTGGCCTGCATGGGGCTGGCCGTACGGCCCGGGTAGACCGAGGTCACGCGTACGCCGTTGGCGTGCTCCTCGTGGCGCAGGGCGTCGGCCAGCGCCTTGAGGCCGTGCTTTGAGGCGGCGTACGCGGCCCACTCGGCGTGGGCGCTGAGACCGGCGCCGGAGTTGACGAAGACGACATGTCCCTGGGAGAGCCGCAGTTGGGGCAGGAGCAGCCGGGTGAGCTCGGCGGGGGCGAGCAGGTTCACGTCGAGCTGGTGGCGCCAGGTCTTGGGGGTCAGGTCGCCGACCGGGGCGAGGTCGACGACGCCCGCGACGTGCAGCAGCGAGTCGAGCCGGTCGGGGAGGGACTGGTGCGAGAAGGCCCAGGAGAGCCGGTCGGGGGTGGCGAGGTCGCCGACGAGCGTACGGGCACCCGGGTATGCCTCGGCCAGCTCCTTGGCGCGCCCGGCGTCGCGGGCCAGCAGGACGAGGTCGTCGCCCCGCGCGTGCAGCCGTCGCGCGATCGCCGCGCCGATGCCGGACCCTGCCCCGGTGATCAGATGTGTAGCCATACGAGCCATGCTCGCACTACCGGACCGGCTACTGGATCCGGCTACTGGATCCCGGCGGCCTCCTCGAGGTACGCGAGCGCCGAGACCCCGTCCTCCGCGAAGAACACCAGGTCGGTGAGGGGCACCGGCAGGAAGCCCTCGGCGTCCATCCGCCGGAACTGCTCCTTCAGGCCGTCGTAGAAGCCCGCCGTGTTCAAGAGCACCACCGGCTTGGCGTGCAGGCCGTGCTTCTTCAGCTCCAGGATCTCGGTGGCCTCGTCCAGGGTGCCGGTGCCGCCGACCATGATGACGATCGCGTCGGACTTGGCGAGCATCTGCGCCTTGCGCTCGGCGAGGTCCCTCGCGACGACCATCTCGTCCACGCCGTTCCTGGCCTTGTGGGACAGGAACTCCACGGAGACCCCCACGAGCCGCCCGCCCGCGTCCTGGACCCCGTCCGCCACGACCTTCATCAGGCCGGCGTCGGAGCCGCCCCAGACGAGCGTGTGGCCGCCCTTGCCGAGCAGCTCGGCGAATTCGCGGGCGGGGCCGGTGTAGCGGTCGTCGAGGTCGGCGGCGGAGAGGAAGACGCAGATGTTCATGGCGCAACGGTACGGGGAATCGGGGGCCGGGTGCCGCCGTTGGACCGGTCATGACGACGACAGGACACCGCATCACCGTCGAGCCGGGCACGGACCACGTACGCGTCGTTCACGGGGGCCGGGTGATCGCCGAGAGCCGGCGGCCGCTCGTGCTGCGGGAGACGGGCTGCCCGGTGCGCTACTACCTGCCGGTGGCGGACGTACGGATGGACCTGCTGTCCCCCTCGGACACGCACACGTACTGCCCGTTCAAGGGGACGGCGTCGTACTGGTCCCTGGACGGGGCGAAGGACGCGGCCTGGGCGTATCCCGAGCCCAAGGCGGAGGTCGCCGCGATCAAGGACCACCTCTGTTTCTACGAAACAGAGGTGATGTGACGCCGCGGCGATGAGTTTCGCGTCCGGCTCCGGTCTGCCCCCGTATGGAGAACCTGAACACGACGGTGCCGGAGTACGAGCGGCGCGGCGACGGACCGCCGCTGATCCTGGTGAGCGGGGCGCCCGGCACGGGCGCGGGTGAGGCGGCGCTCGCCCGGCTGCTGGCGCCGCGCTTCACCACGTACACCTACGACCGGCGCGGCGGGGAGACCGACCTCCAGGACCTGGCGGCGCTCATCGCGCGGGCGGGCGGCAGCGCGTACGTCCACGGCACCTCCTCGGGCGGGGTGCTCGCCCTGGAGGCGGCCGCGGCGGGGCTGCCGATCCGCCGGCTGTCGGTGTACGAGCCGCCGTACGGGGCCGTCCCGGCGCCGGCCGAGCGGCTGGCCGCCGTCTCCGCGCGCGTGCTGGTCCTCGACGGTGGCGCGAGCCCGGCCCGGACGCGCGACACGGCCCGCGCGGTCGCCGCGGCGGTGCCCCGCGCCCGGCACACCACCCTGACGGGCCAGGTACACGAGGTGGCACCGCAGGTGCTGGCGCCGGTGCTGCGGGGCTTCTTCGGGGAGGCCGCCGACTAGGAGCCGGGGACGAAGCCGACGAGGACCCGTCTTCCGGGTCAGGCCGTCGTGGCCGGCTCCGGGGCGTCGCGGCGCGTGGTCGTCGCGATCGTCGCCGAGCCGACCACGCGGGTGCCGTCGTAGAGGACGATCGCCTGGCCCGGGGCCACGCCCCGGACCGGCTCGGCGAAGGCGACGTGCAGTTCGCCGTCGACCAGCTCGGCCGTCACCGGCGTCTCGCCGCCGTGGGCGCGGAGCTGGGCCGTGTAGGTGCCGGGGCCCGAGGGGGCCGTGCCGCACCAGCGGGGCTTGATCGCGGTGAGGGCGGTGACGTCGAGGGCCTCGGCGGGGCCGACCGTGACGGTGTTGTTCACCGGGGAGATGTCCAGGACGTAGCGGGGCTTGCCGTCGGGCGCCGGGTGGCCGATGCGCAGGCCCTTGCGCTGGCCGATGGTGAAGCCGTACGCGCCGTCGTGGGTGCCGAGCTTGGTGCCGGTCTCGTCGACGATGTCGCCCTCCGCCTTGCCGAGGCGCGACGCCAGGAAGCCCTGGGTGTCGCCGTCGGCGATGAAGCAGATGTCGTGGCTATCGGGCTTCTTGGCGACGGCGAGGCCGCGGCGCTCGGCCTCGGCGCGGATCTCGTCCTTGGTGGTGAGCGTGTCGCCCAGCGGGAACATGGCGTGGGCGAGCTGCTTCTCGTCCAGGACGCCGAGGACGTACGACTGGTCCTTGGCCATGTCGGAGGCGCGGTGGAGCTCCCGGGTGCCGTCCTCCTTGGTCACCACGGTCGCGTAGTGGCCGGTGCAGACGGCGTCGAAGCCCAGCGCGAGCGCCTTGTCGAGCAGGGCCGCGAACTTGATCTTCTCGTTGCAGCGCAGGCACGGGTTGGGGGTGCGGCCCGCCTCGTACTCGGCGATGAAGTCCTCGACGACGTCCTCGCGGAACCGCTCGGCCAGGTCCCACACGTAGAACGGGATGCCGATGACGTCGGCCGCGCGGCGCGCGTCCCGCGAGTCCTCGATGGTGCAGCAGCCGCGTGCGCCGGTGCGGAAGGACTGCGGGTTCGCGGAGAGGGCCAGGTGCACCCCGGTGACGTCGTGGCCTGCTTCGGCGGCACGGGCGGCGGCGACGGCGGAGTCCACGCCGCCCGACATGGCGGCGAGGACACGGAGGGGGCGCTGGGGGGTCCGCTGCGGAGTCTGAGTCATAGCGCTACCAGGGTACGGGGCCGAGGGAAGCGTCCGGGAACCGAATAGGTACGCGCGTGCGTTGACGATCACATGGGGCGTACGGACAGGGCGGGGAAGCGACGGGTCGGCCGGCGCGCGGTGCTGATCGGCGGCGGCGCGGCCATGGCGGGCACGGCGGTGCTGGCCCGGGACGAGCTGAAGCGTGCCTGGTGGCGGCTGCCCGGCATGGAGAAGAAGCGCGTCGAGGGCGAGCTGGACCACCGGGGCGCGGAGTGGACGGCGGCGGCCCGGGCCAACTGGCGGCGCGCGGACCGCCCCGACGACTACACGATCGACCGGGTCGTCATCCATGTCGTCCAGGGCAGCTATCCGACCGCCCTGCGGGTCTTCAAGAACCCGGGGCACGGCGCCGCGACCCACTACGTCGTCCGCAAGGACGGGCACATCGCCCAGATGATCCGCGAGCTCGACGTGGCCTTCCACGCCGGGAACCGGGAGATGAACGAGCGCAGCATCGGCATCGAGCACGAGGGGTTCGTGGACCGCCCGCAGGACTTCACGGCGGCGATGTACGAAGCGTCGGCGCGGCTGACGGCGGGCATATGCGCGCGGTACGGCATACCCGCCGACCGGGAGCACGTCATCGGCCATGTGGAGGTGGAGGGCACGGATCACACCGACCCCGGTCCGCACTGGGACTGGGACCGGTACATGAAGCTGGTGCGCGCCGCGGCGCCCGCGGGATCCGGCTCCGGGTCCGCCGCTAGCTGAGGCCCGCCGTCCGCGCCCGCTCCACCGCCGGGCCGATGGCCTTCGCGACCGCCTCGACGTCCGCGTACGTGGAGGTGTGGCCGAGCGTGAAGCGCAGGGTGCCGCGCGCCAGGTCGGGGTCGATGCCGGTGGCGAGCAGGACGTGGCTGGGCTGGGCGATGCCGGCCGTGCAGGCGGAGCCGGTGGAGCACTCGATGCCCTGGGCGTCCAGGAGCAGCAGCAGCGAGTCGCCCTCGCAGCCGGGGAAGGCGAAGTGCGCGTTGGCGGCCAGGCGGCCCGCCGGGTCGGGGTCGCCGCCGAGGACGGCGTCCGGGACGGCCGTGCGGACGGCGTCGACAAGCGCGTCGCGCAAGGCGCCAACCTCGCGGGCGTACGCCTCCCGGCGCTCGGCGGCGAGGCGCCCGGCCACGGCGAAGGCGGCGACGGCCGGGACGTCGAGGGTGCCGGAGCGGACGTGGCGCTCCTGGCCGCCGCCGTGCAGCACCGGGACGGGGGTGTACTCGCGGCCCAGCAGCAGGGCGCCGATGCCGTACGGTCCGCCGATCTTGTGGCCCGAGACCGTCATGGCGGCTAGCCCCGAGTCGGCGAAGCCGACCGGGACCTGGCCGAAGGCCTGTACGGCGTCGGAGTGCAGGGGGACGCCGAACTCCCGCGCGACGGCGGCCAGTTCGGCGACCGGCATGATGGTGCCGATCTCGTTGTTGGCCCACATCACGGTGGCGAGCGCGACGCTGTCCGGGTCCCGCTCGATGGCCTCGCGCAGCGCGTCCGGGTGGACGCGCCCGTACGCGTCGACGCGCAGGTACTCGACCGTGGCGCCCTCCTGCTCGCCGAGCCAGTGCACGGCGTCCAGGACGGCGTGGTGCTCGACGGGGCTGGCCAGCACCCGCGTGCGGCGCGGGTCGGCGGCCCTGCGGGCCCAGAAGAGGCCCTTGACGGCGAGGTTGTCGGCCTCGGTGCCGCCGGAGGTGAGGACGACCTCGCTGGGGCGTGCCCCCAGCGCCTCGGCGAGGGTCTCGCGGGCCTCCTCGACGGTACGGCGGGCCCGGCGCCCGGCGGAGTGCAGCGAGGACGCGTTGCCGGTGACGGGGAGCTGGGCGGTCATCGCCTCGATCGCCTCCGGGAGCATCGGAGTCGTCGCGGCGTGGTCGAGGTAGGCCATGGTGCCTCGATTCTACGAGGCGGGGGCCGGGTGGCGTCCTCGCCCGCGAGCACCCGGCCGGACGCCGGCTATGACCGGGGCGCGCGGGCGAGTTGGCGGGACTGGGCGACGAGGCGGTCGGCGCTGTCCCAGACCTCGGCGTCCTCCTCCAGGAAGCCGCCGGCGAGGTTGCGCGTGGTGATGGCGACCCGCAGCGGTCCGGGGGCGGGGCGGCAGCGTATGTGGGTGGTGAGTTCGACGGTCGGGGTCCAGCCCTTGAGGCCCAGCTCGAAGGAGGTCGGCGGCAGCGCGTCGACGGTGAGGAGGAGGGACAGCGGGTCCGGGTCGCGGCCGTCGGCGAGGCCGAACCAGCCACGCATCTCGCCCTTGCCGGACGGGGCGCCGAGGGCCCAGCCGAGGGTCGCGGGGTCGAGCTTGATGTCGAGGCGCTCGGTGATCGCGGAGGAGCCCGGGATCTGCGGGGCCGGGCCGTCGGAGGGGCCGAAGCAGTGCTCGCGCGGCGGGATGGCGGGCGGCTTGGCGGTGGTGCGGACGTCGTCGGGGAGGGCGTCGAGGTCGCCGTAGGAGGCGAGGACCCGGATGCGCTCGACCTCGGAGCCGTCGTCCGCGTACTGGAAGAGGGACGCCTGGCCGGTGGAGAGGGTGCGGCCGGTGCGGACGGTCTCGGTGCGGATCACGGCGGGTCCGGGCACCGACGGCGTGAGGTAGTGCGCCGAGATCGTGAACGGGTCGGGGTGCGGCAGGGCGTCCCCGAGAGCGCGTCCGAGCAGGGCGAGGAGGTAGCCGCCGTTGACGGCGTGGATGATCGTCCAGCCGGCGGAGAGCTCGGCGTCGTAGACGCCCGGCTCGCGCAGGGTCACCGCGGTGTCGCGGTCGAACTCGAACTCGCTGTCCATGGCACGGAACCGTACAACAAGTAACTACTAAGCGGTAGCTTTCTGCGGGAGTTCGTCCTCGGAGCGCGCCGAGCGACGGTTCCAGGCCCGGGGCGCACGCCAGTGGAAGCGCAGGGCCAGCAGGCGCAGGACGAACGTGGTGAGGGCGGCGAGGCCACTGGTGAAGGGGTTCAGCACATCGAAGCGGATGCAGAGCGCGACCATGGTGGCGCCGACGATCGCGGGCACGGCGTACAGGTCCCGGTCCCAGCGCAGCAGCGAGGGCACCTCGTTGGCGAGCACGTCGCGCAGCACGCCGCCCCCGACGCCGGTCGCGAGGCCGAGCACGGCGGAGAAGGTCAGACCGAGGCCGTGCTCGTACGCCTTCGTCGTGCCCGACACGCAGAAGAGGCCGAGGCCGGCGGCGTCGAAGACGTTCACCGCGGTCTGGGTGCGCTCCACCTGCGGGTGCAGGAAGAAGACCAGGACCGTGGCGACCAGCGGCATCACGAAGTAACCGAGATCGGTGAACGCGGCGGGCGGTACGGCGCCGATGACGAGGTCCCGGAACAGCCCTCCGCCCAGCGCCGTGACCTCCGCGAGGACGGCGATGCCGAACACGTCGAAGTTCTTGCGTACGGCGAGCAGCGCGCCCGAGATCGCGAAGACGAAGATCCCGACGAGCTCGAGCGCGTGTTGGACGGAGGGCGTGAAGAGTTCCTGGAGCACCGGACAGTTCTACATCGTCCGGTGCTCCCGGCCGTCATACGACCTGGTCCGCCGCCTTCGGATCGGCTTCAGGCTCCGGCTCGGCAGCCACCGCCGCCGTCTCCGTGACCGCCTCGATGCCCGTCGCGCGGGTCCGCTCGACCGTGCCCGCCTCGATCTCGGCCGCGAAGTGGCAGGCCACCTTGTGGCCCCCGCCCGCGTCCCGCAGCTCCGGCCGGTCCGTCGCGCACAGCGTGTCCTGCTTCCACGGGCAGCGCGTGTGGAAGCGGCACCCGGTGGGCGGGTTCGCGGGCGACGGGAGGTCGCCGTGGAGCAGGATCCGCTCGCGGCGGTCCTCGACCTCCGGGTCCGGCACCGGCACCGCCGACATCAGGGCCTTGGTGTACGGGTGCTTCGGCGCGGCGTACAGCGCGTCGCTCGGCGCCTCCTCCACCAGGGAGCCCAGGTACATCACGCCGATGACGTCCGAGATGTGGCGGACCACGGCCAGGTCGTGCGCGATGACCAGGTACGTCAGGCCCAGCTGCTCCTGGAGCTCCTCCAGGAGGTTGACGACCTGCGCCTGGATCGACACGTCGAGCGCGGAGACCGGCTCGTCGCAGATGATCAGGTCCGGTTCGAGGACCAGCGCGCGGGCGATGCCGATGCGCTGGCGCTGGCCTCCGGAGAACTCGTGCGGGTAGCGGGACAGGGCGTTGTCCGGGAGGCCGACCCGCGCGAGGATCGCCTTGATCTTCTCGCGGCGCTCCTCCTGGTTGGCGCCGATCCCGTGCGCGGCCATCCCCTCGGAGAGGATCGACTCGATGTTCTGGCGCGGGTTGAGGCTGCCCAGCGGGTCCTGGAACACCATCTGGAGCCGCCGCCGGAAGCGGCGCATCTCCTCGTCCGGCAGCTTCGCCAGGTCCGTACCGTCGAAGACGGCCTCGCCGTCCGTGACGTCGACCAGGCGCAGCACCGCGCGCCCCAGCGTCGTCTTGCCGCAGCCGGACTCGCCGACGAGCCCGTACGTCTGGCCGGACTCGACGGAGAGGGAGACGTCGTCGACCGCGTACACATGGCCGACCGTGCGGTCGAAGATCATGCCCTTGCGGATGGGGAAGTGGACCTTCAGGTCCTTGAGTTCGAGCAGGCTCATGCCGAGACCTCCGCCGTGGGCAGGACCGGGGGCAGGACCGGGTTGACGCAGCGCACCTGGTGTCCGGCCGCTCGTGGTTCGGTCAGTTCGGGGGTGCCGGTGAGGCACTCCATCGTGTAGTGGTCGCAGCGGGGCGCGAAGGCGCAGCCGTCGGCCCAGGCGATCTTGTCGTTGATGGAGCCGCGGATGGGGTTGAGCGGCTCGCCGCGCGGGGCGTCCAGGCGCGGGATGGAGCCGAGCAGGCCGTGCGCGTACGGGTGGGTGGGGTGCGCGAACAGCTCGCGGCGGCCCGCGGACTCCACCACCTTGCCCGCGTACAGGACGTTGACCTGGTCGCACAGTCCGGCGACGACGCCCAGGTCGTGGGTGATCATCAGCAGGGCGGTGCCCTCCTGGTCCACCAGTTCCTTGAGCAGCTCCAGGATCTGCGCCTGGATGGTGACGTCCAGGGCGGTGGTCGGCTCGTCGGCGATGAGCAGGCGGGGGGCGCACGCCACCGCCATGGCGATGAGCGCGCGCTGGCGCATGCCGCCGGACAGCTGGTGCGGGTACTCCTTGAGGCGCCGGCTCGGGTCCGGGATGCCGACCCGGTCGAGCAGGGACGCGGCCTCCTTGCGGGCGGACTCGCCCTTCAGGCCCCGGTGGCGCTCCAGGATCTCGGTGACCTGGACCCCGATGGGTACCACCGGGTTCAGCGACGACAGCGGGTCCTGGAAGATCATCGCGATCTGGCTGCCGCGCATGTCGCGCAGCTGCTTGGGGCTCATGGTCAGCAGGTCGGCGCCGTCGAAGTCGGCGCGGCCGGTGACCGTGACGCCCTTGCGCGGCAGCAGGCCCATCAGCGCGAGCGAGGTCACGGACTTGCCGCAGCCCGACTCGCCGACCAGGCCGACGACCTGGCCCTGGTCGACGGCGAAGGAGACGCCGTCCACGGCCGTCGAGGGCGTACGGCCGCGCCCGCCGAAGGTGACGGTGAGTTCGTCAACAGAGAGCAGTGGCATGGCAGTTCAGCCTCGCAGCTTCGGGTCGAGGGCTTCGCGCATGGCCTCGCCGAGCAGCGTGAAGCCGAGAGCCGTGATGATGATCCCGATGGCCGGGAAGAACGACATCATGGGCGCGTTGTCGAAGAAGCGGCTCGCCTGCGAGAGCATCACGCCCCACTCGGGGACGGCCGGGTCCGGGTTGCCGAGGCCCAGGTAGGAGAGGGCCGCCGCCTCGATGATCGCGGTGGCGAGGCTGAGGGTCGCCTGCACGATCACGGGGCTCAGGGAGTTCGGCAGGATCTGGGTGACGACGATGCGCCGCTTGCGCACGCCCAGCGCCCGCGCCGCGAGCACGTAGTCCGAACCGCCCTGCGCGAGCATCGAGCCGCGCAGCAGCCGGGCGAAGATCGGCACCTGCACCACACCGACGGCGATCATCACGGTGGTGAGGGACTGGCCCATCACGGCGGCGATGGAGACGGCGAGCAGGAGCGACGGCAGCGACAGCATGATGTCGGTGACGCGCATGACGAAGGTGTCGATCCGGCGTCCCGCCTGACCGCCGAGCGTCGCCGCGGCTCCGGACAGCAGGCCGATGACCGCGCCCACGATCAGGCCGATGAGCATCGAGACGACACCCACCAGCAGGGTCTGCCGGGAGCCGACGAGGAAGCGGGACAGCTGGTCGCGGCCGAGGTGGTCGAGGCCGAACCAGTTCTCGCCCCGCGGTCCGATGAACTTGCCCTGGTTGGGGAAGACTTCGCCGCGCCAGGTCTGCGCGGTGGGGGCGTGCGGGGCCAGCCACGGGCCCAGCACGGCGACGACCACGAAGACCGCGATGATGACGGCGCCGACGAGCGCCATCTTGCTGGACTTCAGGCGGCGGAAGGCCTCACGCCACAGGCTGCCGCCGGCGGTGGCCTCGTTGCGTACGGTGAGCTGCGCGAGGCGCTCGATCTTGTCAGTCTTGGTGCTCACGTCAGTGCACCCGCACTCTCGGGTCAATGAGGCTGTACGCCAGGTCGACCAGCAGGTTGATGAGGACGTACACCATGGCGATGAACATGATGAAACCGACGAGCACGGGGTAGTCGCGGTCGTCGATCGCGGTGCGGATGAAGGAGCCGATACCGCCGAAGGCGAAGACGGACTCGGTGAGGACCGCGCCCGACAGCAGCGATCCGGTCAGCAGACCGATCGCGGTGACCACCGGCAGCAGCGCGTTGCGCAGCACGTGCCGGCCGCGTACGACGCGCTTCTCCAGGCCCTTGGACTCCGCTGTGCGGACGTAGTCCTCGCCGAGGACCTCCAGGACGCTGGCGCGGGTCATGCGGACGATGACCGCCAGCGGGATGGAGGCGAGCGCGATGGCCGGCAGCACCAGGTGGTGGAGGGCGTCCAGGGTAGCGTCGAACTCCCCGGTCAGCAGACCGTCGAGCACGGCGAAGCCGGTGACCGAGGTGGCGTCGAGGCCGGTGGACAGGCGGCCGTAGCTGGGGAAGAGACCCAGGTCGACGGCGAAGACGCCCTTGAGGAGCAGGGCGAGGAAGAACACCGGGATGCAGATGCCGACCAGCGAGCCGGACACCGCCGTGACGTCCAGCCAGCTGCCGCGCCGCCGGGCCGCGAAGTAGCCGAGCGGGATGCCGACGACGACGGCGATGAACATCGCCGCCAGGCTGAGCTCGACCGTGGCCGGGAAGCGCAGGGCGAACTCGTCCCACACCGGCTGGCCGGTCTGGGTGGAGGTTCCGAGGTCGAGCTCGAAGAGCCGCTTGAGGAAGCGCCCGTACTGCACCCAGACCGGCTGGTCGAGGCCCAGGAGCCGGTTGATGCGCGCCACTTCGGCTTCGGTCGCCCGCTCGCCCAGGATCGCTGAGGCGGGTCCGCCGGGCAGCCGGTTCAGCCAGAGGAAGAGCAGAACCGACAGGCCGAGCAGGGTGGGTATGAGCTGTAGCAGTCTTCGTACGACGAGTCGCAGCACCCCGCATGCCCCTTTCTTAACGTGCGTCAGATGCGGGTCCGCCCGGCCACGGACTGCTGTGGCCGGGCGGACCCCGCGTGAGGTGCGATTACTTGAAGGAAGCCTCGGAGAAGTACTCCTGCGTCAGCGGGGAGACCTTCGGAGGGTTGACGTTCTTGCCGAACGCGATGGCGGGCGGCGAGGAGGAGACGGGGAGACCCGGCAGGTACTCCATGATCACCTCGTTGGCCTTCTTGTACGCCTCGACGCGCTTGACCGGGTCCGCCTCCTTCGAGCCGGCGGTCACCGCGTCGAAGACGGTGGTGTCCTTGAAGCCCCACTGCTTGTCGTACTTGGCGAACCAGGTGCCGATGAAGTTGTAGCCGTCGTTGTAGTCACCGGTCCAGCCGAGCATGTGCAGGGCGCAGGCACCGGCCTCGGTGGCGTCCAGGTAGTCGGGGGCCCACTTCAGCGGCTTGGGGGTGACCTTGATGCCGGCCTTCTCCAGGTCGGACTTCATCAGCTCGAAGATGTCCTGGGGAGCGGGCATGTACGGGCGGGTGACCTCGGTCGGGTAGCAGAACTCGAGGCTCAGACCGGACTCGCCCGCGGCCGCGAGGAGCTGCTTGGCCTTGTTGGTGTCGAAGGGGTACTTCTTCACCTTGTCCGAGTAGCCGGCGATCGTCTCCGGCATGAACTGCGTGGCCGTCTTGCCGCCCTCGGGGAGCTGCGTCTTGACGATGTTGTCGCGGTCGATGGCGTGCGCGAGGGCCTGGCGGACCTCGGGCTTCTTCAGCGCCGGGTTCTTCTCCTGGGAGAAGCCGACGTAGAAGAGGTTGAAGACGTCACGGGTGGGGACCTGGAAGCCCGCGTTCTCCAGGGTCTTCACATCGGCCGGGGCGACGAGGTCGTAGCCGTCGATGTCACCGGCCTGGAGCGCCTGGCGGCGGCCGTCCTCGGTGTCGATGGTGCGGAAGACCAGGTTCTTGATCTTGGCCTTCTCGCCCCAGTAGTCGTCGAAGCGCTCAAGGGTGACTTCCTTGTTGCCCTTGTTCCACTTCGTGATCCGGTACGGGCCGGTGCCGGCGACCGTGCCGGCCTCCTGGCTGTACTTCGGGTACGTGATGGCCTCGCCCTTGGCGGTGGCTTCCTGCTTCTCGTACGCCTTGATGGCCTTCGGCGAGTGGATGGCCAGGGCCTGGAGGGAGAAGCCGCCCGGCAGGGTGGCGGAGGGCTCGTTGACCGTGATGACGGCGGTGTTCTCGTCCTTGGCGGCGCAGGACTTGTAGTTGGGCTTCGGGGCTTCCTTGTCCTCGTTCTTGGCGAAGCCGCCGAGGATGCTCTGCCAGTAGTACGAGACCGCGCTGGACTGGTACGTGCCCTTCCAGTTGAACCAGTGGTCGTAGTTCGCGCAGACGGCCGCGGCGTTGAACGCCTCGCCGTCGTGGAACTTCACGCCCTTGCGGAGGTTGAACGTCCACACGGTGCCCGTGGGGTCGCTCGACCACTTCTCGGCCAGCCCGCCGACGAGCTTGGTACCGCCGGACTCGTGCTCCAGCAGCGCCTCGAAGGCCTGCCGGGTCACCCGGAACGTCTCACCGTCGCTCGCCAGGGCGGGGTCCAGGGAGGTGGGGTCACCGGCGCCGGCGAACACGAAGGTGTCCTTGTCACCGGCCTTGTCGTCGCCCTTGCCGCGCTCGCTGGCACAGCCCGTGGCGATCATCCCGACGGCCAGCGCCGCCGTGATCGCCCGGACGGACCGGGACTTGAATATTCGCATGGGTCCCCCCAGGGGTTCCGCCGTGACGGGAGAGATGGTGGTCTTGACCGGCCGAACACTACCCAGGCGTACGTCGGCGGAGAACAGTCCGCATAGCGGTGATACCTACCTGAGACCCGGACACTCGCCAAACCGGTCAGTTACGGGACAAGCGTGCGGGGAGGCGTAACACCCGTGACATGTGGGGCGGTTCAGAGGGCCGCGCCGCCGGCCCCGGAGGCCGGTGGGAAGTGGCGCGATCGCACACCCCCCATCTTGACGAGTCCATGCCACGATTGCCCGGTCTTGCTCGGTGGCCGTTCACGATCCCGCCGCAACGGGCGGCGGGACCGGTCACGAGCAGCAGGGGGAACGTGACGTGTTACGAAGATCGAAAGCCGCCCTCGCACTGGCTGTGACCACGATCGTCATGGCACTCTCCGCGCCCGTCGGACAGGCCCGGCCGAGCGCCCCGGCAGAGCGGGCCACCGTGCGGGCATCCCACGACGACGCCGTCTACGTCGTCCAGCCGCGAGCGGACGGAACCACCTACATCGCGGTGTACGACCCCGCGCCCGGCGTCAGCGCCGACCAGCTGAGGGCCGGCCTGCGGCGGCAGGGCGTCCGCGGTGTGCAGGACGCCGGCAGCCCCGGCGGCAAGGCCGGCATCGGCACCTTCGGCTGCGCACCCTACGTCGGCACCGCCTCCGCCTGGTGCGGGGCCAAATGGGCCTACGGGCCGTTCAACGACCCGCAGGTGTACTTCCTCGACCACACCAGCGACTCCTGGCCGGTGACGGACGCCCGGGTCGACTGGTACCAGGCGCCCGGCATCGACGCGTACTACCGCTGGCATACGGCGGGCTGCCCCGGGGGCGGCCGTCACTGCGTCCACGTGTACAGCGGCAGTTACGGCACCGACTGGTACGGCGTGACCGAGGCGAACACATCCGGCGGCTACTTCGTCGACGGGTCGGTCACCGTCAAGCTCAACGACCAGGTCACCCCGAACACCTACGCGGCCCGGCGCAGCGTCGCCTGCCACGAGATGGGGCACGCGCTCGGCCTGGACCACAACGGCTCGACCAACAGCTGCCTGTCCGTACCCGAGTTCCCGCAGCATCCGTCCTCGGACGACTTCGGCGTGCTGAACCTGCTCTACCCCAAGCCCGGCACCTGACAGCCGGACCCCTCACGCCGCGCCGGACCGGGTCTCACCCGCCCGGCGCGGTTGTGTCAGGAGCCCTGCGGGGGGTAGCCGTAGCCACCGCCCGGGACCATCGGGGCCGTCGCGTGCGCCTCGCGGTCGTAGAAGGGGCGCGCGTTGGCCCGCAGCCACAGGGTGATGGGGTCGTACTCGTCGGACATGGCGACCGTCGAGACGGGCAGCCCCTCCGGCACCGCCACGATCGACTCGCGCATCATCGCGCGGACCGCGTCGACGGAGGCCTGGCTCGTGTCGTACAGGTCGAGCCCGATGGCGAGGTACGGCGAGCCGAGCGCGGGCTGGACCCAGACGCGGCGCAGGGAGCGAACCGCCGGGGTGCGGTGGGCGTTCTGCGTCAGCAGGGCGTAGAACTGCGGGATCTGGATGCCGGGTTCGGAGAGCTTCAGCGGCCCCGCGGGCATCCGGTCGAGGCCCGTGGCGATGCGGCGCAGGTCGGGCCAGGGGATGCCGACGCCGCCGCCGGGGGCGTGCGGGTTGAGCCAGATGCCCCAGCGGTCGGGGTAGAGCGCGCGGGCGATGTCACGGCCGGTGATGACCTCGTGGGCGCGGTTCCAGCCGGAGACGGCGAGCTCCTGGGCGGAGGTGACGCAGGGCGCGTAGCCGAGGCCGTCGACCTCCATGTTGCCGTACTGGGCGTCGGGCGAGCCGGCCTGGCCGTGCCAGAGCAGCATCCAGACCGGGGCCTCGGCGAGGGCCGCGAGCAGCGCCTCGTACGCGTCGTAGCGTCCGGGCGTGACGTTGCTCAGCAGCTGCTCGATCGGCCCGGCCGCCGCGGTGCTCTGCGCGCTCACCCTGGGTCCCCCTCTTCGGTCCACCGCACCAGCTTAGGCCCGCTGGTAGAAGGGCCGTACCTTCTCCAGCATCCAGTCGCCCACCGGGTCCTGCGCGATGTCGAGCAGGACCAGGTTGACCGGCCACGGCACCTGGACGCGGCCGAGCGCCCGGCCGAGGGCGTCCATCGGTACGTTACGGTCCGCGCCCTCCCAGGAGGAGAGCTGGACGCCGACGAAGAGCGTCGGGGCGCCGCCCTCGATGGAGGCGAGGGCGCGGCGGGCGGTGAGGACGGTGCCGGTGGCCTCGAACTCGGCGGCCGCCGCGGAGAGGAAGTCGACCGGGTCCTCCTGCCAGTCGGGCTCGAACAGCCGCACGCGGGCGCCGCTCGCGGGCCCGTCCAGCGGGGTGCGGCCGACGCGGCACAGTTCGGCGACGGCGGGCGGCGGCAGGGGCGCGCCCACGGCGCCGCCGGGGTTGACGGCGATGCCGAGCTGCGGGGGCAGGCCGCGGGCGAACTCGACGGCGGGCGCGACGGTGTACGCCATGTGGGGGCCGACGCACCGCAGGAACTGCTGCTCGGAGCTGAAGACGGGGACGTACGCCTGGCCGTCCAGCTCCAGCGTGGGCAGGTCGAGGTCCGGGCTGTCGGGGCCGCCGCCCTTGGGGAGGGGGATCCACAAGGGGCTGCGGCCCAGGACCTCGACGAGCCGGGCTCCGGCCGCGGGGTTGCCGAGGGAGGCGGCGAGCACCTCTTCGAGCTCATTGGCCGGCCATGCGGTGTCCACTGGTGTCCCCTCGTCCTTCCCACCCGTGCGGCGCGTCTTTCAGGGCACCCTAACCGTCCGGCTCAGCCGAACGTGATACGGGTCAGCGCCGTCGCCGCCGGCCGGTCGAGCAGCACGGCGGAAGCGCAGCCGCCCGGCAGCACGCCCTTCTCGGCGTCCCGCACCAGCCGCCCCACCGCCCTGCGGTGCCGTGCGAAGGCGTATCCGGAGACGCCCCGCCCCCGCTCGCGCTGGCCCTCGCGGGCCGCCTGGGGGGTGACGTCCAGCAGTATCAGGTGCAGGGCGCGCCCGCGCCGCCGGGCCTCGCGGGCCAGCCAGCGCCGGACCCAGGCCTGGGTGCCGCAGTCGTGGACGACGACGCTCGCGCCGGAGCGCAGGGCGCGCCGGAGCCCGGCGTAGTGGGCGACCCGGACGAGGGGGCGATAGACCGCGTACGGCAGGAAGGGCGGCATCCGGTGCTCCCACCGCTCGCGGGCGTCCTGGGAGTCGATGCCGCGCCCGTCGGCGGCGCGGGCGATCAGGGTGGACTTGCCGCTGCCGGGCAGGCCGGAGACGACCACCAGGTCGCCGGCGGCGAAGCCCAGCTCGCGCGGGCAGCGCCCGGCGCGGTCGCGCAGGTCCCGCAGCACGGGCGCGGGCGCGCGGGTGGGCGCGGGCACGGCGACCGCGCCGGCGACCGCGCCGGTCATGGCACCGCTCACCGCACCGGTGGCCGCGCTCGGACCTGTCCGCTGCAACGTCATCGCGTACTCCCCCTGCTCGGGCTCGGCCTTCCCCGACCCTTGCCCAAGAAGTGTAAAGAAAGGGTAATAAGGCACAAGCGATTTGCCGAGGAGACCCCGCGTGCAATGATGTGCGCGCCACCGCACGCAGGTGCGTACAACCGCATACCGGCCGCTTGAATCCGCGCGGGAGAGTCCCGGGTCCCGCCCGGGCGCCGAAGGAGCAAGTTCCTCCCTTGAATCTCTCAGGCCCCGTACCGCGTGGATGAGGCAGATCTGAAAAGCGGGCCGCCGCGGCGGCTCCACCCAAGGTGCAAGCCGAGGGCCGTCCCCGTACGGTCACGGTGAACCTCTCAGGTTCCGATGACAGATGGGGAGGACCGTCTTCGAGCCATGCCCTGGGAGCCACATCCATGAGCACTGCCCCCCGCCTCACCGCCCTCGATGCCGTGCATCGGGCGCTCGGCGCGACCATGACCGACTTCGCCGGCTGGGACATGCCGCTGCGGTACGGCAGCGAGCGCGACGAGCACAACGCCGTCCGCACGAAGGCCGGTCTCTTCGACCTGTCCCACATGGGCGAGATCACCGTCACGGGCCCGCAGGCCGCCGCCCTCCTCGACCACGCGCTCGTCGGCAACATCGGCGGCGTCGGCGTGGGCCGCGCCCGCTACACCATGATCTGCCAGGCGGACGGCGGGATCCTCGACGACCTGATCGTGTACCGGCTCCAGGAGCAGGAGTACATGGTCGTCGCCAACGCCTCCAACGCCCAGGTCGTGCTGGACGCCCTCACCGAGCGGGCCGCCGGCTTCGACGCCGTCGTCCGGGACGACCGGGACGCGTACGCCCTGATCGCGATCCAGGGCCCTCAGTCCCCGGGCATCCTGAAGTCGCTCACCGACGCGGACCTGGACGGGCTGAAGTACTACGCGGGACTGCCGGGCACCGTCGCGGGCGTGCCCGCGCTGATCGCCCGCACCGGCTACACGGGCGAGGACGGCTTCGAGCTGTTCGTGGAGCCGCAGCACGCGGAGAAGCTGTGGCAGGCGCTGACGGAGGCCGGGGCCCCGGCCGGCCTGATCCCCTGCGGTCTGTCCTGCCGCGACACGCTGCGCCTGGAGGCGGGCATGCCGCTGTACGGGCACGAGCTGACGACGGCCCTCACCCCCTTCGACGCGGGGCTCGGCCGGGTGGTCAAGTTCGAGAAGGAGGGCGACTTCGTGGGCCGGGAGGCGCTGGAGGCGGCCGTCGAGCGGGCGCAGATCGCCCCGCCGCGCAAGCTCGTCGGCCTGGTCGCCGAGGGGCGCCGGGTCCCGCGCGCCGGGATGCAGGTGGTCGCCGGGGGCGAGGTCGTCGGCGAGGTCACCTCGGGCGCGCCGTCGCCGACGCTGGGCAAGCCGATCGCCATGGCGTACGTGGACGCCGCGTACGCCGAGCCGGGGACGGCGGGGGTCGGTGTCGACATCCGCGGTACCCATGAGCCGTACGAGGTCGTGGCGCTCCCCTTCTACAAGCGCCAGAAGTGACCCCGGCGCCGGAAGTGACCTCCGGCACCTCACGCACCACTCCCCCGTTCACCAGCACTCCCCCGCGTACAGGAGAATTCCAGTCATGAGCAACCCCCAGCAGCTGCGCTACAGCAAGGAGCACGAGTGGCTGTCGGCCGCCGAGGACGGCGTGTCGACGGTCGGCATCACGGAGCACGCGGCGAACGCGCTCGGTGACGTGGTGTACGTCCAGCTCCCGGCGGTCGGCGACACGGTGACCGCGGGCGAGACCTGCGGTGAGCTGGAGTCGACCAAGTCCGTCAGCGACCTCTACTCCCCGGTGACCGGCGAGGTCGTCGAGGCCAACGAGGACGTCGTGGCCGATCCTTCGCTGGTGAACACCGCACCGTTCGAGGGCGGCTGGCTCTTCAAGGTACGCGTCGCGGAGGAGCCGAAGGACCTGCTCTCCGCCGACGAGTACACCGAGTTCTCCGGCGAGTAAGGACCTTTTCCGATGTCGCTTCTCAACACCCCTCTCCACGAGCTGGACCCGGACGTCGCCGCCGCCGTCGACGCCGAGCTCCACCGCCAGCAGTCCACCCTGGAAATGATCGCCTCGGAGAACTTCGCTCCGGTCGCGGTCATGGAGGCCCAGGGCTCGGTCCTCACCAACAAGTACGCCGAGGGCTACCCCGGCCGCCGCTACTACGGCGGCTGTGAGCACGTCGACGTGGTCGAGCAGATCGCCATCGACCGCATCAAGGCGCTCTTCGGCGCCGAGCACGCCAACGTGCAGCCGCACTCCGGCGCCCAGGCGAACGCCGCGGCGATGTTCGCGCTGCTCAAGCCGGGCGACACGATCATGGGTCTGAACCTCGCGCACGGCGGGCACCTGACCCACGGCATGAAGATCAACTTCTCCGGCAAGCTCTACAACGTGGTCGCGTACCACGTCGACGACAAGACCGGCCAGGTCGACATGGCCGAGGTCGAGCGCCTTGCCAAGGAGCACAAGCCGAAGCTGATCGTCGCCGGCTGGTCCGCCTACCCGCGCCAGCTGGACTTCGCGGCCTTCCGCCGCGTCGCGGACGAGGTCGGCGCGTACCTCATGGTCGACATGGCGCACTTCGCCGGCCTGGTCGCGGCCGGCCTGCACCCCTCGCCGGTGCCGCACGCCCACGTGGTCACGACGACGACGCACAAGACGCTGGGCGGCCCGCGCGGTGGCGTGATCCTGTCGACGGCCGAGCTCGCCAAGAAGATCAACTCCGCGGTCTTCCCCGGCCAGCAGGGCGGTCCGCTGGAGCACGTGATCGCCGCCAAGGCCGTGGCGTTCAAGGTCGCCGCGAGCGAGGAGTTCAAGGAGCGCCAGCAGCGCACCCTGGACGGCGCCCGCATCCTGGCCGAGCGCCTGGTCCAGCCGGACGTCACCGAGCACGGCGTCTCCGTCCTGACCGGCGGTACGGACGTGCACCTGGTCCTGGTCGACCTGCGCAACAGCGAGCTGGACGGCCAGCAGGCCGAGGACCGGCTCCACGAGGTCGGCATCACGGTCAACCGCAACGCCATCCCGAACGACCCGCGGCCCCCGATGGTCACCTCGGGCCTGCGGATCGGCACCCCGGCCCTGGCCACCCGCGGCTTCCAGGCCGAGGACTTCCGCGAGGTCGCCGACATCATCGCCGAGACGCTGAAGCCGGACTACGACGCGGCGGCGCTCAAGGCCCGGGTCACGGCCCTCGCCGAGAAGCACCCGCTTTACCCCGGTCTGTAAACTCTTCACGCGGTACGTAACGTACGCAACAGACTGAACTGCGGGGCACCGCGCACACTGAACAGTGAGTGCGGTGCCCCGTCTCTTGCCCCCGCTCACCGCCCCACCCCTGCGTTGTCCCTGCACCACCCCGGCAGACAGCGTCGTCTTCCCACCAAGGAGTCCCCCGTGGCCATCTCGGTCTTCGACCTGTTCTCGATCGGCATCGGCCCGTCCAGCTCCCACACGGTCGGCCCCATGCGCGCCGCCCGGATGTTCGCCCGCCGGCTGAAGAACGAGGGCCTGCTCGCCCACACCGTCTCGATACGCGCCGAGCTGTACGGCTCGCTGGGCGCCACCGGCCACGGGCACGGCACCCCCAAGGCGGTCCTGCTGGGCCTGGAGGGCAACTCGCCGCGCACGGTCGACGTCGAGACCGCGGACGAGCAGGTGGAGCGGATCAAGAGCGGGGGGCGCATCAGCCTGCTGGGCGTCCACGAGATCGCCTTCGACTTCGACGCCGACCTGGTCCTGCACCGCCGCAAGGCGCTGCCGTACCACGCCAACGGCATGACCCTGTGGGCGTACGACGCCGAGGGCGCGACGCTGCTGGAGAAGACGTACTACTCGGTGGGCGGCGGCTTCGTCGTCGACGAGGACGCGGTGGCGGGCGAGAATCCGATCGTTCCCGACGACACCGTGCTGAAGTACCCCTTCCGCACCGGTGACGAGCTGCTGCGCCTGACCCGCGAGACCGGCCTGTCGATCTCCGCGCTGATGCTGGAGAACGAGAAGGCCTGGCGCACCGAGGACGAGATCCGCGAGGGCCTGCTGGAGATCTGGCGGGTCATGCAGGCGTGCGTGGACCGCGGCATGTCCCGCGAGGGCATCCTGCCGGGCGGCCTGAAGGTGCGCCGCCGCGCGGCGAACACCGCGCGCAAGCTGCGCACCGAGGGTGACGCGCAGGCCCTCTCCATGGAGTGGATCACGCTGTACGCGATGGCGGTGAACGAGGAGAACGCCGCGGGCGGCCGCGTCGTCACCGCCCCCACGAACGGCGCCGCCGGCATCATCCCGGCGGTCCTGCACTACTACATGAACTTCGTGCCGGGCGCCGACGAGGACGGCGTGGTGCGCTTCCTGCTGGCGGCGGGCGCGATCGGCATGCTCTTCAAGGAGAACGCCTCCATCTCCGGCGCCGAGGTCGGCTGCCAGGGCGAGGTCGGCTCGGCCTGCTCGATGGCGGCCGGGGCGCTCGCCGAGGTGCTGGGCGGCAGCCCGGAGCAGGTGGAGAACGCCGCCGAGATCGGCATGGAGCACAACCTGGGCCTGACCTGCGACCCGGTCGGCGGCCTGGTCCAGATCCCGTGCATCGAGCGCAACGGCATGGCGGCGGTGAAGGCCGTCACGGCGGCGCGGATGGCGATGCGCGGCGACGGCAGCCACAAGGTCTCCCTCGACAAGGTCATCAAGACCATGAAGGAGACGGGCGCCGACATGTCGGTCAAGTACAAGGAGACCGCGCGCGGCGGTCTCGCGGTGAACATCATCGAGTGCTGAGCCGCACGCGGAACACGTCGCTCACTGAAGGGTGAGCCGGGTGCTGATCCAGTGCGGGTCGGGCACCACCGTCAGCAGCGCCGACACGACCACGACGCCGGCCAGCACCGCCAGCTCGGCGCGGGCGGGGGCCGTCGCGTCCCCGCCGTGCCGCGCCCGGCGGCGGTGCATGCGGCGGCGGGCGGTCAGGGCCAGGGCGCTCGCCACCGCGACCAGGGCGAGCTTGGCGATCAGCACCCTGCCGTACGCGCTGGAGAGCACGACGTCGGCGGGCAGGCGCCGCAGCGTCGAGCACGTGCCGGTGACAGCGAGCGCCGCGTAGAGCCAGCCGGCGAGGCGCGCGTACCGCGTCAGGGCCTCGCGTGCACCCCGCAGGCCGCCGCGCAGGTGCGCCACGCGCAGCACGTACAGCAGGCCGCCGACCCACAGGGACCCGGCGGTGAGGTGGACGACGGTGAGGGCCGTGCCGAGCTCGGGCGTGTACGGCTCCGGGTGCGCGCGCAGCGCCTCGGCGCCGGTCACCAGCGCGAGCGGGGCGAGCGCCCAGCCGGGCCGGGCGAGCGCGGCGCAGGCGGCCGCCAGGGCGAAGCCGTTCGCCATGAGCAGCAGCAGCCCGCCCTCGCGCGTGCCGTACGCGGCGGTGAGGTCGAGGCCGCTCACGTCGGCGAGCACCACGATCTGCCCGGCCGAGGCGGCGGCCCCGCCGAGCGCCGCCCACACCGCCCACGGCCGGGGCCGGGGGCCCTCCCCCGCGAGCCGGACACCGGCGAGTTCTCCCAGGTGCAGGGCGAGGGCGGCGAAGACGGCGACGCGCAGCAGGGTGGTGGCCCCGGGGGCCGGGATGCGCAGCTCGCCGGTGCCGTGCGCGGCGATGCCGGCGCCGTACAGGGCGACCGCGAGCGCGGCGAGCGCGCCGGCGCCGGCGAGGAGCGCCGTACGCGTACGGCGCCGCCCGGATCGCCGGACGGCGCCGTCGGGTGCGTGGACGGTCACGCCTTATTGAGGTGCGCCCAGAACTCGTCGAAGGTCAGCAGGCCGTCGCCGTCGCCGTCCTGGTTGTTGATGACGGCCTGGGCGACGGTCTCGGTGACGTTGAAGTCGCCGAGCTGCGCCATGACGCTCTTGTACTCGGCGGCCGAGATCAGCCCGTCCCCGTTCACGTCGAACCGCTCGAATGCCTTGCGCGCCGACTCGATGTCCGCCACAGGTCCACCCCTTCTTGGTGCATAACTGACGCCGGTCAGATTATCGGGACGGCAGGTGCACCCGGTCCGGGGGCCATCCGGCACCATGGAACGCATGAGCGATGCGGTGGCGGAGATCCTGGCGGCAGCGGCACGCGGCGCGTTCCCGCCGGCCGACGGTTCGGTGACGGTGGTCCCGCAGCCGAACACCCGGGACGCCGGCGTGCTGTCCTTCACGGCGCACTCGGTGGTCTTCACGGACGAGGACCCGGACTGGATACGCTCCACCCTCGCGGCCACCGCGAGCGACCCCCTGGCCGCCACCATGAACCCGGTGTTCCTCGCGGCGGTCCTGGCCCGTACGGGCCGCCACATGAACACCGTCGACCTCCTGACGGCCGCCCCCGCCCTGCCCGGCGCCCCGGAGCTCCCCCTGCGCGAGATCGCCGACCCCGAGCACCCCCGCGTCGCGCGCGCCCTCAAGTTCCGCGACGACGTACGCGTCTGGGCGGCCGACGGCGGCGTGGTGATCCTCGGGCGGGGCGTCGCCGGCCGCTGGGAGGCGGCGGTCGAGGTCGACGAGGAGGCGCGCGGCGGCGGACTGGGCACGGCCCTCGCCGTCGCGGCCCGCCATCTGGTGCCGGACGCGGTGGTGTGGGCCCAGCAGGCGCCGGGCAACGCCCGCAGCGTGCGCGCCTTCCAGGCGGCGGGTTACCGCCCGGTCGGCTCGGAGGCGCTGTTCATCGCCGGGTAGGGCACCTCGTGACGGCTCAGCGGAAGACGCCGGTGTGGCCGAGCGAGTAGCGGCCGGGCTGCGGGTAGACCGCGAGGCCGTGCGGGCCGCTGCCGACCGGGATGCGGGCGAGCTGCTTGCCGGTCGTCGTGTCGATCGCGTACACCTCGGAGTCGTACCGCCCCGACAGCCACAGCACCTTGCCGTCGGCGGAGACGCCGCCCATGTCGGGTGAGCCGCCGTCCGGCAGGTGCCACTTCTTGGTGAGCGCGCCGCGCGCGAAGTCGTAGACGGAGACGGAGCCCTCGCCGCGGTTGGAGACGTACATCTCCTTGGAGTCCCGGGAGACGTACAGGCCGTGGCAGCCCTTGCCGGTGGGCAGCAGCTTCGGCGGGGCGAAGGTGTCGCCGTTCAGCACCCACATGCCGTGGGCCATCATGTCGGCGATGTAGAAGGTCCTGCCGTCCGGGGAGAGCTTCACGTCCTGCGGCATGGCGCCCCGGAAGGGCAGCCGCTGCTGGCCGATCACCTTCATCTTCTCGGTGTCGACCTTGAGCAGCTCGCCGGAGAACTCGCACGAGACGACGAAGTACCGGCCGTCGGCGGAGAAGTCGGCGTGGTTGACGCCGTAGCAGGAGACGGGCTCGGTGTGGACGCGCTCCATGGTGTGCGGGTCGCGGAAGACGAGCTCGCGGTCGAGGGAGGCCATGACGACGGCGTACTTGCCGTTCGGCGTGAAGTAGAGGTTGTACGGGTCGTGGACCTCGACCGGATTGCCGGCGGCGCCGGTGCGCGGGTCGATGGGGGTGAGGGTGTGACCGCGGTTGTTGTTGACCCAGAGCGTCTTGAGGTCCCAGGACGGCACGACGTGCTGCGGCTGGACGCCGACCTTGATGGTCTCGATGACCTTGTACGTCTTCGGGTCGATGACCGAGACCGTGCCCGAGTTCGTGTTGGGCACGTACACGCGGGAGGGGAAGCCCTTGACCACCGGCGAGAGCCGGTTCGGGCGGTCGGCCGCGTAGACGTCCCGGGGATCGAGGAGCGGCGGCATGCCGGGCAGTGCCCCGGGGGCCTTCGCCTTGGCCTTCGGTACGGCGGCGGGTGCGGCGGCCTTCGTGGACCGCGCCTCGGTGCGGTCGGTGCCGGCGCCGGAGCAGCCGGCGAGGGCCGCGAGCGCGGCGAGCGCGCCGGCCGCGAGGAGACTCTTCGATCGCTGCGAGAGGGTCGTCACGCGACATGTATGGCGCGAACGGGGTGAACCGTAACGATGCGGGAAAACTGGTACGGGCACGGGAAGCCGAGGAATCAAACAGGTCAACCCATATTTATTCATGGTTTGCAAGGCGGGTGGCCTAACTCACCTGCGTTTCCGTCGCCACATAGACCGATTTGCACACTATTGAGCCGGTAGGGTCGTTTGGCGGCAAGGCCCCCCGTCTGCCATAGTCGGTGCACACGACCCCCATTGACCCGGGCGAGGTCGCACTCGCGCCGTGAACACACCCCACTCCCCGTTCACGGCGCCGCACGAGAAAGCCCCCGCGGCGCCGCACCACGGCGCGAGGGGGCTTTCTTCGTGCACGGTCACGGCGCCCCGATGGGTCACCGGTCCGAGACGCGCATCTCGAACCAGGTGGTCTTGCCGCGCGGCAGCAGGTCGACGCCCCACCGGTCGGAGAGCTTGTCGACGAGGAAAAGTCCGCGCCCGCTGGTGTCCATCTCGCGGACCGGCATCAGACAGGGCAGGCCGCGCGAGGGGTCGCGGACCTCGATCCGGATCCAGCCGCGCCGCCGCAGCATCCGAAGGCCGAAGACCCGGGCCCCCGTGTGCCGTACGGCGTTGCCGACGAGCTCGGAGACGAGCAGGATCGCGTGCTCGGCGATCTGCGGGCCGAGCGCCCACTGCCGCAGGACGACGCACTGCGTGAGCCGGCGCGCCGTGGCCGCCGACTCCGGCAGGGACGGCAGCCGCACCTCGTCCTCCGTCGGATTGCCGAACAGCTCCAGCGCCTTGAGCGCCTCTTCGTCGTCCGCGACAGGCACCCACCGCGCGGCGGTGGCGCCGCCGCGCTGCCGTGGTTGCTCCACACCTTCCAGCCCCGCCATGCCCCCCATCATGGCCGCCCGGCCGCCGCCGCGGGGCCGTTCCCGAGGAATCGGTCCTCCACCGGCGACGGTGCCGGGGGGCAGGTTTGGCATATGCCTCTGACATGAAATGCCCCCATGTGGGGCGTGACCTGCGGTGACGCAGGTCACACTCGCTCGGCCAGGCGGGCCCGCGGCATAACCCCGGGCCCGTTCACCGCTCCGTCAAACCACCCACACGGCTGACACGCGGAAACCGGGGGCGCCAACAGGGCCGCGCTCAGAGGAACTTGGCCTTACCGGGACCCTCCTCCACGAAGCTACGCATACCGCGCTCCCGGTCCTCGGTCGCGAAGAGCCCGGCGAACCAGTTCCGTTCGATGGTCAGGCCGGTGTCGATGTCCGTCTCCAGGCCCGCGTCGACGGACTCCTTGGCGGCGCGCAGCGCCAGCGCCGGCCCCTGGGCGAGCTTCGCGGCCCAGGCGTGCGCCTGCTCGTACACCTCGGCCGCCGGGACGACGCGGTCCACGAGCCCGATGGCCAGCGCCTCGTCCGCCTTCACGTGACGGCCCGTGAAGATCAGGTCCTTCGCCTTCGAGGGGCCGACGAGCCGGGCCAGGCGCTGCGTACCGCCCGCGCCGGGAATGAGGCCGAGCAGGATCTCGGGCTGGCCCAGCTTCGCGTTCTCGCCGGCGATCCGGAAGTCGGCGCAGAGGGCCAGCTCGCAGCCGCCGCCGAGCGCGTACCCGGTGACGGCGGCGACGACGGGCTTGGGGATGCGGGCGACGGCGGTGAAGGAGTCCTGGAGGGCCTTGGAGCGCAGCACCATGGCCGCGTGGTCCATCGCCTGCATCTCCTTGATGTCCGCGCCGGCCGCGAACACCTTCTCGCCGCCGTACAGCACCACGGCGCGGACGTCGTCGCGGCGGGCGGCCTCCTCCGCGAGCTCGCGCAGCCGGTCCTGCGTGGCGATGTCCAGCGCGTTCATCGGCGGGCGGTCCAGGCGGAGGGTGCCGACGCCTTCGGAGACTTCGAGAGTGACTGTCATACGGGGCAGGTTAACCGCCGCTAACGACAACGGGCCCGGTGCCGTCGGTCACTTCCGCGGCACCGGGCCCTGACGAGCGCGTGGCTTACTTGATCCACTCCGACCAGGACATGTTCCAGCCGTTGAGGCCGTTGTCCGGCTTGATCTGCTTGTCCTTCGAGTTCTTCACGATGACCACGTCACCGATGAGCGAGTTGTCGTAGAACCAGGCCGCCGGGGTGTTCGGGTCGCCCGCGCCGCGTGCGTCGCGCAGGCCCACGCAGCCGTGGCTGACGTTGGCCGAGCCGAAGGTGCCCGCCGACGCCCAGTAGTTGCCGTGGACGAAGGTGCCGGACGTCGACAGGCGCATGGCGTGCGGCACGTCCTTGATGTCGTACTCGCCGCCGAAGCCCACGGTGGCGCCGTTCATCCGGGTCACCTTGTACTTCTCGCTGATGACCATCTGGCCGTTGTACGTCGTCGTCGACGGCGCGCCCGCGGTGATCGGGATGGTCTTGAGGAGCTTGCCGTCGCGGACGACCTTCATGGTCTTCTCGCTCGCGTCGACCGTGGAGACCTGGCTGCGGCCGATGGTGAACGTCACCGTCTTGGACTGCTTGCCGTACACGCCCGGGCGGCCCTCGACGCCGTCCAGGTCCAGCTTCACGGTCACCTTGGTGCCCGCCGCCCAGTAGTTCTCGGGGCGGAAGTCGAGGCGGTCGTTGCCGAACCAGTGGCCCTCGATCGGCACGGACGGCTCGGCGGTCACCTTGATGGCCTTCTCGACGGCCTCCGGGTTGGTGATGCCGCGGGTGAAGTTGATGGAGACCGGCATGCCGACGCCGACGGTCGAGCCGTCCTCCGGCGTGTAGTGGCCGATGAAGGTGTTCTTCGGGACGAGGGTGGTGAACGTGGTGTCCTTGGCGGACTCACGGCCGTCGGCGTCCTTGGCGATCGCGTGCACCTTGTACTTGGTGCCGGAGGCGAGGTGCCGGACCGGCTCCCAGCTCGTGCCGTCGGCGGCCAGTTCGCCCTCGACCTTGTTGCCCTTGGAGTCGGCGACCGTGACCGTGGTCAGCTTGCCCTTCTCGGCGGTGACCTTCAGGGCCCCGCTGGTGGCGACCGACGCGGCGCCGTCCTTGGGCGTGACGGTGACGACCGCCTGCGAGGCCGCGTTCCCCACCGAGGTGCCGTCCTGCTTCTTGTCCCCGCCCTTGCCGCCGCCGCTGTCGGAGCCCCCGCCCCCACACGCCGTCGCCAGCAGCAGCAGCGCCCCCATGAGCAGGGCCGTGCCCCTGCGCTTGCCCGTGCCCGTGCGGCGCGTGCCGCCCGCTCCGGCCGATGCCCCCGATATCGGCTGCCCGTTCACTGTGGTGTTCTCCCCTCGCACCGGCCTGGCACCGCCACGGCCCGCACCCCCGCGCGCTTCAACCGCGCGCACCGCGTTAGATAATCACATTGCAGGCACCACACAGCGCCCTCGAATGTCACCGTTCAGTCCCAACTTGTCCAGGACGAACACGTGCCATGCGGGGCGCGCGCGGGTGGGCGGGGGTGAAGGAAGCACTCAGGACAGCGCGGAGCCCGCCTTCCAGCGCTTCCAGTCCATGTTCCAGCCGCCCAGGCCGTTGTGGGGAGCGACCGTACGGTCCTGGGAGTTGACCACTTCCACCACGTCGCCGATCAGGGTGCGGTCGAAGAACCAGCCCGCCGGGGTGTCCGGGCTGCCGCCCTTCACATCGCGCAGCCCCACGCAGCCGTGGCTGACGTTCGCCGCGCCGAAGGTCGTCGCCGGGGCCCAGTAGTTGCCGTGCAGGAAGGTCCCCGAGTCGGTCAGCCGCATCGCGTGCGGCACGTCCTTGATGTCGTACTCGCCCTTGCCGGTCTTCTTGTCCGTGAAGCCGACCGTGGCGCCGTTCATCCGCGTCACGTCGAACAGCTCGCTGACCACCATCTTGCCGTTGTACGTGGTCGTCTTGGGCGCCCCGGCCGTGATGGGCAGCGTCGTGACGAGCCTGCCGTCGCGCCGTACCTCCATGGTGTGCTCCTCGGCGTCCACCCGGGACACCTGGGAGCGGCCGATGGTGAAGCCCACCGTCTTGTGCTGGATGCCGTACACACCCGGCGCCGCCTCGACGTCGCGCAGCCGCAGCTCGACGGTGACCCGGGTGCCGGGCTTCCAGTACGCGCGCGGCCGGAAGTCCAGCCGGTCCTTGCCGAACCAGTGGCCGGCCACCTCGACCGGCGGGTGGGCGGTGACCCGGATGGCCCGTTCGACGGCGGCGCGGTTCTCGATGGGGCGGTTGAAGCCGAAGGAGACGATCATTCCGGTGCCGACGACGGAGCGGTTCTCGGGCTTGAAGTAGCCGATGAAACGGTGCTCGGGGACGAGGGTGGTGAAGGTGGAGTGCCGCGCCGAGCGGCGGCCGTGCCCGTCCAGCGCGACGGCGTCCACGCTGTACTTGGCCGCCAGTGCCAGGCGCGTACCGGGCGCAGGGCGCCAGCGCAGCCCGTCCTCGGAGAGGGACCCGGGCACCTCGGTCGGCCGGTCGTCCTCGACCTTCATCACCCGGACGCGCTCCAGCCGCCCGCTGGGCACGCGCACCTCCAGCCGGCTGTCCGGCGCGATGCCCTTGGCGCCGTCGTCGGGGATCACCCGGATGGTGTCACCGGGCGCCCGGGCCTTGTCCCCGACGCCGAGGTCCAGCGAGGCGCCTGCGGTGCAGGCCGCCAGGCCCGCCACCAGCCCCGCCACCAGTCCTGCCCATGTCACGGCCGCGGCCGTGCCGAGCCCTGCCCGTCTCAGTACGTGTTTCACGATGCGCCCAACGAGTGCGCCCCTCCAAGGGAAACGTCAGTGCGGGTCATGTTGGGAGCGGGGCCCTGCGGGCAGAACAGGTGGAGGACCATGTGCGGACGCGCGGCGGCGGGACCCGCGGCGCGTCCGCACATGGTCCGGATGCCGGGGCGAGTGAGCCGAAGGGCTGCGGCGGTGTCGAAAGGGAGAACGCGCGGAGGGTCGCGAGGGACGAGCGATCCGAGCACGATCGACCGTCGACACCGACTTGGGCGGCCCGGAGGTAAACCGAGCCCTTAGAAAAAGGGAGCCGCGGGAGGCCGTGTGTCGAGCGCAGCGGAGCAGGAGGCGGTGCGGCGTGCGCGGAGCGCGCGCGGTGCGCCGCGGGTGGTACGCGAGCTGAACGGGCGCCAGCGGACGGCCCCGGGGCCACCGGTGTGGCCGGGGGCGCCGACGCCGCTGGGCGCGCGGTTCCGGGTGGGGCCGGACGGCGTCGCCGG
This sequence comes from Streptomyces sp. NPDC093546, assembly GCF_044765045.1. Taxonomy (NCBI): domain Bacteria; kingdom Bacillati; phylum Actinomycetota; class Actinomycetes; order Kitasatosporales; family Streptomycetaceae; genus Streptomyces; species Streptomyces sp. NPDC093546. The sequence continues at coordinate 380,099 of NZ_JBIWJG010000001.1, read as the reverse complement.
GACGAACTTCGCCCTGTGGGCGGGCGGCGCGGAGGCGGTGGAGCTGTGCCTGTTCGACGAGGACGGCATGGAGCGGCGGTCTGCGCTGACCGAGCTGACGCATCAGATCTGGCACGGCTTCGTGCCGGGCGTACGGCCCGGGCAGCGGTACGGCTACCGGGTGCACGGGCGCTGGGACCCGTGGACGGGGGCCCGCTGGAATCCGGCGAAGCTGCTGCTGGACCCGTACGCGCGTGCGGTCGACGGAGACTTCACCCTTCCGGCGGAGGTCTACGGGCACGTCCGCGACTGGCCGGACCAGCACGTCGCCGACACCGTGCGCGACGACCGCGACTCCGCGCCGTACGTACCCAAGGGCGTGGTCGTCCACGATGACGACGACTGGGCGGACGACCGGCGGCCGAAGACGCCGTGGGCCGATTCGGTCATCTACGAGCTGCACGTGAAGGGCTTCACCAGGCGCCACCCGGGCATCCCGGAGGAGCTGCGCGGCACCTACGCGGGGCTCGCCCATCCGGCCGCGATCGAGCATCTCGTACGGCTCGGGGTGACGGCGGTGGAGCTGTTGCCGGTGCACCAGTTCGCGCACGAGGACCATCTGCTGCGGCGGGGGCTGCGCAACTACTGGGGCTACAACTCCATCGGCTACTTCGCGCCGCACGCCGCGTACAGCGCGTCCGGCACGGCCGGGCAGCAGGTGGGCGAGTTCAAGCGGATGGTGAAGGCGCTGCACGCGGCGGGCATCGAGGTCATCCTCGACGTGGTCTACAACCACACCGCGGAGGCGGGCGAGCTGGGCCCGATGCTGTCGCTGCGCGGCATCGACAACCGCGGCTACTACCGGCTGGCCGCCGACCCCCGCCGGTACGCCGACTACACGGGCTGCGGCAACACCCTCCACGTGGTGCAGCCGCACGTGCTGCGGCTGATCACCGACTCGCTGCGCTACTGGGTCACCGAGATGGGCGTGGACGGCTTCCGCTTCGACCTGGCGGCGGCGCTGGCCCGCTCCATGCACGACGTCGACATGCTGTCGCCGTTCCTCGCGGTCATCGCCCAGGACCCGGTGCTGCGCCGGGTGAAGCTGATCGCCGAGCCGTGGGACGTGGGCAACGGCGGCTACCAGGTGGGGGCCTTCCCGCCGCTGTGGGCGGAGTGGAACGACCGCTACCGGGACGCCGTGCGGGACTTCTGGCGCGGTGCCCTGCCGGACGTGCGGGACCTCGGATACCGGCTGTCCGGGTCCAGTGACCTGTACGCGTGGGGCGGGCGGCGCCCGTACGCCTCCATCAACTTCGTCACCGCGCACGACGGCTTCACGCTGCGCGACCTCGTGTCGTACGAGCAGAAGCACAACGAGGCGAACGGCGAGGGCAACCGGGACGGCACGAACGACAACCGGTCCTGGAACTGCGGAGCGGAGGGCGAGACCGACGACGAGGGGGTCAACGCGCTGCGGCGGCGGCAGCTGCGGAACCTGCTCACCACGCTGCTGCTGTCGACGGGCGTGCCGATGCTGGTCGCGGGCGACGAGATGGGCCGTACGCAGGGCGGCAACAACAACGCGTACTGCCAGGACAACGAGCTCGGCTGGGTCGACTGGTCGCTGCCGGAGCAGCCGGGGCCCGGTGGCCTGCTGGAGCTGACGTCCCGGCTGCTTCGGCTGCGCCACGCCCATCCGGTGCTGCGGCGCCGGGCGTTCTTCTCGGGCCGGCCGCAGGCGGCGGACGGGCTGCGGGACCTGGCGTGGTTCACCGCGCGGGGCGAGGAGATGACGGAGGGGGACTGGTACGCGCGGACGGCGACGATCGGGCTGTACCTGTCGGGCCGGGACATCCCGGGCCGCGACGCGCGCGGGGAGCCGGTCATCGACGACAGCTTCCTGGCGATCCTCCACGCGGCCGCCGACCCGCTGGACTTCCGGCTGCCGGGTCCGCCGTGGGCCGCGTCGTACGAGCTGGTGGTGGACACCTCGCGGGAGGAGCAGGCGGAGGAGCCGGGGACGGTGCACGAGGGGGGCGGCCTCCTGACGGTGCCGCCGAGGTCGGTGCTGCTGCTGCGCGTCCGGGAGTAGGACGGAGGAGGACCGCTCCGGCACCGGTCGGCCGAAAATCGGGCGAGCGATGTCAGTGGTCAACCGTAGGCTCGGTGCTGATGGCTGACCATGTGACCAACCGTTCGAGCGTGCGCTCGTTGCTGCGCCTGTGGCCGTACGTCCGGCCGGTACGGGCACGGCTGTCCGTCGCCGCCCTCGTCGCCGTGGTGGCGTCCTGTCTGAGCCTGGTCATCCCCCTCGTGCTGAAGTGGATCGTGGACGGTCCGGTGACGGAGCGCGATCCGGGCGGGGTGTGGCTGGGGGGCGTGCTGGTGCTGGGGCTCGGGATCGCCGAGGCGGCGCTGTTCGGGCTGCGGCGGTGGCTGGTGGCGCGGCCGCTGGCGGGGGTGGAGGCGGCGATGCGCGCCGACCTGTACCGGCATGTGCAGCGGTTGCCGGTGGCGTTCCACGACCGGTGGGCGTCGGGGCAGCTGCTGTCGCGGGCGACGACGGACCTGTCGCTGCTGCGGATGTTCCTGGCGTTCCCGCTGACGTTCCTCTTCGTCAACGGCGTGACGGTGCTGGTGGGCTGCGCGGTGCTGCTGGTGCAGGACCTGGTGCTGGGGCTGGTGCTGCTGGTGCCGGTGGTGCCGCTGATCGTGGTGTGCGCGCTGTTCGAGACGCGGTACTCGGTCGTCGCGCGGCGGGCGCAGGACCAGGTGGGCGATCTGACGACGGTCGTCGAGGAGAGCGTGCTCGGCATCCGGGTGATCAAGGGCTTCGGCCGGCACCGCAGCCAGGCGCGGGCGTTCCGCGAGCTGGCGCGGCGGCTGCGCGGTACGGAGCTGGTCAAGGCACGGCTGCTGGCCGCCATATGGGGCGTGATCACCGTCGTACCGGAGCTGGCGATCGGCGCGGCGCTGGTGCTGGGCGGCGTGCGGGTGGCCGACGGGGAGCTGTCGGCGGGCACGCTGGTGGCGTTCCTGTCGACGGCGCTGGCGCTGCGCTGGCCGGTGGAGTCGATCGGCTTCCTGCTGGCGATGAGCCAGGAGGCGGCGACGGCGTCGGACCGGTACTTCGAGGTGATGGACGAGCAGGAGGAGGACGCCGGCGGTGCCGCGTCGGCTTCCCCCTCGTCCGGGGGTCTGCGGTTCGAGAACGTCTCCTTCCGCTATCCGGACGCGCCGCCCGACGCGCCGCCGGTGCTGGCCGGTGTCGACCTGTGGGTGCGGCCCGGCGAGACGATGGCGCTGGTCGGTGCCACCGGCTCCGGCAAGACCACGCTGACGGCGCTGGTGCCGAGGCTGCACGAGGTGACGGGCGGCCGCATCCTGCTCGACGGGGTCGAGGTGGCGGCCCTGCCCCGGGAGCGGCTGCGCGAGCTGGTGTCGGTCGCCTTCGAGGAGCCGACGCTCTTCTCGGCGAGCGTCGGCGAGAACGTCCTGATGGGCGCGGGCCCGGCGGGGGCGGGCGAGGCCGAGCTGCGGCGGGCCCTGGAGGTGGCCCAGGCGGACTTCGTGGGCGCGCTGCCGCACGGCGCCGCGACGCAGGTCGGCGAGCAGGGCCTGAGCCTGTCCGGCGGCCAGCGCCAGCGCCTGGCCCTGGCCCGGGCGGTGGTGGGCCGCCCGCGCTTCCTGGTCCTGGACGACCCGCTGTCCGCGCTCGACGTGCACACCGAGGGCCTGGTCGAGGCGGCCCTGCGCGAGGTCCTGCGCGACACGACGGCCCTGGTGGTGGCGCACCGCCCCTCCACGGTGCTGCTGGCCGACCGCGTGGCCCTGCTGTCGGAGGGCCGCATCGCGGCGGTGGGCACGCACCAGGAGCTGCTGCGGACGAGCGCGGAGTACGCGTGGCTGATGTCGGGTGCGGAGACGACGAGGGGCGGCGGTGCGCGGTGACGGAGACGGAGACGGAGACGAAGCCCGGCGGCGGCGATCCGTTCGACCGGGACGCGCTGCCCGCCGGGCGCGGGGCGACGGGCGCGCTGCTGCGGTCGCTGCTGCGGCCACTGCGCGGGCGGGTCGTGCTCGCGGCGCTGCTCCTGCTGGTGCAGCAGGCGGCCGTGCAGGCGGGGCCGCTGCTCGTCGCGTACGCCATCGACACCGCCGTACCGGCGCTGCGGCGCGAGGTGTACGGGCCGCTGGTCGCGGTCGGCGCCGGGTACGCGGCGTGCGCGGTGGGCGCCGGGCTGCTCCAGTACGCGTTCATCCGGGCGTCCGCGCGCGTCAACCAGGACGTGCTGCTGGACCTGCGCGGCCGGATCTTCCGGCACGCGCAGGCGCTGAGCGTCGACTTCCACGAGCGGTACACCTCGGGCCGGCTCATCTCGCGGGCCACGACCGACGTCGAGGCGCTGCGGGAGCTGCTCAGCGAGGGGCTGCAGGAGCTGGTCGGCGTCCTCGTGTCCTTCGTCTCCATCGCGCTGCTGCTGCTCTGGCTGGACCTGGGCATGGGCGCCGTGGCCGTCGCGTCCTTCGTGCCGCTGTACCTGCTGGTACGGCTCTACCAGCGGCGTGCGGCGGTCGCGTTCAGCGCGCGGTCCACCGCGATCTCGTCGGTGATCGTGCAGTTCGCCGAGACGATGAACGGCATCCGCCCGGTGCGGGCGTTCCGCCGCGAGCGGGCCAACGACGCGCGCTTCGGGGAGCTGAACCACCGCCACGAGCGGCGCAACGGCGACGCGATCCTGGAGATGGCCCGCTATGTCGTCGGCTCGCGCCTGGTCGCCAACACGGCGGTCGCGGGCATGGTCCTGTGGGGCGCGTACCGGGTGGCGGACGGCACGCTCGCGCTGGGGGTGCTGGCGGCGGCCGTGCTGTACGTGCGCCGGCTGTACGACCCGATCGACCGGCTGGCGATGTTCCTGAACTCGTACCAGTCGGCGGCCGCGTCGCTGGAGAAGATCGCCGGGCTGCTGGCCCAGACCCCGGCGGTCCCGGAGCCCGCCGCGCCGCGCGCCCTGCCGCCGTCGGGGACGGGCGGCCCGGGCCGGGAGGTGGTCTTCGACGGCGTCCGGTTCGCGTACCGCACCGGGGGCGAGGTGCTGCCGCGCTTCGGCCTGACGATCCCGGCGGGGCAGACGGTCGCGGTGGTCGGGGCGACGGGCGCGGGGAAGTCGACGCTCGCGAAGCTGCTGGCCCGCTTCTACGACCCGACCGAGGGCCGGGTCCTGCTCGACGGCGTCGACCTGCGCGAGCTGGCCAACGCGGAGCTGCGGCGGGGGGTGGTGATGGTGACGCAGGAGGCGTTCCTGTTCTCCGGGACGGTCGCGGAGAACATCGCGCTGGGCCGCCCGGACGCGAGCCGCGAGGAGATCGAGCGGGCCGCGAAGGCGATCGGCGCCCACGACTTCATCGCGGCCCTCCCGGACGGCTACGACACCGACGTGCGCAAGCGGGGCGGGCGCATCTCGGCGGGCCAGCGGCAGCTGGTCTCCTTCGCCCGCGCCCTGCTGGCCGACCCGGCGGTGCTGATCCTGGACGAGGCGACCAGCTCCCTCGACGTCCCGGGCGAGCGGGCCGTGCAGCGCGCGATGGACACGGTGCTGCACGGCCGTACGGCGGTGGTGATCGCCCACCGCCTCTCGACGGTGGAGATCGCCGACCGGGTGCTGGTGATGGAGGCGGGCCGCATCGTGGAGGACGGCCCGCCGGCCGACCTCATCGCGGGTGAGGGCCGCTTCGCGGACCTGCACCGCGCGTGGCGGGACAGCCTGGTGGGGTGAGGCCCTGTCAGGCGCGCGACACGTCGTAGGCCGAGATGCGGGCGCTCGGCGTGGTGCCCGCCATGCCGCCGGGGGCGTACAGGCAGGTGCGGGCGAGGTCGTCGGAGCAGGGGGCGGCCGTGGCACCGAAGCCGAAGCGCGCCTCGGGGAGGGACGGGACGGCCGACCAGCTGTTGGTGCGGGGGGCGAAGACCTCCGTCGTGGCGACGGCCGTCATCTGGGTGGAGGGCGAACCGCCGATGCCGTACACGCAGGTGGTGCCGACCATCGAGGTGGAGCCGGGGCAGGGGCCGGACGTGACGCCCATGGCGCGGCGGGCGGTCGGGGTGGAGGGGAGCTTCACCCAGGCGCGGGCCTCGGGGTCGAAGACCTCGACGGTGTTCACGGGGTCGGCGGTCTCGGCGCCGGTGCCGCCGACGGCGTACACGCAGGAGGGGGCGGTGGAGATCACGGCGCGGGGGCAGGTCGCGGCGGTGACGCCCAGGCTGCGGCGGGGGCTGGGGAGCTGAGGCAGCGGCGCCCAGGTGTTGGTGGCGGGGCTGTACGCCTCGACGGTGGCGAGGGTGGTGACGGTGCTGCCGGAGCCGGTCCCGGGGGTGTGGCCGGTGCCGTTGCCGGGCGCCGTGCCGGTGCCCGGGGCCGGGTCCTTGGCGGGATCCTTGTCCGGGGCCGGGTCCTTGGCCGTGCCCTTGGCGGGGGCGTCCTTGGCCGTGCCCGTACCGGTGCCCTTGGCGGCGGCCTGAGCGGCGGCGTGGCCCGCACCCGTACCGCCGGCCGCCGCGCCGCTGCGCGCCGCGCCGCCGACGGCGTACACGCACAGGCCGCGCAGGGACGTCTCGCCGGGCGGGCACGGTGCGGTCGCGGCGCCGAGGAAGGCGCGGGCGCTGCGCATCGCGGGCACGGCCGCCCAGGTGTTGGTGGCCGGGCTGTACGCCTCGACCGCGGTGAGGGAGCCGCCGCCGTTGGTGCCGCCGACCGCGTACACGCAGGTGCCGCGCAGCGCCTTGACGTTCGCCGGGCACGGCGCGGTGGCGGCCGCGAGGCCGGAGCGGCCCACGGTCATCGAGGGAAGCTTCGCCCAGGTGCGCTTCTCGGGGCTGTACGCGTGGAGCGAGAGGGCCGCTTCGAGGGGGTGGCCGCCGACGACGTACACGCACTGGCCGTCCCCGAGGGCACCGACGGCGTCGGGGCAGGGCGCCGTGGTGGTGCCGTGGCCCGTGCGGGCGAGTTTCATGTCGGGGACGGGCGCCCAGTCGCCGGCGTCGGCGTGCGCCGGGGCACCGGAGGCGGCGAGCGCGGACGTCACGGCGGCGGCGAGGAGCCACCGCCGCCGACGCCGTCCGGTGGGCGTACGCCCGGGGCCTCTTGAGAAGATCCGCACCTTGATCCCTGCCTTCTTTTCCGACGTTCTGACGGGACATTCGGGACCATTAAGGCATTGCACTCCCCGACACGCGGGCCCGGCGGCGACCGAACGACTGACGCGGTGCGGCCGGAAGACGGGCGGAGCGGAACGAGCCAGAGTTCCCCCCGGCCGCCACGGGCGGGGCCGCACCCCCCGGCGCGGGGAGCCGCTGCGGAGCGCACCCGCGGACCCTCCCGCCTCATCCGGCGAAACGTCCGCTTAACGAACATGACGATGCGAGCAACGGACGATTTCCGGCCAAGTTGTTGACGCGGTCCTGACAGGAACCCTCCGCTGCTGCCACTCTTCCACCGTTCTTGCGCACAGCTGTTCGCACTGCGGTCACCACCGCTTTCCGACCTGTTCCACCAGCTCTGTTTGCTCCGCCGAGCGGCCCACCCAGCCGCCCGTACCCCCCTCGCAAAAGGAGTCTGCGTGAGATCCACGCCAAGCCGTCGCGCCACCGCGACAGGCGCTCTGATCGCCGCCGCCGCCATGCTCGCCGTGGGCGTGCAGACCGGTACCGCCGCCGCCGACGACGAGTGGGGCCCGGTCGCCCCGAAGGGCCAGGCCGCCGGCAAGGCCGACCCCGGCGCCCTGCCCGCCGACCTCTCCCCCGCCCAGCGCACCGCGCTGATACGCGCCGCCGACGCCGACAAGGCGGCCACCGCCAAGCAACTCGGCCTCGGCGCCCAGGAGAAGCTCGTCGTCCGCGACGTCGTCCAGGACCGCGACGGCACCACCCACACCCGCTACGAGCGCACCTACGGCGGGCTCCCGGTCCTCGGCGGCGACCTCGTCGTCACCGAGACGAAGGCGGGGAAGACGGAAGGCGTCAGCAAGGCGTCCCCGGCGCAGCTCAAGAACGTCGACACCAGCGCGGACATCGCCCCGGCCGCCGCCGAGAAGCAGGCGCTGGGCGCCGCCCGGGCGGAGGGCTCCAAGGCGACCGACGCCGAGCGCGCGCCGCGCAAGGTGGTCTGGATGGGCCAGGGGGCGCCGGTCCTCGCGTACGAGACGGTCGTCGGCGGGCTCCAGCACGACGGCACCCCGAACGAACTGCACGTCATCACCGACGCCACCACCGGCAAGAAGCTGTACGAGTGGCAGGCCGTGCACACCGGCACCGGCAACACCCAGTACAGCGGCCAGGTCACGCTGGGCACCGCCCCCTCGTACACGCTGACCGACACCGCCCGCGGCAACCACAAGACGTACAACCTCAACCGCGGCACCTCCGGCACCGGCACGCTCTTCTCCGGCGCCGACGACATCTGGGGCGACGGCACCCCGTCCAACCTGGAGACCGCGGGCGCCGACGCCCACTACGGCGCCGCGCTCACCTGGGACTACTACAAGAGCGTGCACGGCCGCAGCGGCATCAAGGGCGACGGCGTCGGCGCGTACTCCCGCGTCCACTACGGCAACGCCTACGTCAACGCCTTCTGGCAGGACAGCTGCTTCTGCATGACGTACGGCGACGGCGCCGCCAACGCCAAGCCGCTGACGTCGATCGACGTCGCCGCCCACGAGATGACGCACGGCGTCACCTCCAACACCGCGGGCCTGGTCTACAGCGGTGAGTCCGGCGGCCTCAACGAGGCGACCTCCGACATCTTCGCCGCCGCCGTCGAGTTCTACGCGAACAACCCGAAGGACCCGGGCGACTACCTCGTCGGCGAGAAGATCGACATCCGGGGCAACGGCACCCCGCTGCGCTACATGGACAAGCCCAGCAAGGACGGCTCGTCCAAGGACTACTGGTACTCCGGCATCGGCGGCGTGGACGTCCACTACTCCTCCGGCCCGGCGAACCACTGGTTCTACCTGCTCTCCGAGGGCAGCGGCGCCAAGACCGTCAACGGCGTGGCGTACGACTCGCCGACCTCCGACGGCCTCCCCGTCACCGGCATCGGCCGCGACAAGGCCGCGCTGATCTGGTACAAGGCGCTGACGACCAAGTTCAACTCGCGGACCGACTACGCGGGGGCCCGCGCCGGCACCGTCGCCGTCGCGACCGAGCTGTACGGCGCCGGCAGCGCCGAGGTGAAGGCCGTCGAGCACGCCTGGGCGGGCGTCAACGTCGGCTCGCGCCCCGGCGGTGGCGACCCGGGCACCGGCAAGGTCTTCGAGAACACCGCCGACGTCGCCATCCCCGACAACGGCGCGGCCGTCACCTCGGCCGTGAGCGTCACCGGCGTCGCGGGCAACGCCCCCTCCACCCTGAAGGTGGACGTGGACATCGTCCACACCTGGCGCGGTGACCTGGTCGTCGACCTGGTGGCGCCCGACGGCACGGCGTACCGGCTGAAGAACTCCAGCTCCTCGGACTCGGCCGACAACGTCAAGGCGACCTACACGGTCAACGCCTCCAGCGAGGTCGCCAACGGCAGCTGGAAGCTGCGCGTGCAGGACGTCGCCGCGCAGGACACCGGCTACATCAACAGCTGGAAGCTGACCTTCCCGTAACCCTCGTCGCTGTTACGGGTTGTCCACGACCGCCCGGTGGTAGTCCGACTGCCACCGGGCGGTCGTGCACGTATGGCGGTGGTAGACCAGCGGGGTGCGGTCGGGGTGGTGGGCACTGTGCAGGACCCGCCCGACCAGCAGGGTGTGGTCCCACACGTCGTAGCAGCTGTCGACGGCGCACACGACGCTCGCCGCGGCCCCGATCAGCACCGGCTGGCCCTGCTCGTACGCCCACGGCACCCCGTCGAAGCGGCGGCACGGGGGCTCCTCGGCGAACCGGCGCGTCAGCTCGCGCTGCTCCCAGCTCAGCACGTTGACGGCGAAGCCCCCGGCGCGCCGGATCGCGCGGACCGTACGGCCGGTGGCGGCCAGCGAGACCAGCAGGCTCGGCGGGCGCAGGGAGAGCGACAGGACGGCGCTGGCCGTGCAGCCGACGGGGCCGGGGCGGGTGCCGTCGGCGGCGTACGCGGTGACCACCGTGACGGAGGTGGGCATGTGGGCCATCGCGGCCCGGAAGGCCGCGGCGTCGGTCATGTGCCGCTCCCCGGCGGACCGTACGGCGCGAGCGCGGCCCGCAGCTCCTCCGGCACCGGAACCGGCTGTACGCCGCCGTCGCCGGTGCGGCGCGCGCAGGCCACGGTCTGGCCGCCGCGCGCGACGAGCTGGGGCACCGCGCCGCCCACGCGGTAGTAGTCGAAGCCCATGCTCACGCGGTACTCGTCGGCCGCCGTCAGCGACATCCGCAGGGTGACCCGGTCGAGGGCGAACAGCTCGGTGAAGTACGCGCAGTGGCAGGACGCGGTCACCAGGGCGAGGTCGCCGTGCAGCGCCCGGAGCACCCCGGGGGCCCGTTCGGCGAGGAACCGCTCCCGGCAGTGCCCCTGCCAGCGCAGGTAGTGGGTGAAGTACACGTTGCCGACGAGGTTGGTCTCCTCGAAGGTGACGAGGTGTTCGTACGCGTACGTCCGCGTGCGGGTCTCGGTCGTCATCGGTTCTCCTCCTGTCCGCTCAGCACCGCGACCGCCACCGGCCGCTCGACGCCCGCCACCCGCACCACCGCCGAGGCGATCAGCGCGTCGCCGGAGCGCAGCAGGGCCCAGCCGCCGTCGAAGACCCCGCCGAGGGCGAGCGGCGCGCGCGGGGGCCGGCCCGCCTTGGCCAGGCACTCGGCGGCCGTCCACACCCGGGTGGCCGCCGCGTCGAACGGCTCCCCGCACTGGTGGCGCAGCACGTCGGCCAGGGCCCGCTGCTCCGGGTCGAGGAGGTGGCGCCACGCGCTCTCCGGGCGTGCGGGCACGGCCTCCCAGTCGCAGGCCAGGGGCCCTTTGGCATCCGCGTCCTCGACCTGGAGCACCAGCCGGCCGTCGAGATGGCTGCGGGAGACGCCGGGCTCTGGCGGGCGCCCCGACGCGGGGCCCGTCGCGGGGCGGATCGTCACGCGGAGGCGGCCGTCCAGGCCCAGGGCCGTGGCCGCCCGCTCCAGCAGCACCGCGAGGAGCGGGGCCGGCCAGGGGCGCTCGCCGCGTGGCAGCGGGCCGACGTCCCGCAGGCGCAGCCCGCGCCACCGCAGCACGGTGCGGCCCGAGGCGTCGAGGCCCTCCGCGTCCCACACGTAGTCGCCGTCGGCGGCGGAGCGCTCGGTGCCGCGGACCTGCTCCACCGGTCCCCCGCCGGGCCGGATCGTCAGCGACCCGGCGGCCACCGGCAGCAGCCTGCGGTGCGGCACGCACGCCTGGAGCGCGTGCAGGGAGGCGTCGTTGACGGCCGGGTCCCCGAGCAGCGGGACGGCGAGCGGGGCCGCGAACCACGGCCCGTCCGCCCCCGGCTCCGGCGGTGCCAGCGTGGCGCGGCAGCTGCGCGCGGAGGGCGCGGTCAGGCTCCGGACCCTGCGGAACCGGTCGGTGTGGAAGAAGAGCGGCCCGTACAGCTCGTCGGGGTGGAGACCGTCCCTCCCGGCGGGTTCCGCCGGGGCGGGCCGGTGTCCGTTGAGGGACGGTACGGCCAGCGGGAACACGGCGCGGAAGTGGTCCACGCAGAAGTCGTCCTCGTCGCTGCGCAGGACCGTCTCGACGGCGTCCCCCCGGTGCAGGGCGCACACCCGTACGGTGCGGGTGCCCTCCTCCGGCACGGTCACGGGGTGCGCCCAGACGATGTCGCGGGCCTCGTGCAGCGGTTGGCCGCCCGCCACCGCCGTGGCCGCCTGGGCCATGGCCTCCAGGCCCAGGACGCCGGGGAGCCAGACCACCCCGTCCAGCCGGTGTCCGGCGAGGTGCCGGTCGGTGCGGCGCAGGTCGAGCCGCGCCTCGGCGACCAGTTCGACGGCCGGGTAGTGGACGCGCACCTCCTCCAGGAACCGCTGCGGAGGGCCCGCCGTCGCGGGGGCGGGTACGTCGCGGCCCAGCCGGCCGTGCACGGCGACCGTGGGCGGGGTCCGGGCGGCGAGGAGGCGCAGGAACAGGTCCGTGCCGGTGTCCGGGGCGATGGGGGTGACGTCCTCGCGCAGAAGGGAGTCCAGGACGCCGAGCCGTACGCCCATGCCGGTGCCGGCCCACACCGACCAGTCGATGGTCAGGACGCGGCAGGTGTCGGGGAGTTCGGCCGCCAGCCGCTCGGTCGCGGCGCGCAGCAGGCCGTTGGCGAGGGCGTAGTGGCACTCGCCGGGCAGCCCGTACCGGCCGATCACCGAGCCGAAGCCGACGACCAGCCGCAGCCGGTCCGTGGGCAGCGCCGCGAGGAGGTGGCGCAGACCCGTCACCTTGGGGGCGAGGTGCGTTTCGACGCGCGCCTCGTCCAGGTCGGCGAAGCAGGCCGGTTCGTTGACGCCCGCGGCGTGCAGGACCCCGGTGACCGGGCGGCCGAGCCGCTCGGTGAGGCGGCGCACCGCCGAGGCCACGGCGGCGGCGTCGGCGAGGTCGGCCGCCTCGTACGCGGCGGTCACGCCCGCGGCGGCCAGCTCCGCCAGGCGCGTACGCAGGGACTCGTCGTGCTCGGGGCGGGCCCGGCCGATCAGCGCGAGCCGGGCGCCGCAGACCAGCGCCAGCGCCTTGGCGCAGGTGTGGCCGATGCCCTTGCCGCCGCCGGTGACGAGCAGGACGTCGCCGGGCCCCAGGGGCAGCGGGCGCGAGGGCCCGGGCGCGGGGAACCGCGCCACCTGCGCGTACGGCGTGTGGGCCCTGCCGCACTCGTCCACGACCAGCTCCCGGTACCGGCCCGGCTCGGCCGTGGCGTGGCGGGCGGCGTGGCGCAGGCCGGTCGCGGTCGGCGGGACGCGCAGCAGCGTGACGCCCAGCGCGGGGTGCTCCTTGTGGAGGCTGTGCGCGAAGCCCGCGAGCGCGGTGTCGTGCGCGACGACCACCAGACGCCCGGTGCGCAGCGCGGCACGGGTGGCGGCCAGGAGGCGGCCGACGGGCGGCGGGGCCGCACCGGGGGGCGCGTAGAGGAGCTCGGTGTCGGGGGTGGTGGTGGCGGCGAAGACGCGCGGCGCCTGGGTGGCGAGGCCGCCTTCGCCCAGGACGCCTTCGGCGAGGACGGTGGTACGCCATCCGGCGCCGCTCGGCTCGGGGAGGCCGTCGCGGACGGGCCGCAGCCGCTCGGTGAAGCACTCCACCCAGGTGTCCACGCCGGGGACGGTGGTGCCGGCCGCGCCCCCGGGGCCGGTGTCGGCGGCGGTGGCGGGCGGCAGGGCGTCGAGGGCCTCCACGAGGTCGCACACCCGGGCGTCGGCCAGCGACAGCGGCGCGGCCGGGGGGCGGCGGCCCATGCGGTGCGCGGCGGTCGCGGCGAGCTGGGTGACCGTCAGGGAGGTGAGGTGCAGGTCGGTCAGGAGCCGCGTCTCCATGCCGATGAGCTCGGGCTCCAGCTCGGTGGCGCGGGCGAGCAGGTCGCGTACGGCGGCGGCGGAGTCGCGGTCCGGGACGGGGGCGGCCGGGGCGGCGGCCACCGGGGCGACGGCGTCCTGGGCAGCGGCCTCCCGACCGGCCTCCGGGAGGGGCGGCGCCGCCGCGCACGGGCTGCGCAGGAAGGTCCGGGGGCGGCGGAGGTCGATCGGCCGCGCCCCGCACCCGGCCGTCAGCCTGTCGACCCGCACGCCGGCACCCGCGCCCGCGCCCGCGCCCGCCGCGAACAGCGCGGCCACCGCGTCGGCCGTGGCCGCGTCGTCCGGGTCTCCGGTCCCGATGGTGACCACCGGGACGCCGCAGCCCTGGTCGGCCAGGAGCGAGGCGAGCCCCTGCCCCGGCCCCACGGCGCAGCACAGGTCGGTCTCCGGGAGCACGCCGGCGACCGCGTCCCAGAACCGTACGGGCGCGGTGACCTGGTCGCACAGCAGCGCCGCCAGGTCGTCGTCCGGGGTGAGGGCCCGCCCGTGGACGGTGGACACCAGGCGGCGCGCCGGGCGGCCGAAGTCCACGTCCGCGAGGGCGCGGCGCAGCGGCGGGACGCACGGCAGGACCGCCGGGGAGTGGAAGCCGTGGGACACGGGGAGCCGGGTGCGGGCGATGCCCGCCCGCTCGGCGCGGGCCGCGACCTCGCCCAACTCCCCCTCCGCTCCGGCGAGCACCACCGAACGGGGGCCGTTGTACGCGGCGACGACCAGCCCGGTCCCGCCGCACAGGCCGAGCGCGGTGGAGGGGTCCGTGCGGAGGCTGAGCATGCCCGTCCCGGGCGCGCCGAGGGTGGCCATGAGCCGGCCCCGGACGCGTACCAGACGGATGCTGTCCCGTACGGAGAGCGCGCCCGACCACACCAGCGCGGTGATCTCGCCCAGGCTGTGGCCGACGGCGGCCGTCGCCGTGACCCCGAGGGCGTCCAGCGTGCGCAGCCCGCGCAGGGCGGCGCGGTGGATCGCGGGCTGGGCGGTCTCGGTGCCGCCGGGAGAACCGGAGGTCGTAGGTGCGGCGGACGGTGCGCCCTGGCCGGGGAAGAGGAGCGTGACCCGGCCGCGTACGCCGTGCCCCAGCCATACGCCCGGCAGGTGCGTCAGGGCTCCCGGAGTGGGAGCGGACGCGAGGTGAGCGGCCGCCGAGGCGGCCCGCCGGGCCAGTTCGTCGGGGGTGGCGGCGACCACGGCGACGCGCGAGGAGCCGCCGGCCGGCGTCCGCCGCGCGAGCTGGGCCGCCAGGTCGTGCAGCTCCGCGAAGGAGAGCCGGGGGGCCACGGCGGCGACGTCCTCGAACAGCGCGCGCAGCTCGCCCGGTTCGGCCGCGGCGGCGGCGATGACGGCGTGCTCGGGCGCCGCGCGGCGTACGACTACGGGGCTGCGGGGGTACGGCGAGGTGGGGGCGGGGGCGTCGGGGGCGGCGAGCACGACATGGGCGTTGATGCCGCCGAAGCCCATCGAGCTGACCCCGGCCAGCCGGGGGCCCTCGGGCCAGTGTTCGGCGCGGCGCAGCACGCGCAGCCGGGCCTCGCCCGATCGCAGCAGCGGGTGCGGGTCCCGGCATCCGGTCGTCGGGGGCAGCACCGCGGTGTGCAGGCTCATGGCCGCCTTGATGACGCCCGCCGCGCCGGCCGCGGCCTTGGTGTGGCCGATGTTCGCCTTGATCGTGGAGAGGGCCGCGCGCCGGTGGGCGCCCGCGCGCAGCGCCGCCAGGGCGCCGAGCTCCACCTCGTCGCCGACGCGCGTGCCGGTGCCGTGGCCCTCGTGGAGGAGGACGTCGGTTGGGTCGGCGCCGGCCCGTTCGTACGCGCGGCGCAGGGCGAGGAGCTGCCCGTCCCGGTCGGGCCGGGTGATGCCCCCGGCACCGTCGGAGGAGACGCCCCAGCCGCGGATCTCCGCGTACACGCGCAGCCCGGCGGCGCGCGCGTCGGCCGCCCGCATCAGCGCGAGCATGCCGCAGCCCTCACCGGGCCAGAAGCCCGCCGACCGCTCGTCGTAGACGCGCATCCGGTCGGCGGCGAGGGCGCCGGTCTTGGCGAAGCCCACCAGCTCGAAGGGGTCGAGGCTCAGGTCGACCCCGCCGGCCAGGCCGAAGTCGACGCTGTGGTCGCGCAGCGCGCGGCACAGCTCGATGACGGCGAGGAGGGAGGAGGCGCAGGCACCGTCGACCGTGAAGCCGCCGCCGTGGAAGTCGAAGTGGTTGCAGATCCGGCCCGCGATGGTGTTGGAGAGCGCCCCGGCGAGCGACTCCTCCGTCGTCGGCGGGAACGGCGCCAGGTAGCCGGCAGCGGCGCGGCGCAGCACCTCCTCGCGTGCGTCGCCGGGGAGTCCCGTGTCCGCCAGGGCGGCGGCGAGGACGCGGCGTGCGTACGGCCAGCGCAGCCGCAGCGTCCCGGCACGGGTGGTGTCGCCGGTGAGGCTGTTGCCGAGGACCACGCCGACGCGGTCGCGGTCCAGTCCGGCGCCGCCGGGGAAACCGGCGTCCTCCAGGGCGCGGGCGGCGGTCTCCAGGGCCAGCCAGTGGGCGGGGTCCCCGGCCCGGAAGACCGGGCCGGGGATGCGGAACGCCGACCGGTCGAAGGCCCAGCCCTCCAGGACGGCGGCGTACAGGCTGTACGTCTTGTCGGGGGCCGCCGGGTCGCGGTCGTAGTAGTCGTCCGGGTCCATGCGCTCCGCGGGGAGGCGGCGGAAGGCCCTGCGCTGCTCCAGGGCCATCTCCCAGAGCCGTTCGGGCCGTTCGGCGTCGGGGTACCGGCAGGCCATGCCGACGATCGCGAGCGCGGAGCCGTCGGTGCCGTCGGTGCCCTCCGTGTCGTACGGGCTCATCGTGTCTCCGGCTGGAGTGAGGGGCGGCCCTGCGCGGGGACGGAGGCGGGCGGGGCGGGAGCGGACGCGGAGGAGGCGTTGGACGCGGTGGACGCGCCGCGTCCGGCGGAGCCCCACGGCAGCCGCTCGGCGGCCACCAGCACGCCCGCCCGCAGCACGCACACGATCACCAGCGCGAAGAACAGGCCGAAGACGACGTGGAAGTGGACGAGTACGCCGTAGACGGCGGCCGTCGCCGCGCCGAAGACGGCCTGGTGGCGCGGGCGCCACGGGGTCGTGCCCGGGTCGGTGATCATGTAGTTGGTGAAGAGCACGAACGCCACGCCCGTCATCGGCAGCAGCGCGCTCACCAGGGAGAGGTCGCCCAGCGACAGGGCCCAGCGGAGCACCGCCTGGGCGACGAAGCCGCCGCACCAGGCGGCGATGAGCGGCATCTTGCCGGTCAGCTTGGCGTTGAGCATCGTCCCGGCCGCCAGGACCACCACGGGGATCACCCAGTCCGCCGGGGCGGCCGTCCACTCGGTGAACTGGTACGGCGGCGCGATCCCGACCCACGGGAAGAGCAGCAGGACCAGCACGATCCCGGTGTTGCTGGGGTTGAGCACGTGCCGTGCGCGCCCGGCGACGCGCACCCTGACGACGTACTTGCTCGCCACGCCCGCGACGGTGGCGAGCACGGTCGGCATCAGCCGGTCGTTGGCGTACAGCAGCATCGCGCACGCCAGTCCGGTGATGTACGCGGGGAGCAGCAGGTCCACGACGGCGCCGGCGGACCCGGCGGCGTACCAGGGGCGTACGCCGCGGGCGTGGGCGTCGATGGTGCCGAGGACTCCTTCGGCGAGCAGGGCGGCCGCCACCGCGACGACGGGGGTGAGGTAGGCCTGCTCGAAGCCGAGGACGGTGTGGCCGACCACGGTCAGGACGGTGATGGAGAGGCCGAACCGGCGCAGGGCGGCGCTGCGCGGGTCGTCCGGGCCGCCGAGCACACACCGCGCCGTGCGCGCCATGCGGTCGAGTCCGGGTACGAGTCCGCGTCCGCGTCCGTTCATCGTGTCTCCTCGGTGAGAATCAGCTCGTGGCGGCCCGGCCGGAGCGTGGTGGTGCGGGTGTGGACGCGTCCCTCGCCGTCGCGCCAGGTCAGGCGGACGGGCAGGGCGGTGGACGGGCCCGCCTTGGCGGCGCCGAGGCCGAAGGTGAGGTCGGGGGCGTTGACGCCGTTGTGCCCGTTGGCCGGGTACAGCTGCTCGGTGCGGACGGTGCCGTCGGGCAGCGTCACGGTGGCGGTGGCGCCGATGGCGGGCCGGGTCGCTCCGCCGCTCGCGCCGCCGCCTTCGGCGGCCGGGAGCCGCAGGCGGAGGGCCAGGAAGGCACCCGCCCGGCCGGTGTTGCGGTACAGCACCGACGGCGCCCACTGGTTGGCGACGACGAAGTCGAGGCGGCCGTCGGAGTCCACGTCGCCGATCGCGAAGGCCCGGCTGACGGCGTCCGTGCCGACCCCGGCCTCGCGGGCCACGTCGGTGAAGCGGCCGTCGGCGCCGCGGACGAAGAAGGTGTTGCGGTCGTGGCCGGACAGGTCGGTGCCGGGCTTGAAATGCGGCCAGAGCCGGGGGTTGTCCAGGATGAGGTCGTTGGACATGGCCGTCTCCTGCAACTGCGCCCAGCGGTCGGTGTGTCCGGCGACGAAGCCCGTGGCGTGCATGATCTCGGGACCGCCGTCGTTGTCGAAGTCGGCGGCCTTCACGTCCCAGCTCCAGCCGGTGCGGGACAGGCCCAGCGGCTCGCTGTCGTCGTCGTACGGGGCGGTGCCGCGGTGGAGCGCCCGCCCGGCGTCGCGGAGGCTGCCGCCGGCGGTGAAGGCGAAGTTGCTCTCGTGGAGGGCGTACGCCTCGCCGATGTTGCTGACCAGGATGTCGGGAACGCGGTCCGGGCCGAGCTGTGCGAAGGCGACGCCCATGCCCTTGAAGGAGTCGCGGCCCAGCACCTTCGACTTGGGGGTGGCGGCGTGCCGTCGGCCGACGGCCTCGCGGAACCGGACACGCCCCGGGGACGACTCGTTGACGAGCAGCTGGTCGGGGCCGAAGTCGTTGGCCACGTACAGCTCGGGGCGGTGGTCGCCGTCGAGGTCGTACGTCCCCAGGGCGAGGGTCCAGCCGCGCGCGGCGTCCGGTGCGAAGGCGTCGGGCACCTCGGTGAAGCGGGCGTCGGGGGCGGGGCCCCGGTCTGCGCCGGTGAAGCGCAGGAGGCGGTTGGTGCCGCCGTTGCGGGCGTTGGAGAGGGAGGCGTTCATCACCAGCTTGTCCGGCTGGTGGGCGGTGGGGTCCAGGACGCGGGCGCCGTCCGGGAAGTAGTTGCCGAAGACGAGGTCGAGGTGGCCGTCGCCGTCGTAGTCGCCGACGGTGGCGGCATTGGTGTTCCACACGGCGCGCGGGCGGACGAGCTCGCGCGGGAGGAACGCCCCGGCGCCCGGGGGGCGTCCGGCGAGGCGCAGGAAGAGGACGGGCGAGCGGCCCCAGTAGTAGACGACCACGTCCTGGCGGCCGTCCTCGTTGAGGTCCGCCGGGAGGCAGCCCATGGGCGCGGCGTACGACGGCAGCTCGCGCGCGGGCGGGGCGAGGGTGAAGGGCGCGTACCGCCGGCCGGTGCCGGGGGCCGGGCCGACGGTGACCGTGTCGGTGCGCGGGTCGACCAGGCAGATGTCGTGCGAGACGCTGCCGTCGTCCACGGCGAAGAGGGCGGCCCCGGCGCCCACGGAGGAGATCCACGACGAGATGTCGCGGTAGGCGGGGGCGACCGGCCGCAGGGTCCGGTCGGTGGGGTGCTGCGCGGGCGAGACGAGGTGCGGGGAGAAGGAGAACCGCTGGGCGAGGCGCTCGCGCATCGCCGGGGAGGCGCCCGGCGGCTGGGAGAGCTGCCACAGCAGCACGCAGGCGAGCAGCGCGGCGACCCGCGCCAGGTTGCGGCGTACGAGGCTCATGAGGGGTGCGGGCATGGTCAGTGGTCTCCTCGGCGGCTGCGGAGGTACAGGTCCCGGATCCCGGCGCGCCACAGCTGGTAGTGGCCGGTGCCGGTCGCGGCGGGCCCGAGCGCCGCACGGGAGCGGTCGGTCCAGTCGGCCGCCTCCTCGACGGTGGTGCCCGTCAGGACGCGCGCGGCCTCGCGGGTGTGCTCCGGGACGAGGCCGGAGACGTGGTGGGCCGCGCAGGCGAAGGCGGAGCCCTGGGCGAGGTCGGCGCGGTGGGCGCCGGCCGCTTCGGCGAGGCGGTGCAGCTCCGCGGGGGTGGCGCCGCCCGCGTACGTGGCGGCGAGTCCGGCGCCGCTCCACAGGTCGCCGCGGCGGTCGGGCGGGAACTCGGCGACGCGCGGCACGAGGCCCTCGGGGTCGGCGCACTCGTGGAACCAGAGGGCGCGACCCAGGCCCTGGTCCCGGATGGCGCGTTCGTCGGCGGTCAGGCCGCGCTCGACCTGCTGCCGCCCGATGACGCGGTCGGGGTGGAAGAACCCCTGGTGGAATCCGTACCCGTCCCAGGCGAGCCACTGCTCGGGCGGGTGCGCGGCGGGCAGGCCGCCCCGGGGCCGCAGGCCCAGGCGCGCGTACGCCCATCCCGCGCCGACGTGCACGAGGTGCGGGTACCGGGCCGCGGGCCCGGAGACCAGGGCGGCGAACCTGCGGCCGCGTGCGCCGGTGAGCAGGTCCAGTACGGAGCAGGCCATGCCGGCGCCCTCGTAGGCGAAGCCGCGCCGCTCGGGCGGGAGGCGCTCCACGTCGGCCGCCAGCCCGGCCAGGGTGCGGGCGTCGAGCGCGGCGTGGAAGCCGGCGAGGAAGGCCTGTCCGGCCGCCTGGAGGATGTCGCGGGCCGGGCCGGGCCGCAGCCGGAAGCGCCGTACGCCGAAGTCGACCTGCGCGGTGTCCTGGCGCAGCAGGGGGATGACGATGCGGCGGAGGGGGCGCGGCACCACGGGGGTGGCCCGGGGTGGCCGGGGCGGCGTCGCTTCCTCGGAGGCGGCGGTGTCCGGTCCGGGCGGCGAGGGGCTGGACGGCGAGGGGCCGGACGGCGAGGCGTGGGAGAGCATGTCAGCCGGACTCCTGTTTCTCCTGATTTCTTTGGGCGTTGTCTCTCTGGGCGGCGAGAAGCGCGCGTTCCATGAGGGCGGTGATCAGGTACGGCTTGGCGACGGCCTGGAAGTCCAGGTCCGGGCCGAGGTCCCGTACGGTGCCCTCCAGGACCAGCAGCGACAGGATCGGGAAGACGAACTGCGGGTCCGCGTACAGGCCGTGGCGGCGCTGGAGCGCGAAGAGCCGGGCGGCGAAGGACATCAGGTCGAACGTGGCGGCGGTCGCGTCCCCCCGGGAGGCGACGAGCTCGGCGAGCTCGCGCCGGAATCCCTCGGTGTCGGTGCGCGGCCCGGGGCGCGTGGTGGAGAGCACGATGTCGGCGCAGGTCCGGCCGTCCCCGGCTCCCATCGCCTCGAAGAAGTCGGTGAACTTCTCCCGGGACTGTTCGGTCAGGCGCACGGTGAAACCGGCGTCGACGACGGTCACCGCGCCGCCGGGGCCGCAGACGAGGTTGCCGGGGTGCAGGTCGCAGTGGACGAAGCCGTCGAGGAAGAGCATGTGGAAGGCGGCGCGCAGGGCTGTCACGGCGGCCTGCGCGCCGCCCGCTCTCCTCTCCCCGTCGTGCAGGTCTTCGAGGTACTCCATGACCAGGACGTCCGGGCCGCAGAGCTCGTCGTACACCTCCGGGACGCGGACGTCCGGCTCTTCCGCGAGGTTCTCCCGTAGGAAGCGGAGGCTGCGCCGCTCGAGGTCGAAGTCGAGCTGTCCGCGCAGGGAGCCCGTCAGCTGCCGCACGATGTCCACCACCGGGACGCCGCGCAGCGGTGGCAGCGGCGCGACGAGCCGGGCGAGCGTCAGCATGATCGCCAGGTCGGTGGTGAGGAGCCGGACGACACCGGGGCGGCGGACCTTGAGGGCGGCGGTGCGGCCGTCGGCGAGCCGGGCCCGGTAGACGCAGGCGATGGTGCCCGCGGCGACCGGGGGGCGCCCGGCCAGGCCGGGATCGTCCCGGAGGGCGTGTCTCAGCTCGGGTGGGAAGCGGCGCGTCCCGTCCCCGAGCGGGAGGGGCGACACCTGGTCGTGCAGGGTGCTCAGCACCCGGGCGACATGACGGGGGACCAGGTCGGCGCGGGTGCTGAGGATCTGGGCGGCCTTGACGAAGGCCGGCCCGAGTGCGGTCACCGTGGCGAGGAGCCAGGCGTCGCGCCGCGGCGCGAAGCGGTCCTTGCCCGGCGACAGTGAGCAGCGCAGGGCGATGAGGCCCAGGACGGCCAGCCGGACCGTCAGGACGAGACAGACGCGCAGGCTTCGTACGCAACCCGCGACGACCGTCACCTTCGGAATCCGGGCATGACGCATCAGGGCACCCCCACGCTCGCTGCACTGGTGGCCGGTCAGCGTGCTGCTGCCGGCCGGCTACGGCGGCTCAGCCGCCGACGCGGACCGGGAACTTGTCGATGGTGGCGATGACCTGGTCGGTGTCCGGGTGGACGAGCTTGATCGGGGTCTCCAGCCGGTACATGTCCCCGTCCGGCGGGAACTTGCTGAGCTCCGGGCTCAGCAGCTTCGCCGGCTCCTTGGTGCGCAGCTTCATCGGCTCCGGACGGGCTCCCGGGGCGGCGCCCTCACCGGGCGGCCGCTCGATGGTGAGCGTGAACGACAGGAACATCACGGCGCTCAGCTTCGGCGGGAAGTGCTGGACGATCTTCAGGAGGCTGTCCGGCGTCGCCTCCATGCTGTCCTGCTCGATGGTGATCTTGCCCAGCTGCGGGTGGTCGGCCTCCACCTTGTGGCCGACGACCTTGAGCACGACGGCCTTGTGCGGCGGCTGGTCGGGATGGGCCTCCACCCGGACCTTGATGCCGCCCTTGAACTCGACGTTCACCAGGGCGGTGCGGACCTTGAGCGGGACGTTCGCGGCGTAGCAACTACAGGGGATTTCGGCGCCGACCGACGGCAGCACGGTGGTTGTGGGCACGAGAAGAACCTCCGAACGTTACTCGGGGAGTGGGTGATGTGCACTTACGACATTCCCGAGTGCCGCCATTCGGACCATTTCCTCTGCCATATTCACCCATCCGCGTGACGGACAAGGAAGGGAAAGGTGGCGCGCCGGTAGATTTCCAGGGCGCATGCCAAACAAGCAGTGTTATTTACCTATGAAATTGCGGCTGGAATTGGCGAGATCACGCCACGGAAAAGGGAACCGGCCTGATACGGACGGCCCGGCTCAGGCCTCGTCCAGCCCCCGCCCCCGCGTCTCCGGGGCGAAGAACACGAACGCCAGCGCCGCCGCGGCCAGCGGCGCGGCCGCCACCAGGGCCGTGACCTCCATCGGCGGAACCGCCGCGGCGGCCACCGAGAGGGCGAGGATCAGCACGCCGCCGACCTTGCTCACCGCCGCCGCCCAGCCCGTGCCGCGCGCCCGCAGCGCCGTCGGGTACACCTCGGAGCTGTACGCGGCGACCACGGCCGCGGTCGCGCTGATGCCCCACAGCGGGACCAGCAGCAGCAGCCGCATCAGCGACTCGTTCCCGGCGACCTCCTCGCCCGCCGCCGCGAGGACGACCAGGGCGGCCGCCGCCGCACCCGCGACGACGACCGCCGTGCGCCTGCTGCTCCACAACCCGTACAGCAGCGCGGTCAGCACGTTGAGCGGCAGGCTGATCAGGGCGCTGTCCCGCAGGACGCGGGCCGACGACGCCTCCAGGTAGCCGATGCGGGCGAGGTTGACGGGCAGCCACATCTGGAACCCGTACGTCAGCAGGCCGGCGCCCGCCGCCAGGACCGTCAGCACCGCCGTACGCCCGCCGAACCCCCGCTCCCACAGCCGCCGGTACCCGGTCCGGGGCCCCCGCGCCGGTCCGGACTCCGGCCCGGACTCCGGCCCGACCGGCACCAGGGCCGCGCCGTACCGCGCCAGCACCTCACGCGCCTGCTCGGCACGCCCGGTGGCGAGCAGAAAGCGGGGCGACTCCGGGATCCAGCGGTTCAGCACCAGCAGGAGCAGCCCCGTGGGCAGCCCCACCAGCCACAGGGCCCGCCACCCGAACTCCGGGGTGAGCACCGCCGCCAGCCAGCTCGTCAGGGCGTACGCGACCGTGACGTTGCCGCCGATCAGCACCATCAGCCAGCCGCGGTGCCGGCGCGGCACCGTCTCCGCGAGCAGCGTGAAGGCGATCGGGATCATGCCGCCGGCCGCCGCGCCCATCACCAGGCACATGAGCACGTTCCACCAGAACCCCGGCATGGCGCCGCAGACGGACGTCGTGGCGAACAGCACCCCGGCCAGCAGGATCGCGTTGCGCCGCCCGATCCGGTCGCCCAGCCAGCCCCACACGAAGGAACCCACCATGGTGCCGGTGATCCCGGCCAGCGGCAGCCAGGCCACGGGTACGCCACCGCCGGGGCGCAGCGGCGAGGCGAGGCCGTACTCGGCGGCGACCCCGGGCACGACCAGCGACAGGGTCAGCGGCTTCATGACGTCGATCGTCACGGCGAGCGAGAGCACGAGCAGCAGGGCGACGTGGGCGGGACGCAGAGGCGCGTCGTCCTGGGGGCGCACCCGGACCGCTGCGATCGCCGCCTCGCGGCGCAGCGCCTCGGCCCGGGGCGGCCACAAGCCGGCCAGCACCGCCGCCACACCGCCCACGATCAGCGCCATGCCCGCCACCATGGCCGGGTCCGGCGCCATCCCGGCCATGTGGTAGCCCATGTGACGGGACGCGAGGAACATCGGCAGGTGCAGCACCGTGCCGGCCGTCCCGGCGGCCACCCCGAGCCAGAACAGCCCCGGGCGGGGAAATCCCCCCGCACTCGCCCCCGTTCGCGGCGTGCCTTTGCCCTTCATATTCCGCCCCCTCCCCTGGTGCATTCATGAATGCCCGTCACGGTGGCCACCCATACCGGGCCGAAAAAATTCCGCATATGAAAGGGAAAGAGGCCCGGCCGCACAGCGGCCGGGCCCCGCATGGCGGCTAACGCATCAGCACGCCCGCGCCCTCCCCCGTCGTCTCCGTCGGCAGCGCCACCAGGCCCAGGTCCGCGCCCGCCGGCAGCAGCCGGTGTGCGGGCAGTATCCGCACGGTGTAGCCGAACGGGCCCGTACGGTCCAGGGTCAGCGGCCCCTCGTACACCCAGCGGCCCTGCTCGTCCGGCCCGCCCGACGGCTTGAGCGGCACCTTCTGGGCGTCGCGGAGCCGGTCGTCGGTGTCGACGCGGCCCGCGACCGCCTGGACCTCCACGTCCTCGGGCCGGAGGTCCCCGAGGGCCACCCGCACGCGCAGGGCGAGCGTGGCGCCGAGCTCGGCGGTGCCGTTGGCCTCGTCGACCTCGACGTGGTCGACGGTGACGCGCGGCCACGCGGCGCGCACCCGCGCCTTCCAGGCGGCCAGTTCGCGCGCCGCGTCCTCGTCCAGCGAGCGGTGGGCCAGGGCGGCCGGGGTGTAGAGCCGCTCCACGTACTCGCGCACCATGCGCCCCGCCAGCACCTTGGGGCCGAGGTTGGCGAGCGTGCGGCGGACCATCTCGATCCACCGCTCCGGCAGACCGCTGCCGCCCCGGTCGTAGAAGCGCGGCGCGACCCGCTGCTCGATCAGCTCGTACAGCGCGGCGGCCTCCAGGTCGTCGCGCCGGTCCTCGTCCGTCGTCGGGCCGTCGGCGGTGGGGATGGCCCAGCCGAAGTCCGGCTCGTACCACTCGTCCCACCAGCCGTCGAGCACGCTCAGGTTGAGACAGCCGTTGAGCGCCGCCTTCATCCCCGACGTACCGCACGCCTCCAGGGGCCGCAGCGGGTTGTTCAGCCAGACGTCGCAGCCGGGGTACAGCTTCTGGGCCATGCCCATGCCGTAGTCCGGCAGGAAGACGATCCGGTGGCGCACGCGCGGGTCGTCGGCGAACCGCACCAGCTCCCGCACCAGCCGCTTGCCGCCGTCGTCCGCCGGGTGGGCCTTGCCCGCCACCACGATCTGCACCGGCCGCTCCGGGTGCAGCAGCAGCCTCGTCAGCCGCTCGCGGTCCCGCAGCATCAGCGTCAGCCGCTTGTACGACGGGACGCGGCGCGCGAAGCCGATGGTGAGGACGTCGGGGTCGAGGACGCCGTCGATCCAGCCGAGCTCCGCCGAGCCCGCGCCGCGCTGCCGCCACGAGGCGCGCAGCCGCGCCCGCACCTCCGTCACCAGCTGTTCGCGCAGCTCGCGCCGGAGCTCCCAGATCTCGGCGTCGGCGATGTCCGTGACGGAGTCCCAGCGCTGGGAGCCGCCGACGCTCAGCGCGTCCTCGGCGCGCTGGGTACCGATCTTGCGGGCGCCGAGCCGGAAGACCTCGGGGGCGACCCAGGTGGGGGCGTGGACGCCGTTGGTGATGGAGGTGATCGGCACCTCCTCCGGGTCGAAGCCCGGCCACAGGCCCGCGAACATCTCGCGGCTGACGGCGCCGTGGAGCGTGGACACGCCGTTGGCGCGCTGGGCGAGGCGCAGGCCCATGACGGCCATGTTGAAGAGGCCGGGCTCGCCGCCCGGGTAGGTCTCCCGGCCGAGCTGGAGGATCCGCTCGACGTCGACGCCCGGCAGCTCCGCGCCGTCGCCGAAGTGGCGGGCGACGAGCTCGCGGTCGAAGCGGTCGATGCCGGCCGGGACGGGCGTGTGGGTGGTGAACACGGTCCCGGCGCGCACCGCCTCCAGGGCCGCGTCGAACTCCAGTCCGCTCTCGGTCAGTTCGCGGATGCGCTCCAGGCCGAGGAAGCCGGCGTGGCCCTCGTTGGTGTGGAAGACCTCGGGGTCCGGGTGGCCGGTCAGCGCGCAGTACGCCCGGACGGCCCGCACTCCCCCTATCCCCAGCAGCATCTCCTGCAGCAGCCGGTGCTCGCTGCCACCGCCGTACAGCCGGTCGGTGACGTCCCGCTCCGAGGTGCCGTTCTCCTCGACGTCCGAGTCGAGCATCAGCAGCGGTACGCGCCCGACGCGCGCCACCCAGATGTGCGCGTGCAGCCGGCGGCCGGCGGGCAGCGCGAGGGAGACGCGGACGGGGCAGCCGTTCTCCTGCCGCAGCAGGCTCAGCGGCAGCTCGTTGGGGTCGAGGAGCGGGTACTGCTCCTGCTGCCAGCCGTCGCGCGAGAGGGACTGGCGGAAGTAGCCGTGGCGGTAGAGCAGCCCGACGCCGATGAGCGGGACGCCGAGGTCGGAGGCGGCCTTCAGGTGGTCCCCGGCGAGGATGCCGAGGCCGCCGGAGTACTGCGGCAGGGCCGCGGTGACGCCGAACTCCGGCGAGAAGTACGCGACGGCGGCGGGAAGTTCGCCGTCCGAGGCGCCCTGGTGCTGCTGGTACCAGCGGCGGCCGTGGAGATAGTCGTCGAGGTCGTCGGCGGCGGCGGCCAGGCGGCGCAGGAACCGCCGGTCCTTGGCGAGCTCGGCGAGGCGCGCGGCGGGCACCGAGCCGAGCAGCCGTACGGGGTCGCCGCCGGCCGCACGCCAGCCGTCGGGGTCGACGGTCTGGAACAGCTCGCGGGTCTCGGTGTGCCAGGACCAGCGCAGGTTGCGCGCGAGGTCGCTGAGCGGGCGGAGGGGTTCGGGGAGGACGGGGCGCACGGTGAATCGACGGATTGCCTTCACGTGTTCCACCTTCGCAGGGCAGGTACGTATCGGGGCGGACGCACCACGGTGTGCGTCCGCCTTCACCCTTCGACGGTAGTGGCACGGTGCCACCGTCAACCACGGCGCACTCAGGGGAGCACGCTCACCGCCACCTCGTAGGGTGAGCCCGCGTTGACGGCCGCCGGGTCGAACGCGCCGGTCAGGGCGTAGCGCGCGGCGATCTCGGCGCGCTCCTCCGGCGGGATCACGGCGTCGATGTCGGTGAAGCCGCCGGGCGCGCGCTGGTGGGCCAGGTTGATGACGACCTCGGGGCCCAGGCGGCGGTTGGCGCGCTGGAGCTCCGTCATGGCGGGGCGCCGGTCCGCCTCGTAGGCGGCGAGGGCGTCGGCCGGGTCGCGGTACAGCGCCATGGCGTGGGCGAGGGCGCGGGCGTCGACGATGGACTGGGTCGCGCCGTTGGAGCCGATGGGGTACATGGCGTGGGCGGCGTCGCCGATCAGGGTGGTGCGGCCGTGGCTCCAGCGGGCGAGGGGCTCGCGGTCGACCATGGGGTACTCGTAGGCGCCGTCGGAGGCGCGCAGGACGTCGGGGACGCTGACGCCGTCGAACTCCCACCCCTCGTAGTGGTGGAGGAAGTCGCCGACGGGGACCGGCTGGTTCCAGTCGCCGCGTACGGCGTCGAGGCGCTCGGCGCCGGCGATGCGGTCGGCGGGCATCGCCAGCGCCCAGTTGACGAGGACCTCCGGGCTGCGCAGGGTCGGCTCGGTCATCGGATAGACGACGGCCTTCCGGCGGTCGTCGCCCGCGATGAGCATGAAGGAACCGGTGTCCTTCGCCGCCATCCGCGACACGCCGCGCCACACGAGCATGCCGTTCCACGGCGGCGGGCCCTCGCCCGGGTGGAGCGCGGCGCGGACCTCCGAGCGGATGCCGTCGGCGCCGATCAGGACGTCCGGCTGGAGCGAGGCGAGGCCGCGGGTGGCGCCGGTGCGGTGGGCGAGGCGGACGCGCGGGCGGCCGTCGGGCAGGATCTCCAGCCCGGCGACGCGGACGCCGCCGACGATCGCGGCAGGGCCGAGCCGCTCCCGTACGGCCTCGGCGAGGACGAGCTGGAGGTGGCCGCGGTGGATCGACAGCTGGGGCCAGCGGTAGCCGGCGCGCAGGCCGCGGGGCTCACGGGAGATGAGGCCGCCGGAGCGGTGGTAGTAGCGCAGCTCCCGGGTGCGTACGGCGTCGGTCTCCAGGCGGTCCAGGACGCCGAGCGCGTCGAGCTCGCGGACGGCGTTGGGCATGATGTTCAGTCCGGCGCCGACGGAGCGGATCTCGCGGGCGGCCTCGACCACGGTGACGCGCTGGAACCCTGCGGCGTGCAGGGAGAGCGCGGCGGTGAGACCGGCGATGCCGCCGCCGGCGATGAGTATGTGCGGGGTCATGGGGGCGCTCCTCTCACGCGGCCGGTGCGGGACGGTGCGGCGCGGCGCCGCTCGCCGTGGCCGCGGTCACGGGCACGGGTGCGGGGGCGGTGGCCGGCCGCGGGGGTGCCACCGAGCGGCGCACCAGCGTCTCGTTGTCCCGCGTCAGGTCGAGGACCTCGCGCAGCAGCGCCACCGGGGCGCCGCCGCTGCCCTCGTCGTACAGCCGCAGCTCGTCGCTGTACGCCTTGCGCGCGATGCCGATGTGCCGGGCGCGGAACGTCTTGAGGATGCGCAGCACGCGGGCGAGCGAGCGGGCGGAGGCCACGAGCTGGGGCGGCAGCCGGTGCACGGTCTCCCAGCTCAGCGCGGCGGACAGCTTGCTGACGGCGGAGACGCCTCCCTTGTGGGCCGCGTAGAAGGCGCGCCACGACGGCAGGCTGTACTGGACGGACTCGTCGAGGAAGGCGT
The DNA here is from genome assembly GCF_044765045.1 of Streptomyces sp. NPDC093546. Classification (NCBI taxonomy): domain Bacteria; kingdom Bacillati; phylum Actinomycetota; class Actinomycetes; order Kitasatosporales; family Streptomycetaceae; genus Streptomyces; species Streptomyces sp. NPDC093546. The sequence goes on along the minus strand of NZ_JBIWJG010000001.1, from coordinate 351,236 downwards.
CGTACGCGGGCTGGGAGCGGTCGCACTGCCAGAGCGTCAGGTCCACCAGCCACAGCGGGACCTGCGCGGCGGCGGGCCCGAGGTAGTCGCGGCCCGCCACGTCGATCTCCTCGAAGTAGGAGCGCAGCGTCTGGGCGAAGAAGACGGGCGTGACGTTGGCGACGGTGAAGTCGATGGCGTCGACCATGGACTGGACGTGCTGTGCGGTGCGGTCCAGCGCGAGGGCGAAGCCCGGGTCGTACGGTTCGAGGCGGGCGAGCTGCGCGCAGGTGTCGAGCGCGGCGACGAGGCTGGGGAAGACCATCCGGACGGCTTCCTGGAGGTGGGCCTCCATCTCGTGGCCGGTGTACATCCGCTGGCGCCGGCCGAGCGGGTTCCAGGTGGTGTAGTGGTGCACGGTGTCGCGGGGCACCATGTCGGTGCGGCGGGCCAGCTCCTCCAGGACGGGCAGGACCTCGGGCACGACGGCGAGGGGTTCGGTGCCGTGACGTTTCAGCGAGCCGAGGAGCATGCCGAGGTCGCGCATCCCGGCGAGCGCCTCGACGACGCTCCACTCGGCGACCCGGTCGAGGTCGGGGATGAGGGCGCGCAGCGCGACGGTGAGCGCCGGGACGTCGGCGTCACGGTTCATCGCGGGGAGCGCGGCGAGCAGCGGATCGGCGCCGAGTGGATCGGCCGCGCGTATCTCGGCTATGCGGTAGCGCGGTTCGGCGACGGTGTCCAGACCGGGCGCGACAAGGTCGTACAAGGTCAACGGGAAGCCCCCCTCGGGCAGTCTCGGGTCGGGGTGGTGGCGCGGCCGCTCGGTCAGGCGGCCGCGCGGTTACCGCAGGTCACCCACCCGGTCGTGGCGTGGCGGCGCCGGTACGGGCGCGGGCGGGGTCAGCCGTACGGACAGCAGTGCGGCCACCGCCGCGAAGGCGGCGCCGACGAGCAGGGCGGCCTGGAAGCCGGCCGTCTCGGCCGCCGGGGTCGCCGCCCCGGACGCCGCCGTGCCCGTACGGGCGGTGGCGACGGCCACCAGGACGGCGAGGCCCAGGACGGAGCCGAACTGCTGACTGGTGTTGATGAGCCCGGAGGCCAGGCCCGTCTCGGCGGGCGAGGCCTCGGCGGTGGCGGCCACGTTGGTGGTGACCATGACCAGCGGCAGGGCGACACCCAGCAGGAGGCTGGGTGCGAAGACGGTGGTGAAGAAGGTGCCGTCGGGCGTGAGGGCGAACGCGAGCCACACCATGCCGACGAGGAGGAGGACGAACCCGAGGACCGTGGCGGCGCGCAGGCCGAGGCGGCCGATGATCCGCCCGGTCTGCGGAGCGGTGGCGACGACGACCACGGAGAGCGGCAGCAGCCCGAGCCCGCCGCCCAGCGGCGAGTGCTCCAACACCTGCTGGAGGTACAGGCTCACCAGGAAGAACATCGGGAACAGCGCCATCTGGGCGAGCGCGCTCAGGCCGTTGGCGAGCCGCAGCGTGGGCCGCTTCAGCACGGCGGGCGGCACGAGGGGCCGCGCGATGCGGGTCTCCAGCACCGCGAAGGCGGCGAGCAGGACCAGCCCGGCCGCGCCCGCGACGAGGCTGCGGCCGACGAGGGCGTACGCGACGAGGCCGAGGCCGACGGTGGCGGTGAGCGCGCCGAGCAGGTCGAAGCCGCGCTCGGCGCCGCGGGTGCCGCCGTCGAGGAGGCGGAGCGCGAGGACCGCAAGGAGCGCGGCGACGGCGACGTTCAGCCAGAAGGTGGAGCGCCAGCCGAGGACGTCGGTGAGGACGCCGCCGAGCACGGTGCCGAGCACCCCGCCGAGCCCGCCCATCGCGGCGAACGCGCCGAGCGCCTTGTGCCGCGCGGGCCCGTCCGGAAAGAGGATCAGCAGCAGCGCGAAGGCGGCGGCCGCGGCGAGCGCGGCGCCGACGCCCTGCACGGCGCGCGCGGCGACGAGCGCCCCGGCGGAGCCGGCGAGCGCGCCCACGGCGGAGGCGGCGGCGAGCAGCCCGAGCCCGGCGACGAACAGCCGCCGGTGGCCGAGCAGGTCGGCGGTGCGCCCGCCGAGGAGGAGCAGGCCCCCGAAGGTGATGAGGTAGGCGTTGGCGACCCACGACAGCCCGGCGGAGCCGGAGCCGAGGTCCTCGCCGATCGACGGCAGCGCGACGTTGACGATCGCCGTGTCCATGATCAGCAGTAGCTGCGTGGCCGCGAGCAGCGCCAGCGCGCCGCGCAGCGGCCGCGTCCGGGTCCCACTCACCGCCGCACCTCCGGCACGGCAGGCCGGGCGGCAGCGTGCCGCGCCGCGGGCGCCGAGCGCCGACAGCGGCGCGTCGGGCGCGGCACCGCCGCCCCGGCCGGGGGCAGGGCCGGGTCCGGGCAGGGCCGCCGCACGGCGGCCACCGCGGAAACATCGGGCACCACCGGCGACAACGTCCGCGTCACCGGGACGCCCCCAGCTCGTAGCCGTCCAGGCAGGCCTGCGCCAGGGACTCGCACGCGGCGGTGTCGCCCTCCCAGGCCTGCTGCATCAGGTAGACGTGCGGTGCGCCGTGGTAGAAGCGCTCGTACTGCTCGTGGCGGCCGGCGAACTCCGAGCCGAGCGCGTCCCACGCCAGCTTCAGCAGCTTGATCCGCTCCTCGGCCGGGGTGCCGGGCGAGCGGATGTACTTGCGGACCAGCGGGCCGAGCTCCGGGTGGAGCAGGTCCTCGCCGGAGGCGGGGAGCTGGATGAGGCCGCCGCCCGCGAGGAGCTTGATCTCCTGGACGGTCTGCGGGTAGAGCTCGCCGGCCATGATGCGCTGCGCGAAGGAGATGTCCTTGCCGGGCATCACCCCGCCGCGCCCGCCGTCGACCTGTTCGTACGACGCCTCTGCGGCCAGCACGAACGCCTTCGCCTGCGCGACCCGCCCCATCAGCCGGCCGATCGCCTGGGTGACGGGCGGCAGCTGGTACGTGTTGTTGGCCTTGGTCAGCAGGATGGCGACGCCCGTCAGGAACTCGAGCTTGGTCCAGAAGCGGGTGGCCGCCTGGTGGACGAAGTTCAGGTACGCCGGCGTCTGCCACCACATCCGGAACGACACGTCGACGTTCCGGTAGGCGAGCACCCGCTCCCAGGGCACGAAGACGTCGTCGCACACCAGCAGCGCGTCGTTCTCGTCGAAGCGCGAGGAGAGCGGGTTGTCGAAGACGCTGCGCGCCTGCGCCTCGTACGACGTGCGGGAGAGGAACTTCAGCCCGGGGGTGTCGATCGGGATGGAGAAGCAGACCGCGTGCTCGACGTCCTGCGGGGCGAGCGGCTCGATGGTGCCGACGATGACCTCGTTGCCGAAGACGGCCGCGGTGCCGATCATCTTGGCGCCGCGCACCACGATCCCGCCGTCCTTCTCGGCGACGACCCGCACCACCAGGTCGTCCTCCTCCTGCTCGGAGGCCGGCTTCGTCCGGTCGATCTGCGGGTTGGTGATGGTGAAGGTCGGGTACAGGTCACCCTCGGCGAGCCGCCGGTGGTACGCGAGGGCGGCGTCGGATCCGTCGTACGCCTCCGTCGTGAACAGCCCCGGCACCGCGGCGAAGCCGGCCGCGCCGCCCGCCATGTAGTCGGGCGTGCGGCCCAGGAAGCCGAAGCTCGCCTCCGCCCACACCTTGTACGCCCGGCGGCGGGCGACGAGGTCCTCGTACGAACGCGGGATGGCGTACGCGCGGTGGACGCCGCCCTGCGTGAGGACCGGCGTGTGCTCGGAGTCGTGCGCCAGGTCGTACAACCGCGCGATCGACGCCGCGGTGTTACGGAAGGCGGGGTGCGAGGTGACGTCCTCCACCCGCTCGCCGTCGAGCCATATCTCGCGCCCGTCGCGCAGCGACGCCAGATAATCCTGACCGGACCTGGTCACCTGTTCTCCTCTTGCGTAACGGCATTGCCGCAGCAGAGCCTGTCTGGCCGTAACGGCCTGCGGCAATGAACGTCCGTCCAGCCGCACTTAAGAACCTGCCAGTGGGGTCGGGGTACGTACCGGTCGGAATGGACCCGGGCCGCGGGCCTGCTCACGCCGCCGTCGCGCCCGAGCGGTACTCCCCCGGCGTCACACCGAACCACTTGCGGAACGCCAGGTGGAAGCCGACCGCGCTCTGGTAGCCGACCCGCTGCGGCACCGCCGACTGCGGCAGCGACGTCTCGCCGAGCAGCCGTGCCGCCTCCTGCATCCGCCGTCCCGTCAGATGGCGGGCGGGGGCCTCGCCGACCAGTTCGCGGAAGGCGGCGGTGAAGGCCGAGCGCGACATGCCGACCTCCTTGGCCAGGGACTCGATGGTCCACGGCTCCGCGAACCGGGTCGCGATCATCACCAGCGCCCGGCTGATCCCGGGGTGCCGCAGCACCGGCAGGGACGCCGGGTTCTCCGCGAACTCGCGCAGCAGCGGCCGCAGCGCCAGCACCAGGGCCATCTCGAAGGCGCGCAGGGTGATCAGCCGGTCCCCGGGGCCGATCGGCCGGTCCGGAGAGGCGAGCAGCCGCAGCGTGTCGCGCAGCAGCGGCTCGCGGTCCACCTGGGAGCGGTCGAGCACGAGCACCCAGGGCAGCGCCTTGTACAGGCCGGTCGCGGCGCTGGCGTCGTAGTGCAGCCCGGCGCACAGCAGCCGGCTCTGCGGGCCGCCGCCGGAGATGCGGATCTCGCCCGAGGTGCCGGGGACCCGCTCGGGCAGCATGGCCTTGAGCGGCACGCCCTGCCGTTCGGGCCGGTCGGCGAGGCGGTGCGCGGTGCCCGTCGGGAAGACGGCCAGGTCCCCGGCGTGCAGCTCCTGCGGCGCCTGGCCCTCGGCGGTGATCCAGCAGCCGCCCTGGACGATGTAGTGCAGGACCGCGCAGCTCTGCTCGGCGTCGCCCTCGATCGCCCACGGGGCGCTGACGTGCCAGCGGCTGTCGAAGACCCCTGTGAGGCGCAGCGGCTGCAACAGCTCGCTGAGGAGGTCGTCACTGTCGGTACCTGCTTGATCGGTGCGTACGGTGTCCATGGACGATCCTTCAACCCCCGCCCCGGTTTGTTAATTGATCGGCCAAAGCCGTCGCCGCCAGCCTGTGGAGTGCCGTCATGGCAGCAGAGACACCCTATCGAAGGGCCCTTCAGGCACATGTCCGATCACCTTTCCCAGCCCATGCAGACGCCCGCGCCGATGCGGGTCTCGGTCGTGGGGGCGACCGGTTTCCAGGGCGGCGCGATCGCCCGTCTCCTGGCGGAACGGCACCACCGCGTCCGCACCCTTACCCGCCGTCCGGAGGGCGACCGGCCGCCGCTGCCGGGCGTCGCCTTCGCCTCCGGTGACCTGGCCGACGCCGAGGCCGTACGGCAGCTCTTCGACGGGGCGACGCACGCGGCGGTGACGATGCCGCTGGTGTACGAGCCCCAGCGAGTCCGCCGGTACGCGCGCAACATCGCGGCGGCGGCCGTGGACTCCGGGGTGCGGCGTCTGGTCTACAACGCCAACACGCGCGTCCCGTCGGTCTCCACCGACGTGGCGGCGTTCGAGACGCGGCGGATCACCGAGGAGGTGCTGCGCGACAGCGGCGTCCCGCTGGTGGTGCTGCGCCCGCCGGTCTACCTGGACAACCTCTTCAGCCCGTGGAACGGCCCCGCCCTGGTCAACGACGGGGTGCTCGCCTATCCGCTGCCCGCGCACACGCCGACGGCCTGGCTCTCGCACCGGGACCTGGCGGAGGCGGTGCTGGCGGCGCTCACCGCGGACGGCGTGGAAGGGCGGACGTTCGACATCGGCGGCGAGCGGACGCTGACGGGCGACCAGCTGGCCCAGGCCTTCGCGCGGGGTCTCGGCCGTCAGGTGCGGTACCAGGCGCTGGATCCGGTCGCTTTCGAGCAGGGCCTGGCGGCGGTTCTGGGCCCGGCCGCGGCGGCCGGTGTAGCGGGCATCTACCACTACATGGCGTCGGGGACGGACGAGACGCTGATGGCGGGTGACGACGGCGCTTCGGCGCGGGCGTTGTCGTTGCGGCAGGCACCGGTGGACGAGTGGGTCAGCCGGCAGCCGTGGCAGGTGTGGGCCAACGACCCGGAGGAGCACAACGCCCAGTCCCGGGCGTGAGGATCGCTCCTCGGCATCTGCCCGACGGCTCCTCGTCACCCATTCGGTGGAAACAAGCCAACCGGTCCCGGAATCAACCATACGGGGCCGGTTTCCCGTTTCCCTGATGCACCGTAGGAGTTAACAACGCGCCGGATTGCCCACCCGAACGGTGTGGGAAGGCTCCTGCGGTACCCGCCCACCCGAGTGAACCCGGACAGGAGCGGTGATGCCTGCGCCCCGCCACTCGTCAACGGAGCAGCTACAAAGAGCGATACCCCGTACGCAACCCTCAGGTGATGCCGTGAACTCGCTGATTGGTCGCATTCCCGTCCTCGATGTCCGCCCTCTGGTCGACTGCGGCAGAAGGCCAGCCAAGGCGGTGGTCGGCGAAACCTTTCAGGTTACGGCCACCGTGTTCCGCGAAGGCCACGACGCCGTGGCCGCCAATGTCGTCCTGACGGACCCGGCCGGCCGCGAGAGCCCCTTCACCCCGATGCGCGAGCTCGCGCCCGGGACCGACCGCTGGGGCGCCGAGGTCACTCCGACGGCCGAAGGGCGCTGGTCCTATCGGGTCGAGGCGTGGAGCGACCCGGTCGCCACCTGGCGCCACCACGCCGGGATCAAGATCCCGGCGGGCCTCGACACCGAGCTCGTCCTGGCGGAGGGCGCGGCCCTGCACGAGCGCGCCGCCGAGGGCGTACCGAAGAGGGAGGGCCGCGAGGCCGTGCTCGCGGTGGTGGACGCGCTGCGGGACGCGCGGCGCCCGCCCGAGGAGCGGTGGCGAGCCGCCCTCGCACCGGAGGCCGTGGACGCCCTGTCCCGGCACCCGCTGCGCGAACTGGTCACCTCCTCGCGCCCGTTGCCCCTCCTCGTGGAGCGGGAGCGGGCGCTTTTCGGTTCCTGGTACGAGATGTTCCCGCGCTCCGAGGGCGCCCGCGTCGAGAACGGGCGGCTCGTTTCGGGCAACTTCCGCACCGCCGCCGAGCGGCTGCCGGCCATCGCCGCGATGGGCTTCGACGTGGTGTACCTGCCGCCGATCCACCCCATCGGCACCACGCACCGCAAGGGCCGCAACAACTCCCTGACCGCCGGACCCGACGACGTCGGCGTGCCGTGGGCGATCGGCTCGGCCGAGGGCGGCCACGACGCGATCCACCCGGACCTCGGCACCATGGAGGACTTCGACGCCTTCGTGGCGCGCGCCCGCGAGCTGCGCCTGGAGGTCGCGCTGGACTTCGCGCTCCAGTGCTCGCCGGACCACCCGTGGGTGCGCAAGCGCCCGCAGTGGTTCCACCACCGGGCCGACGGCACCATCGCGTACGCCGAGAACCCGCCGAAGAAGTACCAGGACATCTATCCGATCGCGTTCGACCAGGACATGCGGGGCATCGTCCGCGAGACGCTGCGCGTGCTGCGGCACTGGATGGCCCACGGCGTGCGCATCTTCCGCGTCGACAACCCGCACACCAAGCCGGTGGTCTTCTGGGAGAAGGTCATCGCCTCCATCCGCCGCACCGACCCGGACGTGCTCTTCCTGGCGGAGGCGTTCACCCGCCCCGCGATGATGCACACGCTCGCCGCGGTCGGCTTCCACCAGTCGTACACGTACTTCACCTGGCGCAACGGCAAACAGGAGCTCACCGAGTACCTGACAGAGCTGTCCGGGGACACCGCCGCCTACATGCGGCCGAACTTCTTCGTGAACACCCCCGACATCCTGCCCGGCTACCTCCAGCACGGCGGACGCCCCGCCTTCGAGGCGCGGGCGGTGCTCGCGGCGACGATGTCGCCGACGTGGGGCGTGTACGCCGGGTACGAGCTGTGCGAGAACACCCCGCTGCGCGAGGGCAGCGAGGAGTACCTGAACTCGGAGAAGTACGAACTGAGGCCGCGCGACTGGGAGGCGGCGGAGCGCGAGGGCCGGACGATCACCCCGCTGATCACCGCGCTCAACCGGATCCGGCGGCGCAACGCGGCGCTGCGGCAGCTGCGCTCGATCCACTTCCACCACGTGGACGACGAGGCGGTGATCGCCTACAGCAAGCGGTCGGGTTCGAACATTGTTCTGACGGTCGTCAACCTCGACCCGCACCATACCCACGAGGCGACGGTCTCGTTGGACATGCCGGAGCTCGGCCTCGACTGGCACGAGACCGTACCGGTGCGCGACGAGCTCACCGGCGAGACCTATCACTGGGGCAGGGCCAACTATGTGCGCCTGGAACCGGGCGTCACTCCCGCGCACATCCTCGTCCTGCGACCGTCCCCGCCGATCGGAGGGTCACCCACATCATGATCGTCAACGAGCCCGTCCACGACACCTTCGAGGACACCCCCGCCAAGGACCGCGACCCCGACTGGTTCAAACGAGCCGTCTTCTACGAGGTGCTCGTCCGCTCCTTCCAGGACAGCAACGGCGACGGCGTCGGCGACCTCAAGGGCATCACCGCCAAGCTGGACTACCTCCAGTGGCTCGGGGTCGACTGCCTGTGGCTGCCGCCGTTCTTCAAGTCGCCGCTGCGCGACGGGGGTTACGACGTCTCTGACTACACCTCCGTCCTCCCGGAGTTCGGCGACCTCGCCGACTTCGTCGAGTTCGTCGACGCCGCCCACCAGCGCGGCATGCGGGTGATCATCGACTTCGTGATGAACCACACCAGCGACCAGCACCCGTGGTTCCAGGAGTCCCGCGCGAACCCCGACGGGCCGTACGGCGACTACTACGTCTGGGCCGACGACGACAAGCAGTTCGAGGACGCCCGGATCATCTTCGTCGACACCGAGACGTCCAACTGGACCTTCGACCCGGTGCGCAAGCAGTACTACTGGCACCGGTTCTTCTCGCACCAGCCGGACCTGAACTACGAGAACCCCCGCGTGCAGCAGGAGATCCTCTCGGCGCTGCGCTTCTGGCTGGACCTGGGCATCGACGGCTTCCGCCTCGACGCCGTGCCGTACCTGTACCAGCAGGAGGGCACGAACTGCGAGAACCTCCCGGCGACGCACGCCTTCCTCAAGCGGGTCCGCAAGGAGATCGACGCGGCCTACCCGGACACGGTGCTGCTCGCCGAGGCCAACCAGTGGCCCGAGGACGTCGTCGACTACTTCGGCGACTTCCCCAGCGGCGGCGACGAGTGCCACATGGCGTTCCACTTCCCGGTGATGCCGCGCATCTTCATGGCGGTGCGCCGCGAGTCGCGCTACCCCGTCTCCGAAATCCTGGCGAAGACCCCGGCGATCCCGGCGGGCTGCCAGTGGGGCATCTTCCTGCGCAACCACGACGAGCTGACGCTGGAGATGGTCACCGACGAAGAGCGCGACTACATGTACGCGGAGTACGCCAAGGACCCGCGGATGCGCGCCAACATCGGCATCCGGCGGCGGCTCGCCCCGCTGCTCGACAACGACCGCAACCAGATCGAGCTCTTCACCGCCCTGCTGCTCTCCCTGCCCGGCTCGCCGATCCTCTACTACGGCGACGAGATCGGCATGGGCGACAACATCTGGCTCGGCGACCGGGACGCCGTGCGCACCCCGATGCAGTGGACGCCCGACCGCAACGCGGGCTTCTCCTCCTGCGACCCGGGCCGGCTGTACCTGCCGACCATCATGGACCCGGTCTACGGCTACCAGGTCACCAACGTCGAGGCGTCCATGGCCTCGCCGTCGTCGCTGCTGCACTGGACCAAGCGGATGATCGAGATCCGCAAGCAGAACCCGGCCTTCGGCCTCGGCTCCTACACCGAGCTGCCGTCGTCGAACCCGGCGGTCCTCGCCTTCCTGCGGGAGTACGGCGACGACCTGGTGATGTGCGTGCACAACTTCTCGCGCTTCCCGCAGCCGACGGAGCTGGACCTGCGGCTGTTCAACGGCATGCACCCGGTGGAGCTGATCGGCGGGGTGCGCTTCCCGGCGATCGGCGAATGGCCGTACCTGCTCACCCTCGCGGGCCACGGCTTCTACTGGTTCCGGCTGCGGAAGGACGCGGTGAAGAAGTCCTCCGCGAAGGCCGTCAAGGCGGGTGCCACGCAGGCGACGGCCCCGAGTGCCGTGGCCCGGGGGTCGGCGGAGCCCCGGCCCGCGGCGAGCTGACACCCCGTTGGCGGACCCCACCGGGCCCGCCAACGGCGTCACCGCAACAGCGTCACTGCAACGGCGTAAAGGGCTCCGACGGTCGGCCGCCCGGCCCTCGCGCGGGCGGCATACCGAGGGGGCATATCCGCTCCGCAAGGCCTCGGCCAAAGGCGGGACGGTTCCTTCCGGTCGGGCGTTTCCGGCGGGCCGCCCTGGGAACTCTCCCCCTCATACGTCGACGGGTCTATCCGGACCATCCCCGCCCGACACGTCCCGCACAGCCGGACAGCCATCGCCGCATTCCGGGACACTCTGCACGTTCTGTGCATTTCGTAGTGCCCGGGGAAAGGACGCGCTGCCATGTCGGAGACCGCATCCACCGCCCGGGCACCGGTCGCCCTGCTCCCTTCCCTGGTGCCCCTGCTCCACGAATGGCTGCCGAGGCAGCGCTGGTTCGCCGGGAAGGGACGCCCTGTCACCGGCTTCACCCTCGTCTCGGCCACCGAGCTGCTCCGTGTCGACACCGCGGGCCCCGGCCTGCTGCACCTGCTCGTGCGCGTCCAGCAGCCCGGCCTCGCCCCCTCGGCGCAGGCCGACTGCTACCAGCTGCTCCTCGGCGTACGGACCCACCTGCCGCCGCAGCTGGCCCCCGCGCTCATCGGCCGCCTGACGGACGGGCCGCTCGCCGGGCGCACGGTGTACGAGGGGCTGAGCGACCCGCGCCTCGCCTCCCTGCTGCTGGAACGATTGCGCACGCCCGGCCCGATGGGCCCGCTGCGCTTCTCGCGCACGGTGGCCATCCCGGACGGGCTCGCGCCGCGCGTGCTCGACGCCGAGCAGTCCAACTCCTCGCTCGTCTACGGCGACGCGTACATCCTGAAGGTGTTCCGCCGGATCTGGTCGGGCGCCAACCCGGACCTGGAGCTTCCCCTCGCGCTCACCCGCGCGGGCTGCGCCCGGGTCCCCGCGCCCGTCGCCTGGTACGAGACCGTCAACAACCACCCGGAGGCCAGCACCCTCGGCGTACTCCAGCCCTATCTGCGCGGCTCCCAGGACGGCTGGCAGCTCGCCCTGGACGCGCTCGCCGCCGGGCGGGACTTCACCGCCGAGGCGCGGGCGCTGGGCCGGGCCACCGCCGAGGTGCACACCGCGCTCGCCGGCGCCCTGCCGACCGTCGCGCTCGGCCGCCCCCAGACCGAGAACCTCGCCATCCAGATGACCCGCCGCCTCGACGCCGCCGCCCAGGCGGTGCCGGCGCTCCTGCCGTTCGTGCCCGGCCTGCGGGCCGCCTTCGACGCGGTCGGCAAGCTCGCCGCCGAGGACGTCACCTGGCGCGCGCAGCGGGTGCACGGCGACCTCCACCTGGGCCAGACGCTCCGCACGGAGGACGGCGACTGGTCGGTGATCGACTTCGAGGGCGAGCCCGCGAAGCCGCTCGCCGAGCGCCGCCGCCCGCAGCCGCCCGTCCGCGACGTGGCGGGGATACTGCGCTCCTTCGACTACGCGGCCCGCTCCTACCGCCCCTGGAACCCCGACTGGGCCGAGCGCTGCCGCGACGCGTACTGCACCGGCTACGCCGATGCCTCGGGCACCGACCCGCGCGACGAGCCCGCGCTGCTGCGCGCCTACGAGACGGACAAGGCCGTGTACGAGGTCCTGTACGAGGCCCGGCACCGGCCCGACTGGCTCCCGGTCCCGATGGCGGCGATCCGCCGTCTGGCCGCACAGCCCACCCCCTGAGACCCCCCGATGCCCGACCCCCTGATGCCCTGACGTCCCGCACGCCTTCGAGGAGGCCCTTTCCCGTGACCCCCCGTCGTCCGACCCGCAATCCGGCAGCCCCGAAGTCCCGGCCCGTGAAGCAGACCCCCGTCGGGGAGGCCACCGCCCTGCCCACACCGCCGCCCGGCGCGACGCCCCGGCCCCGCGCGGGCGCCGACGGCGTGGTCCCCGCGCCCCTCGACCCGGCCGACCGGGGGCGGCTGCTCGCCGGGGAGCACCACGACCCGCACGCGCTGCTGGGCGCGCACCCGGTCGCGGAGGGCGGCATCGCGATCCGGGCGCTGCGGCCGTACGCGGCCGGCGTGACCGTGCTCGTGGACGCCGACGGGTCGCGCACCGAGCTCCACGACGACGGCGACGGGCTGTTCTCGGGCGTGCTGCCGCTCGCCGAGGTACCGGCGTACCGGCTGCTGGTGACGTACGAGTCGGGCGTCGTCGAGGTCGACGACCCGTACCGCTACCTGCCCGCGCTGGGCGAGCTGGACCTGTACCTGATCGGCGAGGGCCGCCACGAGCAGCTGTGGACGGCGCTGGGCGCGCGCCCGATGACCCACCAGGGCACGGCGGGCACGCGCTTCACGGTGTGGGCGCCGAACGCGCGCGGTGTGCGGCTGGTCGGGGAGTTCAACTACTGGGACGAGGCGACGGGCCTGCCCATGCGGTCGCTGGGCTCCACCGGCGTGTGGGAGCTGTTCGTGCCGGGCATCGGCGAGGGCGCCCTGTACAAGTTCGCCGTCACCGGCCCCGACGGCAGGTGCTCGCTGCGCGCGGACCCGATGGCGCGGCGCACCCAGTGCCCGCCGGAGACCGCGTCCATCGTCACCGCCTCGCACTACGAGTGGCAGGACGACGACTGGATGGCGCACCGCGGCGACCGGCCCGTCCACGAGGCGCCCTTCTCGGTGTACGAGGTGCACCTGGCGTCCTGGCGCCCGGGCCTGACCTACCGGGAGCTGGCCGAGCAGCTGCCCGCGTACGTCAAGGAGCTCGGCTTCACGCACGTGGAGCTGATGCCGGTCGCCGAGCACCCGTACAGCCCGTCGTGGGGCTACCAGGTCACCGGCTTCTACGCCCCCACGGCCCGCCTCGGCACCCCGGACGACTTCAAGTACTTCGTGGACGCCTGCCACCGCGCCGGGGTCGGCGTGATCGTGGACTGGGTGCCGGCGCACTTCCCGAAGGACGACTGGGCGCTGGCCCGCTTCGACGGGACCCCGCTGTACGAGCACCCGGACCCGCGGCGCGCCGAGCACCCGGACTGGGGGACGCTCGAGTTCGACTACGGCCGCACCGAGGTCCGCAACTTCCTCGTGGCGAACGCCGTGTACTGGTGCGAGGAGTTCCACATCGACGGCCTACGCGTCGACGCCGTGGCCTCGATGCTGTACCTGGACTACTCCCGCGAGGGCGGCGAGTGGGCGCCGAACGAGTACGGCGGCCGGGAGAACTTCGACGCGGTCTCCTTCCTCCAGGAGATGAACGCCACCGTCTACCGCCGCTGCCCGGGCGTGGTGACGATCGCCGAGGAGTCCACCGCCTGGGAGGGCGTGACCCGCCCCACCGACGCGGGCGGGCTCGGCTTCGGCCTGAAGTGGAACATGGGCTGGATGCACGACTCGCTGGTGTACGTCTCCAAGGAGCCGGTGCACCGCAGGTACCACCACAACGAGATGACGTTCTCGATGGTGTACGCGTACAGCGAGAACTACGTCCTGCCGATCTCGCACGACGAGGTGGTGCACGGCAAGCAGGCCCTGGTGACGAAGATGCCCGGCGACTGGTGGCAGCGGCGCGCCACCCACCGGGCCTACCTGGGCTTCATGTGGGCGCACCCCGGCAAGCAGCTGCTCTTCATGGGCCAGGAGTTCGCCCAGGGCGCCGAGTGGTCCGAGGCGCACGGCCCCGAGTGGTGGCTGCTGGCGGACGACTACCACTCGGCCGGCGACCACCGGGGCGTGCGGGACCTGGTGCGCGACCTGAACCGCGTGTACACCGCGACGCCCGCGCTGTGGGAGCGGGACACCGTCCCGGAGGGCTTCCAGTGGGTGCTGGGCGACGCGGCGGACGACAACGTCTTCGCGTTCCTGCGGTACGACGCGAAGGGCGACCCGCTGCTGGCGGTGAGCAACTTCTCGCCGGTGGTGCGCGACGGCTACCGGCTGTGGACGCCGGAGGGGGTCTCCGCGTGGACGGAGGTCCTCAACACGGACGCGGCGCAGTACGGCGGCAGCGACGTGCGCAGCGGCGCCCTCGTGCAGCGGGAGGCGGACCACGACGGCATCCGCCTCACGCTGCCGCCGCTCGCGACGGTCTACCTCAGGCCGGCGTGACGGCGCTCGCGGTCCCGGTGGCCCCGGCGGTCCTGACGACCCCCAGCCGCTGGGTCGCGCGGGTCAGCGCCACGTAGAGGTCGTTGACGCCGTGCGGCCCGGCGGCGCGGATGCCGTCCGGGTCGGCGACGATCACCGTGTCGAACTCCAGGCCCTTCGCCTGCCGCGGTTCGAGGAGGACGACGGGCCGGGTGAGGTCGGGCACCGGCCCGTACGCGGCGTCCGGGAGCGCCTCGCGCAGCGCCTCCTGCCGGCCCGCCGGGGCGATGACCGCGAGGCGTCCCTCGGCGGGCAGTTCGCGCCGTACGGCGTCGGCGACCGCGCCCGGCAGGTCGTCGGCCGCCGTCTCCCAGGGCGGGACGCCGGTGGACCGCACCGAGCGCGGCGGCTCGAACTCCGGGTCCTCGGCGCGCCGCACCCGGGCCGCGACCTCCATGATCTCGGCGGGGGTGCGGTAGTTGACGCCGAGGCGTACGTGCTCGAAGCGGTCGCCGACGTACGGGCCGAGGATCTCCTGCCAGGAGCCGCAGCCGGCGGCGTCGCCGGTCTGGGCCGGGTCGCCGACCAGGGTCATGGAGTGGGTGGGGACGCGGCGCATCAGCAGCCGCCACGCCATGGCGGACAGCTCCTGTGCCTCGTCCACGATGACGTGCCCGAACGCCCAGGTGCGGTCGGCCGCGGCGCGCTCGGCGGCGCTGCGGTGGTCGGCCTCCTCGTGGCGCTCGGCGAAGCGCTCGGCGTCGATGATGTCGTGGGCGCCGAGCACCTCCGACTCCTCGTCCTCGAACTCGTACGTCCGCGAGGCGTACGACACGTCGAGCACGCCCTGCGCGTAGGCGATGCGGAGGTTGCGCTCGCGCTCGGCGGCGGCGCGCTCCGCGGTGTCGTCGTGCCCGAGGAGCTCGGCGGCCTCGTCGAGCAGCGGCACGTCGGCCTCGGTCCAGTCGGCCTCGGGCCGGTCGCTCTCCTCCCTGCGGACGAACTCGGCTTCGCCGTCGGGGAGGTAGCCGTCGGGCTCCGCGAGGAAGCGGGCGACGAGCTGCTGCGGGGTGAGCGTGGGCCACAGCTCCTCGATGGCGGCGTGGACGTGCGGGCTGGCGGCGATCTCCTTGCGCATCTGGGTGATGTCGGAGGCGTCCAGGAGGTTCGGGCCGCCGAAGGGGTCGGCGCCGAGGCGCTCGGCGAGCTGCTCGGTGAGCGCGTCGATGACGCGGAAGGCGAAGCGCGGGCGGGCGAGGTTGTGCGGCAGGCCGGTGGCGCGGGCGTCCCAGCGGGCGTCCTCGGCCGTGTTCCGGTCGAGGAGGAGGGTGCCGTAGTCGTCGTGGTCGATCTCCAGCGGCGCTTCGGTGGGCGGCACCGTCTGCTGGTCGCGCACGTACCGGGCGAGGACCTCGGCCATGCTCGCGCGGCCCTTTATCTCGGCCGCCTCCGGGGTGTCGGTGCCGGTGGCCCGTACGCCGGGGAAGAGCTCGCCCAGGGTGGCGAGCAGCACGCCGGTCTCGCCGAGCGCGGGCAGGACTTCGCCGATGTAGCCGAGGAAGGCGGGGTTGGGGCCGACGATGAGGACGGCGCGGCGGGCGAGCTGCTCGCGGTACGCGTAGAGGAGGTACGCGGCGCGGTGCAGGGCGACGGCGGTCTTGCCGGTGCCGGGGCCGCCCTCGACGACGAGGACGCCCTGGTGCGGGGCGCGGATGATGCGGTCCTGCTCGGCCTGGATGGTCTGCACGATGTCACTCATGCGCCCGGTGCGGGCGGCGTCGAGCGCGGCGAGGAGCACCTCGTCGGCGTCGGGGTTCTCGTGGCCGGTGCGGGTGGGGTCGTGCAGGTCGAGGATCTCGTCGTGGAGGGCGGTGACCTCGCGCCCCCGGGTGGTGATGTGGCGTCGGCGCCGCAGGCCCATGGGCGCGTAGCCGGTGGCGAGGTAGAAGGGCCGCGCGATGTCGGCGCGCCAGTCCACGACGAGCGGCGTGCGCTCCTCGTCGTCCTCCCGGATGCCGATGCGCCCGATGTGGTGGTCGCGCCCGTCCCGGAACTCCAGCCGCCCGAAGCAGAGCCCGTTCTCCCCGGCGTCGAAGGCGGCGAGCAGCCCGGACTGCTCGGCCACGAGCACGTCGCGCTCCAGCCGCGCCTGGAAACCGCTGCCGCGGTCCTTGAGGGCGGCCTGGACGGCGCGCTCGGCCTGGTCGCGCAGGTGGTCGAGTCGCGCGTAGAGCCCGGTGATGAATTGCTGCTCTTTCCGCATGTCCTCGGTTGACAATTCGACTCCTGCTGCGATAGAGTTCGCTTATTCGACTTCCGTGTGCGCTTTTCCATGGGCGCACGCGAACCATCAAATATACGCGAGAAAAAGCCCCGGCCGCCATTGCGGACTGGGGCTTTTCCGTACGTACGCATGCTCAGGCCAGTACGTCCTCCAGCTCCTGGAGCAGCCGGCGCTTGGGGCGGGCGCCGACCATCGACTTCACCGGTTCGCCGCCGCGGAAGACCATCAGCGTGGGCGTCGACAGCACCGCGTACCGCGACACCGTCTCGGGATTGCTGTCGACGTCTATCTCGACCACCTTCAGCCGGTCGGACTCCTCGGCGGAGACCTCCTTCAGCACCGGGGCGAGCTGGCGGCAGGGGCCGCACCAGGTCGCGGTGAACTTCACCAGGACCGGGCGGTCCGCCGCCAGGACCTCCGTACCGAACTCCGCGTCCGTCACCTCGATCATGGGGTACTTCCTCCGAATTCGCAGCGTGGTTCGGGCGTCTCGGTCGCCAGCGTGAGCCGGGCGGCGACCTCGGCGCGGATCGACTCCAACTGGCCGATCAGGCCGTCGAGCTCGGCGAGCTTGCGCCGGTAGACGTCGAGCGACGCCGGACAGGCGTCCCCGGCCGGATGCCCGGCGCGCAGGCAGTCGACGAACGGCCGCGTCTCCTCCAGGTCGAACCCGAAGTCCTGCAGCGTGCGGATCTGCTGGAGCAGCCGCAGGTCGGTCTCGTCGTAGGTGCGGTAGCCGTTCTCCGCCCGCCGGGCGGGGAGCAGGCCCCGGGACTCGTAATAGCGCAGGGTGCGCGTGGTCGTTCCCGCGCGCCGAGCGAGCTCGCCGATTCGCATGTCCCCGAACGTAGGCCTTGACGTCGGCGTCAAGGCAAGAGGGGTTTGCGGGGCACCGGCGACGACAGCACGACGGACGTGGTCGTACGGCCCAGCGCCGACGTCTGCTCCAGGACGTCCTCCAGGTGGCCGGTGTCCGTCACCGCCACCTTGAGGATCCAGCAGTCCTCGCCGACCACGTGGTGCGCCTCCAGGACCTCGGGGCGGGCGAGCAGCTCCACGGTCCTGGGGTGCTTGAAGGTGTAGCCGCCGTGCGGGTTGACGCGGATGAACGCCTGGATGCCGTACCCGAGGCGGGCCGGGGAGACATGGGCGCCGTAGCCGGTGATGGCGCCGCACGCCTCCAGCCGCCGGACCCGCTCGGCGACGGCCGCCGGGCTGAGGCAGACCCTGCGGCCCAGCTCGCTCAGCTTGATGCGGCCGTCGGTCTGGACGAGTTCCAGGATCCGCCGGTCGACCGGGTCGAAACCGGCCGCCACGGTTTCGTCGGCGGCGGGGCGCGGACGCCGTTGTTCTTTCGGTGCGGCGGCCGGATGTCCCATGGTTCCCCCTTCAGGCTGCGACCGGTCAACGTAACACTTGGTCACATGCTTCGGATATGCGTGATCGGCGGGAGCCGGTATTTCGGAAAGCGCCTCATTCGGCGCCTGCTGGCGGCCGGGCACGACGTGACCGTCGTCAACCGCGGCCTTTCCGCGCCGCCGCCCGTGGGGGCCCGCCATCTCGTCGCCGACCGCGACGACGAAATGGCCCTGGAAAAGGCGCTCGGCCCCCTCGCTTTCGACGTCGTCGTCGACCAGGTCTGCTACACCCCGCGCCAGGCGGACATCGCCCGCCGCGTACTCGGGCCGCGTACCCGGCGGTACGTCATGACGTCGACGGTCGAGGTGTACGAGGACGAGGACTCGGCCGCGCCGGTCCGCGAGGAGGCCGTGGACCCGCTGACCGTGCCCGTCGACCTGGACGCCACGGACCTCCCCTACGGCGAGGGCAAGCGGCAGGCGGAGGCGGTCTTCGCACGGGACCCGGACTTCCCGGCGTACACCGCCGTGCGCGTGGCCCATGTGCTGGGCGGGGCCGACGACTTCACGGGCCGCGTCGCCCACTACGCGGACCGGATCGGGGCGGGGAAGCCCATCTCCGTACCGGCACCGAACCGGCCGGCGACGTACATCCACGTGGACGAGATCGCCGACTTCCTGGCGTGGGCGGCCGAGGCGGACTTCACCGGCCCCGTGAACGCCGCCTCGCACGGCCCCCTCACCACCGCCGCCCTCTGCGCGGCGGTGGAGGCGCGGGTCGGCGGGCGGACCGTGTTCCGGGAGGTGGAGGAGGGCGAGGAGTCGCCGCTCTCCTTCCGGCGTGCGTACGCCATGGACAACTCCCGCGCCACCGCGCTCGGGTTCACCTTCCGCCACACCGGTGACTGGCTGGAGCGGGCGATCGACGAGACGCTGGGAGGCGTTGCGGTATGAAGCGGACCATCGGCGACATCGAGGTCGGGGCCGTCGGCCTGGGCGCGATGCCCCTGTCCATCGAGGGCCACCCCGACGAGGCCCGGGCCGTCGCCACGATCCACGCGGCCCTGGACGCGGGCACCACGCTCATCGACACGGCCGACTCGTACCACGCGCCGGTCGGCGGCGCGCCCGGCGACGGCGAGCTGCTGGTGGCCCGCGCCCTCGCCGCGTACGGCGGTGGTGCCGACCATGTGCTCGTCGCCACGAAGGGCGGCCGGGGCCGCACCCCCGATGGCGGCTGGACCGTCAACGGCGACCCCGCGCACCTGCGCCGCGCCGCCGAGGCGTCGGCTCGGCGCCTCGGCGTCGAGGCGATCGGCCTCTATCAACTGCACAAGCCGGACCCTTCCGTGCCGTACGCCGAGTCGCTGGGCGCCCTGCGCGACCTGCTCGACGCGGGCACCATCCGCCTGGCCGGCATCTCCAACGCCGACACCGCGCAGATCCTCCTCGCCCGCGAGATCCTCGGCGACCGTCTGGTCTCCGTCCAGAACCGCTACTCCCCCGCCGTCCGCGACAGCGAACCTGAGCTGCGGCTCTGCACCCACCTGGGCCTGGCCTTCCTCCCCTGGAGCCCCCTCGGCGGCCTCTCCCGCAGCTCCCTGGACGGCCCGTCCTCCGCCCAGGCCCCGGACCCGCGCTTCGCCGGCTTCCACGAGGTGGCCCGTGCCCGGGGCGTGAGCCCCCAGCAGGTGGCCCTCGCCTGGGCGCTGGCCCGGTCCCCCGCGGTCATCCCCATCCCGGGCGCGAGCCGCCCGGAATCGGCCCGCTCCTCGGCGGCCGCGGCGGCGCTGGTGCTGGAGGACGCGGAGCTGGCGCTGCTGGGGCGGACCGCTGTGGTTCCCTGACCCGATGACTGGTCTCCGTTTCGAACAGCCCCGCGACGACGCCGCGTTCAAGGACTGGCAGCACGTCCACAACGTCGTCATCCCGACGCACCACCTCTCCCTGGACGACGTACGCGAACGGGCGCGGCGCCACCGTCTCGAAGTCGCCTACCTCGGTGAGGAGCTCATCGGGTGCAGCACCGTGCGTCCGCCCGAGGGCGGGTCCGGCACGGCCACCGTGATCGCCCGGGTGCTCGCCGCGTACCGGCGGCGGGGGTTCGGGGAGGAGCTGTACGCGCGCGGGCTGGAGCGGGCGCGGGAGCTCGGGGCCGAGGTGGTCGAGACGTGCGTGCTGGCGTCCAACGAGGACGGGCTGCGGTTCGCGCTGAAGCACGGGTTCGTGGAGACGGAGCGCTACCTGCTGCCGGGGGACACCATTCCGTGGATCGACCTGCGGCTGACCTGAACCCCGCCCCGCTCCGTCGGCTCGACCCCGTTCAGACGAGGGCGTCGAGCGCGGCGAGGACGTCGGCCGGTTCCGCGCGCGTGGTGTAGTCGGTGCTCACGAAGGCCCAGCGGATGGTGCCGTCGCGGTCGATGACGTACGTCGCCGGCAGCGGAAGGGTGCGCGGGTGGCCTCCGTTGACGCGCTGGAGGTCGAAGCCGAGCCTGTCGTAGACGGCCGCGAGGTCGTCGGGCAGGTCGAAGGCGAGCCCGTACTGCTTCGCCGTGTCCGAACCGACGTCGCTCAGGACGTCGAACGCGAGGCTGTGCTTCTCGCTGAGGGACAGCGACTCGTCCGGGATCTGCGGGGACACGGCCACGAGACGGGCTCCGCGCGCGACGATGTCCGCGTGGTGCTCCTGGAGGGCGCGCAGGGCGATGTTGCAGTACGGGCACCACGCCCCGCGGTAGAAGGTGAGCACGACGGGGCCGTCGGCCAGCAGGTCGTCGAGGGCCACCGTGTGTCCGGTGGCGGAGGCGAGGGCGAACCGCGGGGCCTGCGCTCCGACGGAGAGGGCACGCTCGGCCTGTCCGGACACGGCGAGCTCCTCACCCGCCCGGTTCATGACCGCCCGCACCTCGGCGGGGATCTGCTGCTGACGGGCCTCGTAGAAGCTGCGCAGCTCGGCGTTGAGGGACATGGGCGGGACTCCTCCAGAACGGTGGCGGGGCGCGTGGACACCGCCGCGAAAGTTGGAACGGTCGTTTCAAGATAGCGTCGCACGACGGCTCACGCCAGCACCCGCGCGACCGACGACGGCACCCGCGCTATCTTGGAATCCCTATTTCAAGATGGCGGGATGAATCATGCCGGACATCAAGCACTTCGATCCGGACGCGACCCTGGAGACGGTCGTTCGGCTCTTCTGGCGGCAGGGCATGGCCTCGACCGGGATCCAGGACGTCGTGACCGCCACCGGAGTCAACCGCTCCAGTCTCTACTCCACCTTCGGTGACAAGCAGGCCCTCTACCGGGCGGCCCTGCGCCGTTACCTCGAGCACCGCTCCCAGCCGGTCTTCCAGCGCCTCGCCGGGGACGCGAGAGGGCTGCCCGCCATCAGGGAGTTCTTCGACGGGCTGATCACGGCCCGCTGCTCGGGCGAGTATGCCCAGTGGGGCTGCATGGTCTCCAACGCCCACGCGGGGACCGAGAACGGTGACCCCCAGGTCCGGGCCATCCTCGACCAGCATCACCAGCAGCTGCGAGACGCCATGCACGCGGCGCTGGTCACGGCCGAGCGCCAGGGACAGCTCGCCCCCGGCGTCGATCCCGCCGCTTCCGCGGACCTGTTGGCCCTCCTCGCCTACGGAGTCAATCTCCGCTCACGCGCCGGATCCGATGCGCGCGCCCTCACCGGCACGGTGAAGGCCGCTCTCGCCCCGCTCAGCGCCGCCGCCGCTTGATCCCGCTCGCCGGGGCGCCGATGCCGTCTCAACAACCCGCCGGAGTGGGGCTCGCCCCCGTGAGGTCCGTCCAGTGCCGCAGGGTCTCCCCGTGCGAGCCGCTCGCCGTGGAGCGGGCCACCTCGTCCGCGGCTTCCGGGGCGCACGGTGTGCCGTGGCGGGTGAGGAGCGCCAGTGGCCACTCGGGGGCCCCGGGCCGCGCCGCGCCGTCGAAGGCGTGCCAGTCCCAGGGGCCGTCGAACCGCCAGGCGCGGCCGGCGGCGTCGGCGACTTCGTCGCCGGGTTGGAGGAACGCGTACGGCCGGAACAGCACCTCGAAGGTGAACGGGACGCCGTTGTCCGGGTGGAGGTCGTAGCCCCTGCCGTTGAGGTGGCTGTCGTCCGGGTACTCGCGGTAGGACAGGCCCCGGGGCAGCACCGCGACGGCGAGGTGCGGGCGGGGCAGCCAGCCCGTCTCCTGGGGCGGGTCGAAGCGGTCGATCGCCGTCACATGGACCACGGTCGGCGGGAGACCCACCCGGCACGCGTCCCCCGGCTCCAGGAACTGCGGAGCCGGGTCGGTGCGGAACAGCTCCGTCTCGCCCCAGACGCGGGTGCGCGCGTCCAGCCCGAGGGCGACGATTCCGTTCCAGTGGAAGGACTCACTGTCGTAGTCCCGCTGCCACCAGGGCCACTCCACGGACAGGTAGTCCCACTTCAGGCCCTCCACCCTGGTGTCGACGAACGGGCAGGCGACCCTCAGCACGTCACCCACCCGGAAACCGGCGTCCTCGCTCATGGCCCCGAGGATAGAAAGGGCCTAGCGGCTGAGCCCCGGCAGGGCATCCTCCGCGATCTTGGCCGCGCGTTCGCGCTGGGGGTAGTCGCCGACCTTCACGCGGGCGACCTCCTTGGCCGTGCGGTACTCGACCACGGAGACCTCGTCTCGGTTGGAGAGGGTGACGAAGCAGTGGGTGCCGCCCGGGGCCGTCACCGCCCAGTAGGGGAGGGCGCCGGGCTCGTAGTGGACGAAGCCGTCGGTGGTCAGGTCCGGGCGGGAGACGACGGCGGTGTAGTCGTCGATGGTGCCGGCCATGCACAGCTTGTCGTGGGTGCCGTTCATCGCCATGCCGTGGTGGGCGGAGTTCTGCGGGTAGTCGTCGGGCTTGAGGGCCGCGCCCGCCGCGCTGAACGGCATCTGGACCGTGCGGACGGTGCGGCCGGCGACCAGGTCGTACTCGACGAAGCCGTTGAGGTACGACAGTTGGGCGTACATCGTCTCCTCGTCCGGCGTGATGACCGCCGGGCGGACGCCCTTGTCGAAGGTGTACGTGCGCAGCACCTTCAGGGTCCTGGCGTCGGCGACGGTCACCTGCTTGGCGCCCTTCAGCGCGTCGAGGGCCTTGGGCAGGGAGGTCACGCCGATGGACATGTTGTAGATGCGGCTGCCGTCCGGCGAGTACATGTTCTCGTGCGGGTACGTGCCCGTCGGGAACTCGCCGGTGATGCGGCCGGTCGCGGTGTCCAGGGTCTGGGTCTTGGCGGCCGTGATGGCGGAGACGACGAAGGTGGAGCCGTCCGCCGAGAGCGCGGCATGGTCGGCCTTGAGGCCGTCGAGGTGGGTGCGCCAGAGCTGGCGGCCGGAGGCGATGTCGTACGCGGCGGCGTCGCCGAGGTTGCCGCGCGAGACGTACAGGGTGCGGCCGTCGGGCGAGAGGTGGGCGTCGTCGACGAACTTGTCGCCGCCCGCCTGCTGCTTGACGATCTCGTAGGCGGCGCGGCGCAGGGGCCCCATGCCGTCCAGGACCTCTTCGAGGTCGGGGACGACGTCGAGCGAGCCGAGGTTCTCGTACGTACGGGAGTCGAGGAAGCTGACCGTGCCGTCGGCGCTGTTGCCGACGAGGACGACGTCGCGGAGGGGTCGTTCGGCCGCCGCGGCGGGGGTGGTCGCGGAGCCGAGGGCCAGGGTGAGGGTCAGGGCGAGCAGGGCGGGGAGGCGTGACATGGGATCATCCCTTCATGGGCATGCCAAATTGCTCGGCACCACGATGACACGTTTCCGTTACCGGCGGTAAGTCCGGGAAGCGGGAAACCGCGCGGGAGTCGGCCCCTCAGGACGCTCCTCCCGCGCGGTTTCCCGACCCGCTCAGACCTTGACCGGCTCGCGCTCCTCCGGGGCCTCCGGCGCGTCCGCCGCCCCGGACGCCACCGGCCCGTGGTCGTCCACCAGCGTCTTCTCGTCGAACGGCACCCGCCCCGCGAGGACCTCCGCCACCCGGGCCTTGTCGATCTCCTTCGTCCAGGTGCCGACCAGCACCGTCGCGACCGCGTTCCCCGCGAAGTTCGTCAGGGCGCGGGCCTCGCTCATGAAGCGGTCGATGCCGACGATGAGCCCGACGCCGTCGACCAGCTCGGGGCGGTGCGACTGGAGCCCGCCGGCCAGCGTGGCCAGGCCCGCGCCGGTCACGCCCGCCGCGCCCTTCGAGGCGATGATCATGAAGACGAGGAGCGAGATCTGCTCGCCGACCGAGAGCGGGTTGCCCATCGCCTCCGCGACGAAGAGCGACGCCATGGTCAGGTAGATCGCGGTGCCGTCCAGGTTGAAGGAGTAGCCGGTCGGCACGGTGATGCCGACGACCGGCTTGCTCACCCCCAGGTGCTCCATCTTCGCGATGAGCCGCGGCAGCGCCGACTCCGACGACGAGGTCGACAGGATCAGCAGGAACTCGCGGCCGAGGTACTTCAGCAGCGCCAGGATGTTCACGCCCGCCACCAGCCGCAGCAGCAGCCCGAGGACGACGAAGACGAAGACGGCGCAGGTGAGGTAGAAGCCGATCATGATGACGGCGAGCGACTTCAGGGCGTCGACACCCGTCTCGCCGACCACCGCGGCGATCGCGCCGAAGGCGCCCACCGGAGCCGCCCACATGATCATGGCGAGGATCCGGAAGACCAGCCGCTGGATGTGCCCGATGCCGCGCAGCACCGGCTCGCCCGCCCTGCCCATCGCCTGAAGCGCGAAGCCCGCGAGCAGCGCGACCAGCAGCGTCTGGAGGACCTCCCCCTCGGTGAAGGCGGAGACCAGCGTCTTGGGGATCACGCCGAGCAGGAAGTCCACCGTGGACTCGCTCGCGCCCGCCGCCTGCTTCTCGCCGGCCTGGCGCGCCGCGTCCGTCAGGTGCAGCCCGGCGCCCGGCTCCAGCAGGTTGCCGACGAGCAGGCCGATGGCGAGGGCCACGGTCGACATGACCATGAAGTAGCCCAGCGCCAGGCCGCCGACCGCGCCCACCTTGGCCGCCTTGCGCACCGAGCCGACGCCCAGCACGATCGTGCAGAAGATGATCGGCGAGATCATCATCTTGATCAGGTTCACGAAGCCGGTGCCGAGCGGCTTGAGCTCGACGGCCACCCCGGGGGCGGCGAAGCCCACGACGATGCCGAGCACGACCGCCCCGATGACGGCCAGATACAGATAGTGGGTACGGTCCCGGCGTGCGGCCACGGGTCCCTCCTCGGTGAGTCGCTCCACTGTCCCGGTGGAGCCGTCCCTGTCGACCTGTCCTGGTGGATCAGATCCCGCAGACCATCTCTCACCTGGTGACCGCGGTCACCGTTGCGTACCTTTCGTTCATACGTTTCCGGCCGGGTTTTCCCGCCAGGCACACTTACCGCCATGCGCAGACCCCGCGTACCCCGCCCCCGCAGCCTCGCCGGCCAGCTCTTCGCGATGCAGGTCGTGCTGATGGCCGCCGTCGTCGCGGGGTGCGCGCTCTTCGCGTACGTCACCGACCGGGCCCAGGCCGAGGAGACCGCGCGGCGTCAGACGACGGCGACCGCGACCGCCGTCGCCCGCTCCCCCGCCGTCGCCGCGGCGGCGCGCTCCGCCGACCCGACGGCCGCGCTGCAGCCGTACGCCGCCTCCCTCACCGGCGGCACGGGCGTCACCTTCGTGACGATCATGGCGCCGGACGGCACCCGCTGGACGCACCCCGAGCCGGACCGGATCGGCGGGAAGTACCTGGGCCACATCGAGGAGGCGCGGCGCGGCGAGACGTACTCGGAGACGTACCGCGGAACGCTCGGGCGGTCCGTGCGGACGGTGGCGCCGGTGTACGACGGCGGGCGGGTCGTCGCCCTCGTCAGCGCGGGCATCACCGTCGACCGGATCAGCGAGCAGCTGAGCAAGCAGGTCACCGCGCTGCTCGGCATGGCGGGCGCGGCGCTGGCGCTCGGCGGGCTCGGTACGTACGTGGTCAACGCGCGCCTGCGGCGGCACACGCACGGCATGAACGCCGCCGAGCTGAGCCGGATGCACGACTACCACGAGGCCGCGCTGCACGCGGTGCGCGAGGGGCTGGTGATGCTCGACGGGCGGCGGCGCATCGCGCTGATCAACGACGGGGCGCGGGAGCTGCTGGACCTGGGCCCCGAGGCCGTGGGCACGCCCGTCGCCGAGCTCGGCCTGCCGCCCTCCCTCACCGGCGCGCTGCTGGCCGCCGAGCCGCGCGTCGACGAGCTGCACCTGACGGCCGACCGCGTGCTGGTGGTCTCCACCCGGCCGGTCGTCGGCGGGGAGCGGCGCGGCACCATGGTGACGCTGCGGGACCACACCGAGCTCCAGGCGCTCTCCGGCGAGCTGGACTCGGAGCGCGGGTTCACGCAGGCGCTGCGCTCGCAGGCGCACGAGGCGGCGAACCGGCTGCACACCGTCGTCTCGCTCATCGAGTTGGGACGGGCCGAGGAGGCGGTGGAGTTCGCGACGGCCGAGCTGGAGCTGGCGCAGGCGCTGACGGACCGGGTCGTGGACGCGGTCGCCGAGCCGGTCCTCGCCGCGCTGCTGCTGGGCAAGGCGGCGCAGGCCAACGAGCGGGGCGTCGAGCTGGTCCTGACCGAGGACAGCCGCATCGACGACGGCGTCCTGCCGCCGAGTCTGCCCTCCCGGGACCTGGTCACCATCCTGGGCAACCTCATCGACAACGCCCTGGAGGCCGCGCAGGGCAGCCCGCTCGCGCGCGTCACGGTCACGGCACGCGCCGACGCCGGCGAGGTGCTGCTGCGCGTGGCCGACAGCGGGCCCGGCATCGGCGCCGACGACCACGACGCCGTCTTCGAACGCGGCTGGTCCACCCGCGGCCCGGGCCGGGGCCTCGGCCTCGCGCTCGTGCGGCAGGCGGCGCACCGGGGGCGGGGCGCCGTCGAGCTGGGGCACGGGCCGGACACGGGCGCCGAGTTCACCGTACGGCTGCCGCTGCGCTCCGCGGAGGTGCCGTCATGAGCATGAGCACGGGCACGAGCATCCGCGTGCTCGTGGTGGAGGACGACCCGGTCGCCGCCGACGCCCACGCGCTGTACGTGGGCCGGGTGCCCGGCTTCGAGGTCGTCGGGGTCGCGCACACGCGCGGTGCCGCCGGGCGGCTGCTGGAGCGCACGGCCGTCGACCTGATCCTGCTCGACCTGTACCTGCCGGACGGGCACGGTCTGCACCTGCTGCGTTCGCTGCGGGCGGCCGGGCACCACGCGGACGTCATCGCCGTCACCTCGGCGCGCGATCTGGCGATCGTCCGCGAGGGGGTGTCGCTCGGCGTCGTCCAGTACGTCCTGAAGCCGTTCACCTTCGCCACGCTGCGGGACCGGCTCGTCCGGTACGCCGAGTTCCGCGCGGCGGCGGGAGAGGCGGCGGGCCAGGAGGAGGTGGACCGGGCGCTCGCGGTGCTGCGGACGCCCCGGCCGGCCGCGCTGCCGAAGGGGCTGAGCGCGCCGACGCTGGCGGCCGTGACCCGCACGCTACGGGAGGCGGCCGGCGGCCTGACCGCCGCGGAGGCGGGCGCGGCGGTCGGCATCTCGCGGATCACGGCGCGGCGGTACCTGGAACACCTGGTGGAGGCCGGCCGGGCGGAGCGCAGCCCGCAGTACGGGCAGGTGGGGCGGCCCGAGCTGCAGTACCGGTGGATCACGGGGCTGCGGTGAAGGCGGTGAAGCAGTGGTGAAGGCCGTACGTTACCGGCAGGTATACCGCCAGGTAGGGGTTTATCTGGACGTTCCTACGACTTTTGGCCTTTGGGTGAACGCACCGTAGCCAGGCGTGACCGTCCGCACCTACCGTGTGCCGCGTGCACCCCTCCCCACCCACACCCCCGTTCAACGCGCTCGCCGCGCGCCGTCTGCGCGAGGCGCTCGGCATGGGACCCGCCCATGTCGCCTACGGCCTGCGCGCGCAATACGGACTCGCCGTCCCGCCCGAGACGGTGATGGCCTGGGAACGCGGCACCGCCGCGCCCACCTCGCAGGAGCTCACCGCGCTCGCCGGTGTCCTGTGGTGCTCGCCGGGCGAGCTGCTGGCCGCCGCGACGACCCTGCGCGAGCACCGCATCGCGCGGGCCATGGCGCCCGAGGACCTCGCCCGCCGGATCGGGCTCGACGTCAAGGCGTACCTCCGCATGGAGGAGTCCGGCCGCTGGCGCGGCAACGAACGGCAGACCGCTGCGCTCGCCACCGCGCTGGCCCTCGGGCCGCGCGAGCTGCTGACCGTCACGGGCCGCCACGAGCAGCTCGCGGACCTGCTGCGCAGCGCCGCCACCACGCGCTGGCAGGCGTACGTCCGGCCGCTCGCGAAGCTGCTGCCCCTCGACCGCGGCCGCCTGGAGCAGGTGCTCCAGCAGCTGCACGCCGACTACCAGGCGCGGATGGTGTCCACCAACAGCTGGGGCGTGGACCTCACCGACAGCAGCGACGGCCAGGCCGGCAAGGAGTACCTGGAGCGGATCGACGAGCACTTCTGGGCTCTGGTCCAGTACTGATCACGTCACGTCTCACGTCGGCGGGGTCCCGTCTCGCGTCGCGTCGGCGGGGTCCAGGCTGAACAGCTGGCCCTCGCCGTCCTCCCGGCACGCCTCCTGGATCACGTCCGTCCACGGCTCGCGCGAGGCGTCCCGGACGCGCAGGCACAGGTCCGCGTGCGCGGACCGGATGCGGTAGCCCGCCACCGCGCCGTCACCGCCCCCGAACTCCTCGATCCGGAAAGCCTCGCGCGAGCCCCGTTTGCCGCACTCCTGGTCGATCAGGGGCGCGCCGTCCTGTTCCACCGCCTCGACGGGGATGCCCGAACAGCCGGGCCCGAAGTCGGGGTGGTCGGACCGGATGCGCCACAGTCCTCCGTCGAGCCGTACGAGCGAGTAGCGGGGCACGGTCGCCTCCGCGCACGGCACCTGGTAGACCTGCCCGCTCTGCTGACCGGGCCGTTCGTTCAGGCAGAGCCCGGAGTGCACCGCCCGTATGAGGACGGGGCCGGGCGCGGGGGCCGCGGCGTCCTCCCGTGCGTGCTTCTCCTCGCCGCCCCGCAGGAACGCGACGACGGTCGTCGCCGCCACCACGAGCGCCAGCACCGCGACGAGCGGCACGAACCACGCCCGCCACGCGTCGCCGCGCCCCTCGGTCCCCGGCCCCTCGGGCTGCCCGCCCTCCGGCTCGGGCTCCGGCTCGGGCGGGAGCTCGAACCACGGCTCACGGGCGGTGTCCTCGCTCTCGCCGCCGCTGCCGCCTCCGGTTCCGCCGCCGCTCCCCCGGGCGCGTACCGCGAGCTCCTTGCGGACCGAAAGCCAGGACTCCAGCGCCTCGGGGCCCACGCCGCACGCCCGGACGAAGGCCGACAGGAGCTCCTCCCTGGGCACTGTCGTACGGGCCAGCATGTTCGCGACCGTCGAGCGGGGCAGCACCTCCCCGAGCGCCTCGGCGCGGACCGACAGCTCCCGGTAGGTCAGTCCGGACCAGTCCTTGAGGTCCTGCAACAGCGCGATGAACGCGACTTGGTCGCGGGCCTCCCTGGGGTCGGGAGCTGCTCTCTCCCCGTCGGTCACCTCGGCCCTCCCCCGTGTGGGACATGTCCCGGACAGGCGTAAGCCTTGTTGATCCGGCGGGCCGGCTCAAGAGTGGAACGAGGCAATTCCGGAGGAGAAGAAGACGGAGGAGGAGATGACGGAAAGGCCGCGGCCCCGGTCGTCCACGGGGGAGCCGACCGGGGCCGCACACCCAGCCCGCGGAGCGGACGAGGGCGGGCGGGTCAGAAGACCGACTCCGCCTCGTACATCCGGTTCGCCGGCACCCTCTTCAGCTGCGTGACCGCCTCCACCAGCGGCACCATGTGGATCTCCGTGCCGCGCAGGGCCGTCATCCGGCCGAACTCCCCGCGGTGCGCCGCCTCCACCGCGTGCCAGCCGAAGCGGGTCGCGAGGACGCGGTCGTACGCGGTCGGGGTGCCGCCGCGCTGGACGTGGCCCAGGATGACCGGGCGGGCCTCCTTGCCGAGGCGCCGCTCCAGCTCCTTCGCGAGCCGGTTGCCGATGCCCTGGAAGCGCTCGTGGCCGTACTGGTCGATGGCGCCCTTCTCGTACTCCATCGAGCCCTCGGCCGGGTGCGCGCCCTCGGCGACGCAGATGACGGCGAACTTCTTGCCGCGCGAGAAGCGCTCCTCGACCATCTTCACCAGGTCGTCGACCTCGAACGGCCGCTCCGGCAGGCAGATGCCGTGCGCGCCGCCCGCCATGCCGGACTCCAGCGCGATCCAGCCGGCGTGCCGCCCCATCACCTCGACGACCATCACGCGCTGGTGGGACTCGGCGGTGGTCTTGAGACGGTCTATGGCCTCGGTCGCGACCATCACGGCCGTGTCGAAGCCGAAGGTGCGGTCGGTGGAGGAGATGTCGTTGTCGATGGTCTTCGGTACGCCGACGACCGGCATGCCCGCCTCCGACAGCATGCGCGCCGCGGTCAGGGTGCCCTCGCCGCCGATGGGGATGAGGACGTCGAGGCCGTAGCGCGTGCGCAGCTCCTCGCAGTTCTCGGCGGCTTCGCGCAGGCGGTCCCGCTCCAGCCGGGCGGAGCCGAGGATCGTACCGCCGCGGGCGAGGATGCCGCTCACCGCGTTGAGGTCGAGGGGCCGGTAGTGGCCGTCGAGGAGACCCTTGAAGCCGTCCTCGAAGCCGATGACCTCGTCGCCGTGGCCCGTGAGCGCCCGGTGCACGACCGACCGGATCACTGCGTTCAGCCCGGGGCAGTCGCCGCCTGCGGTGAGGACTCCGATGCGCATCGTGCTGTGTCTCCTGCTCGTCGTGGTACGTGTGAGCCTTACCGAATTGTCCCACGGCAGGGCCACGCGGCGTGCTCTCCGCGCCGTCCCTCCGGGCCGGGCGCCGGGCCTGCCGCCGGGCGGGCGCCCTACCCAGCCCCAGAGGTATTGTCAAGAGGGTATCGGGCACCCGAACAGAGATTTTTTATCCGCACCGGCCTGACAGGAGAGCTTGCGTGGCGCGCAGCGTGTACGTGACGGGGATCGACCGGGGGGACGGCCGCCAGGTCGTCGAGCTGGGAGTCATGGAGCTCCTGACCCGCCAAGTGGACCGGGTGGGGGTGTTCCGGCCACTGGTGCACGACGGTCCCGACCGCCTCTTCGACCTGCTGCGGGTCCGCTACCGGCTCTCCCAGGACCCCGCCACGGTGTACGGCATGGACTACCACGAGGCGTCCGCGCTCCAGGCCGAGAAGGGCACCGACGAGCTGGTCTCCCGGCTCGTCGAGCGGTTCCACGCGGTGGCGCGCGACTACGAGGTGGTGCTCGTCCTCGGTACGGACTTCCACGCCACGCAGCTGCCCGAGGAGCTCGCGCTCAACGCCCGCCTCGCCAACGAGTTCGGCGCCTCCGTCATACCCGTGGTCGGCGGCAAGGGCCAGGACGCCGACTCCGTGCGCGCCGAGACGCGCAACGCCTTCCGCGCGTACGACAGCCTCGGCTGCGACGTCCTCGCGATGGTCGCCAACCGCGTGGCCGCCGAGGACCGCGACGCCCTCGCCGAACGCCTCGCCGCGCGCCTGCCGGTGCCCGTGTACGTCCTGCCGGACATGCCGGCGCTCTCCGCGCCGACGGTCGCGCAGATCCGGCACCACCTCGGCGCCGAGGTCGTGCTGGGCGACGACTCGGGGCTCGCGCGCGACGCGCTGGACTTCGTCTTCGGCGGCGCGATGCTGCCGAACTTCCTCAACGCCCTGACCCCCGGCTGCCTCGTCGTCACCCCCGGCGACCGCGCCGACCTCGTCGTGGGCGCGCTGGCCGCGCACTCGGCCGGCAACCCGCCCATCGCGGGCGTGCTGCTCACCCTGAACGAGCGGCCCAGCCGGGAGGTCCTCAACCTGGCGGCGCGGCTCGCGCCCGGTACGCCGGTGCTGTCGGTGAGCGGCAACAGCTTCCCTACCGCCGCCGAGCTGTTCTCGCTGGAGGGCAAGCTGAACGCCGCCACCCCGCGCAAGGCGGAGACCGCGCTCGGCCTGTTCGAACGGCACGTCGACACCGCCGACCTGCTGAAGCGGCTCTCGGTGGCGCGCACCGGCCGGGTGACACCGATGATGTTCGAACACGACCTGCTGGAGCAGGCGCGCGCCGACCGCCGCCGCGTGGTCCTGCCCGAGGGCGCGGAGGAGCGGGTGCTGCGCGCCGCCGACGTGCTCGTACGCCGTGACGTGTGCGCGCTGACGCTGCTCGGCGACGTCGAGGTGATCCGCAAGAAGGCCGCCGACCTGGGCGTCGACCTCGGTGCCGACACACAGCTGATCGACCCCGCCACCTCCGAGCTGCGCCAGCGGTTCGCCGAGCGGTACGCGGCGCTGCGCGCCCACAAGGGCGTCAGCGTGGAGCTGGCGTACGACGTGGTGTCGGACGTCAACTACTTCGGCACGCTGATGGTGCAGGAGGGCCTGGCGGACGGCATGGTGTCGGGCTCGGTGCACTCCACGGCCGCCACCATCCGCCCCGCCTTCGAGATCATCAAGACCAAGCCCGAGGCGTCGATCGTCTCCTCCGTCTTCTTCATGTGCCTCGCCGACAAGGTGCTGGTGTACGGCGACTGCGCGGTCAATCCGGACCCGGACGCCGAGCAGCTCGCCGACATCGCCGTGCAGTCGGCGGCGACGGCCGCCCGCTTCGGCGTCGAGCCGCGCATCGCGATGCTGTCGTACTCGACGGGCACGTCCGGCTCGGGCGCGGACGTCGACAAGGTGCGCGAGGCGACGAAGCTGGTCCGCGAGCGGCACCCGGAGCTGAAGATCGAGGGCCCGATCCAGTACGACGCGGCCGTCGAGCCGTCGGTCGCCGCGACGAAACTGCCGGGCTCCGAGGTGGCGGGCCAGGCGACGGTGCTGATCTTCCCGGACCTGAACACGGGGAACAACACGTACAAGGCCGTGCAGCGCTCGGCCGGCGCCGTGGCCGTCGGCCCGGTGCTGCAGGGCCTGCGCAAGCCGGTGAACGACCTGTCGCGCGGCGCGCTCGTCAGCGACATCGTGAACACGGTCGCGATCACCGCGATCCAGTCCCAGCAGAAGGCGACGCAGTCGTGAGCAACCCGAACACCACCACCGCATCCCGCGCCACCCGCGTCCTCGTCCTCAACTCGGGCTCGTCGTCGGTGAAGTACCAGCTGCTCGACATGCACGACGGCGCCCGCATGGCCGTCGGGCTGGTCGAGCGGATCGGTGAGGAAACGTCCCGCCTGGTGCACACGCCGCTGACGGACGGCGGCGAGCAGCGCGAGCGCACGGCTCCGATCGCGGACCACGAGGCGGCGCTGAAGGCGGTCGCGGAGGAGCTGGCGGCGGACGGGCTGGGCCTGGACTCGCCGGAGCTGGCGGCGATCGGCCACCGCGTGGTGCACGGCGGTCTGAAGTTCTCCGCGCCCACCGTCATCACGGACGAGGTGCTCGCCGAGGTCGAGCGGCTCGTCCCGGTGGCGCCGCTGCACAACCCGGCGAACATCACCGGCATCCGCACCGCTCAGGCGCTGCGCCCGGACCTGCCGCAGGTCGCGGTCTTCGACACGGCGTTCCACACGACGATGCCGGAGCACGCGGCGCGGTACGCGATCGACACCGAGACCGCGGACACGCACCGCATCCGCCGCTACGGCTTCCACGGCACGTCGCACGCGTACGTCTCCCGCAAGGTGGCGCAGCTGCTGGGCAAGGACCCGGCCGAGGTGAACGTCATCGTGCTGCACCTGGGCAACGGCGCCTCGGCGTCGGCGGTGGCGGGCGGCCGGTGCGTGGACACCTCGATGGGGCTGACCCCCTTGGAGGGGCTCGTCATGGGTACGCGCTCCGGTGACATCGACCCGGCGGTGGTGTTCCACCTCGAGCGGGTCGCCGGAATGTCGACCGACGAGATCGATGCGCTATTGAACAAGAAGAGCGGTTTGGTGGGGCTTTGCGGTGACAATGACATGCGGGAGATCCGCCGTCGGATCGACGAGGGTGATCAGCGGGCGCAGCTGGCCTTCGACATTTACATCCACCGGCTGAAGAAGTACATCGGCGCCTATTACGCGGTGCTGGGCCGGGTGGACGCGGTGGCGTTCACGGCGGGTGTCGGCGAGAACGCGGCCCCGGTGCGGGAGGCCGCCGTCGCCGGTCTGGAGGAGCTGGGCCTGGCGGTGGACGCCGGTCTCAACGCCGTACGGTCCGGCGAGCCGCGGCTGATCTCGCCGGAGTACGCGCGGGTCGCGGTGGCGGTGGTCCCGACGGACGAGGAGCTCGAAATCGCCCGGCAAACCTACTCGCTGGTCAACTCCGCGGCCCACGACTGAGCGCATGCGCGCCCATTTGTACATTCCACCAGACGGAATATTCCGCAGTGAAACAAACCGATAGGATCCGCCTTATGCGCCGTTCCAAAATCGTCTGCACACTGGGCCCCGCCGTCGACTCGTATGAGCAGCTGAAAGCGCTCATCGAGGCCGGTATGAACGTGGCCCGCTTCAACATGAGCCACGGATCCCACGCTGAGCACGAGGAGCGGTACCACCGCGTCCGCCAGGCCGCCGAGGACACCGGCCGCGCCGTGGGCGTGCTCGCCGACCTCCAGGGCCCCAAGATCCGTCTGGAAACGTTCGCCGAGGGGCCGGTCGAGCTGGTCCGCGGCGACGAGTTCACCATCACCACCGAGGACGTCCCCGGTGACAAGTCCATCTGCGGCACCACGTACAAGGGCCTGCCCGGCGACGTCTCCAAGGGCGACCAGATCCTGATCAACGACGGCAACGTCGAGCTGCGCGTCACCGAGGTCGACGGCACCCGCGTCCGGACGATCGTCGTCGAGGGCGGCGTCATCTCCGACCACAAGGGCATCAACCTGCCGGGCGCCGCCGTGAACGTCCCGGCCCTCTCCGAGAAGGACGTCGACGACCTGCGCTTCGCGCTGCGGATGGGCTGCGACCTGGTCGCCCTGTCCTTCGTGCGCGACGCCAACGACGTCAAGGACGTCCACAAGGTGATGGACGAGGTGGGCCGCCGGGTCCCGGTCATCGCCAAGGTGGAGAAGCCGCAGGCCGTCGAGAACATGCAGGACGTCGTGATGGCGTTCGACGGCGTGATGGTCGCGCGCGGCGACCTGGCCGTCGAGTACCCGCTGGAGCGGGTGCCGATGGTGCAGAAGCGCCTGATCGAGATGTGCCGCCGCAACGCCAAGCCGGTGATCGTCGCGACCCAGATGATGGAGTCGATGATCACCAACTCCCGCCCGACCCGCGCCGAGGCGTCCGACGTCGCCAACGCGATCCTGGACGGCGCCGACGCCGTCATGCTGTCGGCGGAGTCCTCGGTGGGCGCGTACCCCATCGAGACGGTCAAGACGATGTCGAAGATCGTCACCGCGGCGGAGGAGGAGCTCCTCGCCAAGGGCCTCCAGCCCCTGGTCCCCGGCAAGAAGCCCCGCACCCAGGGCGGCTCGGTCGCCCGCGCGGCCGCCGAGATCGCCGACTTCCTCGACGGCAAGGCCCTGGTCGCCTTCACCAAGTCCGGCGACACGGCCCGCCGCCTCTCCCGCTACCGCGCCTCCCAGCCGATCATGGCCTTCACGACGGAGACCTCGACCCGCAACCAGCTCGCCCTGAGCTGGGGCGTCGAGTCCTTCGTGGTCCCCCACGTCGACAACACCGACGCGATGGTCGACCTGGTCGACGCGGAGCTGTCCAAGCTCCAGCGCTTCAACGCGGGCGACACCATGGTCATCACGGCGGGCTCGCCCCCCGGCGTCCCCGGCACCACGAACATGGTGCGGGTGCACCACCTGGGCGGGGCGACGCGCGACTGACGCGTCGACTCCCGCGACGAATGACGAGGGCGCTGCCCCGGTTCCCTGCGGAACCGGGGCAGCGCCCTCATCCGTTGCTCTCCGCTCCCGTCAGGTGGTGACCTCCACTCCGGCGGCGTTCCAGGCGCGGCTGAAACCGCGGCCGCGCTCCACGATGGTCACCGTGCCGGGCCCGTACTCGATGTCGCCCGCGATCTCACCGGGGGCGACCGGCGGCCACTCCACGTCCATGTGCTCACCGGGGGACAGCTCGTACTCCATCCCCGACGGTTCGAACTGGACGGTGAGGGGCGCGTCTACTGCGGCCACGCGGAACTTCATACGGCATCCCAGTTCTTGAGGATGTACTCCATCAGGTCGGCCCGGGGGCCGGCGCTCGGGTTCTGCGGGGTCACCCGGCGCACCTTGTCGTAGTACTTGAACACGGTCTCGATCTCGGCCTTCGTGAACCTGGCCTGCTTGAGCTTGGCGACGTGGCCGAGGTTCGCGTACTTCAGATTCTCCAGCTTGTTCGCCCACAGGACACCCCTGCCCAGGCCCGCGGCGTTGGCGTAGCCGTGCGCGCGCGCCACCGCGTTGACGGCTTGCAGCTCCTCCGCCACCGCGGCGGCCGTCGTGGCCGCACGGGTCGCGCCCGCCGTCGCCTCGGCCGTCATGCCGGCGTCCCTGGCGGCCGCCACGGCCTCCGTCATGCCCGTGCCCGCCACGGCGGCGCCCCGGATGGACTTGACCAGTTTGGCCGCCACCCCGATGACCGCGGGGGCGACGATGGCCGCCGCCCAGAGACAGCCGGTGACCTTGCCGTTCCAGCAGTCCACGAAGTCCTGGGTCAGGCCCCGGGCGAACCCCTGCAGCACCGACGTGGTCAGCTCGAACCCGTCGACGTGGACCTTGCGCTCCTCGCGGATGTCGATCGGTGCGGAGTCGACGTACTGGACCTCCAGGTCGCCGACGCACTCCGCGAGCGGCACGTCCGGGAAGGTGCACAGGACGACGAAGTACAGCATCGTGCCCGTGACGTGGTAGTCGACCGTGTAGTCGCAGCCGTTGGTGCCGGTGCAGAATCCGTCCGAAGAGGCCGTGGTGGACACCCCGTACGGCACGCCGATCACTTCCGCGGCGCCCGCCATCCCCGTGGTGCTCGCCTGCTCGACCTGCCGTGCGTCGGCCTTGTCCTCCTCGGTGCGGCTGGCCGCCGCCTGCGCGTCGGTCGCCGCCTCCTGGGCGTGCGTGGCGGCCGCCTCGGCCGTCGTCGCGTCCCGCTCGGCCTGGTCGGCGACGGTGCGCGCGGTGGCCGCGTCGCCCTCGGCGGCGGTCGCCGCTTCACGGGCCGAGGCCGCGTCCCGCTCGGCGTCCGTCGCCGCCGCGTCGGCCTCCGAGGCGTGCGTCCCGGCCGCGTCGGCCGCGTTCTGCGCGGCTGCGGCGTCCTCCTTGGCCCGCCGGTCGTACTCGACGGTGTTCGCCTCGGACTTCTGCGCCGCCTTCGCCGAGGCGTCGGCCGCGTTGGCCGACGCCTGGGCCTGCGCCGAGGACGCCGCCGCCTGCGCCGCGTAGCCCGCCGCCAGAGCCGCGGCGTCCGCCGCCGCCTTCGCGTCCGCGCTCGCCCGTGCCGCCAGCGCCTGCGCCTCGGCCGCGGCCTTCGCCGCCTGCTCCGACTTGGCCTTCGCCACGGCCGCCTGCTGCTCCGCCAGCGTCTTCGCGGCCTGTCCGGTCAGTACGGCCAGACCGGCCGAGGAGTCGGTCTCCTTGTACGGGGAGCCCAGCTCGATGGCGTCGTTGGCCGGCTGGATGACCTGCGCCGCCGAGTCACGCGCGGCCGTGGCCGCCTGCGCCGTGGCGTACGCGAAACCGGCGGTGCGGACGGCGTCGACACCGGCCGCCGCGGCCTCGGAACGGGCGACTGCCGCGTCCGCCTTGGCCTTCACGGCGTTCTGCCGCGCCGACTCCGCCAGCGCCTTGGCGGTGGTGGCGTTCCACTTGGCCGCCCACGCCGCGTCGATGGCGTCCGCGGCTGCCGCGCGCGCCTTCTTCACGGCGGCCTCGGTGATCGCCACGTCGGCCTTCGCGTCGTCGGCCGCGGACTGCGCCCGCTTGGCCGCCGCGTCGGCGCGGGTCGCCGCCGCGCGGGCGTTGGACGCCGCCGTGGTCGCCTCATTGGCGGCCGTACGGGCCGAAGTGGCCGCTGCCGTGGCGTTGTTCGCGGCAGTGCGGGCCTCGGTCGCGGCGGCTCGGGAGGCCTCCGCCGCCGAAGTGCCCTCGTCCGCGGCGGCCTTGGCCTCGAGCGCGGCGGCCCGGGCGTTGAGCGCGTCGCGGTCCTTCTCGGCCGTCAGCGCCCGGTCGCGGGCCTTGACGGCGTCGCCCTCCGCCTTGACCGCCTCGTCCTTCCGGGACGCGGCGGTGGCTCCGGCGCTCTGGGCCGCGGCCAGCTCGTCGGCGGCCACCGCGCGCTGCGACTGCGCCGTCGCCTCGGCCGTCGCGGCCTTGGTCCGCTCCGCCTCCGCGAGCTCCTTCTGGGACTTGGCGTAGGCGGCCTCGGTCTCGGCCACCTTCCGCTTGGCCGCCGCGTCCTCGGACGCCGTCTTGGCCTCCGCCTCGGCCGCCTTGGCCCTGGTCTCGGCCGCCTTCGCCTTGGCCGCGTTCTCGGCGGCCTTCACGGCCTGCGCGGCCGCGCCCTCGGCGGCGGCCTTCGCCTGCGCGGCGGCCTCCTCGGCGGCCTTGCGGCGGAACTCCGCCTTCGAGGCGTGCGCCTGCGTCTCGGCCAGCGCCATCAGCGTCTTGCTGTCGGCCGCCGAGGCGCGGGTGGCGTTCGACGCCGTCTCGGTCGCCTTGGACACGGCCTGGGCCGCCGCGGCGGACGCCTTGGCGACCTGGACGGCCTGCTGCCCGTACAGCAGTCCGCGGCCGCGCGGCTGGCCGGCCGCGTCGGCGATCGCGTACGCCTGCTGCTTCGCCGTCTCGGCCGTGGCTGCCTCGGTCTGGGCGGCCAGCGCGGCCTTGGAGGCGACGTAGACCCGGCCCTGGGCCCGGCCCCGGGCGTGCGCGATGTCGTCCCGGACCTTCGCGAACTCTGCGGCGGTCGGGTAGAACATCGTGCTGTCCGGCGACTGCTTGAGCCAGTACGCCTGCCAGTCCGTGAGGCGGCTCGCGATGATCGACTGGCCGAGCGCCTCCCCCATGGCCTGGGTGGCCACGGTCAGGTGGCGCGACGCCTTCGCCTCGGCCTGCATGATCACATCACGTTGCGACCGCTGGCCCGCCAGCTCGTCCTGCCACTCGATGGACGCGGTGGTGACCTCGGCGCCCAGGACGCCGTGCGGGTCGGGCGGGTTCTCCGTGGCGCAGGAGGCGAAGCGCGACTTCAGCGCCTCGACGTCGAGGCGGAACTCCATGGTCCCGGGCTCCGGCGCGCTGGTCGGGAAGCCACCGTGCTGGAGGAAGATGCGCGCGTCGTCCGCGTACATCGGGTGCATCCACGTCAGGCGCTCGAAAGCCTGCCGGGCCTCGTAGTCCTCGTACCGGTCGGGCGAGTACCGGGCGGCGGCGATCGCGTTCACCGCGTCCGCGGACTCCTTGCTCGCCAGCGGGGTCTGGTCCTCGTGGTAGAGGTCGTACTCCGACTTCCAGTACTGGCCGTTGAGCCAGGTCAGGAGGCCGGTGGTGTTGAAGGGGTTGTCCTCGGACTCGACCCATTCGAAGCCCGTCACCGTGTAACCCGGCGGCGTGGTCTGGGCCGGGACGGCGAGGGACTGCTCCCAGACGTCGTCACGGCTCCACAGCTCGTCGCCCTTGGTGTCCGCCCAGGCCTTGTCCTTGGCGAAGGCGAGGGCGAGCGGCGTCTGGCCGTCGTACCAGTACTCCGATTCGGCGGCGGTGTGCAGCTCGGCCTCGGTGCCGTTCAGCCCGGTACGGGCCACGGCCTTCAGCTCCTGCCCGCCTTTGCGGAGCATCAGGTTGAGGAGGCACTGCTCGGCGCGCATGGTGGCCGCGGCATCGAGGTCGTAACCGGTCGGCTCGGCTTCCGCGACGGTTTCCATCTGGTGCTGCTGCACCGGCGGGAGCTGGTTGCCCGTGACGGCGACGGCCAGCGCCGTCGCGAGCGCGGTGAGGGAGAGCAGGCGGGTCCACCGGCCGCCCGCGGCGGCACGGCGAGGTGGAGGTGGGGCGTTCGTACGCGTGTACATGCGACTACCCATCAAATTCGGGGAGGGGGGTCAGAAGAGGGTGCTGAAGGAGCCCCAGCCGGAGGTGCCGATCTGGACGCGGGCCTGGAAGGGGGCGGCCGCCTGGCCGGTGCCCTTGAAGAGCCAGAGGGCTCCCGCCGTGTCGCTGGCGATCAGGTCCGCCTTGCCGTCGCCGTTGTTGTCCCCGGTGGAGACGATCGCCTTGTAGCCGGACCAGCCCGTGCCCACGGTGACGCGGGGGCCGAGCACGGCGTCCGCCGTGGCGTTGCCGGTG
The DNA here is from genome assembly GCF_044765045.1 of Streptomyces sp. NPDC093546. Taxonomy (NCBI): domain Bacteria; kingdom Bacillati; phylum Actinomycetota; class Actinomycetes; order Kitasatosporales; family Streptomycetaceae; genus Streptomyces; species Streptomyces sp. NPDC093546. The sequence continues at coordinate 311,082 of NZ_JBIWJG010000001.1, read as the reverse complement.
CCGGGGTAGAGGTGGAGGGTGCCGTCGGTGGAGCGGGCGAGCAGGTCGGCCTTGCCGTCACCGGTGTAATCGCCTCTGCCGGCAAGGGCGTTCATGCCGTTCCAGCCGCCGGTGCCGATCCGGATGCGGGTGGCGAGGGTGCCGGTCGACCGGCCCTGGTAGAGCCACAGGGCACCGGCCGCGTCCCGGCCGATCACGTCCTCGTCGGTGGTGCCGACCATGTTGCCGGGCGACATGGTCAGGTTGTAGATGCCCCAGCCGGTGCCGTGGATCTTGGTGTCGTTGCCGCGTTCCGCCGTGTAGTACAGCGTGGTGTCCAGCTGGAAGAAGATGTCCCGGCCGGCCCGGCTCTCCGAGAAGCCTGCCTGGAAGAGCGCCTTGGCGTCGCCGAAACCGCCGCCGAGGTTCACGCCGGGCTTGAAGCCGCCGGTCCCTTTGGGCTCGTAGAAGTAGAGCCGTCCATCCGTGGTCCGGGCGAACAGGGGGAGCACGGGCGCCCCGGTGGCCGACTGCGTGGTGGCCTGCGCTTCCGCCGCGGCACCGTCGGGCGCCCAGGGAGCCGAGGGAAGAACCGTTGCCGCCCCGACCGCAAGGGCGGCCGCCGCAAGGCCGGCGGTGCAGAGCACCGCCCGGCGCATGGAGCGGCCGAGTTGTCTGAGCATGGGTGTGGGAGATCCTCACATGGTGTTCGCCTGCGCGAACACGCATGGGTACGGACCACGAATCGATCGCCCCCCCCGGCTGCCCGCGCGCCGGGTCCGCGACCGCGACACGCTCAGCCTAGACCCGCTGGTACCACTTGTGAAGAGAATATGATGGAACTGTGTTGATGATGCACCCATGCGTCAACAGCGCTGTAGCGACAGCCAATTGCTACGGCCCCCCAGCCCGCTCGGGCAGGGAGGCCGTGGCGTGGGGGCGCTCCGGGCAGCGCCGTTCCGGTCAGCCCTCGATGAAGTTCTTGAGGCCCGGCACCGTCAGCGTGCCGCCGAACTGGCCCGCCTGAGTGACCTTCACGTTGGTGAAGAAGGCGTACGGGACGTTCAGCGGGGGCGGCGTCTCGGGGCTGAAGGTGATCGGGATGATGCCGAAGAGGTTGCCCTTCAGCTCTTCCGTGTACATGGTCACCGTGCCGCCGCGGATCGTCGACGTCGAGCCCGGACGCGAGGTGACGTGACCGGTGCGGCCCTCGGAGTGGACCGTGAGCTGGTGCAGGTCCTTGATGTCGACCTCGTCGGCGGTGAACTTCAGGACCTTCTTCACCTTGCCGCTGCCCGTCCTGACCTCCACGATGCCGTGGTAGTCCAGGCCGCGCAGGGTGAGCAGCGTGCTCTCCAGCTTCCACGGGTCGTCCGGGAGCAGCGGGATGCCGGGCTCCAGCTCGGCGTCCGCGAGGGCCTCGGGGTCGGGGGTCGGGCAGGGGAAGCGGGGCTTGGCACCCTCGGGGATGTCCTCGTCCTTCTTGGGGTCGAGTCCCTTGACGTCCTCGGGCAGCTCCTCCACCGTGGCGCCGGCTTTGTCGGCGGCGTCCTTGATGGCTTCCTTGGTCGTGTCGCGGACGTCGTCCACGGGCTTGGCGGACGGCTTGGCCGCCGGCTGCGTCGTGGGCTGCGCGGACGGCTTGGCGGACGGCTTGGCGGACGGCTTCTCCGACGGCTGGGTCGTCGTCGTGGGCGCGCTCGTCGACGGGGTGGCCGTCGGCTTGCCGTCGTCCGGGCCGTCGAAGATGTCCTTGATCGCGTCACCGACACCCAGCGGGTCCAGGGGGTTCCTGGTCTCCGTCGGCGTGGGGGTCGGGGTTTGGGTCGGGGCCGTGGTCGTGGAACCGGTGGCGCCCGTCTTGGGGTCGACCGTCGCCCCGCTCGCGCTGGCGCTCGGCAAGGGACCGGCGCCGGATATCGGCTCCTTGGCCTCTTCGCCGTCGCCGTCGTCGCCCGCGCCCGCGCTCGCGGACGGCTTCGGCGACGGGGACTGCGACGTCGACGGGGACTTCGACTCGGACGGCTTCGCCGACTCCTCGTCCTCCCGCGGCTCATCCGACCGCGTCACGCACGGGCCGGGCGCGAAGGGGATGTCCTTCTCGTCGGCGAGGGCCAGCTTGGGCGTGAGGCCGAGCCCCACGAGTACGGCGGTGGGCATCGCGGCCAGGGCTATCGCCTTGCCCGCCGGTGCCTGGAGCTTGGTCAGCAGCGATTTCCTCGGGGCCGCGTGCCGCGGCCCCTTTCTCGCCAGAGTGCCGTCGCCCCCAGCCGACGCCGCCGACTGCGTTTCGTCACCCCGCACTGTTCCTCCCGCCGTTGGCGTCGACTGTCGTCTCTGTCTCGTACGCGTCCGTCGCTTCGGGCGCTTCCGCCACCTCGGCGTCCACGGCCTCCGGCGCGCCCGGCGCCCAGGCGATGGACATGGCACCACCGGTGAGCGCGAACAGGAAGCCGATACCGAGGCCGCCGAAGTTGGCCACGGGGATGGAAACCAGCGCCAGCAGGATCGTGGCGACACCCGCGAACACCCGCACGATGGCCTGGAACCACATGGTGAGGCCCAGGGTGATCAGCAGGATGCCGATGATCAGCGATCCCGCGCCCGCGGTGGTCGCCAAGGAGAGCGTCATCTGGCCGAGCTTGAGGCTCGCGTACGGGAGGTAAGCGATCGGGATTCCGCCCAGCAGGGTGAACAGGCCCGCCCAGAACGGGCGGGAGCCCCGCCAGTCGCGAAATCGCCTGCGGAAGACGCGAAGGTAGTGCTCGTTCTGGCTCGCTGACTCGGCGCTCATGGAAAGCTCCCTGGGACGTGCTTTGCTATGTGAAGAGGGAGACGGGCGGGCACAGTTGCCGGCGGCATCCCTGCCCGCCCGAATGGATCACCGGTCAGTAGCACTCAACGCCCGGACCGTCACCCTTGAGCAGCTCCATCTTCAGGCCGCTCAACTGGAACGAGCCGGCGGTGGTCGCCCACGCCTTCTGCTCGACGCCGCTCAGCTGGGCCCTGTCCGCCTGCTGGGCGAAGCCGTTCTGGTTGATCTTCGTGTCCTTGATCGCCGGACCCTTGGCGTAGTCCGACTTGCCCTCGGCAGTGTTCTTGGCCGCCACACCGATGTCGATGTTGGTGAACGTGGCGTCGGCCTTGAGGTCGGTGACATCGAGGTACAGGTTCTCCGCGATGACCGGGGTCTTCTGGCCTGCCTTCAACTTCAGCGTGATCTTGCCGAACACCGGCACGTCCGGCGTGACCACCGACTGACACATGTCGGTGATCTTGGCGTGCTTGAACGTCGAGATGGCAACCGGCCTCGGGACGAGCTTGTCGCCCTCCTTGATCTCGGCATACCCCATGTCGACGCCGCCGTACTGGGCGAAGCCACGGCCGTCCAGGTAACCGGCCTTGACCTTGAACTCCTGCCCCGACACGGCGAACGACGCCGCCAGCGCGCCCTGCGCCAGCCCGACGCCGATCGCGGCCGTCGCGGCCACGCTCGGCACCATGACGACGGCGAACCGCTTCCATCTGGTCCCACCACGAACCTGGGACTTCATAGTTCCTCCTTCTCGGACGTACATCTCCGGAAGGGCCGGGGGCCCGTCCTGGGATGGGAGAAGTGCTACGTCCTCGGGAAGGAGAGCGCCCGTGGATCAGGCGCGAGCCGCGTCCGGATCACCGGCGATCACCCCCGAGCGACAACCACTGGCCACGCCTTCGCGCAACCTGATCGGACAGGTCCTGCCGGGAAGGGCGGGAACCCCCCTGTCCGGAACCGGCGTCATCGGTGTTGCCGCCGGCCCGCTCGGTGGGGACCCAAGACCGCGGCTCGGCGGGTTGCCGGGCTGGTACGGAATTGGACCGAGCGTCGCCGATCGTGGTGCATTCCGAGCCAGGGCACAAGGGGCTCGTTACCGACTAGTAACGGGGCGGCAACGGCGCCGCGACAGGGCGGTATCGCGCGGGCACTCAGGGTGCTACTCGCCAGTTCGACAGAAGCTGATATCAGCCAAGAAAGAGGGACATAAGGCTGGCGTCGCCTTACTGGAAGTAACAGCGGCCGCGTTTGCCAAGTTTTGGCAAAGCACGGCCGCCGTATATCACTGTGTCGCCAAATCGCCGACAGGCGCGGCGCCCGTCACAAGGCGCGTCGGACGCGTCAAGGACGCCAGAGGCGTCCCCGGGCGCGTCAGAACAGCACGCGCGCCAGCGCCTGGCGGCCCGCCGTCACCCGCGGGTCGTCCGAGCCGATGACCTCGAAGAGCTCCAGCAGCCGCAGCCGCGCGGTGTCGCGGTCCTCGCCCGCGGTGCGGCGCACCGTCTCGACGAGGCGGCCGAACGCGTCCTCCACATGGCCGCCGACGAGGTCGAGGTCGGCCGCGGCGAGCTGCGCCTGGACGTCCGTCGGGTCGTCCGCGGCGGCCTTGCGGACCGCCTGCGGGTCCATGTCCCGGACGCGGCCGAGCAGTTCGGCCTGGGCGAGGCCCAGCTTGGCCTCGGGGTTGGCGGGGTCGTCCACCAGCACGTTCTTGTACGCCTGGATCGCGCCGGCGAAGTCGTTGGCGTCCAGCGCCTGCGCCGCCGCCTCCAGCAGCGCGTCGTACGGGCCCGCCGGCCGCACCGGAGCGGCGGCCGCCGCTCCACCCTCGGCGCCCTCGGCGTCCGGGTCGACCGTGAGCCCGGTGAGGCCGAAGCGCTGCTCGGCGACCTGGACCAGCTGGTCCAGGGTCTGGCGGATCTGGGCCTCCGGGGCGGCGCCCTGGAAGAGCGGCAGCGCCTGGCCGGCGACCACCGCGAAGACGGCCGGGATCCCCTGGATCCCGAACTGCTGCATCAGCAGCTGGTTGGCGTCGACGTCGATCTTGGCGAGGAGGATACGGCCGTTGTACTCGACGGCCAGCCGCTCCAGCAGCGGGCCGAGCTGCTTGCAGGGCTGGCACCACTCGGCCCAGAAGTCGAGGACGACCGGGACCTCGGCGGAGCGCTCGATGACCTCACGCTCGAAACCGGCCTCGTCGACATCGATCACCAGCGCGGACGGGGATACGGCCCCGGCGCCGCCGTGCCGGGCCGCCTCGGCCCGCGCCTGCTCCGCCTTCGCCTTGGCCTCTCCGGCCGCCTTCACCGCGGCGAGGTCGACGACGCCGCTCATGGACATGTTCCTAGGCTGCATGGGTACATCCTCCCCCTTCCGCGGTCGTAACCGGTAAGCACCGGTGCGTGATGGCGCACTCGGGCGCGCACCACGGCCGAACCGCGCCGTCCGCAGCCCCTCCGCCGGTCAATGCGGGCGTACGGACGTACGCGATCCTGAACATGTTTTCGGCGCCGGGTCCCCACCGTGGCGCCGGGGTGTGGTTGTCGCTGGGGCCGCTCAAGCCTTTCGCTACAGGTCGTAGCGTAACTGCCGCGGGCCGGTCCCGCAGGACCGCCCCCCGGTGAACTCGATCACACGCGCGGCACCGGGCGACAGCGACCTACTGGCCGGTATGGTCGGGCGTCATGTGCAGCAGCCCCACCAGTCCTCGGAGCCGTACCGGCCGCCCCCGCAGCGCCGAGGCCGACACCGCGATCCTGGAGGCGACCCGGGCCGCGCTGGTCGAGCTGGGCTGGTCCAAGCTGACGATGAGCGACGTCGCCACCCGCGCCAAGGTCGCCAAGACCACCCTCTACCGGCGCTGGGCGAGCAAGAACGAGCTCGTCGTCGACGCCGTCGCCGTCCTCTTCGACGAGCTCGAACTCCCCGACCGCGGCAGCCTCGTGGCCGACATCGAGGGCGTGGTCCTGCAGTTCGCCGCGCTCCTGGAGCGGCCGGAGACGAAGACGGCGCTGATGGCCGTCATCGCCGAGTCCACCCGCGACGAGCCGCTGCGCGAGCGCATCCGCACCTCCATCGTGGAGCGCCAGAAACGGCTCGTCCTGGAGGGCCGCCACCGCGCGCAGGTCCGCGGTGAACTGCCGCCCGCACCCGGGCCGACTCCCGGCACCGACGACCTGATCTTCGACGTCATCGCGGGCGCGGTGGTCCACCGGGCGCTGGTGAGCGCCGAACCCGTCGACGCCGAGTGGGTCCAGCGCTTCACCGCGCTGCTGCTCGGAGGGCTCGGCGCCGCGGCTCAGACCTGATGCGTCCTTGATGGCGATTCAGACCTGGTAGCGGCCGGGCGCGAAGAGGTCGAGGTGGTCCGCGACCCACTCCGACGTACGCCTCAGGCCCTCCGCCAAGGAGACCTCCGGCTCCCAGCCCGCCCACGCGCGCGCCCGCCCGTTGTCCGACAGCAGCCGCTCCACCTCACTGCCGGAGGGCCGCAGCCGCGCCGGGTCCACCACCACCTCGGCGTCCCGGCGGCCGGACGCCTCGATCAGCAGGCGCGCCAGGTCGCCGATGGCGATCTCCCGCCCGGTACCGAGGTTGACCACCTCCCCCAGCGCCCGGTCGCACGCGGCCAGGGCGAGGAAGCCGCGGGCCGTGTCCGTGACGTACGTGAAGTCGCGGGTCGGGGTCAGCGAGCCGAGCCTGATCTCCCGCGCCCCCGCGTGCAGCTGCGCGAGGATCGTCGGGATCACGGCACGGGCCGACTGGCGCGGGCCGTACGTGTTGAACGGCCGCACCACCGTCACCGGCAGCCCGAAGGCGTGCCAGTGCGACAGCGCCATCATGTCGGCGCCGATCTTGGAGGCCGAGTACGGCGACTGCGGCTGGAGCGGGTGGTCCTCGCCGATCGGCGCCGTGCGGGCCGTCCCGTACACCTCGCTGGTGGAGGTGTGGACGAGCCGCCGCACGCCGTGCCGCCGGCAGGCCTCGGCGACGTTCTCGGTGCCGGTGACATTGGTCTGCACGTACGCTCCCGGCGAGTCGTAGCTGTACGGGATGCCGATCAGCGCGGCCAGGTGGAAGACGGTGTCGCAGCCGTCGACGGCGTCCATGACGCGGCCGGGGTCGCGGACGTCACCCGCGATCAGCTCCACGTCGTCCATGCGGTGCCGGAGGTTGCCCTTGTCGCCGTACGGCTTGTAGTGGACGAAGGCGCGCACCCGCGCGCCGCGTTCGACGAGCAGGTCCACGAGGGTGGAGCCGATGAAGCCCTCGGCTCCGGTGACGAGGACGGTGCGGCCGGTCCAGTTCATGGTCATGCGTATTCCTTGGTGTACGAGGCGAGGTGGAGGACCCGCTCGGCGAGCAGGTCCGCGGCGTGGGCGTGCGGACCGGGGTCGGCGGCTCCGCCCATCGCCGCCAGGCGCGCCGGGTCGGCCAGCAGCGGCTCGACGAGCGCGGCGAGGCGGTCGGCGGTGGTCTCGGCGTCCGGCAGCAGCAGGCCGGCCCCGGCGTCGGTCAGGACGCGGGCGTTGTGGGTCTGGTGGTCGCCGGGGGCGTACGGATACGGGACGAGGACCGCCGGTACGCCGGTGGTGGCCAGCTCCGCGACGGTCGCGGACCCGGCCCGGCACACCACCAGGTCGGCGGCGGCGTACGCGAGGTCCATCCGGTCCAGGTAGGGCACGGCGCGGGCGACCGGGTGGTCGCCGAGAGCGCGCCGGGTCGCGTCGAGGGCGGCGGGCCCGGTCTTGATCAGCAACCGGACGTCGCCGCGCCGCCGCCACCGCTCCGCCAGCCCCAGCGCGGCCTCGGTGAGCCGGGCGGCGCCCAGGCTGCCGCCGTTGAACAGCACGAGCCGCGCGCCCTCGGGCACACCCAGCTCGCGGCGGGCGAGGGGGCGCAGGGCGGGGCGGTCGAGGGCCGCGAGGGACGCGGCGATGGGCATGCCGGTGGTGACGGCCCCGGGGAGATGGCCGGTGTCGAAGGCGACGGCGATGTGCGGAGTGAGGCGGGCGGCGAACCGGTTGGCGCGCCCCGGTACGGCGTTGGACTCGTGGATCAGGCTCGGCAACCCGGCCATCCGGGCGCCGAGGATGACGGGCGCGCTCGGATAACCGCCCATGCCGACGGCGACCTGGGCGCGCTGCTCGCGCAGGAGGGCCCGTACCTGCGCGCCGGAGCGCAGCAGCGCGGCGGGCAGCAGGTACCGCTTGGCGCCCAGCGCCGGGTCGAAGGGGATCATGTCGACGGTGCGGAGCCGGTGGCCGGCGGCCGGTATCAGCTCGCCCTCCAGCCCCCGGGTGGTCCCGACGAAGGAGATCACGGCCTCCGGCACGGCCCGGCGCAGGGCGTCGGCGAGGGCGAGACCGGGGTAGATGTGGCCGCCGGTGCCACCGGCGCCGATCACGACGGAGAGTGGTGTGCGCATGGGCCGGAACGGTTCAGGAGCGGCCTAAGAGGGTTCTAAGAGCACGTTTTGGCAGGCTGTTCCCCATGAGCGCAGCAAGGGTCCTGGTCGTGGACGACGATCCGGAGGTACGGGCGGCCGTCGAGGACGGCCTGGCGGTGGAGGGGTACGAGGTGCGCGGCGCCGCCGACGGGCTGGCGGCGCTGTCGGCGGTGGCCGCGTGGCGGCCGGACGCGATCGTGCTCGACGTGCTGATGCCGGTGCTGGACGGCCTCGCGGTGTGCCGGCGGCTGCGCGCGCTGGACGACCGTACGCCGGTGATCGTGCTCACGGCGCTGGACTCGGTGAGCGAGCGGGTCGACGGCCTGGACGCGGGCGCGGACGACTACCTGGTGAAGCCCTTCGCGCTGGACGAGCTCGCCGCCCGGGTACGGGCGCTGCTGCGCCGCGCCGCGCCGGAGGCCCCGGAGCCGGGCACGCTGGCGTTCGCGGACCTGGTGGTCGACCCGGCGACCCGCACCGGCAGCCGCGCCGGGCGCCCGCTGGAGTTCACCCGCACCGAGTGCGCCCTGCTGGAGCTGCTGCTGCGCCATCCGCACCAGGTGCTGCCGCGGGAGCTGATCCTGGAGCGGGTGTGGGGCCAGGACTTCGGCCCGGACTCCAACTCCCTCGCCGTGTACGTCGGTTACCTGCGCCGCAAGCTGGAGGCGGCCGACGAACCGCGCCTCGTCCACACCGTGCACGGCGTCGGCTACCGCCTGGCCGAGCCCTCGTGAGCGCCCGGCGGCGGCTCGGCGCGCGGTGGCGGAGGCGGCGGCCGCTGCGTACGCGGCTGGCGGTGGCCGCGTCGGCGGCGGTGGCGCTGGTCGCGGTGGGCGTGTGCGCGGCGGCGTTCTTCGTCATCCGGTACGCGATGTACCAGCAGCTGGACCTGAACCTCACCCAGTCGGCGACCCTCACCACCCAGCAGAACAGGGGCGAGCCACCCGGTGTCCTCGCGGGCGAGTGCCGTTTCCTGTCGGCGCCCGCGTGCGCCCAGATCGTCCCGGCGGACCGGACGGCCGACCCGTCGCGGCCGTATCCGCTGCCGGTCACCGCACCGGTGCGGGAGGTCGCGGCCGGGCACCGCGCCGCCTACTACAGCAACATCACGCTGGACGACGGGCATCCGGCGCGGATGCTGACCACGCCCTTCGGCCGGGGCAAGGCGCTCCAGGTGGCGCTGCGCGCGGACACCGTGGAGAAGGGCGTGCGGCAGGCGGCCGGGCTGCTCGTGGCGGTGGGCGGCGCCGGAGTGCTGCTGGCGGCGGGCCTCGGGTACGGCGTGTCCCGTACCGGGCTGGCTCCGGTCGCCCGGCTCACCGCGACGGCCGAGCGGATCGCGGCGACCCGCGACCCCCGGCACCGCATCGAACTGCCGGAGGGCCCGCCGGGGCGGGAGGACGAGGTGACGCGGCTGGCGGCCACGTTCAACACCATGCTGGGCGAGCTGGAGCAGTCGGTGACCGCCCAGCGCCGCCTGGTCGCGGACGCCTCGCACGAGCTGCGCACCCCGCTCACCGCCCTGCGCACCAACGCCGAACTGCTGGCCCGCGCCGACCGGCTCAGCCCGGCGCAGCGGGAGCGGGCGTCGGCGGCGCTGGGCCGCCAGCTGCGCGAGGTCACCGGCCTGGTGGGCGACCTGATCGAGCTGGCCCGGGACGAGGAGCCGCGGCCGCTGGTCGAGGAGGTGCGCCCGGCCGCGCTGCTGGAACACGCGGTGGCCACCGCCCGTACGCACTGGCCCAGGGTGACTTTCACGCTCCGGATCGACGAGGCCGGGGCCGCCGTGTCCCTGCCGGGCGTGCCCGCCCGGTTGTCCCGGCTGCTCACCAACCTCCTCGACAACGCCGCCAAGTTCAGCCCGCCCGGCGGGCCGCCCGTCGAAGTGGGGTTCACCGGGCGCGAGGTGACCGTCCGGGACCACGGCCCGGGCATCGCGCCCGAGGACCTGCCGTACGTCTTCGACCGCTTCTACCGCGCCGAATCGGCCCGCGCCCTGCCCGGTTCGGGCCTCGGCCTGGCGATGGCGCGCCAGATCGCCCGCGCCCACGGCGCCGAGCTCACCGCCGAGAACGCCCCCGGCGGCGGCGCGCTGTTCCGCCTGGTCTTCTAGGGGGTGTCTTGTCGATCAGGCCGGATCAGGGAGCGGCGTCTGGTGCGTGCGATCGCAAGGCGGAGGAGGGAGCCACTGCGGTGGGGGCACCTCCCGTGCCCGAAGGGCTACGGGGGCCATTGGCGACCGACGACAACGCGGCTGGGGGCACCCCCAGGCGAAGCTCTGGGGGAGCGCGTGCCAGGCGTCGCGAGCCCGGCAAGATCGGCAAGACACCCCCTAGAGCGGACGGTGCATGACGTGCAGCCCCACGTACCCCTTCTCCGGGTGGTGGAAGGCCTCCGGCACCGTGCCGACGACGCTGAAGCCGAGCCGCTCGTACAGCCGCACCGCGTGGACGTTCGTCTCCACGACGGCGTTGAACTGCATGCCCCGGAAACCCGCCTGCCGCGCCCACTCCAACGAGTACTCGACCAGCGCCCGCCCCACGCCCCGCCCGCCGTACGCGGGGTCGGTCATGTAGCTGGCGCTCGCCATGTGCGCGCCGTTGCCCGCCTGGTTGCGGTTCATCTTGGCGGTGCCGACCACCGCGCCGGTCTCGCCGTCGACGGCGACGACCGTACGGTTCGGGGCGGCGAGCAGCCACCAGTCGCGGCCCTCCTCCCGCCCCAGGTCGACGGGGTAGGTGAAGGTGTCGCCCGCGGCGACGATGGCGTGGAAGAACGGCCAGATGGCGGGCCAGTCGTCCGCGGTGGCTTCCCTGATGCTGATCCTCATCGGGTCAGCATGCCCCGCCCTCGCTCGGCACGAGCCGCCGGGGCCCGTACCGGTACCGGACGACCACGCCCGGGACCGGTACGGGGAGGGCTGCCTTGCGGCCCGGACTAGAAGCCCGGCGGCTCGGTGTACGTGCCCCACTCGTCGCGCAGGGCGTCGCAGATCTCGCCGAGCGTGGCCTCCGCCCGTACGGCTTCCAGCATGGGCTCGATCATGTTGGCGCCGCCCCGCGCCGCGTCGAGCATCGCGTCCAGCGAGGCCCGTACGCGCGCGTCGTCGCGGCGCGCCTTGCGGTCGGCGAGGACCCGGACCTGCTCGCGCTCCACCTCGTGACTGACCCGCAGGATCTCCAGGTCGCCGGTGACCGAGCCGGTGTGGACGTTGACGCCCACGACCCTCTTGTCGCCCTTCTCCAGGGCCTGCTGGTAACGGAAGGCGGACTCCGCGATCTCGCCGGTGAACCAGCCGTCCTCGATGCCGCGCAGGATGCCCGAGGTGATGGGGCCGATGGGGTGCTGCCCGTCGGGGTGGGCGCGCAGGCCGCGCTCCTTTATCCGGTCGAAGATCTTCTCGGCGTCGGCCTCGATGCGGTCGGTGAGCTGCTCGACGTACCAGGAGCCGCCGAGCGGGTCGGCGACGTTGGCGACGCCGGTCTCCTCCATCAGCACCTGCTGGGTGCGCAGGGCGATCTCGGCGGCCTGCTCGGACGGCAGGGCGAGGGTCTCGTCGAGGGCGTTGGTGTGCAGCGAGTTCGTCCCGCCCAGCACCGCCGCGAGGGCCTCCACGGCCGTGCGCACCACGTTGTTGTACGGCTGCTGCGCGGTGAGCGAGACGCCGGCGGTCTGGGTGTGGAACCGCAGCCACTGCGCCTTGTCGGTCTTCGCGCCGTAGACCTCCTTCATCCAGCGGGCCCAGATGCGGCGGGCGGCGCGGAACTTGGCGATCTCCTCGAAGAAGTCGACGTGCGCGTCGAAGAAGAAGGACAGGCCGGGCGCGAAGACGTCCACGTCCAGGCCCCGGGACAGCCCGAGCTCGACGTATCCGAAGCCGTCGGCGAGCGTGTACGCCAGCTCCTGCGCGGCCGTCGCGCCGGCCTCGCGGATGTGGTAGCCGGAGACGGACAGCGGCTTGTACGCGGGGATGCGGGCGGCGCAGTGCTCCATCAGGTCGCCGATGAGGCGCAGGTGGGGCTCGGGCTGGAAGAGCCACTCCTTCTGCGCGATGTACTCCTTGAAGATGTCCGTCTGGAGGGTGCCGTTGAGGACGGACGGGTCGACGCCCTGCCGCTCGGCGGCGACCAGGTACATGCAGAAGACGGGCACGGCCGGACCGGAGATGGTCATCGACGTGGTGACGTCGCCGAGCGGGATGTCCTTGAAGAGGACCTCCATGTCGGCGGCGGAGTCGATGGCCACGCCGCAGTGGCCGACCTCGCCCAGCGAGCGCGGGTCGTCGGAGTCGCGGCCCATGAGGGTTGGCATGTCGAAGGCGACGGACAGGCCACCGCCGCCGTTGCCGAGGATCATCTTGTAGCGCTCGTTCGTCTGCTCGGCGTTCCCGAACCCGGCGAACTGGCGGATGGTCCAGGTGCGGCCCCGGTAGCCCGTCGGGTACAGGCCGCGGGTGAAGGGGTACTCACCCGGCCAGCCGATCCGCTCGAAGCCCTCGTAGGTGTCACCGGGCCGGGGCCCGTAGACCGGCTCAACGGGGTCCCCGGAGAGCGTGGTGAAGTCGGCGTCGCGCTTGTGGGCGGCGTCGTAGCGGGCCTGCCAGCGTCGGCGGCCTTCCTCGATGGCGTCAGCGTCCATACCTTCGAATTTACTAGGACGTCCTAGTAAATGTCGATGGCCGACGGCCGTACGCGTGGCGTACGGCCGGTGGCGTCAGACCTTGGCGACCGCGGGAGACGCGTCGGCGAGCAGCGGCTCGACGTCGCGGACGACCTTGCGCTCGACGAAGAAGGCGGCGAAGGGAATCGTGCCGCTGAGCAGGATCCAGAGGAGCTTGCCGAACTTCCACCGGGCCTTGGAGCCCAGATCGAAGGCGAAGATCAGGTAGATGATGTAGAGGATGCCGTGGGCCTGGGAGACCATGAAGGTCACGTCCTCGCCCGTGTCGAACCCGTACTTGAAAACCATGCACGTGCAGAGCACGAGCAGCATGACCGCGGTCACATAGGCCATGACCCGGTAGCGGGTCAGCACGATCCTCTTCATGGCGTCGAGCGTAACGTGACGTTCCGGGCGATCTTCGCCCGGGTCACGCCATCGCGAGACGGGTCACTTCTCCTCGAAGTCCTGCGCCGCGATCCGCAGCGGCCGCAGCATCGCGAAGATCTCCGCGCACTCCTCGGCGTCGTACACGCCCAGCCCGAAGTCCATCGCCATCAGGTCGCGCGTGGCCGCCTCCACCACCTCGCGGCCCTTGTCGGTGATGGAGGCGAGGGTGCCGCGGCCGTCGTTGGGGTTGGGGCGCTTGGCGACCAGGCCGGAGCGGACCAGGCGGTCCACGGTGTTCGTCACGGAGGTCGGGTGGACCATCAGCCGCTCGCCGATCTTGGACATCGGCAGCTCGCCGGCCTTCGAGAAGGTCAGCAGCACCAGCGCCTCGTACCGCGCGAAGGTCAGTTCGTACGGCTTGACGACCGCGTCCACCTCGGCGAGCAGGATCTGGTGCGCGCGCATGATCGAGGTGATCGCGGCCATCGGAGGCACGGGGCCCCAGCGCTGCTGCCAGAGCTCGTCGGCGCGGGCGATGGGGTCGAACGGGAGGCTGAGCGGCTTGGGCACGGACCGACCTTACCCAGTGGTCACATGCTGGTCAGCCCTGTCTCGCTTTTCGGTCCGCCCCTTCGGGCTCACGTCATCGCGCGGTACGGCGCAGCCGGTGCCGCACCGCGCGCTGGGCGAGCGGGCCCAGCTCCTCCAGGGCTGCGGCCGGCGCGGCGAGCTGCTCCAGTGAAAAACCCCGGCCCGCGCGGGCCGGGGTGGGAGTCGAGCGGCGCTAGGCGGACAGGTGCCGCTCCACCGTCTCGACCTTCGAGGTGAGGCCGTCCGTCACGCCCGGGCGGACGTCGGCCTTCAGGACGAGTGAGACGCGCGGCGCCCGCGCCTCGACCGCGGCGACGGCGCGCTTGACGACGTCCATGACCTCGTCCCACTCGCCCTCGATGGACGTGAACATCGCGTCCGTACGGTTGGGCAGGCCGGACTCGCGGACGACGCGCACGGCGTCGGCGACGTACTCGCCGACGTCCTCGCCGACGCCGAGCGGGGTGACGGAGAAGGCGACGATCACGCGGTGTTCACCTTGCCCTCGCGGCGGGCGCGGGAGGCGATCAGCGCGTCGTCGGCGGCGCGCTTGAGCTTGCGGTCGGCGAAGAAGCCGCCGAAGGGCAGCACCGACAGGACGAAGAAGACGACGGCGGTCTTCAGGTCCCACTTGGTGCGGTTCCAGGCGTCGAGCCAGAAGAGCACGTACAGGATGAAGAGCACGCCGTGGATCGCACCCATGACCGGCACCGCGTTGAACTCCGTCGTGCGCTTGAGCACGGAGCACACGAGCAGCAGGAGGAACGAGACGGCCTCCGGACCGGAGACCAGTCGGAGGCGGTGGAGGGAGGAGGCGGTCTTGATGTCCACGGGCGGCACCTTCGTCGTCATCGATCTTGTGAATCGACTCACAAGCGGGTTCGGTTCATTGTGCCAGGCGACTTTGCCCGCCCTTTATCAGGGTCGGGATCCTCCCCAGGTCCCTGTCCGCCCCCCGGACCACCGGTTACCGTCGTGGCGTGGCAACGTTCCGACTCCAAGGCAGCAAAGTGCTCGCCGTCGACCTCACCGGCGACGCCGTCAAAGCGAAGAACGGCTCGATGGTCGCGTACGACGGCCAGATGGCCTTCAAGAAGATGTCCGGCGGCGGTGAGGGCCTGCGGGGCATGGTCACCCGTCGGCTCACCGGCGAACAGATGGAGATGATGGAGGTCAAGGGGCAGGGCACCTGCTTCTTCGCCGACCGCGCCTCCGAGATCAACCTCGTCCAGCTCCACGGCGACAAGCTCTTCGTCGAGTCCAGCAACCTGCTGTGCGCGGACGGCGGGCTGCGCACCGGCACCAGCTTCACCGGGCTGCGGGGCGGGGCCACCGGTACGGGGCTGTTCACGACGACCGTCGAGGGCACGGGGCAGGCGGCGATCATGTCGGACGGCCCGGCGGTCGTGCTCCGCGTGACGCCGCAGTACCCGCTGTCCGTGGACCCCGGCGCGTACATCGCGCACCAGGGCAACGTGCAGCAGAGTTTCCAGTCCGGTGTGACGTTCCGCACGTTCCTGGGCGAGGGGGGCGGCGAAGCGTTCCAGATCCGCTTCGAGGGCGACGGGCTGGTCTACGTGCAGCCGAGCGAGCGCAACACCGTCGGGGGCGAGATCTGATGCCGTTCCGCGAGATCAACGCGAAGATGGTCGAGGCGACGATCGCGCCCGGCCAGAAGATGTTCAGCCAGCGCGGCGCGATGCTCGCGTACCGCGGCGACGTCACTTTCACGCCGAACACGGCCGGCGGCCAGGGCGGCCTGATGTCGATGATCGGGCGCCGCGTGGCCGGTGAGGCCACCCCCCTCATGACGGTGGAGGGCAGCGGCACCGTCATGTTCGGGCACGGCGGCCACCACATCCAGGTGATCCAGCTGTCCGGCGACACGCTGTACGTGGAGGCGGACCGGCTCCTCGCCTTCGACGGGACCCTGGAGCAGGGCACGATGTTCATGGGCGCGCAGGGCGGCGTCATGGGCATGGTGCGCGGCCAGGTGACCGGGCAGGGCCTGTTCACCACCACCCTCAAGGGCTACGGCGCGGTCGCCGTGATGGCCCACGGCGGGGTCGTCGAACTGCCGGTCACCCCGGCGCGCCCGGTGCACGTCGACCCGCAGGCGTACGTGGCGCACCACGGCGACGTACGCAACAAGCTCTCCACCGCGCTCGGCTGGCGCGACATGGTGGGGCGCGGCTCGGGCGAGGCGTTCCAGCTGGAGCTGAGCGGCAACGGAGTGGTGTACGTCCAGGCGTCGGAGGAGAAGCTGTGAGCAGCGGACTTGTCATGCACGATCCGTCGACCCTGCCGAGCGACGACAACGTCAATCCGTACACCTTCTGTGTGGAGCTGAAGGGCTCCCAGTGGTTCCTGCAGAAGGGCAAGATGATCGCCTACTACGGGCGGATCGAGTTCAACGGCATCGGTCACGGCCGTCTCGACCGGCTCGTGCGCACCTCCTTCCACTCGCCGCTCCACGCGAGCGACTGGGTGGTGGCCGAGGGCAGCGGCAAGATGCTGCTGGCGGACCGGGCCTTCGACGTGAACTCGTACGACCTGGACGAGGGCAACCTCACCATCCGGGCCGGCAACCTTCTGGCCTACCAGCCGAGCCTCGCCCTGAAGCAGTCGATCGTGCCGGGCTTCCTCACCCTCATCGGGACGGGGAAGTTCGTGGCCGCGTCCAACGGGCCGGTGGTCTTCATGGAGCCGCCGCTGCGCGTGGACCCGCAGGCGCTGGTCGGCTGGGCGGACTGCCCGTCGCCGTGCCACCACTACGACCACGGCTACATGAGCGGGGTCATGGGCGGGCTGCGGCAGCTGACGGGGATCGGCGGCGCGTCGGGCGAGGAGCACCAGTTCGAGTTCGTGGGGGCCGGCACGGTGCTGCTGCAGTCCTCGGAAGCACTGATGGCGGAGCCGGCGACGGGGGCGGTGCCCCACGCGCCGGGGGTTCCGGGCGGCGGCGCAGCGCATGGATCCGGCCACGGTCAGCAGGGGTCCGTACCGCGCCTTCCCGGTCAGCTGGGGGACCTCCAGCGTCGCTTCGGGCTGTGAGCGGTAGTCTGCGGAGTGTGACGTCCTCGAACGTCTGCGCCCCTCTCGTGGGGGTACTCAGTCGTCGGAGACGGGGGGCCGGCGTTGCCCGGCGTCACTGACCCTCATTTCGTCCAGCATTCAACTTCTTAGGTAGAATCCATACATGGAGACCGAGACGGCCATCCCCTGGCTGACCGATGCCGAGCAGCACGCCTGGCGTACGTATCTGGACGTCAACAGGCTGCTGACGTACCAGTTGGAGAAGGACCTCCAGCCGTTCGGCCTGACCATCAACGACTACGAGATCCTGGTGAACCTCTCGGAGTCCCTCGAACGGCGCATGCGGATGAGCGACCTGGCGGCGGCGACGCTCCAGTCCAAGAGCCGCCTCTCCCACCAGATCACCCGGATGGAGAACGCGGGCCTGGTCCGCCGGGAGAACTGCGAGTCCGACCGGCGCGGGCTGTACGCGGTCCTCACCGACCAGGGCATGGAGACCATGCGCAAGGTCGCGCCGCACCACGTCGAGTCGGTGCGCAAGCACTTCATCGACCTGCTCAACCCGGACGCGCTGGAGCAGCTCCACGCCTCCCTGCACCCCATCGCGGAACAGCTGCGCGGTCTGCGCGGCAAGCCCTAGCCGGACCTAGCCGGTCCTCGGCAGCCGCAGCTCGAACAGCGCTCCGCCGGAGGGGGACCGGCGGACCGCGAGGGTGCCGCCGTGCCCGGTGGCGACGTCCCGGGCGATGGCGAGACCGAGCCCCGCGCCGCCCTCGTCGCGGCTGCGGGCGTCGTCCAGCCGGACGAACCGCTCGAAGATCCGCTCCCGCTCGGCCTCCGGCACGCCCGGCCCGTCGTCCTCGACGGCCAGGACGGCCTCGCGCCCCTCCCGCCGTACGGTCACGGTCACCCGCGTGGCCGCGTGCCGCTGGGCGTTGTCCAGCAGGTTGCCCAGCACCCGCGCCAGCTGCCCCCGCGACCCGCTGACGTCCACGCCCTCCCCCGCCGCCTCCACCCGCACCGGCACCCGGTCGCCGGCCCGCCGCGCGACCTCCTCCCGTACGAGCTCCGCGAGGTCGAGGCGCGTCCGCCCCGGCCGCTCCCCCGCGTCCAGCCGCGCCAGCAGCAGCAGGTCCGCCGCCAGCTGCTGGAGCCGTACGGTGTCGGCGACGGCCCCCGGAACGTCCAGCAGCCCGGGGTGGGCCGCGCCCACCTCCAGCTGGGTGCGCAGGCTGGCGATGGGGCTGCGCAGCTCGTGCGAGGCGTCCGCGACGAACCGCCGCTGCCGCTCCACGCTCGCCTCCAGCGCGGCCAACGTCTCGTTCGTCGTCCGGGCCAGCCGGTCGACCTCGTCGTGCGTGCCCGGCTCGGGCACCCGGCGCGACAGGTCCTCGGAGGCCGTGATCGCCGCCATCTCGCGGCGGATGCCCTCCACCGGCCGCAGCGCCCGCCGCGTGACCAGCCACGTCACGCCCCCGACGACGACCAGCAGGCCCGGGAGCGCGGCGAGCATCGCGCCGCGGACGCCCGAGACCGCCGCCGACGCGGTGACCAGCGGGGCGCCCGCGTACACGGTGGCCTCGCCCTGCGGGCCGGACGCCTTCACGGCCGCGAAGCGGTAGGTGGCGGTGTCGCCGTCCACGGTGACGTCGCCGGTGGAGTACGCGGCCTCGTCGGAGACCTCGCCGGTCTCCGTCTCGCCGTCCTGGGCGGCCGGGGGGACGGCCCGGGTCGCCGGGCTCGCCGTCCCGCCGATCGCCTCGATGTCCTCGCCGATGGCGACGACGCGGCCGTCCTCGTCCACGACCTGCACCGGGTGCTCCTCGGTGTCGTCGGGCAGGTCCAGCCGGCCGAAGGGCGTGCCGCCGGCGATCTGGGCGGCGACCGAGCGCGCGGAGACCTCCGCCTGGAGCCCGGCCTGGTCGACGAGGTGGGAGCGCAGCACGGCCAGCAGCGCCACCCCGGCGACGGCGAGCGCGACCGCGACGACGAGGGTGGCGCCCAGGGCCGTACGGGCGCGTACGGAGCGCAAGGGGTGCCTCAGCCGGGAGCGCCTCACCGGTCCTCCAGGCGGTAGCCCGCGCCGCGCACGGTCGTGATGAGCTCCTGGCCCAGCTTGCGGCGCAGGGCGCTGACGTACACCTCGACGATGTTCGGATCGCCCTCGTACGCGAAGTCCCACACGTGCTCCAGGATCTCCGCCTTCGACACCACCTCGCCCGGCCGGGTCGCGAGCTGCTCCAGCACCGCGAACTCCTTCGCCGTCAGGCTCACCTCGGTGCCGTCCAGCCGTACGCGGCGGCTCGCGGTGTCCACGGTGAGCGGGCCGGCCCGCAGCACGGGCGACGCGGTGCGGCCGCGCCGCCGGAGCAGGGCCTTCACGCGGGCCACGAGCACGACGTACGAGAACGGCTTGGTCAGGTAGTCGTCGGCGCCGGTGTCCAGCCCCTCGGCCTCGTCGTACTCGCCGTCCTTGGCGGTCAGCATCAGGATCGGCACGTCGTGCCCGGCGGCGCGCAGGGCCGCGCAGACGCGGTAGCCGTTCATGCCCGGGAGCATAATGTCGAGGACGACGAGGTCGTACGAACCGGTGCCGGCGCGGTGCAGCCCTTCGAGTCCGTCGTGCACGACGTCGACGGCGAACCCTTCGGCGCGGAGCCCGGCGGCGAGGGACAGGGCGAGCCGCTTCTCGTCCTCCACGATCAACAGGCGCATGGGTTCAGGGTCGCAAACGGAAGCTGAAGAGACCTTCAGGCACCTTCAGGCTGCGTTCAGCCGCCGGGGCGCAGGGTGTTTTCCGTACCGCAGGAACCAACCCACCAACGGGAGGCCACTCCATGAAGCGCAACCTGATCGTCGCGACCGTCACCGCGGCGGCCCTGCTGACGGGCGGCACGGCGGCGGCGTTCGCCGCGGCGGCGGACGAGGAGGCCCCGGCGCAGACGCGGCACAGCGCGCCGAAGGTCACCGCCGAGCAGGCCCTGAAGTCGGTCGCGGGCCACGGGACGGTGGTCTCGCTGGACCTCGACGACGACGGCGCCACGACGTGGGACGTCGAGGTGCTGACGAAGGACGGCAAGGTCCAGGAGTGGACGGTCGACGCGACGACGGCGAAGGCCACCCAGGACCAGGACCAGGACGACGACCAGGGCCAGGACGACGACCAGAACGAGGGCCAGGGCCAGGACCAGGACGACTGACGGAGCCCTTGGCCGGGGCTCCGTCACGCCGCGAGCCCCGGCCTACTGGCCCGTCAGGCCCGCCACCAGCTCGTCGGCCGCCGCGTACGGGTCGAGGTCGCCCGTCACGATGCGCTCCGCGAGAGCGGAGAGGCGGCGGTCGCCATGGAGGTCGCCGATGCGTTCGCGCAGGGCCGTGACGGCGATGGTCTCGACCTCGTGCGCCGCCCGTGCCCGGCGGCGCTCGGCGAGGACGCCCCGCTCCTCCATCCAGGCGCGGTGCTTCTCCAGCGCCTCGACGACCTCGTCGACGCCCTCACCCCGGGCCGCCACCGTCTTGACGATCGGCGGGCGCCAGTCGCCGGGCCCGCGGGACTCGCCGAGCCCCAGCATGTGGTTCAGCTCACGGGCCGTGGCGTCGGCGCCGTCGCGGTCGGCCTTGTTGACGACGTACACGTCACCGATCTCCAGGATCCCGGCCTTCGCCGCCTGGATCCCGTCGCCCATCCCGGGGGCGAGCAGCACGACCGAGGTGTCCGCCTGGGAGGCGATCTCGACCTCCGACTGGCCCACGCCCACGGTCTCCACCAGCACGACGTCGCACCCGGCCGCGTCCAGGACGCGGATCGCCTGCGGCGCGGCCCACGCGAGCCCGCCGAGGTGCCCGCGGGTGGCCATGGAGCGGATGTAGACGCCCGGGTCCGACGCGTGCTCGGACATCCGCACCCGGTCACCGAGGAGCGCGCCGCCGCTGAAGGGCGAGGACGGGTCGACGGCGAGGACGCCGACCCGCTTCCCGGCCCGCCGGTACGCGCTGACCAGCGCCGACGTCGAGGTCGACTTGCCGACGCCGGGCGAGCCGGTCAGGCCGACGACGTACGCCCGGCCCGTCAGCGGGGCCAGTGCCGCCATCACCTCACGGAGCTGCGGGGACGCCCCCTCCACGAGCGAGATCAGCCGGGCCACGGCACGCGGCCGGCCCTCCCGTGCCTGGGCGACCAGTGCGGGGACGTCCACCATCACTTACACAACTCCCTTACTTGCCGTTGCCGGGGACGCGCAGGATCAGCGCGTCGCCCTGACCGCCGCCACCGCACAGCGCCGCCGCGCCGATCCCGCCGCCGCGGCGCTTGAGCTCCAGCGCCAGGTGGAGGGCGAGGCGGGCACCGGACATGCCGATGGGGTGCCCGAGGGCGATCGCGCCGCCGTTGACGTTCACCTTTTCGGGCGTAACGCCGAGGTCCTTCATTGACTGGACGGCGACCGCCGCGAACGCCTCGTTGATCTCGATCAGGTCCAGGTCGGAGACCTCCAGGCCCTCCTTCTTCAGGGCGTGGGCGATGGCGTTGGACGGCTGGGACTGGAGCGAATTGTCCGGTCCGGCCACATTGCCGTGGGCGCCGAT
The DNA here is from genome assembly GCF_044765045.1 of Streptomyces sp. NPDC093546. Taxonomy (NCBI): domain Bacteria; kingdom Bacillati; phylum Actinomycetota; class Actinomycetes; order Kitasatosporales; family Streptomycetaceae; genus Streptomyces; species Streptomyces sp. NPDC093546. The sequence goes on along the minus strand of NZ_JBIWJG010000001.1, from coordinate 289,579 downwards.
CTCGGCGATCCACTCGAGGCCCAGCTCCTCGGCCTTGGCCTTGCTCATCACGACGACGGCGGCGGCGCCGTCGGAGATCTGCGAGGAGGAGCCGGCCGTGATGGTGCCGTCCTTGGCGAAGGCGGGGCGCAGCTTGCCGAGCGACTCGACCGTGGTCTCGGCGCGGATGCCCTCGTCCTTGGAGAAGATCACCGGGTCGCCCTTGCGCTGCGGGATCTCGACGGGGGTGATCTCGGCCTCGAAGACGCCGTTCTTCTGCGCGGCCGCGGCGCGCTGGTGGGAGAGGGCGGCGATCTCATCCTGGGCCTCGCGGGCGATGCCGAGCCGCGCGTTGTGCTTCTCGGTGGACTCGCCCATGGCGATGCCCTCGAAGGAGTCGGTGAGGCCGTCGTACGCCATGGCGTCGAGCATCTCGATCGCGCCGTACTTGAAGCCCTCGCGGGACTTGGGCAGCAGGTGCGGCGCGTTGGTCATGGACTCCTGGCCGCCGGCGACGATCACGTCGAACTCGCCGGCGCGGATCAGCTGGTCGGCGAGCGCGATGGCGTCGAGCCCGGAGAGGCACACCTTGTTGATGGTGAGCGCCGGGACGTTCATCGGGATGCCGGCCTTGACGGCGGCCTGCCGGGCGGGGATCTGGCCGGCGCCGGCCTGGAGCACCTGCCCCATGATCACGTACTGCACCTGGTCGCCGCCGATGCCGGCACGGTCCAGCGCGGCCTTGATGGCGAAGCCGCCGAGGTCCGCGCCCGAGAAGGACTTCAGGGAGCCGAGCAGGCGGCCCATGGGCGTGCGTGCGCCCGCGACGATGACTGAGGTGGTACCGGTCGTTCCAGACATGAGGCACGATCCCCTTCCAGCACGGCGGCTGAGGAGTGAACGAGGGTTTACTGCCAATGTACTGAGCGGTACGGGCCCGGTCATCGGGCAGTCGGTGTGATCGCGCGCACGTTGCGTAACCACCTCCTTCGGCGCTGCACTGGTCCCATGCTGACGCGAATCGACCACATCGGGATCGCCTGTTTCGACCTCGACAAGACCGTCGAGTTCTACCGTGCCACGTACGGGTTCGAGGTCTTCCACACCGAGGTCAACGAAGAGCAGGGCGTACGTGAGGCCATGCTCAAGATCAACGAGACGTCCGACGGCGGCGCCTCCTACCTCCAGCTGCTGGAGCCGACCCGCGAGGACTCGGCCGTGGGCAAGTGGCTGGCCAAGAACGGCGAGGGCGTCCACCACATCGCCTTCGGGACGGCGGACGTGGACGGCGACGCCGCGGCGATCCGGGAGAAGGGGGTGCGGGTGCTGTACGACGAGCCCCGCATCGGCTCCATGGGGTCGCGGATCACGTTCCTGCACCCCAAGGACTGCCACGGGGTCCTGACCGAACTCGTGACGTCCGCTGACCGGTCCTCAACGGAGCACTGACCTCCGGATTCCCGGCCCGGTAGAGTGGGCGGCTCCGGGCCGGGGACGGACCGGGGCCGCGCCGCGTCCCCGACAGTGGTCTGACACCATTCCCCGGGGGGCCGTTCGCCGGCGAACGGTGCTCGTACAAGAGAGTTGCGACCAGGGGACGGATGGGACCGCGCAGTGCGGGGCTACGAACGCCAGGAGAGCCACCGGGCTGACGACCACCTTTCGCGGTTCGAAGCCGAGATGGACCGGCTGAAGACCGAGCGGGAGAAGGCCGTCCAGCACGCCGAGGACCTCGGTTACCAGGTCGAGGTCTTGCGCGCCAAGCTCCACGAGGCGCGCCGCACCATCGCCACCCGGCCCGCCTACGACAGCGCGGACATCGGCTACCAGGCCGAGCAGCTGCTGCGCAACGCCCAGATCCAGGCGGAGCAGTTGCGTTCGGACGCCGAGCGCGAGCTGCGCGAGGCGCGCGCCCAGACCCAGCGGATCCTCCAGGAGCACGCCGAGCACCAGGCCCGGCTCCAGGCGGAGTTGCACGCGGAGGCGGTGCAGCGGCGCCAGCAGCTGGACCAGGAGCTCGCGGAGCGCCGCCAGACCGTCGAGGCGCACGTCAACGAGAACGTGGCGTGGGCCGAGCAGCTGCGCGCCCGCACCGAGGCGCAGGCCCGCCGCCTGCTGGAGGAGTCCCGCGCGGAGGCCGAGCAGTCCCTGGCGGCCGCCCGCGCCGAGGCGACCCGTCTCACGGAGGAGGCCCGGCAGCGGCTCAGCTCCCAGACGGAGACCGCCCGCGCCGAGGCCGAAGCGATCCTGCTGCGCGCCCGCAAGGACGCCGAGCGGCTGCTGAACGCCGCCTCCACGCAGGCCGCGGAGGCCACCAGCCACGCCGAGCAGCTGCGCAGCGCCACGAGCGCCGAGTCGGAGCAGGCCCGCCAGCAGGCGACCGAGCTGAGCCGGGCGGCCGAGCAGCGGCTCCAGGAGGCCGACGAGCGGCTGCGCGAGGCCCGCGCCGAGGCGGACAAGGTCGTCACGGAGGCGCGGGAGGCGGCGGCCAAGCGGCTGTCGACCGCCGAGTCGGAGACCGAGCAGCGGACGCGTACGGCGAAGGCGGAGATCGCCCGGCTGGTCGCGGAGGCGACGAAGGAGTCCGAGGCGCTCAAGGCGGAGGCCGAGCAGGCGCTCGCCGACGCGCGCGCGGCGGCCGAGAAGCTCGTCGCGGAGGCCGCCGAGAAGGCCCGGACGAAGGCGGCGGAGGACTCGGCGGCGCAGCTCGCCAAGGCGGCGCGTACCGCCGAGGAGGTCCTGTCCAAGGCGTCCGAGGACGCGAGCGAGACCACCCGCAAGGCGTCCGAGGAGGCCGAGCGGATCCGCCGCGAGGCCGAGGCCGAGGCGGACCGGCTGCGGGCCCAGGCGCACGACACGGCCGAGCAGCTCAAGGGCGCGGCGAAGGACGACACCGCGGAGTACCGCGCCAAGACGGTCGAGCTCCAGGAGGAGGCGCGCCGGCTGCGCGGCGAGGCCGAGCAGCTGCGGGCCGACGCCATCGCCGAGGGCGAGCGGATCCGGGGCGAGGCGCGGCGCGAGGCCGTCCAGCAGATCGAGGAGGCGGCGAAGACCGCCGAGGAGCTGCTGACCAAGGCGAAGGCGGACGCGGACGAGCTGCGCACGGCGGCGGCCGCCGAGACCGAGCGGCTGCGCGCGGAGGCGACCGAGCGGGCGGCGGCCCTGCGCAAGCAGGCCGAGGAGGCGCTGGAGCGCACCCGCGAGGAGGCCGACCAGCTGCGCGGCGAGGCCGAGGAGCAGGCCGAGTCGGTGCGGACCGCGGCCGATGAGGCCGCCGCCGCGCTGCGCGAGGAGACCGAGCGGGGCATCGCGGCCCGGCAGGCGGAGGCGGCCGAGGAGCTGTCCCAGCTGCACGCGGAGGCGGAGGCGCGCCTCACGGCCGCCGAGCAGGCGCTGACCGACGCGCGGGCGGACGCCGAGCGGCTGCGCCGGGAGGCCGCCGAGGAGGCGGAGCGGCAGCGCGCGGAGGCCGCCGAGCGGATCCGTACGCTCCAGGCGCAGGCCGAGCAGGAGGCCGAGCGGCTGCGTACGGAGGCGGCGTCGGACGCGTCGGCCGCCCGTGCGGAGGCGGAGAACGCCGCGGTGCTGCTGCGTTCCGAGGCCGCCGCGGAGGCGGAGCGGCTCAAGAGCGAGGCGCAGGAGTCGGCGGACCGGGTCCGTGCCGAGGCGCAGGCCGCGGCCGAGCGGGTCACGGCGGAGGCCGCCGAGGAGCTGGCCGCCGCGCAGGAGGAGGCGAACCGGCGCCGCCGCGAGGCGGAGGAGACCCTCGGTTCGGCCCGCGCGGAGGCCGACCAGGAGCGGCAGCGGGCCCGCGAGCAGAGCGAGGAGCTGCTGGCGTCGGCGCGCAAGCGCGTCGAGGAGGCGCAGACCGAGGCGCAGCGGCTGGTGGAGGAGGCGGACCGGCGGGCCACCGAGATGGTCGCCGCCGCCGAGCAGACCGCGCAGCAGGTGCGCGACTCGGTCGCCGGGCTCCAGGAGCAGGCCGAGGAGGAGATCGCCGGGCTGCGGTCGGCCGCCGAGCACGCGGCGGAGCGCACCCGCACCGAGGCGCAGGAGGAGGCGGACCGGGTCCGCGCCGACGCGTACGCGGAGCGGGAGCGGGCCGCCGAGGACGCGGCGCAGCTGCGCGCCCGGACGCAGGAGGAGACGGACGCCGCCAAGGTGCTGGCCGAGCGGACGATGGCGGACGCCATCACCGAGTCGGAGCGGCTGAAGAAGGACACCGCGGAGTACGCCCAGCGGGTGCGGACGGAGGCGTCGGACTCGCTCGCGTCGGCCGAGCAGGACGCGGCGCGGACGCGCGCGCAGGCCCGCGAGGACGCCAACCGCATCCGGTCGGAGGCCGCCACGCAGGCGGACCGGCTGGTGAGCGAGGCGACGGGCGAGGCCGAGCGGATGACGGCGGAGGCGGCCGAGCTGCTGACGACCGCCGAGCAGGACGCGGCGCGGCTGCGCACCGAGGCCGAGCAGGTCAAGGCGGAGGGCGAGGCGCAGGCCGAGGCGCTGCGCGCCGCCGCCCGCGCGGACGGCGAGCAGGTCCTCGACGAGGCCCGCAAGGCCGCCGACAAGCGGCGCGCCGACGCGGCCGCCCAGGCGGACCAGCTCATCGGCGAGGCCACCGCGGAGGCGGAGCGCATCGGCGCGGAGACGGCCGAGCGCGCCGAGCGGCTGGTCGCGGAGGCGACGGCGGAGGCGGAGCGGCTGGTCGCGGAGGCCACGGCGGCGTCCGAGCGGCTGCGTGCCGACGCGGAGCGCGAGGCCGCGCGCGTACGCGACGAGGCGACCGGCGAGGCGGAGCGGCTGCGTGCCGAGGCGGCCGAGACGGTGGGTTCGGCGCAGCAGGCGGCCGAGCGCATGCGGGCGGAGGCCGAGCGGCACCGCGCGGAGTCGGAGGCGGCCGCCGAGCGGATGCGCGCCGAGGCGCGGGCCGAGGCCGACCGGGTGGTCGACGAGGCGCGCGAGGCGGCGGCGAAGCGCCGCGCGGACGCGGCCGAGCAGGCGGACCAGCTCGTCGCGAAGGCCCAGGAGGAGGCGCTGCGCGCCACCGCCGAGGCCGAGGCGCAGGCCGACACGATGGTGGGCGTGGCGCGCAAGGAGGCCGAGCGGATCGTCTCCGCGGCGACCGTCGAGGGCAACACCCTCGTGGAGAAGGCCCGGACGGACGCGGACGAGCTGCTGCGCGAGGCGCGCGGTGACGCCACGGCCATAAGGGAGCGCACGGAGGAGCTGCGCTCCCGGACCGAGTCGGAGATCGAGGAGCTGCACGAACGGGCCCGCCGGGAGGCCGCCGAACAGATGAAGTCGGCGGGCGAACGGGTGGACAAACTGGTCAAGGCGGCCACCGAGCAGCGCGCCGAGGCAGAGGAGAAGGCCAAGCAGCTGCTGTCCGACGCCAATTCGGAGGCCGCGAAGGTCCGTATCTCCGCGGTGAAGAAGGCGGAAGGGCTGCTCAAGGAGGCCGAGCAGAAGAAGGCCGAGCTCACCCGTCAGGCCGAAAAGATCAAGGCGGACGCGGAGCGCGAGGCCGAGAAGATGATCTCGGAAGGGAAGCGGGAACTGGAGGTTCTGGTGCGCAGGCGCGAGGACATTCAGGCGGAGATTTCGCGCGTTCAGGACGTATTGGAGGCACTCGAGTCGTTCGAAGCGCCGTCAGGGGGTACGAAGGACAGCGGAGCCAAGGCGGGTGCGGCGGCCGGGGTTACCCGTTCGAGTAGCAAGTCATCCGACGGTTAAGCCACTCAAAAGGCTGGACATTCTGTAGTTTGAACGGGCATCCGCTCGAAGACACGCCGCATCGGCCCCTAGGATTCCCCCTAACACCTCACCGGTCTCATTCGACAGGAACCCCATGAGCGACACTTCCTCCCCCTTCGGCTTCGAGCTCGTGCGGCGTGGTTACGACCGCGGTCAGGTGGACGACCGCATTACCAAGCTCGTCGCCGACCGAGACAGTGCTCTGGCCCGTATCACCTCTCTGGAAAAGCGCATCGAGGAACTCCACCTCGAGACCCAGAACGCCCAGGCCCAGGTCAGCGACGCCGAGCCGTCGTACGCCGGGCTCGGTGCCCGTGTCGAGAAGATCCTCCGTCTGGCCGAGGAGGAGGCGAAGGACCTGCGTGAGGAGGCCCGTCGCGCCGCCGAGCAGCACCGCGAGCTGGCCGAGGCGGCCGCGCAGCAGGTGCGCAACGACGCCGAGGCGTTCGCCGCCGAGCGCAAGACGAAGGCCGAGGACGAGGGCGTCCGGATCGTCGAGAAGGCCCAGAGCGAGGCGAACACGCTGCGCGCCGAGGCGCAGAAGGACGCGCAGTCCAAGCGCGAGGAGGCGGACGCCCTCTTCGAGGAGACCCGTGCGAAGGCCGCGCAGGCCGCCGCCGACTTCGAGACGAACCTCGCCAAGCGGCGCGAGCAGTCCGAGCGCGACCTGGCCGCCCGTCAGGCCAAGGCGGAGAAGCGCCTCGCCGAGATCGAGCACCGGGCGGAGCAGCTGCGCCTGGAGGCGGAGAAGCTGCGTACGGACGCGGAGCGCCGGGCCCGCCAGACGGTGGAGACCGCGCAGCGCCAGGCCGAGGACATCGTGGCCGACGCGAACGCCAAGGCGGACCGCATCCGCAGCGAATCGGAGCGCGAGCTGGCGGCGCTGACGAACCGTCGCGACTCCATCAACGCCCAGCTGACCAACGTCCGCGAGATGCTGGCCACGCTGACCGGCGCGGCGGTGGCCGCGGCGGGTTCCCCGGTCGACGACGAGCCGGTCTCGCGCGGCGTCCCGGCGCAGCAGGCCCGCTGACCCCTGAGCGCACTGCTCCACTCGGCCCCCCGACTTTCCGGCGCGTACCGGTGGCGGGGGGCTTCGTGCGCTCGTAGCGTGGTCGGATGATCGAGCTCGAGGGGCTGACGAAACGGTTCGGTACGAAGACGGCGGTCGACCATCTCTCCTTCCGGGTGCGCCCCGGCGTGGTGACGGGCTTCCTCGGGCCGAACGGCGCCGGCAAGTCGACCACCATGCGGATGATGCTCGGTCTGGACCATCCGACGAGCGGTACGGTCCGGATCGACGGCAAGCACTACCGGGACCTGGACGAGCCGCTGAAGCACATCGGCGCGCTGCTGGAGTCGAGGGCCATGCACGGCGGGCGCAGCGCGCACAACAACCTCCTGTGCCTGGCCCAGTCCAATCGCATTCCGGAGCGCCGGGTGGGCGAAGTTCTCGATCTTGTGGGACTCACCGCCGTGGCCAAGAAGAAACCGAAAGGTTTCTCGATGGGAATGGGCCAACGGCTGGGAATCGCCGCTGCGCTGCTGGGTGATCCACAAGTTCTCCTCTTCGACGAACCCGTCAATGGTCTGGACCCCGAGGGAATTCACTGGATCCGCAATCTGATGAAGACGCTGGCCGCCGAGGGGCGGACGATCTTCGTCTCCAGCCATCTGATGAGTGAAATGGCGCTGACCGCCGACCACTTGATCGTGATCGGGCAGGGCAAGCTGCTCGCCGACACGTCGATGGCGGATTTCATCCACCAGAACTCCCGGAGTTACGTCCGGGTGCGCTCCCCGCAGCGCGCGGAGCTCCGCGACGCCCTGCTGGGCGCCGGTCTGACGGCGACCGAGACGGCGGGCGGCACGCTGGAGGTCGACGGCACGACGACGGAGGAGATCGGCGAGCTGGCGGCCCGGCACGGGATCACGCTGCACGAGCTGAGCGCGCAGCGGGCCTCGCTCGAAGAGGCGTTCATGCAGATGACGGCGGCGGCGGTGGAGTACCACGCGCACGCCGCGGACGCCCCCCAGTGGGCCCCGAGGGAGGTCTGACGACATGACATCCGTCCCCGCGGTCCTGCGCTCCGAATGGACCAAGATCCGTACGGTCGCGTCGACGGTCTGGACGCTGGCAAGCGCGCTCGTCGTGACGGTCGCGCTGGGCGCGGCGCTCAGCGCGCTGGTGAAGGCCACCTTCGACGACATGCCGCCCATCGAGCAGGCGACGTTCGACCCGACCGTGGTCAGCTTCTCCGGCATGCTGCTGGGCCAGCTGGCGATGGTGGTGTTCGGGGTCCTGGTCGTCGGCACCGAGTACAGCACCGGCATGATCCGCACCTCGCTGGCGGCCGTGCCCCGGCGCGGCACGTTCCTCTTCGGCAAGATCGCGGTGGCGGGCGTGCTCGCGCTGGCCGTCGGCCTGCTGACGAGCTTCCTCTCCTTCTTCCTGGGCCAGGCCCTGCTGGGCGAGCACCGCACGAGCATCGGTGAGGAGAACGTCCTGCGCGCCGTGGTCGGCGGCGGCCTCTACATGGGCCTGATGGCGGTGTTCTCGATGGGCGTGGCGGCGATGCTGCGCTCGACGGTGCTGTCGCTGGGCATCCTGGTGCCGTTCTTCTTCCTCATCTCCCAGATCCTGTCGGCCGTGCCGAAGGCGAAGGAGGTGGCGGAGTACTTCCCCGACCAGGCGGGATCCACGATCATGCAGGTGGTCCCGGGCGCGATGGGCAGCGATCCGGCGCCGTACGGCCCGTGGGGCGGGCTCGGCATCATGCTGCTGTGGGTGGCGGCGGCGCTGGCCGGCGGGTACGCGGTGCTGAAGCGGCGGGACGCGTAGGAGCGTGCGGCGGCGCCGGCCGTGTTGGCGCGCCGCCGCACGAGAAGGATCAGAGCGTGGTGCGGCTGACGCTGACGAGCTCGCACGTGCCGCCGCTGCCGTCGCCGTCCTTGGCCCAGTAGGGGGCGGCGATGTCGGTCTTCTCGAGCTTGCCGGGCTGGACCCACGGGATCATGGAGTCCCGGGTGCCGAGGTCGTTGCGCTCCGGGTCGGTGAAGCGGACCTGGAACTTGTAGGTGTACTGCTCCGAGGTGCTGGTGTTGTGGGCGCTGACCCGCGCCACGATGCCGCGGCTCGGGTCGTAGTAGCACTCGGTGATGGAGACGCCCTTGTCGTCGCCGGCCTTGCCCTTGCTGCCGCCGCCGCTGCTGCCGCTCGTCGAGGTGCCGCCGGTGGTGATGGTGACATCGGTGTCGCCGTTGCTGGAGCCGGACGTCGAGCCCGAGGTGGAGTCGGTGGAACCGTCGTAACCGCCGCTGGTGCTGCTGCCGCCGTCGCTGCTGCTACTACTGCTGCTGCTACTGCTGCCGCCGCAGGAGCCGCCGTGCGAGCCGCGCGCGCCGGTCAGGGTGACGAGGACGATGCCGAAGACGGCGACCGCGCGGACATGACGAAGCTTCACGTTCAACCCCCCGTTGAAAGTGTGAGTGCGGGAAGGGCCCGTTCTTGACGAGCGCACGTCACCCTAACAGGGTTCAGGGAGGGGTCCGCCGCGGTCGAGGAGCGGGCGGCCGCGCGCAATAGTCCACATGGGGCTCCCGATCGTCCACGGCGCCCGCCCTAGCATCGTGACCGAGCCGGCCGCGCGGCCCCGGTACGTACCGCACCCCCCTCACGAGCTCTCGCATCCCCATCCCCCATGGACGGAGTTCCCATGCGCAGGACGAGCGCACGGTACAAGCTGGCCGGCGCGGCCACCGCGGTCGCGGCCGCCGTGGCCCTCACCGGCACCACCGCCTGGAGCAGCGGAGCGGCCGAGCCGGCCGCCGCCGGGCAGGACCCCACCACGGCGGCCGCCGCCGCCCCCATCGGCTTCGGCGCCGGGACGACGGGCGGCGCGGGCGGCGCCACCGTCGAGGTGTCCAACGCCTCCGCCTTCATCGCCGCCGTACAGCGGACGGACCCGGTGACGGTACGGGTCAACGGCACCATCTCGCTGAGCTCCATGACGAAGGTCGCGTCCAACAAGACGGTCGTCGGCGTGGGCACCGCGGGCCGGATCACCGGCAGTGGCCTCAACGTCAGCGGCGTCTCCAACGTCATCATCCGGAACCTGACCTTCACCGGCTCCAACGACGACGCCATCAACGTCCAGGAGTCGACGAAGGTCTGGATCGACCACAACGACGTCTCCGGCGCGTACGACGGCGGCATCGACATCAAGCGCGCCTCCGACTACGTCACCGTGTCGTGGAACCGTACGCACCACCAGAACAAGAACATGCTGCTCGGCCACTCCGACAGCAACGGCAGCCAGGACAGCGGCAAGCTGCGGGTGACGTACGTCCACAACTGGTTCGACGGGACGACGCAGCGCAACCCGCGCGTCCGGTTCGGCAACCCGGTGCACGTGCTGAACAACTACTTCAGCAACATCGGCGACTACGGCGTGGCCTCCACCGAGAACGCGGGCGTGCTCGTCGAGGCCAACTACTTCGAGAACACCGAGGACCCGTTCCACCTCGGTGAGGGCGACTCCGACCCCGGCGCCCTGGCGGCGAAGAACAACCACTTCGTCAACTCGGGCACCGGGCAGACCGGCGGCACCGTGAAGGCGATCCCGTACGGCTACACGGCCGACAGCGCGTCGAGCGTGAAGTCGATCGTCATGGCGGGCGCGGGCGTCGGCAAGATCTGACGCCGCCGCCGGCCTCGCCGGCCCGTGACGGCCCTTGCCGGGGCCCGGACCCCCCACTATCGTCCGGGCCCTGGCAAGCACGGCTCCCCTCCCGGACGAGCGAGGTGCCCATGGCGGAACGCGCGGCGGAGCGCCCCACCCTGGGCCTGGTCACCGCCAACATCCACCTGGGTGTCGGCGCCACCCTGTGGTCCGGGGTCCTCGCGGCGGCGGAGCGCAACGACGCCAACCTGGTGTGCCTGCCCGGCGGCCCGCTGCGACCGGGCGGATCGCCGCGCAACGCCCTGTACGAGCTGATCGACGAGCTGATCGACACGGCCCGGTCGGCCCGGCTGGACGGTCTCATCTGCTGGACCTCCACCCTCGGCCTGCCCGCCGGGGGCGAGGAGGCCGCACGCTTCGCCGACCGGCTGGCCGGGCTCCCGGTCGTCAGCCTCAACCAGGGCCTCGCGGGCCACGAGACGCTGCTGCTCGACAGCCATGCGGGCATGCGGGAGGCCGTCGGGCACCTCGTCGAGACGCACGGCCACCGCCGGATCGCCTGCATCCGCGGCCCGCTGACCCACCCGGTCTCCCTCGACCGGTACCGCGCGTACACCCACGCCATGGCCCGGCACCGCATCCCCGTGGACCGGTCCCTGGTGGCCGCGGCCGCCGACTTCGGCGGGGGTGCGGGGGGCTCCGCGCTGCGCGTGCTGCTCGACGTGCGCGGGCTGCGGCCCGGCCGGGACTTCGACGCGATCGTGGCGTGCAGCGACGTGCTGGCCGCCGACGCGCTGCGCAGCCTGACCGAGCGGGGCGTACGGGTGCCCGGGGACGTGGCGGTCACCGGCTTCAACGACTCCCCCGAAGCGAGGCTGTCCGACCCGCCCCTGACCTCGGTGGCCCTGCCCTTCGCCGAACTGGGCGCCCTCGCCGTCGACACCCTGATGGCCCGGTTGCGCTCCACCCGGCCGCCCGCCCGGAGCGTGGTGCCGGGCACCCTGGTGACGCGCCGCTCGTGCGGTTGCCACTCACCGCTGGTGGCGCAGGGGGTGCCGGCGGCGGCTGCCACCGGGCGGGGCGATCCGTTCGCCGGGCTGCCCGCGGCCTCCGGGGACCTGGCCGCCGCCTTCCACGCGGAGATGCACCTGGATACGGCCGGCGTCGGCTTCCTGTCCCTGCTGGAGGACCTGATCGGCGCGGAGGTGCGGACCCCCGACGACGCCTCGGCGTGGGACGCCGCCCTGCTGCGGGCCCGCGACCTCGCCATCCCCGCCCTGCCGCCCGCCGTCCGGGCGCGCGGCGAGCGGCTGTTCGGGCAGGCGCGGCTGATGGTCGCCGACAAGTCGCGGCGGCTGCTGGAGTACGAGCGGTGGGCGAAGGAGCAGGAGGCGCGGCGGCTGCGGGAACTGGGCACCGCGCTCACCACGGCCGTCGACGCGGAAACCCTGACCGACGCGCTGACCCGACACCTGCCCGGCATGGGCATCCCGTCCTGCCGCCTGGTGCTGTACGGGGACGAGCCCGGCGCCGCCCTCCTCCCGCCGCCCGGCCCCCGCTTCACCGTGGTCGCCGAGCCGTTGCACATCGGCGACGAGCAGCTGGGTTACGTCCTGTTCGACGCGGGTGGCGGCGACGCGGACGACGGCGGACCGGGCGCGGCACACCGCGGGCCGCTGTACCGGGCGCTGGGCGATCAGATCAGCGCGGCACTCAAAGGCATCCGGCTCTTCGACGAGGTACGGCGGGCCAGGGACGCCGCCGAGCGGGCGAACCGGCTCAAGACGCGGCTGCTCGACAACGCGACGGACGAGCTGCGCACCCCGGTGGAAACGATCCTGCGCCACACGGGTACGGGCGCGCGGGCCGGTGACGGGCACGGCCCGGCCGCCGCCGTTTCTGCTGCTGCCCTGCGCACGGCGCACGCCGACGCGGCCCGGCTGCTGCGCCTCATCGACGACCTGCTGGACCTGTCCCGTTCCGAGATCGACGCGCTCGACCTGTCCCGGCGGCTGCTCGATCCGCGCCCGCTGCTCACCGAGGCGTGCGGCGCGGCGGCCGGGGACCGCCGGGTGCGCTTACACCTGCCCCGCCGGCTTCCCGCCATTTGTGCCGACGGGCCGCGGCTGGGCCAGATCCTGCGCAACCTGCTGGCGGCCGCCGCCGCGCTCGGAGAGACCGAAGGCCCGCTGACGCTCGCGGCCCGCGTACGCCCGCCCCACCTGCTGATCCGGATCACGGGCCCGGGCCTGGCCGTGCCGGACGGCGACGCCGAGCGCCTCTTCGAGCCGTTCGCCTCCGACGCCCCCGGGACCCGGCTGAGCCTCGCGGTCGCGCGCCGCCTCGCCGTGCTGCACGGCGGCAGCGTCACCGTGTGCCGCGCGCCCGGCCGCCGCGGGCTCCGCCTGGAGCTGCCGCTGCCGACTCCGGCGGACGCCGCGGGCCCGCCCGCCTCCGGTCCGCCGTCCGGGTCCGCGCCCGACGGCGGTGGCACCCTGCTGGTCGCCGGAGCCGGGCCGCCGCCCCGCGAGGTCGCCGAGATCGCGCGTCGCCACGGCCTCGCGGCCCGGCAGCTGCCCGCCGACGAGGACCTCGCCTCGCTGCTGGCCCGCCGGCCCCCGACCGCCATCGCCTGGGACGTCGCCCGCGCCCGCCCGCCCGAGTGGGCCCCGGTGCAGCGGCTGCACGACCATCCGGCGTGCCGGCACGTGCCGTTCCTGCTGTACGGGCCCGTCCAGGGGCGCGACCTGGCCGAGGCACTTCGGGGCCTGCGCCCGTCCGGTCCGGCCGAGCCGGTCCTCGTCGCCGGCGGCCACGCGGCGGACCGGGACCGGCTGCGGCGGCTGCTGACCGGCGTGCTGCCGGGTCGTACGGTCCGGACCGCCGCGGACGGCACGGCGGCCGCGGCGCTCGTGGCGGAGGAGCTGCCGTGCCTGCTGGTCGTGGACCGGGAGCTGCCGGACATGGACGGCTTCGCCGTCGTGGAGCGCGTGTACGAGACGGCTGCGGGCCGCCCGCACCCGCCGGTCGTCCCGGTGCTGATGCTCAGCGGCCACGGCTTCACCGCCGACGACGTACGCCGGGCGGAGCCGTACCCGGCGCTGGTGCTGCTGGGCCGGGACATCCTCACCGACGACGAGCTCACCGCGCTGCTGACCACCATGACGGCGCGGACCGACCCGGCGGCCCTGCGCTCCCACGCCCCGGTCCGCCACGCGCTCGCGCACATCGAGCAGCACTACCGCAGGCCGCTGTCCCGCCGGCAGATCGCCGAGCGGGCGGGCGTGAGCGAGAACCACCTCGGCCGGCTCTTCCACCGCGAACTGGGCCTGACGCTCTGGGACTACCTCACCCGCCTGCGCGTCCGGCGCGCGAAGGAGCGACTGCGGCAGAGCGACGACAGCGTGCAGGCGGTGGCACGCGCGGTCGGTTTCCACGACCGCGCGTACTTCAGCCGCGTGTTCCGCAAGGTGACGGGGGTGGCCCCGCACGTCTACCGGGAGGCCTCCTGAGACCCCGTCCCGTCCGGTCAGCCGAGCTTGGCGACCTGCGCCTCGATGACGGCGGAGGGCAGCGGGAAGTCCTTGCCCTGCGAGCTGATGAGGTTGAACGAGGAGAAGGAGCCGATCACGGCGCCCTTGCGCACGGCGGCGATCTTGTACGTCACCGTCTCGCCCTCCTGGTCGACGGCGACGTCCCAGGCCGCGGCCTCGTCGCCACCGGCGGCCTTGACCTCGGTGACCTTGGTCACCTTCGACTGCTCGCCCTTCCAGGTGGTGGTGAACCCGCCCGCGCAGTCGGCCGCCGCCGTGCGCAGCGCCGCGAAGGCGCCCTCGGCGCCCTTGCCGTCGTACGAGCCGAGGACGACCTGCGTGGTCGTCAGGTCGAACGCCGCCATGACGTCACCCGCCTCGACTGCCTTCTTGTTCTTCTCGGGCTTCTCGTTCACCCGCCGCGCCTCGGCGGTCCCCACGGGCTGACCCTGCGCCACGCCGGCCACAGCGCGGGCGACGGCGACGCACTCCGGCTTGTCGGTCTGGATCTCGGCGGCCGTGATCTTTTCGGCTGCGGTCGACTTCTTCACCTCGTGCAGCTTCACGTCCCCCTCGGCGAGCGCGAGCTTCTCCAACTCCGCGGAGGACGGCGCCTTGACGCCGGCCCCCTCGCCTCCGGGAGCCTCGGCGGAGGCGGACGCCTTCCCCTTGTCGCCCTTCTGCCCCGCGTCCCCGCCCTTCTCGGCCGATCCGCTGCAGGCGGTGGCCAGCACGGCCAGGGAGACCGCGGCGGCGGCGACGGCGGTACGGCGGACGAGAGTGCTTCGCATGACGCTGCTTTCGCTGGGTGGGGGTGCCGCTTGTCGCGACTGCGTCAACACTAGGCGCGCGTGGAGCTGCGGTGATTGCGTGTGCACGACATGAAACGCCTCCGTGATGGCAGCGTGATCACAAACGCGCGCGCGGCCCGTCGAACCACCCCGCCGCGACCGCCCCCACGAACCGGCTCACGGCCTCGGCACTCGCGGCGACGAGCCGCGCCGGCGCCTTGCTGTCGCGGAGCAGGACGGTGCCGTCGGGGGCGGTGGCGAGGCAGACGCAGTTCGTACCGTCACCGCTGTAGGACGACTTCCGCCACTGGTACGCGTGCACGTGTGACTTCCTCTCAGACCTCGTGGGCCAGCCGATGGATGAAGTCCCGTGTCTCCGCCGGCTTGAGGCTCGCCGCCTCCATGCGGTCGAGAACGGACCGGAACTTGACGAGCTGAGCTTCCGCGTCGACGAACTCACACCCGAAGTGGGTGTCGACCTGCACGGTGTCGAGCTGTGACACAGGGCCGTACGCATAGTCGATGGACTGCCCGGTTCCCGGGAACGCGCCACTGCCGAACGGAAGCACGCGGACCGTGACGTTGTCACGCTCGCTCATGTCGATGATGTGCTGGAGCTGTGCGCGGGCGACTTTCGAACCGCCGAATCCCATTCGCAGCGCGGCTTCGTGAATGAGGGCGGTGTACGGGATGGGCGGGTCCCGGTGGAGCACGGCCTGACGCTTGATGCGATGGGAGAGGCGGTGTTCCGCCTCGTACGGCAAGAAGGGTGGGACGACCTCGCTGAACAGCGCCCGCGCGTGGTCGGCCGTCTGCAGGAGCGCCGGGATGTGGATTACCAGCGCGACACGCAACTCGGTCGCGTGGTGCTCGAGTTCGGCGACGTCGACCAACCGGGCGGGAAGGTGCTCCCGATACGCGTCCCACCACCCCCGAGTGCGGCCACCCGTCATGCCGCACAGTGCCTCTATCAGCGCCTCGTCGGTGCACGCGTACGTGCGGGCGAAGGCGCGTACACGTTCGGCGCTCACCGCGTAGCGGCCCGACTCGATGCTGCTGATACGCGCCTGGTTGACGCCGAGCAGCTGGGCGGCGCCGGTCGACGTGAGTCCGGCCTGCTCCCGCAGCTTGCGCAGCTCCGTGCCAAGTCGCTGCTGGCGGAGCGTGGGGGTGGTGCTGGGCGCCACGGTTCTCCGTTCTCCTCACACATCCGTACCGATGTGTCACCCACAGGTGGGTAGTTGAGATAGTTCTTAGCGAATCGCTAGTAGGTATATCAGCGACTGCCCTACGGTGTGACTCAAGCCACTCAACTGGCCCGACCTGCACAGCGGAAGCGCACCGCGTCCCGCGGCAAGGCCACCGCGCGGTCCCGTCGTCGAGTGATCAACCCCACCTCCCCACTGGAGACTTCCGTGGACACCGTATCCCCGCATGCCCCGTGGTCGTACCTCCTCCAGATTCCCCACAACCCCCGCGCACCACGCGTGGCCCGGATGACCCTGCGGGCGGTGCTCGCCGGTCACGGCATGGACGAACTCACGGACACCGCCGAGCTGGTGGCGTGCGAGCTGGTCACCAATGCCTACCGCCACTCCGATGGCCCGGCGACGCTGCGGCTGCGGCGCATGGAGGAGGGGTGGCTACGGATCAGCGTGTGGGACACCAACCCCCACATCCCCGCACCCTTCGACCGGCCTCCGGGCATGCGACAGCCCGCCCCCGCTCCGTCAGACGCGGACAGCGGGCGCGGGCTGTGGCTGGTGCATACGTACGCGGACAACTGGGGCGGTTATCCGCTGGGGGACGACCTGTTCGGCCGGAACGGCAAGCTGTTGTGGTGCGAGTTGGCGCCGAGGGCTCAGCCCAGCTTGACGAGCTGCGCGTCGACGACCGCCTGAGGCAGCACCGGGGCGGTGAAGTAGCCGAGGGCGCCGCCCTTGCGGGCGACCACCAGCTTCACCGTGCCCTTGTCGGTGGTGATGCCGAAAGCCATCGCCTGCTCGGCCCCCTGGGGAGCGAGCTCCCGGTCCACCTTGGTGACCCGCTGCCTCTCGCCCTTGACGCTGACGTCGAACCCCTTGGCGCACGCTTCGACGGCATCGCTCAGCTCGGTCATCGCCTGCTGAGCCCCGTCCTTCTCGTACGCCCCGAGGGTCACGGTCGTAGCCGCGCCCTTGGCATCGACCACCTGCCGGGTCACAGTCTCCTCCGCCTTCCCGACGACCGCGCCGACGAGGCCGAACGCCACGGGGGCGCACCGCTCCTCGGCCGCCACGTCCTCCCGCCGGGGCGCCGCCCCGTCGCCGGGCACCTTGACGGTGAACCCGGCGACGTCCGCCCCGGACAGGGCGGCGGCCTTGAGCCCGCCGACGGTGGCGGCGGGGCTGGGCTCGGGGGGGCGCTTCAGGCCATGGTCGGAGGAGCCGCCGCCGGCGGCCACCGTGCAGGCCGTCAACGGTGCCAGGACCGTGACCGCCGATGCGACCCCGAAGCGCCGCCTCACGGCGCCACCCCGTCTCGGCCGGGCCTATGCCTTGCCGGGCCCACAAACCAACATGGCAATGGAATCACCAGCCAGCGTTCCGAGAAAGAGTGATTGCAATCGGTTTCATATATGCCTGATCGGCTTCTACGGTCCGCAGCATAGCCGAATAGACCTCTCCGACATCGGGAGCATTTGCCAGGCGACGCAACACGTCCCTTTGCATATCCTCCTCCTTCTCCCTCAGGGTGGCCCCCATCTCTTCATACAGGCGATTAGCCACCTTGGGCGTCCGCCGCAGAATGCGGTCACAACTGTCCCAGGCATTCATCGCATTACTCGACAGGCGCCAAGCCAAACGTTCTGGGGAATCCGAACGTTCCATCATGGAGTCGGCAGCGATCATGGCAGCAGTGCAGGAGAAGTAGATAGGACTCACAGGGTCGTCCAAGACAGGAACGTCATCGACGAACCGCTGCACGGCCGGCAGGTCGCCGGGAGACACCTGACCACGCAGGCCTCCCATACTGGAAACCAGCCGCCGCATCTCGTGAAGAACCGGCGTACCGGCCTCTTCTGCCACTACAGCAAGCCGCGCGGAAGACAACAGGCCAAAGGCCCCGGAGATTCGGTAGCTCGCCGCCGCAGAAAAATTCAGATCAGCCAACGCGCCCTCACAAGTTCTCCGGACGAACCATAAGCCTATAGTTCGTATAGCCCATGCGACTGGAAATTCGAGAGCCGATAACGCTCGGCACCAGCCCCTTACCCTTCACCTTGCCGAAGCAGGGCTCACACATATTAGTCGACGAGGCCAGTTCCACTAGCTCCCACTTGCTCCCGAGAGCGCCGACGATGGTGGCTTCCGCGTGGCCTTCACCTGGTATGTACCGCTCACCCGTCCCGTTCAGCGGGCCTCCGGATCCCTTCCACTCGTCCGGCATACCCGTCATCTCGGTAGCCACCCAAGTCTGCTCGACCTCGGGGTTCGCCGTACTCCGCACACGCGCAACCGCCACGGTCGACTTCTTGCTGGTGCGCCGCTCGAAAAGCTCCTCAGCGCGGTCAAGGGTTTTTCCACAATTGTGAACGAGGACGGGCGTCGCCCCCGCCAGCACATAGTACGTGTGCAGGTCGGTGACAGTAAGGTTGTGGACCGCCGCCGAGGCCGTCCAGCGCTGTATTGCGGAGACTTGAACGTATGTGCCAGCGCTCGTCTGCAGCCATAGACCGGACCGCAGCTCAGTGGCGTTGATCCACTTGCCGAGCTCCGGAACCCAGAAGGGGTGACCATCCGTCGCGGTGACGGTCGCAGTCGACGAGCCCTTGTCGCCGTCCGTGTCAATCGTGACCTTGACGAGCTTCTTGACGCCCTCGCCCTTGATCTCAGCGCTGACGGTCTCTGCGCTCGTCTCCCCCGTTTCCGGGTCGGTGGCCAGAACCTTATCGCCGTTCTTAACCTTTTCGATCGGCTTGCTGGTTCCATCCGCCATCATGACGGGTGTGCCGGGGGTGAAGCTATTGGAGTCTCTCTCGCAGCTACCTCCCTTGCCACCACCCGACGCCTTTGCCTTGACCTTTTGATAGCCGGTCTTGACGGTCTCCTTTGCCTTGGCTACGGCCTTCTGTGCCTTCTGAACCGCGTTGCCAGTCTTCTGTGCCGCCTTCTTTGTTGCTCTCGTGGCGGCCTCTTGCGCCTTCTTCTTCAGTTGAGCGGCCTTCGCCGCCGCAGCCTTCTTCGCCGCAGCCGCCTTACGGGCAGCTTCTCTCGCAGCCTTGGCCATGGCGATGATCTTCTTGGCGCGCTCCTTGGCCTTCATCCATGCGTTGATGGCCCCGGCGATCCGGTTTGCCGCACTGATGACGTCGGGGACCCTGTGCAGCTTCAGAATCGGGATCGCGTCGAGGAACAGACTGCCGCAGGCCCACAGGTCACCCCGTGAGAAGCAGCTGACGACGTCATCCCAGCCGACGAACGCCTTCAGCGCGGCCCAGCCAACGCTCAGAATGACGTCCTCAAGGGACGTGTTCAGCTGCTGGTTCGCCCAGGCCTCCTCCGACTTCGAAGGACCGCCGTAGTCGCCACCACCGGAGGACTCTGACGCCAAGCCCGAGGGGTCGGCGAACGTGACCGGGTTGTTCTCGCAGTAGACGTACCCATTCTTCTGTACCGGGTCGGCCAGGTCCAGGACCGGGTCGGCCGAGATGAAGCGACCCGTGGACGGGTCGTATTCGCGGGCACCCAGGTGAACCAGGCCGCTGGCCGTGTCGTCCTCACCACCGATATAGCCGCGGTGGGAGCGGTTAGCCGCGTTTTCCGTGCGGTTCACGCCGAACGGATCGCTCTTGCTGAACCGCACCGCGTTGCCGGCGGCGAGCGTCGCGTCGATGTACGCCGTGCCATTGTGATCGGCGATCTGAGCCGAGAGGACCGAGGCGCCGGTGCCGAAAGCGTGACGCATCACCGCTGGAGCACCCGGTTGGGCGTAGTACCGCTCCGTGTAGGACAGCGCTCCACTCGCGGTCGTCGAGACCGTGGTGTCACCCATGTACAACGTGCGCTCGGTCGCGGTCACGGCGAGGAGCCGCTCCCCACCAGGGCCGTAGATGTACTTGGTCTCGTTGGCCGGCACCCATGACTGGGCCTCACCGCCGGCGTCACAGGGCAGCAGCTGGAGGTCGGTTCCATTGGCCGAGTTGCCAGCGGGGACGGCCAAACACTTGCCCGAGGCGACGTGCTTGAGCTTGTTCCCGGCAGCCACAACCGTCCACTGCTGGTTCGCAGCGCCCGTGCAGGCGGCGATCACCACGCCTGTGCCGTCGGCCGTCGCGCCGTCCTTCGGCATCGCGCAGTGGCCGAGGATCTTCAGCGAACCCTTGGACGAGTCCGTCGGCGTGGCCCCGTCGATGCGGAACTTCTGCGGCTTGGAACCGTTGCAGGCGTACAGCTGCACGGGCGTACCGGCCACCGTGGAACCGCTGGACAGGTCCAGGCACTTGCCGGCCAAGCCCGTCCAGGAACCGGAACCGTTCTCACCGAAGCCGGTGATCTTCTCGACCTTGCCGTCCCACGTCCACGTCAGCGCCTGGGCATCTCCGCCGTCGACGCGCGAGGTCATGTTGCCGGAGTCGTCGTACACCCGGGTCGACGGCTTCGTGACCATGGCGCCCGAGTCCGACTTGTACGTGTGGGACATCCCGGTCAGCGTGTGCGGCTGCGAGCCGTCCGACGCACCGTACGTGTAGGTGGTCCGCTCGTCCTTGGTCGTGTCCAGCACGGTCGCGTCGTTGACGAGCGCCATGTGGTGCCCCACGAGCTCGGTGCGGTTGCCGGCAACGTCGTACTTGTACGACTTCCAGTAGCCGTTGCTCTTGGCGGTGACGTTGGTCGTGCCGTCTTCGTACGACGGCTTCGCCTCGGTCTTGCCGGCCGCGATGCAGGAGGTCGGCGCCGTCCACGCCTCGGCCAGCTGGCCCAGCACGTCGTAGCTGAAGCACTGCCGGTCCGTCACGCCGTTCGACGTGTCCGCGATGGAGGTGACGTTTCCGGCCGGGTCGTACGCGTACTTCCGGGCGTTGACGCGGTGGTTGGTCACCGTCGTGGTGTCGGTGATCGACTCGCGGTCGACGATGGTGTCGGTGAGCTGACCACCCGACTCGTCGTAGAGATTCGTGGTCCACACCCGGTTGGGGTGCTCGCCGGTGACCGAGCGCAGGACCTCGCCGTAGACGCTGTAGTTCGTCTCCGCCGTGTACCACTCCAGGCCGGAGGTCGAGATCGGCAGGCCGTCCTCGTTGTACCTCGTGATGACCTTTTCGCCGCTCAGCGCACCCGCTGCAGGCATCGAAGCGGACTGGAGCAGTCCCGTCTTGGTGTACTCGTAGGCGTACTGGTACGTATCCTGCAGGCCATACGACTGGGCGATCGACGCCGGAAGCGTGAGCTTCTTGCCGGTCGGCTGATATTCGGCGGTATAGCCCGTCACGGAGGTGGTGTAGCCCAAGCCGTCCGTGAATCGGGTAGCGGTCGCCGGGAGACCCAGGCCACCGATCACCGTGTCGTACGTCTTTGAGGTGAGCAGTGTTCCCGTGGACGAGTCCAGTCGCTGCTCGGTCGGACGCGACAACTTGTCGTAGCCGTTCCACACCGTCACGCCTCGACCGTCAGTCCTGGTCACCAAACGGTTCAGGACGTCGTACGTCGTAGTGCTCGTGCCCGTGTCGGGGTCCGTCGCGGACACCTGACGGCCACGGGCGTCGTACGTCCAGGACCACGTGTTGCCCCCAGCGTCGACCGCCTCGCTCTGGTCGCCCCGCGGATTGAACTTGTACGTGGTCGACCGGAACGCCGTCCGCGCCGCGTCCGTGAACGTGTCCACCTTCACCGTGCGCCCGAGCGCGTCGCTCCAGCTTCGCTGGGAAGCCGCGCCCGTCGGGTTGATCACCGTCGAGTAGTCGAAGCCGTACTCGTAGCGCGTCGCCTTCTCCGGCTTCGGCGTGCCCGCCTCGTACGGAGTCTCGGAGAGCACACGGCCCAGGCCGTCGTACGCGTACAGGGTTGAGTTGGGGATGCGGAAGTCGGAGGCGACCTCGTACATCACCGTCTGCGGGTCGCCCTGGGCGTGGTACGCGTTGTCGCTGCGCGCGATCGTGCCGTTGGCGCTGTACCTGATGTCCGTGACCAGGCGGCCGGTGCCGACGGCCGGCTCCTGGCGCTGGCGCTCGCGGCCGAGGCCGTCGTAGAAGACGACCGACTCGGAGCGGCTGCCGTTGTCCTTCAGCGTCGAGGTGACGATCGAGACCGGTTCGCCCGGCTTCGTGTTGTACGTCATCTCGACCGTCGGGGGCTCGGTCGTCGCCTGGGACGTGCCCCAGCCCTTGATGGTGCGGCCGAGGGCGTCGTACGCGTACGCCGTGGTGCGGTCGTTGGCGTCCGTCTCCTTGAGCGTGGTGCCTCGCGCGGGGTCGATGTCCGCCTTCGAGGTGTGGCCCAGGGCGTTCGTCGTCGTGATCGAGTACACCTGGCCGGACGCCGGGGTGTACGTGGTGGTCGCGGTGTTGCCGGCCGCGTCCGTGGTGGAGGTCGTACGGCCGTAGTCGTCGTAGGACAGCGAGCCGTTCTGGATCCAGCTGCCGCCCGCGCCGCTGACGTCCCACGTCGTGGTGGCCAGGCCGACCGACGGAGCCGCGCCGAAGGCGCCGCCGTCGTACGCGACGCGCGAGCCGGAGATCCAGTCGGCGCCCGTGGCGGTGGCCGCGGCGGAGCAGAGGCCCGCCGTGGTCAGCGTCTCCTTGTCCAGACCGATCAGGTGCTTGGCGGTGTTGTGGACGTACGACATGACCGTGCAGGACTCGTCGCCGGTCTTGCCCATGTCGCCCCACGTCTCCACCGTGACCGGCAGGCCGTAGGTGTCCTCGTAGGTGGTGTTGACCTGGGTCGTCCGCCAGGTGCGGGTGTCACCCGGGAAGGTGCCCGAGGCGCGGGTCACCGAGGTGCTCTTGTCCTCCAGCACCCGGTAGGCCTTGAGCACCGGGATGCCGTCACCGCGCGTGCGCGAGGCGAGTTCGACGGCCCTCGGGTAGTCGATGGAGCGGGTGACCAGGTCGCCGCTGACGCCGTTGTACGTCAGCGTCTCGGCGACGCGGCCCTGGAAGGGCAGCGAGTCCTTGGCGATGACGGCACCGGAGCTGGACTTGACCTCCACCTGGCGGAACGTTCCGTCAGGCAGCTTGTCGCCGTCCATGCCGCGGAAGTAGCGCGTCTCGGTTTTCGACCGCTTGGTGCTGGTGAAGTGGTCCGCCGCGTTCGGGTCCGTCGTCGGCGGCGCCACGGAGTCCGCGCCGCCGATGGTGCGCACCAGCTCGAAGCCGCGCCACTGGTCGTACGTCCGCGTCTTCTTCTTGGAGAACTCCGCCTGGTTCAGTGCCCAGGCGCCGCCGCCCACGTACTCGTAGGACGTGGAGACCGGCTCGACGCCCTTGATGCCGGGCAGCTCCTCGACCTTGCCGACGACGTACTTGTTGAACCAGTCGATGCTCTCGTCGGACTTGTCCGGGTCCGGGTGCCAGTACGCCGGGAAGCACAGGCCCGTGTTGCTCTCGGGGGCCGGGAAGCCGGTGCCCGTGGCGCACGCGCCGCTGGGCTTGGCGTACGTGACGACCGTCTCGCCGCCGTACTCGCTGATGATGCGCTCGATGCGCAGCCGGTCGAACGTGGGGTTCGGATCGCTCGCGCCCTCCTTGACGCGGTTCGGCATGGGAAGGGCGTTGGGGACGAACGTCACCGGTCGCAGCGCGATGGCATTGCCGGACGCGTCGAAGCCAGTGCGCGTGATGGACTCCAGCCACAGCGCGGTGCCCTCGTCGGTGCGCTCGGCGGGCAGCGACTGCTGCAGCGTCCAGGTGTCGACCCTGGACAGGGCCGTGGAGCCCTGGGTGCGCTGCGTCTCCGTGGTGATCTGCGCCAGGCGCATGCGCGACCAGAAGGTCGGCACCGGGACGTAGCACTCCTTGCCGGTGGCGCCGGAGCAGTACAGGTCGGCCGGGGTGTCGTACCAGATGCGGTTCTTGGCGAAGTCGCCGGAGGCGAAGTTCTCGTCCGTACAGGCGATGCCGTCCTCGGCGTAGCAGCGCTGGTCGACCTTGAAGGCGACCCGGCCGAGCGGCGCGGCGGTGAAGAGCGTGGAGGCGCGCTGTCCGTAGTCGATACGGGAGAGGTAGCCGCCCCGGTCGTACGGGACCGGCGTCTTGAACTTCAGGTTCTGGGCGAAGTGGTTGACTTCCTTCTCCCACCACAGCGACATGGCGTTGCCGCTGCCGTCCACGACGTAGTCGAGGTTCCAGCGCCAGGCCTGCTTGCAGAAGGAGTTGGCGAAGGTGGCGTCGTAGCAGGGCTCGCCCGCCTGGTTGCCGGAGACCGGGACGGTGAAGACCGAGTCGGTGACCGGGTCGTCCTTGTCCGCCGGGTCGTTGGGGTCCTTGGCCTGCCAGCCGGGCAGCTTGTGCAGGCCGAAGTAGTACTGCGTGCCGTCACGCGTGGTGACGCGCCAGTACTCGCCGTCCTTGTCGCCGTTGCCCAGGTTCACGTTCTTGAGCAGCTCGACGCGCGAGCCGTCGCCGTTGGCGGTGACCCACTTGTCGGACTCCGGGTCGGCGCCGTCGGGCAGGACCAGCTCGGTGGTCGTACCGCCCAGCGTCAGGGTCGCGTTGTACGAGCCCCAGCACAGGTCGCCGGTCTTGCGCTTGGCGTTGTTGCCGTTCGTCAGGTCGTCACGGCAGGCCCGGTAGGTCCGGGTGATGGAGCCGGGGTTGTACTCCCAGCCGTCGCCGATCCAGGAGGCCTGGTTGTTGGTGGCCGAGGTGCGGCCGTCGACGCCCTGGGAGTTGTAGCTGAAGCCCAGGCTGGGGGCGGGGCCGCCCGGCACCTGCGGGGCCTGCATGGCGTACGTGTAGGAGAAGCCGCCCGAGCTGGAGCCGGCCGACCAGGAACCGGCGCTCGGCAGCGGGGTGGCGGAGAAGTCGCCCTTGGCGCCGCTGCCTGCGGAAGTGGCGACGAGGACGGAGGAGTTGGAGCCGGTCGCCACCGTCTTCACGGAGGACGTGGCGGACGAGGGCCGGTACACGGCGCTGACGACGGTGCCGGTGCTCGTGCCGGTGCCCGTGTCCGTGGCGGCGGCCGGGGTGACCGGCGCGGTGACGGCCGGGTCGGTCAGCTGGGCGACGTCGATCGTCGCCTCGATGCGGCGCTCGCCGTCCAGGACGCCGTCGCCCGAGGCGTCGCCGGTCTGCCCCTCGACCACGTTGCGGGTGTCGATCTCGGTGGGCTCGTCACAGCCCGCCGTGTCCGGGGTGGTCAGGAAGCAGCTGGGGAACTTCACCAGCTGGAGCCGGTCGGCCCAGTTGGCACCGTACAGCTCGGCGAACGTGGTGTAGTCGAGGGCGATCTTCGCCTGACCGACCGCCGTGGTCGGCGGCTTCACGGTGAAGACCATGCCCTCGACGTCCGTGGCGGCCACTTCCGGCTGGGTGGCCAGGGCCACCTGCCAGTCGCCCTCCAGCGCGGTCGTCTGCGCGACCGTGGCGCCTTCGGGCGCGCCGACCTCGACCGGCAGACCGGCCACCGGCACGGTCTCGCCCGGCGCGAGGTCGGTGACCGTCCCGGTGGCGGGGGCGTCCAGACCCGTGCCCGCCGGAGCGGAGGTCTTCTCCGGCTCGTACTCCGGGGCGGGAGGTGCCTCGGGCGTCGTCATGTCCGCCAGCGCACCGCCGTCCTGCCCGGGCGCCGGCGGCGTGGCGGGGAGGTCGACGAGGTCGACGCCGGCGCGGTTGTCGTCCGGCGGCGGCGCGGCGTACGCGGCGGGCAGCATGCCCACGGTGAGGGCCGTCGCCACGGTGGCGATGACCCCGGCGCGGACCCTGCCGCGTCTGCGCCTTTCGGCTCTTGAGCCGGGGAGACTCCCCCGGCCGGTCCATGAAAGCGATCCCCACACGACGGCCGCGGCCCCCCACACATGTCGAAGCGCTCCCAGAACGCGCACGACAAACGGGCGGGTGCTGAGGAGATTTGATGCAGCGAATGCTCAGCCACAATCCACACGCCGTCAAATCTCCGCCACAGCGGCGTGATTTGGCCCACGCGGCAAATAGGGGCCCTGTTGATCAAGCAGGTGGGAGGCCGTCCAGACGAGGACCGGACGTTGCTTCACTGGATGATCAGCGAAAAAGTGACTTTCGGTGCAAGCCGTAAGGAATTCCCCGTCGCGCGGCCGTATTCACGCGCTAAAGACCTGATTTGTGCCGTGCATCCGTCCCGCGATCGGCACCTACCCAATTGACGTCCGGCCACGACTGGCGGTTCCCTTTCCGTGCACATCCGGCTCATGGCCTGGATCACGCCATGACCACATGTGTGGAGGTCATGTGGTCCATCGGTCATGCTTCTGCCTCGCCCCCCGGGACATCACGGCAACGGCATCCGCATGCCCGCAGCCGCACTGACGCGGCGTCACCGCTCGGCAGTCGGGTCCGGGTACGGGCAGCCGTTCAGGGAGGGAACCCAGCACCGTGGAACGTCGTCGTCTCATCCGGGCTCTGCCCCGGCGCACCACGGCGGGAGTGGCGGCAGTCGTCGCCGCCGCCCTCGGTGTGACGCTGCTGTCCCCGTGGGGGGAGCCGGACACCACCACCGAGGGCCGTACGCCCGCGAAGGCCGCCGGACCGCTCGACGAGAGCGCCGCGCAGAAGAAGGCCCGCAGCAGCGGCAAGCGCGTGGAAGTCACCGCTCTGACCGACGAGACCTCCACGACGTACGCGCTGCCGAACGGCTCGTTCGAGCTGACCGCCCACGCGGCGCCCGTGCGCGCCAAGGTGGACGGCGCGTGGAAACCGATCGACACGACGCTGAAGCGGACGAAGAACGGCTGGACCCCCAAGGCGACGACCGACCCGGTGGTCTTCCACGCGGGCGGCGACCGGAGCGGTGACCGCGCCGACCGGGCGGCCGGGACGGGGCGGGCGCCGCTCACGGTGTCCCGTACCGCGTCCGCCGGCCGGATACCGGCTGCCGGGACGGCCGGCTCGTACACCGACCTGGTCACCTTCACCTCCGACGGGCACCAGATCACCGTCGGCTGGCCCGGCGCGCTCCCCGAGCCGGAGGTCAACGGGCCGAACGCGCTGTACCGCGAGGTGCTCGACGGCGTGGACCTCGTCCTCACCGCCCGGGCGAGCGGCTTCAACCACGTGCTCGTCGTACGCGACGCAAAGGCGGCGGCGGCCCTCCAGGCGAAGAAGGTCTCCTACCGGCTGACCTCGCCCGACCTGACGTTCCACCTCGACCCGACCACCCACGTGGTGTCCGCCAAGGACGACAAGGGGGCGGAGATCGGCGTCTCCCCCACCCCGTACATGTGGGACTCCGCCGCGAAGCCGAAGCCGGGTACGGAGGAGGCCGCGCCGGTCTTCGGGCTGCCCGGCCTCTCCGGGCCCGAGGACGGCGCCCACACCGCCGTGGGCAAGGCGGGGCTGGAGGGCGACGGCAGCGGGTCCGCCACCCTGACGGTCACGCCGGACGCCTCGCTGCTGAGCGGCAAGGAGACGGTCTGGCCGGCCTTCGTCGACCCCTCCATCACCGGGAAGACGACGAACTGGACGACCATCTACGCCAAGTACCCCAGCTCCAGCTTCTACGACGGGGCTAACTACGGCTCGGGCACCACCGAGGCGCGCGTGGGCTACGAGTCGACGACCGGCGGTCTGTCGCGGTCCTTCTTCCGCCTGGGCTGGACCACCAGCTTCAAGGGGGCGACCGTCAGCTCCGCCTCCATCCGGCTGCTGGAGACGTACGCCTGGTCCTGCGACGCGCGCGAGATGAAGATCTACCGCACCGGCTCCATCTCCTCGTCCACCACGTGGAACAACCCGCCGGACACGGGCACCAAGGAGCTCATCGGCGCCAAGTCCTTCGCGCACGGCTGGAGTTCCGCCTGCCCGGACGCGTACGTGACGTACGACGCCAAGCCCGTCGCCCAGGCGGCCGCCAACGGCGGCTGGACGAACCTGACGATCGGCCTCTACGCCACCAACGAGTCCTCCTCGTACTCCTGGAAGAAGTTCAAGGCCGAGGGCGAATCCGCGCCGAAGATCACGATCGTCTACAACCGCAAGCCCAACCTGCCGACAAAGCTTTCCATGAGCCCCGGCTCCGGCTGCGACACCACCAGCCCGTACCCGGCGGTCGGCAAGAGCGACGTGACGTTCACGGCCGTCGGCTCCGACCCCGACGGTGATCTGAGGAGCCTGCACTTCGAGGCCTTCGTCGCCGGGACCACCACGAAGATCGTCGACAGCGTCAGGACCGTGGACTCGACGGGCCGGGCCAGCGTCATCGTGGCCGCCAGCAAGTTCGTGAACGGGCAGACCTACACCTGGCGCGTCCGGGGCATCGACGCCTCCGGCGCGGGCAGCGCCTGGGCGCCCGGTACGGCCCAGTGCGGCTTCAAGTACGACTCCACCGCCCCGAACAGCCCCGGCGTCACGTCCACCGTCTTCCCGCCCCCCGGCGAGAACGGCGACGTCTGGTCCACCGTGACCTTCGGGACGTCCGGCCTGGTCGAGTTCTCGCCCAACGGCACCACGGACATCAAGGAGTACCAGTACAGCTTCGACACGTCCTTCAGCATGTCGGCGCTGCCCAACCCGAGCCGGGCGAACTACTCGTACCCCGCGATCACGCCGCCCCACGCGGGCCCCAGCGTGCTGTACGTCCGCACTGTGGACCTCGCCGGCAACGTCTCCTCGCCCACGAAGTACCTCTTCTACGTGACCCCCAAGCCGGACGCCGACTCCCCCGGTGACGTGACGGGCGACGGCGTGGCCGACGTCTACACCATCGACCCCGACGGCAACCTGCAGCTCTGGGCGAAGTCGAAGGGCACCGACCGCCTGCACCTGCCCATGCCCGCCGCGTACACCACGGCGCAGGGCAAGTCCACGCCGCTGCCGGACGGCTACTGGAGCGGGGCGCTGATCACGCACAACGGCGACTGGGCCCCCGGTGACGGGGTGCAGGACCTGCTCGCCCGGATGCCGGACGGCAAGCTGTACGTCTACCCCGGCGACGGGTACGGCAGCTTCGACGTCACCAAGCGCCAGGAGGTGCTGATGCCCGCCGGAGCTCCGGCGCCGAGCTCCTTCCGGCAGATCACGTCGATCAGCGACGTCTCGGGCGACGGCCTGCCCGACATGATGGCGCTCAGCGGATCCACGCTGTGGTCGTTCACCGGCTACACCGGCTCCAGCTTCACTTCGGCGGCCCAGCTCAGCGGTGACGACTGGGGTCCGCGGACGATCGTCCAGGTCGACCGCATCGACGGGGACACGGCGCTGGACATGGTCTACCGGACGGACACCTCGGGCCGGCTCTACCTCCGCAAGGGCAAGCTGAAGGCCGGCACCACCGGCACCGATCCGGCTTCGTTCGCCACGCAGGCGGCGTCCACCGGCGGCCTCGACGTCCAGTACGGCTCGTCGGGCTGGGCGTCGACCGCGATCCCGTTCGTGATCGGTACGCCCGACGTCAGCGGTGACGGGGTCCCCGACGTGTGGGCCGTGTTCTCCAATGGCAACGCCTCGGTCTACCCGGGCAGCCGGACCGCCGCGCTGACCAGCACCACGGTGTTCAACGTCATCAACAGCTCCGTCGGCACCAGCTGGACCGGACACTCCGCCCTCGGGTGAGGTGACCTCCGGCACCCCCGGCCCCCCGGGCCCCGCGCCGTCGCGCCTACCGCGCGGTGCGGGGCCCTTTCGATGCGGGGCCGCCTCGGTGCCGGGCCGGTTTTTACGGCTTGGCCGGAACCGTCAAGCGCTCGATACGCTCTTACCTCTTACGGGGGCCACGTGCCCTGACATGACCTGACCTGTCGATGGGGCTGGAGAATGATCGAGGCAGTCGGCCTGACGAAGCGCTACGGCGCCAAGACGGCCGTGTACAACCTTTCCTTCCAGGTGCGGCCCGGCACCGTCACCGGCTTCCTGGGGCCCAACGGCTCCGGGAAGTCGACGACCATGCGCATGATCCTGGGCCTGGACCAGCCGACGGCCGGCCACGTCACCATCGGCGGGCACCCCTTCCGCAAGCTGCCGAACGCGCCCCGGCAGGTCGGCGCGCTGCTCGACGCCAAGGCCGTCCACGGCGGGCGCAGCGCGCGCAACCACCTGTTGTCGCTGGCCCAGCTCGCCGGGATCCCGGCGCGGCGGGTCGACGAGGTGCTCGGCGTCGTCGGGCTCCAGGACGTGGCGAAGAAGCGGTCGAAGGGCTTCTCGCTCGGCATGGGGCAGCGGCTCGGCATCGCGGCCGCGCTGCTCGGCGACCCGCAGGTGCTGCTCTTCGACGAGCCCGTCAACGGTCTGGACCCCGAGGGCATCCTCTGGGTGCGCAACCTGATGAAGGCGCTCGCCGCCGAGGGCCGGACCGTCTTCGTGTCGTCGCACCTGATGAGCGAGATGGCGCTGACCGCCGAGCACCTGATCGTGATCGGGCGCGGCCAGCTGCTCGCCGACATGAGCGTCAAGGACTTCATTTCGGCCAACTCCGCCGACTTCGCGCGGGTGCGTACGCCGCAGACGGAGCCCGCGCAGCGGGACAAGCTGATGGGCGTGCTCGCCGAGGCCGGCGGGCAGGTCATGTCGGAGCCGGACGGCGCCCTGCGCGTGACCGGGCTGCCGCTGCCGCGCATCAGCGACCTCGCGCACGGCGCGGACGTACGGCTGTGGGAGCTGTCGCCGCACCAGGCCTCTCTGGAGGAGGCGTACATGCGGCTCACGCAGGGCGCCGTGGACTACCGCTCCACCATCGACCAGCGCTCCGGGCTGATGCAGCAGCCGGACCCCATGGGATACATGCCGCCGCAGCAGGTCGTCCCCGAGGTGCCGCAGCAGGGCTGGTACGCCCCGCCGCCGCCCGGACAGAACCCGTACGCGGGCGGCGCCCCGGCCCCGGGCGCTCCGGCTCCCCAGGCGGCACCGCCCGCGCCCGCCGCCCCGCCCGTACCGCCCGCGCAGCCGCCCGCCCCGGCCTCCCTGACCAAGAGCGACCCCGAGGACGCCCGATGACCACCCCGCCGTACTCCTACAGCTCCCCCATCCCCGCCCGCCGCGCCCACCTCGGGGACGCGCTCGCCTCCGAGTGGACCAAAATCCGGTCGGTGCGGTCCACGATGTGGACGCTCGGCGTGATGATCCTGCTAATGATCGGCATCGGCCTGCTCTCCGCCTTCGCCGTCGCCGGCACCAACACGGACCTCGAAGGCGAGTCCGTGCTTCCGCTCGGCTTCTTCGGCGTGCTGCTGGGCTCGATCTGCGTGATCACGCTGGGCGTGCTGACCATCTCGTCCGAGTACGGCACCGGCATGATCCGTACGACCCTGACCGCGTGCCCCAGCCGCGTACGGGTGCTCGCCGCGAAGTCGATCGTCTTCTTCCTGGTCGTCTTCCTGGTCACCACCACCGTCGCCGCGCTCGTCGGCGCGATCCAGAGCGCGATCGTCGACTCGGGGACGTCGACCGGCGAGGACTGGTTCCGCGCCACCGTCGGCGTCGGTCTGTACGTGGCGACGCTCGGCCTGCTGTCGCTCGCCGTCGGCGCGCTGCTGCGCCACTCGGCCGGCGCGATCACCGTCATGCTGGGCCTGGTCCTGCTGCCCCTGGTCCTGGCGCTGTTCATGGTCGCGGAGTCGCTCCAGGACGTGCGGCAGGCCCTCTTCGAGTACTCGATCCCGAGCCAGCTCGGCGTCCTCTACGACAACGCCGTCACCCAGACCGGCCCGTCCGGCTGGGAGCCGCTGTGGATCATGCTGGGTGTGACCGCGGTGGCCATGGCCGGCGCCGCCCTGTCGATGGACAAGCGGGACGTCTAGTACCGGGGCGCGTTACGGGACCGCTGCACCCGCGTGGTGCGGCGGTCCTTCGCGTTCCAGCACGCCTTGTGCCAGTGGCGCCGGTCCTCCACGCCACCGCCGTACGACGACGGCCACGCCACCACGTGCGGGACGCCGGAGGGGATCTCCTGGTCGCAGCCGGGGCACCGGTAGCGCTTGCCCGCGGCGCTCGCGCCGGCCACCTGCCGGACGGCCCACTCCTCGCCCTGCCAGTTCTCGCTGCGCTGGAAGCCGCCGTACCGGTCGCCCGTCTCGGTGGCGCGGTCGTTCGGCTTCTCGCCGCCACGGGGGCGGTTGCGGCGCGGAGACACGGGACACCTCACTTGGCGGGCGCTGACAGGGCCGGTCCAGCATACGAGAGCGGCAGTTAGCGGAAAATCAGAACAACTTGCCCCCTGGCCGTTGCCTTTGGCACCTGCCAGACGTTGTTGCCCGTGAGGGGAGCCGCGTCGGTCACTCGACTCGAGGAGGCATGAGGCGATGCGTGTGGGAACTTTTGTACTGGCCGCCCAATTTCCCGGCCAGGGCCAGGGCGAGACGCTGCACCGCGCGATCCGCTCCGCCGAGGTCGCCGAGGAGGCCGGGCTGGACTCGGTGTGGCTCGCCGAGCACCACTTCGTGCCGTACGGCGTGTGCCCCTCGGCCGTCACCCTCGCCGCGCTGCTGCTGGGCCGCACCCGCCGGATCCGCGTCGGCACGGCGGTCAGCGTCCTGCCGACCACCCACCCCGTCACGCTCGGCGAGCAGGCGGCGCTGCTGCACGTCACCTCCGGGGGCCGGTTCACGCTCGGCGTCGGCCGGGGCGGGCCCTGGGTCGACCTGGAGGTATTCGGCGCGGGCCTCGCGGCGTACGAGCGGGACTTCCCGGAGTCGCTGGACCTGCTGCTGCGCTGGCTGCGCGAGCCGCGCGTGGGGGCCGAGGGCCCGCGCCACCGGTTCCGCGAGGTCGCCGTCGTACCGAGGGCCGACGAGCTGATCGACGGCGCTCCCGTCCCGGAGACCGTCCTCGCGTGCACCTCGCCCGCGAGCGTACGGCTGGCCGCCGAGCGGGCGCTGCCGATGCTGCTCGGCATGCACTGCGGCGACGAGGAGAAGGCGGAGATGGTCGCGCTGTGGCGGGCGGAGGCGCGCGCCGCCGGGCACCCTCCCGAAGTGATCGCGCGCGCCGCCGCCGGGCACGTCTCGGCGGGCGTGGCGCAGATCGCGGACCGCGCGGCGGACGCGGCGCAGGCGCTGCTGAAGGCGATGCCCGGCTGGCTGAAGCAGGGGCTTGACGCCCATGTGACGGTCGACGGGCGGCACCGCGCGATGCGCGACCCCGTCGCGTACACGGAGCTGCTGTGCGGGCTGCACCCGGTGGGGACGGCCAAGGGGGCGGCGGACCGGCTCGCGGCGACGTCGGAGCGGACGGGCATCACCCGCTTCGCGCTGCTCGCCGAGGGCTCGGGGGACATCCTGGCCACGGAGGAGAACGTACGGCGGCTGGGAGCGGAGGTCCTGCCCCTGGTCACCTGAGGGTGACGACGTCGGTGCTGCCGCCCCGGCGCGAGGCGCGCCTCCCGCGATGCGGAGCGGCAGCACGGGCTCAGCAGTCGCGCAGTTCGGGCGACTGGTTCAGCAGCTGGGCCCGTACGGAAGTGAAGCGGGTGTACCGCTCGTCCACCGAGGAGTCCAGCGGGAACACCGCGACGCGGTGGCAGTTCTGGAACGCCAGACGGACCCCGAAGTGCCGCTGGAGCGCACCCCGGATCGCGTCACTCGCGAGCGCACGCAGCAGCTGCCCGCGTGCCTGCTCGTCCGGCGGCGGCGTCTGGTTGTCGGCGAACGCTCCGCCGTCCACCTTCAGCTGGGCCACCAGCGAGCTGATCATCTCCCATGCGTAGGGCAGGGAGGTCCGGACGCAGTCGACGAAGTCGGCTTCGTCGACCTCGCCTCGCTCGGCCTGTTCCAACAGCGCCGGTGAGACGTCGAGCGACATGGGTTCTCCTCTCGCGACCCCGGAAGGAACCGAGGTCTTACGGGCAGGGAAGGAGGACGCCCCCGTACGCCACGCAGAGTGCCCGGGCGACAACCTCCCGCGTCCACGGTAAGCGCGCTGTCCGGAGCGCACCAGGAGAATGGGGTCACAACCGGCCATGTACGTACGGGGGTTTAGGACCGAATCGCGCGGAAGAGCGGGTGTCTTGTAGCGTTGCGCACCATGCGTCTCGTCATCGCCCGCTGCTCCGTGGACTACGCGGGCCGGCTCACCGCCCACCTGCCCTCCGCCCCCCGTCTGATCCTCGTCAAGGCAGACGGCAGCGTCTCCATCCACGCGGACGACCGGGCGTACAAACCGCTCAACTGGATGTCGCCGCCGTGCACCCTCAAGGAGGGTGATGACAGCGTGTGGACGGTCGTGAACAAAGCGGGCGAGAAACTGATCATCACGATGGAGGAGATCCTCCACGACTCGTCGCACGAGCTCGGGGTCGACCCCGGCCTCATCAAGGACGGCGTGGAAGCGCACCTCCAGGAGCTCCTCGCCGACAGGATCGAGACATTGGGGGACGGTTATTCGCTGATCCGGCGCGAATACCCGACGGCCATCGGTCCCGTGGACATCCTCTGCCGCGACGCGGACGGTGCCACGGTCGCCGTGGAGATCAAGCGGCGCGGCGAGATCGACGGCGTGGAGCAGCTCACGCGCTACCTGGAGCTGCTCAACCGCGACCCGCACCTGGCACCGGTGCGGGGCGTCTTCGCCGCGCAGGAGATCAAGCCGCAGGCGCGCGTGCTGGCGACGGACCGCGGGATCGCGTGCGTGGTGCTGGACTACAACGCGCTGCGCGGCATCGAGGACGACAAGCTGCGGCTGTTCTGAGCCGTTTGATCAGCGGTACGCGGAAGGCCCCGGGCGAGTGAACTCGTCGCCCGGGGCCTTCCGCGTACCCCGCGTCTCAGGAACCGCTGGGCGCGCCTCCGTCGGTGGTCGTGCCGCCGGTGGTGTCGGTGCCACCGCCGGTGGTCCCGCCGCCCGCGCCGCCGCTCGTGGTGTCGGTGCCGCCGCTGCCGGCGCCGCCGTCCGCCGTGCCCCCGGTCGTGGTGTCGCCCGTCGTCGAACCGCTCGTGCTGCTGCTGGTCTCGCCCGTCGTGGAGCCGCTCGTGGTCGGCGCCGGCGAGGTGGTGCCGCCGGAGGTGCTCGGCGAGGGGGCGCCGCTGCTGCCGCCGGTGCTGGTCGGCGAGGAGCTGCCACCGCCGGTGCTGGTGGGTGAGGAGCTGCCGCCGGTCGACGTGGAGCTGCTGCCGCCGGACGTCGGCGAGGTGCCGCTCGTCGACGTCGAGCCGGTCGTCGCGGACGGCGTGCCGCCGCCCGGCGCGGTCGGGTTGCCCGCCGAGCCCGACTCGCCCGGCCGGGCGGAGGCGCCGGGGCCGCCGCTTCCGCCCGGACCGCCGGTTCCGCCGGAGCCTCCGGTGGAGCCGCCGCCGGGGTGGCGGGTGGAGTCCTGGCCGGGCTCCTCGGCGTCCGAGCCGCCGTCGCTGCCGTTGCCGTCGTCCACGGTGGCCGGCTGGTCGGACGTGACGCGGCCCGAGCCGCCCTCGTCCTCCTCGCCGCCCGAGGTGGCGCCGAGCGTGACGACCGTGCCGAGTACGGCGGCGAGGAGTGCGCCCGCGCTCGCCGCGACGAGGTTGCGCCGGGCGCCGGTGAGCAGGGTGCGCCGCGCCGATGCGCCGAGCCCGGAGAGACCGAGGCGCGAAGCACCGGGCCGCGCGAAACCGGGTCCCGAAGAGCCAGGTCCCGAAGAACCGGCCCCCGGAGGACCGGACGCCGGGGAGTGGGGCGCGGACGCGCGGGGCCCGGCGCCCAGGGGAGCCTGCCCCGGCCGCGCACCAGGCCCACCGGGCGTCGTGCCCGGCGCACCGGGGCCGTCCTTGCGCAGGCCGCCCGAGGGCGTCTCGTGCGACAGGCCCGGCAGGTACGGAAGGGCCGCGAGACCGCCGGACGTCGCCGGTACGCCGCCGGCCGGGGTCGCCGGCCCCTCGCGCCGTGCACCGGGCAGCTCCTCGCCCGCCGCCGTACGCCCGCCGGACAGCGCGCCGCGCTCGCGGTCGACGACCAGCGCCAGGGCCCGGCGGCCGGCGACCGTACCGCGCTTGTCGGCGAGCGCGCCGCGCATGCCGATGGACGCCTCCAGTTCGGCGCGCGCCCGGTCGAGGTTCCCGGAGCAGAGCGCGAGGACGCCCAACTCATGGTGGAAGTACGCCTCTTCGGCCACTTCGCCCGAAATGCGGGCGGCCTCCTGGCCGGTGCGCAGCGCCCGCTCCCAGGCGGCCCAGTGCAGCCCGGCGGCGAAGGCGGGCGCCGCGCTGCGCGCCAGCAGCACGGCCGCGCTCGCGTGGCCGGCCTCTCCCCCGGGCACCAGCGCGGCCATCGCGGCGAGCACCGCGTCCGCCTCGGCGCACGCCCGCTCGGAGGTGACCGACGGGTGCGCGGCCCACCAGGCGTAGTGCTGGGCGGCGGTGTGGGCGCGGGCGACCGCGCCCTTGTCGTACCCGCTCCGGGTCAGCTGGGCGAGGACTCCGGAGGCGAGCCGGTGGCGTGAGCCGACCGGGGTGAGCAGCCCGCAGCCGAGCAGCTCGGCGAGGGCGGCGTCCGCGTGGGTGTCGCCGACCAGCGCCGGCAGGTGCGCCTGGTGCGGCACCTCGCCGCCGAGCGCGACCGCGAAGCGCAGGGTCTCGCGCGCCGACTCGGAGAGCCGGGAGGCGAGCAGCGCGGCGGGCGCGGCGCCTTCGGCGAGCGTCGGCAGCGGTACGTCACGGATGCCGGCGAAGACGTCGGCGTCGCCGGACGCGTCGTCCGCGAGCTCCGTGTCGCCGTCGTCGTCCGCGTCGGCGCTGCCGGCACCGGAACCGGCGCGCAGCTCGTCGCGCTGCCGCAGCAGGGCGCCGGCCTGGACGAAGCGCAGAGGCAGGCCCTCGGACTCGAACCAGAGGTCGCCCGCCCAGTTCGCCTCGTCGTCGGTGAGCGCCCGGTCGACGCCGCGCTCCAGCAGCTCGAGGACGGAGCCTCGGCCGAGCCCGCTCAGGAAGACCTCTTCGAGGTGCGCGTCGGGCGAGGGCGCGGCGACGTCGGGCGTGGTGGCGAGCAGGAAGGCGCACTCGGGCGCGGCGTCGAGCAGCTCGTCCAGCGCGGCGCCGCCGAAGTCGAGATCGTCGACGACCACGACCGCGCCGATCTCCCGTACGCCGGCCAGCAGCCCCGCGCGGTCGGGCCGCTGCCCGGGCGCGCGGTACACGGTGGCGAAGAGCTCGTGGAGCAGCTCGGTGGGCGTGCGGTGGTGGCCGCTGAGCCGTACGACACCGTCGGGGGCGAGGTCGGCGCAGTCGGCCGCGACGGCGTCGAGCAGCGCGGTGCGGCCGGAGCCGAAGGGCCCGGTCAGCCGGACGGAGCGGCCGCGCGCGAGGAGCCGTACCAGCCGTTCGCGCTCCTCCTGGCGCTCCAGCAGCGTCAGATGGCGGGCGGCGGGGCCCGGGGGCACGGGCGGGCCCGCCGCGCGGGCCCGATCGGCGCGCTCTTCGGCGGTGCGGCGGCCCGGTGGTGCGGGCTGCCGTCCGGGCGGACAGGGTTCGATCTCGCTGCCGTCTATCGGGTTGACGGTGAGCAGGAGGTCGCCCGCGACGATCTGGGCGGTACGGGCGGGGCCGGCCGGCAGTCCCCGCTCGGCGCCGCGTTCGGCGCCGCTCGCGCGCGGCGGCGCGTCGTCGCCGGACGCCGCGTGGGCGCGGTGGGAACCGTCGCCGCCGGTTTCGTTGTCATCGTTGTCGTGGCCGTACTCAGCCGGCCCTCGGTTCATCGGGTTCATGGTGTGTGCCCCCAAAAGCGGTGCGCGCCGAAGCCCCTCCCGGCCGATCCGCACGCCGCTGTCGCTTCTGGTCCGGTGCCCGCCGGTGGGTCCGTCGTTCGGCAGGCGACCGAACCCTAGACGTTCGCCCAGTATCGGGGAAGCGCGGGGGTGCCGTGCTGCCCAAGACGTCACGGTCTTGTGAGGATTGTGCGCTTGTGGTGTACCGCCGCGGCCTGCGACGGCCTGCCCGATGTGGGACGCGGTTCGGGCGCGGTGCGGACCGGTTCAGACGCGGTTCAGACGCGGGGCAACGTTTCGGCGGCGATACCGCCCTCGATGGCGAGGATGCGGTGCAGCCGGGTGGCCACCAGCAGGCGCTGCATCTGGGGCGGGACGCCCCGCAGCACCAGCCGGCGGCCGCAGCGGCCCGCACGCCGGTGAGCGCCCATGATGACCCCGAGTCCGGTGGCGTCCCAGGAGTCGAGGCCGGTCAGGTCGAGCACCAGGTCGCCGGCGCCGTCGTCGACGGCCGAGTGCAGGACCGTACGGGCGTCCGCCGCGCTGCGGACGTCGAGGCGGCCCCCGACGACCAGCTCGGCGTGGTCGCCCCTGATATGCATATGCGCTCCCCGAGAGTGCGGTGGTGGTGCGTGCGGTGATGGTGCTGTGGTCGTCAGGTCTTTCTATGCATCAACTGACTGCCGTACCGGTGGAGCAGTTGCGCCTTGTAAGCGAACCGATATCGAATTCACCCCTCGGGGTGATGGCGTCACCGCCGATACGGCTCAGTGCTTGTAGAAGCCCTGCCCGCTCTTGCGACCGATGTCACCGGCGTCCACCATCCGGCGCATCAGCTCCGGCGGCGCGAACTTCTCGTCCTGGGTCTCGGTGTAGATGTTGCCGGTGGCGTGCAGCAGGATGTCGACGCCCGTCAGGTCGGCGGTGGCGAGCGGCCCCATGGCGTGGCCGAAGCCGAGCTTGCAGGCGATGTCGATGTCCTCGGCGGAGGCGACGCCCGACTCGTACAGCTTCGCCGCCTCGACGACCAGCGCGGAGATGAGACGGGTCGTCACGAACCCGGCGACGTCGCGGTTGACGACGATGCAGGTCTTGCCGACGGACTCGGCGAACTCGCGCGCGGTGGCGAGGGTTTCGTCGCTCGTCTTGTAGCCGCGCACCAGCTCGCACAGCTGCATCATCGGGACGGGCGAGAAGAAGTGCGTGCCGACGACGCGCTCCGGGCGCTCCGTCACGGCGGCGATCTTGGTGATCGGAATGGCGGAGGTGTTGGAGGCGAGGACGGCGTCGTCGCGTACGAGCTTGTCGAGCGTACGGAAGATGTCGTGCTTCACCTCCAGCTTCTCGAAGACCGCCTCGACGACGATGTCGGCGTCGGCGACCGCGTCGAGGTCGGTGGTCGTGCTGATCCGGGCGAGCGCGGCCTCGGCGTCGGCGGCGTCCAGCTTGCCCTTGGAGACGAACTTGTCGTACGACGCCTTGATGCCGTCCGTACCGCGGGTCAGGGCCGCGTCGGTGACGTCCCGCAGCACGACCTCCCAGCCCGCCTGGGCCGAGACCTGCGCGATTCCGGATCCCATGAGTCCGGCCCCGATGACGGCGAGCTTCCTGGCCACGTTCTACCCCTTAACGCCTGTTTACTTTTCGGCCCTTCGGCGGGAGGTTAGCGCCCGGCGGCGCCGCTGTGGCGGCGAAGAGATGCGCGTCACGTCTCACATGACGGACATCACACTGATACGGCCCGCCGGGTGAGGCTCCGGGCGGGACGCCCCTACCGCTTCACGGCGTAGGCGAGCACCTTCTCGCCCAGCAGTTCCTCCATCTCGTCGAGGAGGACGAGGGCTTCGCGCGAGACCTCGACGGGGTCGCGGCGGCGCAGCATCTGGGCCGTGATCCAGCGCATGAGGGTGGAGTGCAGCCAGTTCAGCTGGCCGGCGACGAGTTGGGGCCGGGGGTCGGTGTCGTCGGCGCCCGCCTCCTCCCGCACGGTGCGCTCCAGGTGCTCCAGGATCTGGCCCTGCATCTCCCACATGCGGGAGCGGAGGGCGTCCGCGTCCAGGATGACCTGCATGAAGTCGGCGTAGCCCGGGAAGAGCCCGACGGCGTGGGAGAGGCCCTCCACCGCCTCGCGCAGCTCGCGCAGGACGGCCTCGGCGGCCGACTCCCCCGTGCGCCGGCCCCTGACCCACCGGGAGATCCGGTCGACGAGGCCCTCCCTCCGGTCGAGGAAGAGGTCCTCCTTGGTGGGGAAGTAGTTGTAAACCGTGTTGACGGAGACGTCGGCGGCCCGGGCGATCTCGGCGATCGTCACCGCGTCGAAGCCGCGCTCCAGGAACAGGCCCGTGGCCACATCGGAGATGTGGCGCCTGGCCTGCCGCTTCTTGCGCTCCCTCAGCCCCTCGCGCGGCTCGTTCGGCTCGCGCGGCCCGCTCGGCCCAGTCGGCTCGTTGGGCCCGCTCGCCCCGCTCGGCTCCCCGGTCGTCGTCATGCCGCCATCCTAGCTTTCCTGGTCCCGCTGAAAACTTGGCGTCATTGCAATTTTTAAGTCGCTCTGTTTTTCTGGGGTCATGGCAATCATCAGCGCGGCCGGACTGGCCCACACCTTCCGCACCCGCCGCGGACCCGTCGAAGCCGTGCGCGGCGTCGACCTGACCGTGCGGTCCGGCGAGATCCTCGGCTTCCTCGGCCCCAACGGAGCCGGCAAGACCACCACCCTGCGGATGCTCACCACGCTGCTCCCGCCGACCGGCGGCGCCGCCACGGTCGCCGGCTGCGACCTGGCCACCGACCCCGCCGGCGTACGGAGGAAGATCGGGTACGTCGCCCAGTCCGGCGGCGTCGACCCGCAGATCTCGGTACGCGAGGAGCTCGTCACCCAGGGCCGCCTCTACCGGCTGTCCAAGTCCGAAGCGGCCGCCCGGGCCGAGGAGCTCGCGCGTGACCTGGACCTGGACGGGCTGCTCGACCGGCCGTGCGCGGCCCTCTCCGGCGGCCAGCGGCGGCGGCTCGACATCGCGCTCGGGCTCGTCCACCGCCCCGAGGTGCTCTTCCTCGACGAGCCGACCACCGGCCTCGACCCCGGCAGCCGGGCGGACCTGTGGCGGCTGGTGCGGCGGCTGCGCGCCGAGCACGGCACGACCGTCTTCCTCACCACCCACTACCTCGACGAGGCGGACGCGCTGTCCGACCGGCTCGTCGTCATCGACAAGGGCGCGGTGGTCGCGGAGGGCACCCCGGCGGAGCTCAAGGAGCGGTACGCCGGCTCGGCGGACGCGTCCCTCCAGGACGCCTTCCTCGCCATCACCGGGCGCCGCCCCGCGCCCGCCGACCCCGCACCCCTCGCGGTCTAGAACCAGGAGCCTGCCTTGTCGATACACGACTCGATACACGACATGACGCGCGACACCGCGCTCGTCTTCGGGCGGTACGCCCGCGCGACGCTGCGCTCCAAGTTCCACATGCTCTTCGGCGTGCTGATGCCGCTGCTGTACCTGCTCTTCTTCGGGCCGCTGCTCACCGGGCTGCCGCTCGGGACGGAGGGCGACTCGTGGCAGGTGCTCGTCCCCGGGCTGCTGCTCCAGCTGGCGCTCTTCGGGGCGTCGTTCGCCGGTTTCTCGATCGTCGTGGAGAAGCAGACGGGGGTGGTGGAGCGGATGCGGGTCACGCCGGCCGGCCGCCTCGCCCTGCTGCTCGGGCGGGTCCTGCGGGACGCGGCGCTCCTCGTCTTCCAGGCGGTGCTGCTGGTGCTGGCGGCGGTCGCGATGGGCCTGC
Organism: Streptomyces sp. NPDC093546; assembly: GCF_044765045.1. Lineage (NCBI taxonomy): Bacteria > Bacillati > Actinomycetota > Actinomycetes > Kitasatosporales > Streptomycetaceae > Streptomyces > Streptomyces sp. NPDC093546. Next base: position 248,303 of record NZ_JBIWJG010000001.1, on the reverse strand, counting down.
GGGCCCCGCTCGGCGGGGTCCTCATCGGCTTCGGCTTCGTCGCCGTCCTGACGACGGCGCTGGCCTCGCTGTCGTACGCGCTGGCGATGAAGGTCTCGGCACCTCACGAGTTCGGCCCGGTCATCAACGCCGTGACCATGCCCTCGATGCTGCTGTCGGGCCTGATGCTGCCGATGGCGCTGGCACCCGCCTGGCTGGACGGGCTGTCGCACCTCATGCCGTTCCGCTACCTGGTGGACGCGGTGCGGGCGGCGTACGTCGGGGAGTACGCGAGCGCGGCGATGCTGTACGGGGTGCTGGTCGCGGTCGCGTTCGCGGGACTGGCCGTGACGGTGGGCACACGTGTGTTCAGAAAAGCTGGTGCGTAACTAGGCTGGCCGTATGGTCAATCTGACGCGCATCTACACGCGCACCGGCGACAAGGGCACGACGGCGCTCGGCGACATGAGCCGGACCGCCAAGACCGATCTGCGCATCGCGGCGTACGCCGACGCCAACGAGGCCAACGCCGTCATCGGCACGGCGATCGCGCTGGGGAAGCTCGACCCGGACGTCGTCAAGGTCCTCGTCCGCGTCCAGAACGACCTGTTCGACGTGGGCGCGGACCTGGCGACCCCGGTCGTGCCGGACCCGGAGTACCCGCCGCTGCGCGTGGAGCAGTCGTACATCGACAAGCTGGAGGCGGACTGCGACCGCTTCCTGGAGGACCTGGAGAAGCTGCGCTCCTTCATCCTCCCGGGCGGCACGCCGGGTGCGGCGCTGCTGCACCAGGCGTGCACGGTGGTGCGGCGCGCCGAGCGCTCGACGTGGGCCGCGCTGGAGGTGCACGGCGAGACGATGAACGTGCTGACGGCGACGTACCTGAACCGGCTGTCCGACCTCCTGTTCATCCTGGCCAGGACGGCCAACAAGGAGGTCGGCGACGTGCTGTGGGTGCCCGGCGGGGAGCGCTAGCCACGGCTCACCCGGATCGGTTCGCGCTGCTTCTCCGGCTCCTCCGGGCCCTTCCTCGGCCACACGAAGTACGACAGGGCGATCAGCCCGTGGATCCCTGCGGCCCGCCACGCGCCGCCCATCCAGCCGCTCAGCGTGTCGGTGCGGCTCGGGTCGTCCACGTACAGGATCGCCAGCCACAGCAGCACCGTGGCGACCGCAGCCCCCACGAGGGTGCCGAGCCAGATGCGGCCTTCGTGGCGGGCGCGGGCCATGCCGTAGCGGGGCGGCGGGACCGGGCGGGGGCCGCCCGCGAGGCGGTGGGCGGCGTGGCCGTCGAGCCACTTCACGGTGCGGTGGCCGTGGCCGACGGTGTAGCCGATGTAGAGCGCGGCCAGGCCGTGTTCCCAGCTCGGCTCGGCGCCGTTCTTGAGGTCGATCGCGGTCGCGACCAGCAGCACGACCTCCAGCAGCGGCTCACACAGCAGCAGCGCGGCGCCCGTGCGGGGCATCTTCAGCAGGTAGCGGGTGGCGAGCCCGGCGGCCAGCAGCACCCAGAAGCCGACCTCGCAGATCACGATGAGTGCGACGACCACAGCAGTTCTCCCTCCAACGGCCTCCGGCGGCCCTTTGGTACCCCTCCAGCCTTCCGGCCTCCGCCCGCCGTTTCGTCGTCACCGGTGACGAATCGGTACTGCATCCTTCGATGTAGTCGACGCTCCGCCCGTGCGTGGACGCCTCCGGGCGGGCCACCGTGTTGGATGGACCCGTGAGACTCCCCCGTACGCATCGCGACGACGTGCTGATCGCCGCGGCCGGGCTGGCCTGCGGCCTGGTGCTGTGGGCGTTCGGGCTGTACTCGCAGGGGCCGGGCTCCGGGCTGCCGGCCGGCGCGGTGGTGCTGGTGCCGCTCCTCGCGATGACCTCGCTGGCGCTGGTGCGCCGGACCATGCCGCGTACGGCACTTGTCGCCGGTACGGTCGCCGTCGTCGGGGACCAGTTCACGCGTGGCAACCTGATGACGGTCGTGATGTTCGCCGACATCGTGTACGCGGCCGTCGTGTACGGCCCGCCCGCCTCGGCGCGCCGCATCCCGGTCACCACCGGTCTGATCACCATCGGGGTCACGCTCGGCTTCCTGGCCTGGTACCGGGAGCCGGTCGCGCTGCTGATCGGGGTGGTCACGGCCCTCATCTCGTTCTTCCCGGCGATCACCGGCGCGGTCGTCCGCAACCACCGGCAGGCCGCCGACACCGCGCGGCTGCGGGCGGAGCAGACGGCGCTGCTGGCCGAGCGGGACCGGCGGGAGGCGGTGATCGCCGAGCGGGCCCGGATGGCGCGGGAGCTGCACGACCTGGTGGCGGGCCATCTGTCCGCGATCGCGATCCACTCCACCGCCGCGCTGTCGCTGGACGATCCGAAGACCTCGCGCGAGGCGCTCGGCGTCATCCGGGAGAACAGCGTCGAGGGCCTCGCCGAGATGCGCCGGCTCATCGGCCTGCTGCGCGACCGCGGCGACCACGACGAGCCGGCACCCGCCCCGACCCTCGACGGGCTTGATGCCCTGGTGCGCCAGGCGCGGACGAACGGCGCCGGGAGCGGCCTGGTGTTCCGGCTGTCCGACGGCCGCGCGCCGGACACCGTGCTGCCGGCGCCGGTCGAGCTGGCGGCGTACCGCATCGTGCAGGAGTCGCTGACGAACGCGCTCAAGCACGCCGACCCGGGCGAGGTCTCCGTCGTCCTGCGTTCGGCCGACCACGCGCTGGCGGTGGAGGTGACGAGCCCGTACGGCATCCGGCCCGGTCCGCGGGTGCCGGGCTCGGGCGCCGGGCTGGTGGGGATGCGGGAGCGGATCGGGCTGGTGGGCGGGGAGTTCGAGGCGGGCCCGGTGGTGGAGCGGGGCGAGAAGATCTGGCGGGTACGGGCGGAGCTGCCCGTGACGGAGGACGACAAGGAGCCGGACGCATGACGGACAGCCCACGGGTGCGTGTGCTCGTCGCGGAGGACCAGAGCGCGGTACGGGCGGGGCTGGTGCTCATCCTGCGCAGCGCCCCGGACGTCGAGGTGGTCGGGGAGGCGCGGGACGGCGAGGAGGCGGTGCGGCTCGCGCGGGAGCTGCGGCCGGACCTGGTGCTGATGGACATTCAGATGCCCCGGCTCGACGGGGTGTCGGCGACCCGCCAGGTGGTGGCGGAGGGTCTCGCCGACGTCCTCGTCCTGACCACGTTCGACCTGGACGAGTACGTCTTCGGGGCGCTGCGCGCCGGGGCGGCCGGGTTCCTGCTGAAGAACACGGAGGCGAAGGACCTGATCGAGGCGGTGCGGACGGTGGCGCGCGGCGAGGGCCTGATCGCCCCGGCGGTGACGCGGCGCCTGATCGCCGAGTTCGCGGCCCCGTCGCGACCGGCGCCACGGAACGGGAACGGGGAGGCCCCGGATCCGGCCGTGCTGGACGCGCTCACGCGGCGCGAGCGCGAGGTGCTGTCCTGCCTGGGCGAGGGGCTGTCGAACGCGGAGATCGCGGTACGCCTGGACATGGCCGAGGCGACGGTGAAGACGCACGTCAGCCGCCTGCTGGGAAAGCTGGAGCTGCGCAGCCGGGTGCAAGCGGCGGTGCTGGCCCAGGAGTTGGGCGTCTGACGCTCGGGTCAACGGCAGAGGAACTGTAATGGTCTGGACCTATTGACGATTGGTCCAGACCTTCCTACGCTCACGGCGCGCACCTTTCACGGACCCAACCAACCCCCACCATGTCCGTCCGCATCTTGAGGAGCACCGTTGAGCACTCAAGCACTCCCGCGCAGATCGAGGTTCCGGGCCAGAGCCACGGCCGGACTGACCGCCCTTCTGCTGCCGCTGGCCGCCATGGTCGGCCTCGCCTCCCCCGCCCAGGCCGCGGCCTCCGCCACCGCCTCGTACACCAAGGTCTCCGAATGGGGCTCCGGCTTCGAGGGCAAGTGGACGGTGAAGAACACCGGCACCACCACCCTCTCCTCCTGGACCGTCGAGTGGGACTTCCCCTCCGGCACGTCGGTCACCTCCGCCTGGGACGCCACCGTCACGGGAAGCGGCACCCACTGGACCGCCAAGAACGTCGGCTGGAACGGCACCCTCGCCCCGGGCGCCTCCGTCTCCTTCGGGTTCAACGGCACCGGCACGGGCTCCCCGACCGGCTGCAAGCTGAACGGCGGCTCGTGCGACGGCGGCCCCACCGTCCCCGGTGACACCCCGCCCTCCGCGCCCGGCACCCCCGCGGCCTCGGACATCACCGACACCTCGGTGAAGCTCAGCTGGACCGCCGCCACCGACGACAAGGGCGTCAAGAACTACGACGTCCTGCGCGACGGCGTCAAGGTCGCCACGGTGACGGGGCTGACGTACACCAACACCGGCCTGACGGCCGGCACGGACTACTCGTACGCCGTCCAGGCCCGCGACACCGCCGACCAGACCGGACCGGTCAGCGGCTCCCGCGCCGTGCGCACCACCGGCGGCGGCACCGACCCCGGCCCGGGCCCCGGCCCCGGCTCCAAGGTCAACCTGGGCTACTTCACCAACTGGGGCGTCTACGGACGCAACTACCACGTCAAGAACCTGGTGACGTCCGGCTCCGCGCAGAAGATCACGCACATCAACTACGCCTTCGGCAACGTCCAGAACGGCAAGTGCACCATCGGCGACGCCTTCGCCGACTATGACAAGGCCTACACCGCCGACCAGTCCGTCGACGGCAAGGCCGACACCTGGGACCAGCCGCTGCGCGGCAACTTCAACCAGCTGCGCAAGCTCAAGGCCCAGTACCCGCACATCAAGGTGCTGTGGTCGTTCGGCGGCTGGACCTGGTCCGGCGGCTTCCCCGACGCCGTGAAGAACCCGACGGCCTTCGCCCAGTCCTGCTACGACCTGGTCGAGGACCCGCGCTGGGCCGACGTCTTCGACGGCATCGACCTGGACTGGGAGTACCCGAACGCCTGCGGTCTGTCCTGCGACACCACCAGCGGCCCGGCGGCCTTCAGCACCATGATGAAGGCCATGCGGGCGAAGTTCGGCCCCAACAACCTGGTCACCGCGGCCGTCACCGCCGACGCCTCCGCCGGCGGCAAGATCGACGCGGCCGACTACGGCGTCGCCGCGCAGTACATCGACTGGTACAACGTGATGACGTACGACTTCTTCGGCGCCTGGGCCGCGAAGGGCCCGACGGCCCCGCACTCCCCGCTCACCTCGTACCCGGGCATCCCGCAGGCGGGCTACAACTCCGCCGAGGCGATCGCCAAGTTCAAGGCGAAGGGCGTGCCCTCCGCCAAGCTGCTCCTCGGCATCGGCTTCTACGGGCGCGGCTGGACCGGCGTGACCCAGAAGGAGCCGGGCGGCACGGCGACGGGCCCGGCGGCCGGCACGTACGAGCAGGGCATCGAGGACTACAAGGTCCTCAAGGCCTCCTGCCCGGCCAACGGCACCGTCGCGGGCACGGCGTACGCGCACTGCGGTACGAACTGGTGGAGCTACGACACCCCGGCGACGATCGCCGGGAAGATGACGTGGGCGAAGAACCAGGGCCTCGGTGGCGCCTTCTTCTGGGAGTTCAGCGGTGACACCGCCAACGGCGAGCTGGTCGGCGCGATCAGCAACGGGCTGAAGTAGACACCCGCGAAGCCCCCCACGAAAAAGGAGGAGCCGCACCCCTCGGGGTGCGGCTCCTCCCACGTCTCACGTCACGTGTCTATGCGACATTGCCCTTTTTCAGGCCACATTGACTCGCTGGCCGGGCGGGGCCGCCTCCAGCCACGCCAGGAAGCCGGTCAGCGCGTCCTCGCTCATCGCCAGCTCCAGGCGCGTGCCGTGGTGCAGGCAGCCGAGGATCACCGAGTCCGACAGGAGCGCCAGCTCCTCCTCGCCCTCGGGCATCCGGCGCGCCAGCACCTCGATGCCGGAGCGCTCCAGGAGGCGGCGGGGGCGGGGCGCGTAGGAGAAGACGCGGAACCAGGCGATGCGGTCGCCGCTGTACCGGGCCACGCCGTAGACCCAGCCCTTGCCCGTGGGGTCGCCCTCCTCCGGGACGTTCCAGCGCAGGCTGCAGTCGAAGGTGCCGCCGGAGCGCTGGATCAGCCTCCGGCGCAGTCCGAACACGAAGAGCCCGATCACCACCAGGGCGACGACCACGGCGCTCACAAGCAGAGCGAGGAACATCTCCACCGACCTCCTCGCATCGTCCCGTACCGGCCGTACCGGAATCCGTATCGGATCACAATCTGCACCTGCACTGCACCTGTCTGCACTGCACCTGCATCGCCTCAGCCGCGGCCCGGTCTGGATGGTTCCAGCCGGGGCCGCGGCTGAGGGCACAACTGTTGGTGCGGTGCGTCAGCGTACCGCTGCCGTCACCGCACGCAGCCGGACGTCGGCGCGGCGCTCGGCCGCGGCATCCGACTCCGCCTTCGCGCGCTCCAGCGCACGCTCGGCGCGCTGGGGGTCGATCTCGTCCGCCAGCTCGGCGATCTCCGCGAGCAGCGACAGCTTGTTGTCCGCGAAGGTGATGAAACCGCCGTGCACGGCGGCGACGACGGTCGCGCCCTCACTCGTACGGATGGTCACCGGGCCCGACTCCAGCACACCGAGCAGCGGCTGGTGGCCGGGCATGACGCCGATGTCGCCGGACGTGGTGCGCGCGATGACCAGGGTGGCCTCGCCGGACCAGACACTCCGGTCCGCGGCGACCAGCTCGACGTGCAGCTCAGCAGCCAAGGGTGGCTCCTCGGGTCACCACCCGGCCGCTCGGCCGGGTGTTGGGTCAATTCTACGGGGCGTGGAGAAGGGGGCGGGACGGACCCGCCCCCTTCCATGAGTCAGCGGCGCTCGGGAGCGCGTGGCTCAGGAGACGCCCAGCTCCTTGGCGTTCTTCTTCAGGTCCTCGAGACCACCGCACATGAAGAAGGCCTGCTCGGGGAAGTGGTCGTACTCGCCGTCGCAGATCGCGTTGAACGCGGCGATCGACTCGTCGAGCGGCACGTCCGAACCGTCCACACCGGTGAACTGCTTCGCCGCGTGGGTGTTCTGCGACAGGAAGCGCTCGACGCGACGGGCACGGTGGACAACGAGCTTGTCCTCCTCGCCCAGCTCGTCGATACCGAGGATCGCGATGATGTCCTGGAGGTCCTTGTACTTCTGGAGGATCCCCTTGACGCGCATGGCGGCCTCGTAGTGGTCCTGCGCGATGTAGCGCGGGTCCAGGATCCGGGACGTGGAGTCCAGCGGGTCCACGGCCGGGTAGATGCCCTTCTCGGAGATCGGACGGGAGAGAACCGTCGTCGCGTCGAGGTGGGCGAAGGTGGTGGCCGGGGCCGGGTCGGTCAGGTCGTCCGCGGGGACGTAGATCGCCTGCATCGAGGTGATCGAGTGACCACGCGTCGAGGTGATGCGCTCCTGCAGCAGACCCATCTCGTCGGCCAGGTTCGGCTGGTAACCCACCGCGGACGGCATACGGCCGAGCAGGGTGGACACCTCGGAGCCGGCCTGGGTGAACCGGAAGATGTTGTCGATGAAGAAGAGCACGTCCTGCTTCTGCACATCGCGGAAGTACTCCGCCATGGTCAGACCGGCCAGGGCGACGCGCAGACGGGTGCCCGGGGGCTCGTCCATCTGGCCGAAGACCAGGGCGGTCTTGTCCAGAACGCCGGACTCTTCCATCTCCGCGATGAGGTCGTTGCCCTCACGGGTGCGCTCACCGACGCCCGCGAAGACGGAAACGCCTTCGTGGAGGTTGGCGACACGCATGATCATTTCCTGGATCAGCACGGTCTTGCCGACACCGGCACCACCGAACAGACCGATCTTTCCACCCTTGACGTACGGGGTGAGAAGGTCGACGACCTTCAGGCCGGTCTCGAACATCTCGGTCTTGGACTCGAGCTGGTCGAAGGCGGGGGCCTTGCGGTGGATCGGCCAGCGCTCGCCGACGTTGGCGTTCTCCTCCGGGACGTTCAGCACCTCACCGAGGGTGTTGAACACCTTGCCCTTGGTGAAGTCGCCGACCGGGACGGAGATGCCCGCGCCCGTGTCGGTCACCGGGGCCTGGCGGACCAGGCCGTCGGTGGGCTGCATGGAGATGGCGCGGACGATGCCGTCGCCGAGGTGCTGGGCGACCTCGAGCGTCAGCGTCTTCTTCTTGCCGTCCTCGGCAGGGTCCGCGACCTCGACGGTCAGCGCGTTGTAGATCTCCGGCATCGCGTCGACGGGGAACTCCACGTCGACGACCGGGCCGATGACCCGGGCGACGCGGCCCGTGGCGGCGGCCGTCTCAACAGTGGTCGTCATTACTTGTCACTCCCCGCGGTCGCGTCGGCCAGGGCGCTGGCGCCACCGACGATCTCGCTGATTTCCTGGGTGATTTCGGCCTGGCGGGCCGCGTTGGCAAGTCGGGAGAGCGTGTTGATCAGCTCGCCCGCGTTGTCGGTCGCCGACTTCATCGCCCGGCGACGGGCCGCGTGCTCGGAGGCGGCGGCCTGCAGCAGGGCGTTGTAGACCCGGCTCTCGACGTAGCGCGGCAGCAGGGCGTCGAGGACGTCCTCCGCCGACGGCTCGAAGTCGAACAGGGGAAGGATCTCGCCCTTGCCCCCCGCGGCGGAAGCCGCTGATGTCTCGGTCTCCGTGCCCTTGTCGAGGCTGAGCGGCAGCATCCGGTTGTCCACCGGCGTCTGCGTCATCATCGACACGAACTCCGTGAAGACGATGTGCAGCTCGTCGACGCCACCCTCTGCGGTGTCCTGCTGGACGGCCGCGATGAGCGGCGCGGCGACCTTCTTGGCGTCCGCGTAGCTCGGGCTGTCGGTGAAGCCGGTCCACGACTCCGCGACCTTGCGCTCGCGGAAGCCGTAGTAGGCGACACCCTTGCGGCCGACGATGTACGTGTCGACCTCCTTGCCCTCGCCACGAAGCCGCTCGGTGAGCCGGTCGGCCTGCTTGATGGCGTTGGAGGAGTAGCCGCCGGCCAGACCGCGGTCGCTCGTGATGAGCAGGACCGCGGCACGGGTCGGGGTGTCCGCCTCCGTGGTGAGCGGGTGGTTGGTGTTCGATCCGGTCGCCACCGCCGTGACCGCGCGGGTGAGCTCGGTCGCGTACGGCGTGGAGGCCGCCACCTTGCGCTGCGCCTTGACGATGCGCGAGGCGGCGATCATCTCCATCGCCTTGGTGATCTTCTTCGTCGCGGTGACGGACCGGATGCGACGCTTGTAGACCCGGAGCTGCGCTCCCATGAGTCAGGTCCCTTCCGTCGTCACTTCGAGGCGGCCGGGGCGTCCTCGGCAAGGAGCTTGCCGTCCGACGTCTCGAACTGCTTCTTGAACGCGGCGATGGCGTCGCCGACGGCCTGGAGGGTGTCGTCCGACATCTTGGCGCCCTCGCGGATGGAGGTCATCAGGCCCTTGTGGTCGCGGTGCAGGTAGTCCAGCAGCTCGCGCTCGAAGCGGCGGATGTCGTTGACCGGGACGTCGTCCATCTTGCCCGTGGTGCCGGCCCAGACGGAGACGACCTGATTCTCGGTCGCCATCGGCTGGTACTGCGGCTGCTTCAGCAGCTCGACCATGCGCTTACCGCGCTCCAGGGCGGCCTTCGACGCGGCGTCCAGGTCGGAACCGAAGGCGGCGAACGCCTCCAGCTCGCGGTACTGGGCGAGGTCCACGCGGAGACGGCCGGAGACCTGGCGCATCGCCTTGTGCTGGGCGGAGCCACCGACACGGGAGACCGAGATACCGACGTTCAGGGCCGGGCGCTGACCGGCGTTGAACAGGTCGGACTCCAGGAAGCACTGGCCGTCGGTGATGGAGATGACGTTGGTCGGGATGAACGCCGAGACGTCGTTGGCCTTGGTCTCGACGATCGGCAGACCGGTCATCGAGCCGGCACCCATGTCGTCGGAGAGCTTGGCGCAGCGCTCCAGCAGACGCGAGTGCAGGTAGAAGACGTCACCCGGGTAGGCCTCACGGCCCGGCGGGCGGCGCAGCAGCAGGGACACGGCGCGGTAGGCGTCGGCCTGCTTCGAGAGGTCGTCGAAGACGATGAGGACGTGCTTGCCCTCGTACATCCACTGCTGACCGATGGCCGAGCCGGTGTAGGGCGCGAGGAACTTGAAGCCGGCCGGGTCGGACGCCGGGGCGGCGACGATGGTCGTGTACTCCAGGGCGCCGGCCTCCTCCAGCGCGCCGCGCACGGACGCGATGGTGGAGCCCTTCTGGCCGATGGCGACGTAGATGCAGCGGACCTGCTTCTTCGGGTCGCCCGAGCGCCAGTTGTCGCGCTGGTTGATGATCGTGTCGACGGCCAGGGCGGTCTTGCCGGTCTGGCGGTCACCGATGATCAGCTGACGCTGGCCACGGCCGATCGGGGTCATCGCGTCGACGGCCTTGTAGCCGGTCTCCATCGGCTCGTGCACCGACTTGCGCTGCATGACCGTGGGGGCCTGCAGCTCAAGGGCGCGGCGGCCGCTGGTCTCGATCTCGCCGAGGCCGTCGATCGGGTTGCCGAGCGGGTCGACGACCCGGCCCAGGTACCCCTCGCCGACGGCGACGGACAGGACCTCGCCGGTACGGGTGACCGACTGGCCCTCCTCGATGCCGCTGAACTCACCGAGGACAATGGCACCGATCTCGCGCTCCTCGAGGTTGAGGGCGAGGCCGAGGGTGCCGTCCTCGAACTTCAGCAGCTCGTTCGCCATGGTCGAGGGCAGACCCTCGACCTTCGCGATGCCGTCGCCGGCCAGGCTGACCGTACCGACCTCCTCGCGCGAGGCCGCGTCCGGCTTGTACGACTGGACAAAGTTCTCCAGCGCGTCCCGGATCTCCTCCGGCCGGATCGTGAGCTCCGCCATCTGGGTTCCCTGCTCTCCTTGTTGGGCCCGAAGTATCTTTGGGGGATCTGGGGGCTCCCCCCAGAACTTCTGCATCCTGTGCACGGCCCAACCGGGCCGTAGGTAACGCTTGTTGAGTTGGTGGCCTCAGCCGGCCAGCCGCCGGGCCGCCTCTGCGAGACGGTTCACGACGGTGCCGTCGATGACCTCGTCGCCGACGCGGACCGTGATCCCGCCGAGGACCGTGGGGTCCACGTCGAGGTTCAGGTGCATCTGCCGGCCGTACAGCTTCGCCAGCACGGCGCCGAGGCGCTGCTTCTGCTGGTCGGTGAGCGGCACCGCCGAGGTGACGACCGCGACCATCCGGTCCCGGCGCGCCGCGGCGAGCTTGGACAGGGATTCGAGTCCCGCCTCCAGGCTACGTCCCCGCGGCTGCGTCACAAGACGCACGACGAGCCGCTCCGTGGCCGGATCGGTCTTGCCACCGAGCAGGCTGCGCAGCAGCTGGCCCTTGGCGGGCGCGGTGGCGGCCTTGTCGGTCAGCGCGGCCCGCAGCTCGGTGCTGGACGCGACGATCCGGCCGAACCGGAACAGCTCGTCCTCGACGTCGTCCAGCGCACCGGCCTTCTGCGCGGCGGAGAGGTCGGCGGTGTTCGCCAGCTCCTCCAGCGCGTCGACCAGGTCGCGCGAGTACGACCAGCGGGAGCGGACCATGCCGGAGACCAGGTCGACGGCTTCCCCGCCCACCTGACCGCTCAGCAGTCGCGCGGCCAGCTCGGCCTTGGCCTCGCCGGCCTGCGCCGGGTCGGTCAGGACCCGACGCAGCGATACCTCGCGGTCGAGCAGCGCGGTGACGGCGGCCAGATCGCCGGCGAGCTTCGCCACGTCGACCGACGTGTTGTCGGTCAGCGCGTCGAGACGCTCGCGGGCGGCGGCCAGTGCCTCGCGGCTCGCTCCGTTCATCGGGCGGCCTCGGCCTTCTCCTCGAGCTCGTCGAGGAAGCGGTCGATGGTGCGGCTCTGGCGGGCGACGTCCTCGAGGGACTCGCCGACCAGCTTGCCGGCCAGGTCGGTGGCGAGCTTGCCCACGTCCTGGCGCAGCGCGGTCGCCGCGGCCTTGCGGTCGGCCTCGATCTGGGCGTGGCCGGCCGCGATGATCTCCTCGCGCTGGCGCTGGCCCTCCGCCTTCATCTCCTGGATGATCGCGGCGCCCTGCTCCTGCGCCTCCTGACGCAGCCGCGCGGCCTCGTGACGGGCCTCGGCGAGCTGAGCCTTGTACTGCTCCAGCACACTCTGGGCTTCGATCTGGGCCGACTCGGCCTTCTCGATGCCGCCCTCGATGGCCTCGCGACGCTCGTCCAGAACCTTGTTGATGTTCGGGAGGAGCTTCTTGGCCAGGAAGCCGAAGACGATGACGAAGGCGATCAGGCCGATGACGAGCTCGTCGAGATGCGGGATCAGAGGAGGCTGGGGCTCCTCCGCTGCCGCAAGGAACAGAGCGTTCACATCAGTGCCTTCCGTGAAAGGGGTTGGTCTGCCGGTCCGGATCAGGCGGACGGGTAGACGAAGCCCATGACGATGCCGATGAGGGCGAGCGCCTCACAGAAGGCGAAACCCATGATCTGGTTGGTACGGATCAGACCGGCCGCCTCGGGCTGGCGGGCGAGGGCCTGGGTGCCGTTACCGAAGATGATGCCGACGCCGACGCCGGGGCCGATGGCCGCGAGGCCGTAGCCGATGGAGGCGACGTTTCCGGTGACAGCGGCGAGGTTGTCGAGAGCGGACATGCCGGTTCTTCCTTCTCTTTCAAGGATCCGGTGGGGGTTGGCCACCGGACGTCTGGTGGTTTGGGGTGGCGGGGGGCCGGGCCGATCAGTGGTGCTCGGCGAGCGCGCCCTGCACGTAGTTGCAGGCCAGGAGGACGAAGACGTACGCCTGGACGGCCTGGATGAAGAGCTCGAAGGCGGTCATCACGACGACCATCACGAACGACGTGGCCGCGTAGGCGATGCCGATGCCGTTCAGCAGGTACCAGCTCGCCAGCGAGAACATCACGATCAGCAGGTGACCGGCGAACATGTTCGCGAAGAGTCGCACCGCGTGCGTGAAGGGCCGGATGATCAGGTTCGAGAAGAACTCGAGGAACACGATCAGCGGCAGGATCGCGCCGAGCGACTTGTCGTAACCGGTGATGTTCTTCCAGCCACCCACGAAGCCGTGCTTCTTGAAGGTGAGGCTGACCCACATCACGTACACGATCAGCGCGAGACCGGCCGGGAAGGCGATCAGCGAGGTGACCGGGAACTGGGCGAGCGGAATGATCGACCAGAGGTTCATGACCCAGACGAAGAAGAACAGCGACACCATGAAGGGGACGTACTTCTCGCCGTCCTTCTTGCCGATGATCTCGTAGACGATGCCGCGGCGCACGAAGTCGTACCCGGCCTCGCCGACCATCTGGAGCTTGCCCGGGACGAGCTTCGGCTTCGCGAAGGCGGCCCAGAAGAACCCGACGATCAGGATCGAGCCCAGCAGGGCCAGCAGCATCGGCTTCGTGAACTCGAAACCGCCGATGTTGGCGATGGGCTCGTACATGAACGTGTGGAGGCCCGGCGCCGGGAAGCCGCATCCGGTGAAGATGTGACAGCTCGGGTCGAAGGCAAGCGTCTGGTCAGCACTCACCGCGGGCTCCTTCAGCGTGGCGCATAGGTACGGCAACCTCGTTGTGTCGGCGCGGCACGGAGCCGCGGTTCGGCACTGGACTGGTCTTACGGATAAGGGGGCGGCGGTTCGGCGTCGAGCCTCGCGCTGGGACAGGCGTCAGCTCGGATGCCCGCGCCCGCAGTGCCGCAGTTGGCACCGGACGATAGCAGCATCTCGAACGCGCATTTATCCCGGCCCTACCTCTCACGTCGTGGACCCCGACTTCTCGGGCTCGACGTAGAGGACCTTGGCTTTCATGTACGCACGCGCCTGCGCCGCGACCCAGACGATGGTCGTCGCGAGCAGCGTGAGACTGAAGGCCTTGAAGTCGAAGAGCGTGGTGCCCTTCAGCAGGCTCAGGAAGATGAAGAGCACCAGCAGCTGGGCCGTGTAGAGCATGAGGCCCATGGCCTGGAAGAGGTGCGGCATCGACTTCGCCGTCCGCTGCAGCACCACGAGCCCGATGCCCATGAAGACGACGACGACGAGCGTGCCGGCGACGGCGCCGATGGCTCCCTCGCCACCGGCGACCACGCCGCTCACGACGGTCGCGATGGCGCCGGCGGCAACGGCTGGTACGGCGGTGTGCAGGAGGGTGCGGGCGTCGTTGGACGGCATGGCGGCATCTCCGCTTGCTGGTGGGGGCAGTGGTGTCGTCATGGACGAGCGTAAGCCCGGTCCGAGGTGTGTCTCGGGGCCCAGGAACCGTCGCACTGCGGCCCCTCGACTGTGTCGCCGGGTACTCGTGAACGGTATCACAAACTATTTGAATAGGTCTTTACTCAGAGGTGTGCCAACTCTCACACATGAGAGTGACCCCGCGCGTGTGTGCGCGACAGCGCGCCCTTCTGGGTGGTAATAGGCGCGTCCGCGGCTTTCGTCAACCGCGCGTTCCGGCCTTCCGCCGGTCGGGCAGGGTGGAACGGGCGCCCAGCGCGGTCGCTCCGTTGACACCCGCCGGGACGGGCACCCGCTCCTCGTCCCCCTCCTCGGACGCGACCGAGGGCAGCGGTTCCACCGCCGGCTTGCGGCGCCGGTAGCGCGGCGGAACGAACGACTCCGCCCAGCGCGGGGCGCGCGGCGTGAAGCGCGGCAGCAGCAGGAGCACCAGGCCGATCGCGGAGAGCGCGACGATGACCAGCACGATCCACATCGACGCCGAGTGCACCGAGTAGGCCAACGTGCCGAAGGCGATCAGCGCCGACCAGAAGTACATGATCAGCACGGCGCGGCTGTGCGAGTGCCCGATCTCCAGCAGCCGGTGGTGCAGGTGCCCCCGGTCCGCGGCGAACGGCGACTGACCGTTCCAGGTGCGGCGCACGATGGCGAGGACCAGGTCCGCCATCGGGATCGCGATGATCGTCAGCGGCAGCAGCAGCGGGATGAAGACCGGCAGCGCGGCGTGCGTGGCCTGGCGGGTCGAGCCCTCGAAGATCTTCAGCGCGTCGGGGTCGACCTGGCCGGTGATGGAGATGGCGGAGGCGGCGAGGACGAGGCCGATCAGCATCGAGCCGGAGTCGCCCATGAAGATCCGCGCCGGGTGCATGTTGTGTGGCAGGAAGCCCAGGCACATGCCCATGAGGATCACCGCGAAGAGCGTCGCCGGGGCGGCGGCCTCGATCGTGTAGCCGAACCAGATCCGGTACGCGTAGAGGAAGAACGCGGCCGCGGCGATGCAGACCATGCCGGCCGCGAGGCCGTCGAGACCGTCGACGAAGTTCACCGCGTTGATGGTGATGACCACCAGCGCGACGGTCAGCAGCGTGCCCTGCCACTGGGTGAGCGCGACCGTGCCGACGCCGGGGATCGGCAGCCACAGGATCGTCAGGCCCTGCATCACCATCACGCCCGCGGCGATCATCTGCCCGCCGAGCTTGATCAGCGCGTCGATCTCGAACTTGTCGTCCAGCACGCCGATCAGCCAGATCAGCGCGGCGCCCGACAGCAGGGCCCGCGGCTCGTTCGACAGCTCGAAGACGCTGTTGAGGTTGTGCAGGTGGTCCGCGACGAGCAGGCCGGCGCACAGCCCGAAGAACATGGCGATGCCGCCGAGCCGCGGCGTCGGTTCTCGGTGTACGTCGCGGGCACGGATCTCCGGCATCGCGCCGGCCGCGATGGCGAACTTCCGCACCGGACCGGTCAGCAGATAGGTCACCGCGGCCGTGACACAGAGCGTCAGCAGGTAATCACGCACGGGCTGCCCCACAGGAATCGCTGGCCATCTCAGCCCCACACCCTAGTCCCGATGGCCCTGTGCTTGAGGACACGCAGGCGGCGGCTACGGTTCCACGGCCCCGCTTCTACCCCCGATACGGGGGAAATCCCTCGGCCAGTTCCCGCACATCGGAGCGGACGCGCGGCGCCTCGGCGTCGTCCGCGCGCAGCGCCGCCGTGAACAGCGCGGCGATCCGCGCCATCTCCGCGGTGCCCATCCCCTGCGTGGTCACGGCCGCCGTGCCGAGGCGGATGCCGCGCCCGTCGCCGTACGGCAGGGCGCAGGTGTCCAGCACGATGCCGCAGGCCGCCAGGCGGGCCTTGACGACGCGCCCGTCCACGCCTAGCGGGGTGGCGTCGGCGGAGATCAGGTGGGTGTCGGTGCCGCCGGTGGTGACGGCGAACCCCTCGGCGGCGAGCGCCTGCGCGAGCGCCCGCGCGTTCGCCACGACCCGCCGGACGTACGCGCGGTATTCGTCGGTGGCCGCCTCACCGAACGCCACCGCCTTCGCCGCGATCGTGTGCATCTGCGCGCCGCCCTGCGTGAACGGGAACACCGCCCGGTCCATCCGCTCCGCGAGCTCCGCGCCGCACAGCAGCATGCCGCCGCGCGGCCCGCGCAGCACCTTGTGCGTGGTCGCGCACACGACGTCGGCGTACGGGACGGGGCTGGGCGCCATGCCGCCCGCGACCAGTCCGATGGGGTGGGCGGCGTCGGCGATCAGGCAGGCCCCGACCTCGTCGGCGATCTCGCGGAAGGCCGCGTAGTCGAGGTGCCGGGGGTACGAGATCGAGCCGCAGACGATCGCTTTCGGCCGGTGTTCGCGGGCGAGGACGCGGACCTGGTCGTAGTCGACGAGCCCGGACTCGGCGTCGACGCCGTACGGGACGAAGTCGAACCAGCGGCCGGAGAAGTTGGCCGGCGCGCCGTGCGTGAGGTGCCCGCCGTACTGCAGGCCCATCGCCAGGACGGTGTCCCCGGGCCTCAGCAGCGCCGCGTACGCCGCGAGGACGGCCTGCGAGCCGGAGTGGGGCTGGACGTTCGCGTGGTCCGCCCCGAAGAGCGCGGTGGCCCGCTCGACGGCGAGCCGCTCGGCGGCGTCCGCGAACTCGCAGCCGCCGTGGTAGCGGGCGCCGGGGTAGCCCTCGGCGTACTTGTTGGCGAGCGGCGAACCGAGGGCGGCGAGCACGGCGGGCGAGACGAAGTTCTCGGCGGCGATCAGCTGCAGCCCGTCGGCCTGCCGCCGCGCCTCCCCGGCCAGTACGTCGGCGATCCGGGGGTCCTGCCGGCGCAGGGCGTCGGCATCCGGGCCGTACGCGGCGAGACGCGCGTCGGCGGCGGCAGCAGCGGTGACCGGCATCTGTGGCTCCAGGCGTGGGCGTGCCCCCGTATCCACGCTCCAATGTAGGCCCGCGCCCCGCTCGGCGCCGCGTGAAAGGCCCGCGAGAGCGCTCAGCGCGGCGTCGGCACCCCCGCGAAGCCGGTCAGCGCGGCGTCGGCACCCCCGCGAAGCCGGTCAGCGCGGCGTGGGCACCCCCGTCAGCGCCGTCACCACCGGGTCCAGCGCCTGCTGGATCTCGTCGCCGATCGAGCGGAAGAACGTGATCGGCGCCCCGTACGGGTCGTTGACCTCGTCCGCCTCCGCGCTCGGGGCCAGCAGCCAGCCGCGCAGGGCCGCCGCCGCGCGGACCAGGGCGCGGGCGCGTTCGACCACGCCGTCGCTCGACGGGTCGGGGAGCGTGGCCGGGTCTATCGCCCGCACCAGGCGGGTGAACTCCTTCAGGGTGAAGGTGCGCAGGCCCGCGCTGTGGCCCATCGAGATGACCTGCGCCCGGTGGTCGCGGGTCGCCGTCAGGACCAGGTCCGCGCGGATGACGTGCTCGTCGAGCAGCTCGCGGCCGACGAAGCCGCTCGCGTCCGCGCCGAAGTCGGCGAGGACGATCTCGGCGTTGGCCTCCATGGGGGCGCCCTCGTGGCCCCAGGTGCCGGCGCTCTCCACGACCAGGCCGCCGCCCAGGGGGTCGCCCAGGCGGTCGCAGAGGAAATGGCGGGTCAGCCGCTCGGTGATGGGCGAGCGGCAGACGTTGCCGGTGCTGACGTGGAGGATGCGGAAGGTGTCGGTCTCCGTGCCGCCTATGCCACGCCCCTCAGGGGCGGTCAATTGGCCACCTCGAGATCGGGTACCACCTTGCGCAGCTCGTCCGCGGAGAGCGCGCCCGCGCGCAGCAGGACCGGGACCTTGCCGGTGACGTCGACGATCGACGACGGGACGTTGCCGGGCGTCGGGCCGCCGTCCAGGTAGACCGAGACGGAGTCGCCGAGCATGCCCTGCGCGGCGTCGCAGTCCTCCGGGGACGGGTGGCCGGTGAGGTTCGCCGAGGAGACGGCCATCGGGCCGACCTCGGTGAGCAGCTCGATGGCGACCGGGTGCAGCGGCATCCGGATCGCGACGGTGCCGCGGGTGTCGCCGAGGTCCCACTGCAGGGACGGCTGGTGCTTGGTGACCAGGGTCAGCGCGCCGGGCCAGAAGGCGTCGACGAGCTCCCACGCCTGCTCGGAGAAGTCCGTGACCAGGCCGTGCAGGGTGTTGGGCGAGCCGATCAGGACCGGGGTCGGCATGTTGCGGCCGCGCCCCTTGGCCGCCAGCAGGTCGGCGACGGCCTCCGCGCTGAAGGCGTCCGCACCGATCCCGTACACGGTGTCGGTGGGCAGCACGACGAGCTCGCCGCGGCGGACGGCGGACGCGGCCTCACGCAGGCCGGTCGTGCGGTCGGTCGCGTCGTTGCAGTCGTATCGCCGAGCCATTTAACGGGCCTCCTCGTACACGTACACGGTCTCGTGTGTCATGGCGTCGCCTTGCGCGCAGTCGCGAAGCGCGGGCGGTTGTTCAGGTCCGGGTGGTCGGCCGCGTCCGTCCAGCCGGCTTCCTCGTTGAAGATCCACGGCACCTGGCCGCCCTGGGTGTCGGCGTGCTCGATGACGACGAGGCCGCCGGGGCGGAGCAGGCGGTGGGCGGTGCGCTCGATGCCGCGGATGGTGTCGAGGCCGTCCTCGCCGGAGAAGAGCGCCATCTCCGGGTCGTGGTCGCGGGCCTCGGGGGCGACGTACTCCCACTCGGTGAGGGGGATGTACGGCGGGTTGGAGATGACCAGGTCGACCTGGCCGTCGAGCTCGGGGAGGGCGGTCAGGGCGTCGCCGTGGTGGACGGTGACCCTGGACCCCTCGGCGTTCTTGCGCGCCCACTCCAGGGCCTGCTCGGACAGCTCCACGGCGTGCACGCGGGAGCGCGGCACCTCCTGGGCCATGGCGAGGGCGATGGCGCCGGAGCCGGTGCACAGGTCGACGATGAGCGGCTCGACGACGTCCATCGCGCGGACGGCGTCTATGGCCCACCCGACGACCGACTCGGTCTCCGGGCGCGGTACGAAGACGCCCGGGCCGACCTGGAGCTCCAGGTAGCGGAAGAAGGCCCGTCCGGTGATGTGCTGGAGCGGCTCGCGGGCCTCGCGGCGGGCGATGGTCTCCCAGTAGCGGGCGTCGAAGTCCGCGTCCTTGACCGTGTGCAGCTCTCCCCGCTTGACGCCGTGCACGAACGCGGCGAGCTCCTCGGCGTCGAAGCGCGGTGAGGGTACGCCGGCGTCGGCCAGCCGCTGGGTGGCCTGGGCCACCTCGGCAAGCAGCAGAGTGCGGGGGCCTGGGGGGCGTCCCCCAGAATGTCGCTGCACGCTGGTCCTCCGTACGGGATGTGTCTTACGCGGCCGCGGCGAGCTTCGCCGCGGAGTCGGCGTCGACGCAGGCCTGGATCACGGGGTCCAGGTCGCCGTCGAGCACCTGGTCCAAGTTGTACGCCTTGAAGCCGACGCGGTGGTCCGAGATCCGGTTTTCCGGGAAGTTGTACGTACGGATCTTCTCGGACCGGTCGACGGTGCGCACCTGGCTGCGGCGCGCGTCCGCGGCGTTGCGCTCGGCCTCCTCCTGGGCGGCGGCGAGCAGCCTGGAGCGCAGGATACGCATGGCCTGCTCCTTGTTCTGGAGCTGGCTCTTCTCGTTCTGGCAGGAGGCGACGATGCCGGTCGGCAGGTGGGTGATGCGGACGGCCGAGTCGGTGGTGTTGACGGACTGGCCGCCGGGGCCGGAGGACCGGTAGACGTCGATGCGCAGGTCGTTGGCGTGGATCTCGACGTCGATCTCCTCGGCCTCCGGGGTCACGAGGACACCGGCGGCGGAGGTGTGGATGCGGCCCTGCGACTCGGTGGCCGGCACGCGCTGCACGCGGTGCACGCCGCCCTCGTACTTCAGGCGCGCCCAGACGCCCTGGCCGGGCTCGGTCGCGCCGTTGCCGCCCTTGGTCTTCACGGCGACCTGGACGTCCTTGTAGCCGCCCAGCTCGGACTCGGTGGCGTCGATGATCTCGGTCTTCCAGCCGACGCGCTCGGCGTACCGGAGGTACATGCGCAGCAGGTCGCCGGCGAAGAGGGCGGACTCGTCGCCGCCCGCGCCGGCCTTGATCTCCAGGATGACGTCCTTGTCGTCGCTGGGGTCGCGCGGGACCAGCAGCAGGCGCAGCTTCTCGGTGAGCTGCTCGCGCTGCTTCTCCAGCTCCTTGACCTCGGCGGCGAAGTCGGGGTCGTCGGCGACGAACCCCTTGGCCGTCTCGATGTCCTCGCCGGTCTGCTTCCAGGCGCGGTAGGTGGCGACGATCGGGGTCAGCTCGGCGTAGCGCTTGTTGAGCTTGCGCGCGTTGGCCTGGTCGGCGTGGACGGAGGGGTCCGCGAGCTTCTTCTCGAGGTCGGCGTGTTCGCCGATCAGTTCCTCGACCGCCTCGAACATCGGTGCTCCTGGTTTTCGTACGCGGGTTGGTGGCTGCTGCGGGAGTGAGACGGCAAACGCCGGTCCCGGCCGCCCCTCGCCGGGGCGGCCGGAGACCGGCGCAGGGGCTCGCTACTTGGCGGAGCCGGCAGCCTTCTTGCCGAAGCGGGCCTCGAAGCGGGCCACACGGCCACCGGTGTCGAGGATCTTCTGCTTGCCCGTGTAGAACGGGTGGCACTCGGAGCAGACCTCGGCACGGATGTTGCCGCCCTGGATCGTGCTACGGGTGGTGAACGACGCGCCACAGGTGCAGCTGACCTGCGTCTCGACGTACTCGGGGTGGATGTCGCGCTTCAAGGTGTCTCCTAGTTTCGGGAGGGCGCCGGGTCGCACGGGCGGGATGCGCGTGCGTGAACCGGGGCCGACGTACCAGTCTGCCAGGACCGGCCGTATCTCCCAAAACCGGGGTGGGTCCGCATCTATTCCGGAGCCGTTCCCGAGCCGGTCCGGACTACTCGACCACGCCCTGGGCCGTGCCCGTGGCGGCGTCCTTCGTGGCGGACGCGGGGATCGGCCGGTCCTGCCGCAGGGCGGTCCACACCTGCTGGGACTGGGCCTGGAGCGGGACGACGCGGTTGAGGTCGGCGGGGTCGTACCGCACCGGCAGCGTGATCATGTGGACGTCGTCGGGGCCGAGCTGCTGCAGGCCGCGGGCGAAGCCGACGAGCTCCTTGACGGTGTCGAGCTCCGCGTCGGGCGTGATGGCCTTGGTGGCGGTGTCGGCGAGGCCCCAGAGCTTCTGGGGGCTGGTGAAGACGCCGACGCTCTTGACCTGCTCGATGAAGGCCTTGATGAACGCCTGCTGGAGCTGGATGCGGCCCAGGTCGCTGCCGTCGCCGACGCCCTTGCGGGTGCGTACGAGGCCGAGGGCCTGCTCGCCGGTCAGGGTGTGCGTGCCGGCCGCCAGGTCGAGGTGGCTGGAGGTGTCCTTGATCGGCTTGGTGGTGGTGACCTCGACGCCGCCGAGCTCGTCGATGAGTTTCTTGAAGCCGGTGAAGTCGACCTCGATGTAGTGGTCCATGCGGATGCCGGACATCGCCTCGACGGTCTTGACCGCGCAGGCCGGGCCGCCGACCTCGTACGCCATGTTGAACATGGCCTTGCGCTGCCCGGGGACGGCCCGGCCGGTCTTGTCGGTGCAGTCGGGCCGCTCGACGATCGTGTCGCGCGGCACGGAGACGACGCTGGCCTTCCGGTGGCCCTCGTGGACGTGGAGGATCATCGCGGTGTCGGAGCGGGCGGCGCCCTCGTCGCGGCCGTAGGCGCCGTTGGCGCCGGCGCGGGTGTCGGAGCCGAGGACGAGGATGTCCATCGAGCCGTTGTCGACGTCCTCGGGGCGGTCGTCGTCGCGCAGCTGGGCGTTGATGTCGACGCTGTCGATGTTGCCGTTGAGGGTGACGTAGCCGTAGGCCAGTCCGCCGCCGCCGACGACCGCCAGTCCCGCCGCCGACCAGGCGGCGACGCGGACCGCCCTGCGGCCCTTGGCGGGCGGCTTGCGGCGGCGTCCGGTGGCGCGTATTCGGCTGTGGCTGCGGTCCTGCTGGGCCATGGGTGTCCTCGGTCTCGTGGTCTTCGGTCTCCCGTCCTCCCCCTGCCGCGTCAGACGGGGAAGCGGCCCACAGGGTTGCACGCACTTCTAAGAGGTGTTTGAGAAAGCGCTGTGCCCACCGTGCGGGGCACGGTGGGCACAGGTGCTCTTCTTCCCAGGTCACAGGCGGGACACGGGCGGGTTGAGGGCCCGGCCCGACTGTGACGCGGATCTCCGGCGGACCGGGGCCACGCCACGGCCCGCCGAAGACGTCAGCCGAAGATGTTGAAGGCGTTCCAGCCGCTGCCGATCTTCGTACGCGGCGAGAAGGGCGCCGAGGCGGAGCCGCGGCCGGCGTAGAACCACAGCACGCCGTCCCGGTCGCGGGCGAACAGGTCGGCCCGGCCGTCGCCGTTCACGTCGCCGGTGGCGGCGTACGCGGTGAAGTTCCAGCCCGTGCCGACGAACGTCCGCTTCCCGAAGGGAGCGCTCGCGGAGCCACGGCCCGGGTAGACGTACAGCGACCCGGAGGAGTCCCGCGCCAGCAGGTCCGCCTTGCCGTCACCGGTGTAGTCGCCCTTGCCCGTGAGGGTGAGGACGCCCCAGCCGGAACCGACCTGGACGCGCTTGCCGAAGGTGCCGTTGCCCCGGCCCGGGTAGGTCCACATGACGCCGGCGGTGTCGACGGCGAGCAGGTCGGCCTGCGCGTCGCCGGTGACGTCGCCGGGCAGGGTGATGGACTTCATCGCGCCCCAGCCGCCGCCGATGCGGGTCACGACGTACTCGCCCGCGGCGAAGTCCGGGTGGAACCAGTGCAGGTCACCGTTGGTCGTGCGGACGATGAACTCCGCGTGGTTGTCCCGCTGCAGGTCGGCCTGACGGATCAGGTTCGTCCCGGACCAGTCGCCGAGCGAGACACGGCCACCGACGGTGGTCCCCCGCGAGTAGTACTCGAAGAGCTCGCCCCCGCTCGTCCGGGCGAGGAGGTCCGCCCGGCCGTCGAAGTTGAGGTCCGTGTCGTCGATCCGCGGGTTGATGCGGCCCGTGTAGGTGCTGGTCTTGGCGTAGACGCCGTACGCGCCCGACTCGACGCAGTCCTCGACGCCCCACGAGACGACACCGGCGATGCGGCCGTTGACGACCAGCGGGCCGCCGGAGTCGCCGTTGCACGGCGAGACGGTGCCGGCGTCCTGGCCGGAGGCCGGCTCGCCCGCGCAGACCATGTTGCCCGCGACGAAGTGGGAGCCGAAGTACGCCGAGCAGGAACTGTCGGCCCGCATCGGCACGGTGGCCTTCTGCAGGACCTCGGCCGACTCGTCGCTGGTGGAGCTGATCCGGCCCCAGCCGTAGACGGTGCCCGGCGTGCCGGCCTTGTACGACAGGGTGTCGCCGGCCGACGTCGTCTGGAGTGTCTTGTACGGCATCGGGGTGTCGAGCGTCAGGACCGCGACGTCACCGTTGACGGTGGTGTCGTTGTACGCCGGGTTCACCCACTGGCGGGTGACTCCGGAGGACATGCCCTCCTCGGTCGTGTAGAACAGCTTCTCCGTACCGCCGACCACCGTGCCGTTGAGGGCCCAGTTCACGCCGTACACGCAGTGCGCGGCGGTGAGGACCTTGTTCGGCGCGACCAGCGAGCCACCGCAGAAGAAGCCGGTGCCGTCGGTGGGGTCGTAGTAGTACAGCTGCACCATCCACGGCGCCTCGGCGATCGACGCCGGCTGGCCGCTGATGATCTTCGGGTCGACCGTGGAGGGCGACGACGAACCGCTCGGGGCGGGCTTCGCCCCCGTGGCGCCGGCGTCTTCCTTCGGTCCGTCCTTCTTGAGTACGGACTTGACACCCTCGACCCGTGCCCGCAGCTCCGCCTCGGAGGACGTGGGCAGCGGGCGCACGGTCCGCTCGCCGGACAGCGGCTGGGTGTCGGTCGCCTGGGCGGGGGCGCCGCCGAGCAGCGCACCTCCCAGGGCGAATGCGGCGGCAGCCGCGGGAAGGGCTATGCGCGCCCTCCGCTGAGCAGATGTCACTCAGAAACTCCTCTCGATGTCCGCGCAGGGAGGAGAGGAGCCACGGAAGGCCACCGGAAAGAAGGCAACGGCGCGGAGCGGCCCGGTGTTTCAGGGCGCGGCTCCGTCGACTCAGTGAGCGCATTCGCAAATGCGTTCCCCCCCACTACGACGCGCTGATCCTACAACGCCGAACCGCCCCCGTCACTGGCGTAACGGGGGCGGTTCAGTGGTTCCTGACGGATCGTCAGTCGTTGCCGTTTCCGGCCGACGGCGTCGTCTTCTGGATCTGGAGCAGGAACTCGGCGTTCGACTTCGTCTGCTTCATCTTGTCGAGCAGCAGCTCGATCGCCTGCTGCTGGTCGAGCGCGTGCAGCACCCGGCGCAGCTTCCAGACGATGGCGAGCTCCTCGCTGCCGAGGAGGATCTCCTCCTTGCGCGTACCGGACGCGTCGACGTCGACGGCCGGGAAGATGCGCTTGTCGGCGAGCTTCCGGTCGAGCTTGAGCTCCATGTTGCCGGTGCCCTTGAACTCCTCGAAGATCACCTCGTCCATGCGCGAGCCGGTGTCGACCAGCGCGGTGGCCAGGATGGTCAGCGAGCCGCCGTCCTCGATGTTGCGCGCGGCGCCGAAGAAGCGCTTCGGCGGGTAGAGCGCGGTCGAGTCGACACCACCGGACAGGATGCGGCCGGAGGCGGGCGCCGCGAGGTTGTACGCGCGGCCCAGGCGGGTGATGGAGTCGAGCAGGACGACCACGTCGTGACCCAGCTCCACGAGGCGCTTGGCACGCTCGATGGCCAGCTCGGCGACGGTGGTGTGGTCCTCGGCCGGGCGGTCGAAGGTCGAGGAGATGACCTCGCCCTTGACCGACCGCTGCATGTCGGTGACCTCTTCCGGACGCTCGTCGACGAGGACGACCATCAGGTGGCACTCGGGGTTGTTGTGGGTGATCGCGTTGGCGATCGCCTGCATGATCATGGTCTTGCCGGTCTTCGGCGGGGCCACGATCAGGCCTCGCTGGCCCTTGCCGATCGGCGACACGAGGTCGATGATCCGCGTGGTCAGCACACCCGGGTCGGTCTCCAGACGGAGGCGGTCCTGCGGGTAGAGCGGCGTCAGCTTGTTGAACTCGGGACGGCCGCGGCCGGAGTCGGCGGCCATGCCGTTGGCCGAGTCCAGGCGGACCAGCGCGTTGAACTTCTCGCGGCGCTCACCCTCCTTGGGCTGGCGCACGGCGCCGGTGACGTGGTCGCCCTTGCGCAGGCCGTGCTTGCGGACCTGGGCGAGGGAGACGTACACGTCGTTCGGGCCGGGCAGGTAGCCGGAGGTCCGGATGAACGCGTAGTTGTCGAGGATGTCCAGGATGCCCGCGACGGGGATCAGGACGTCGTCCTCGGAGACCTGCGGCTCGCCGGCGGCGAAGTCGTCGCGGCCACGACGGCCACGGCGGTCGCGGTAGCGGCCGCGACGGCCCCGGCGGCCGCCCTCGTCGTCGAAGTCGTCCTGCGGGCCGGTCTGGCCCTGCTGGCCGCCCTGGCGCTGCTGGCGCTGGCCGCCGCCCTGCTGGTCGGCGCCCTCGCCCTTGCCGCGGTCGCGGCGGTCACGCTGGCGGTCGCGGCGCTCGCCGCGCTCCCCGCGCTCCCCGCGGTCGCGGCGGTCGCGGCGGCCGGCCTCGGCGGTGTCGACGGAGGCCTCGGCCTTGGCGTCGCCCTGCGCGTCGGTACGGGGCTCGGTCCGGGTCTCGGTGCGGACGTCCGTCCGCACGTCGGCGCGGGCCTCGGTGCGGGTGTCGCCCTCGGGGCTGCCGGCCGGCGCGGTGGCACGGCGACGGCGGCGCTCGCCGACGGCCTGGTCGTCGGAGGCCGGCTGACCGGGGATCTCGATCTGCTGCTGCGCGACGGGCTGCCCGGCCTTCACCGTCTTGGGCGCGGCGTCGGCCTCCTCGGCCCTGCCGGCCTTCTCCGCCTTGTCGGCGGCCTTGGCGGTGGCGGCCTTGGCGGTGGCGCCCTCGTCGCCCGTACGGGCCTTGGAGGTGGCGCGGCGCTTCGGCTTGGTCTCGGCGGCTCCGGCCGCACCGGCGCCCGGCGCGGCGGCCGCGCCCCCGGCCTGCGCCTCCTTGATGACCTCGATCAGCTGGCTCTTGCGCATCCGCGCGGTGCCCCTGATGCCGAGGCCGGACGCGACCTGCTGCAGCTCGGCCAGGACCATGCCCTCGAGGCCGGTGCCGGAGCGGCGGCGCCGTGAGGTGGTGCCAGTGGCAGCACCTGCGGCGGGCGCGGGGGTGTCGACGCTGGTGTCGGCAGTCACGCCCATCAGATCGGTGGTGTCGCTCACGAAGGGTCCTTCCCTGGAGCGGACGTCGGCCTTCTGGCTCGGCGACCGGTTGTGCTGTCCGACAGCGGTCCCTGATCTGTGGTCCGTGTCGGGGCGGTGGTCCCGCCGGGTACGGCGGAAAGAGAGATACGTGCTTGGGTCCGGCCCGAGGCCCCCTGCTCGGCCCGCTCCTGGGAAAAGCGAGGGGTGTCGCGCGCCGGTTCCGGAGCGTGCTCGAAACTGCTCAGGCAGGCTGCTCAGGCAGTGGAGGAGGCTCCCGGAAGAATGGTGGTCCCGGAAGGGGACACTCAGCACCGCGCCACAAAGACGTCGGGTGCAGACTTGAGGTTAACACTACCGGCTCCAACAAACATTCCCCCTCTCCAACACCGGCAATCCGTGTTCCGGCGGAGACCTACGGCGCGAGCGGCAGCACGCTCGCGCCCGAGAGGTCGAGGGAGAGCCGGTTGGCCGCCCAGCCCTCGCCCGCCAGGAGCGCGACCTTCTCCGCCGCGCCGTCCTCGGCCAGCGCGAGCACCGTGGGGCCCGCACCGGAGATGACCGCGGGGACGCCGTCCGCGCGCAGTCGGTTCACAAGCGCGACGCTCTCCGGCATCGCGGGGGCCCGGTATTCCTGGTGGAGGCGGTCCTCGGTGGCCGCGAGCAGCAGCTCGGGGCGCCGGGTCAGGGCCTCCACGAGCAGGGCCGCGCGGCCGGCGTTGGCCGCGGCGTCCACATGGGGGACGGTGCGCGGCAGCAGGCCGCGGGCGGTCTCGGTGAGCACCGGCTTCCCGGGGACGAAAACCACCGGAACGATGGAACGCGAGGGTTCCATCCTGATCGCCCGGGCGGCGCCGCCCTCGGTCCAGGCGAGCGTGAAGCCGCCGAGCAGACAGGCGGCGACGTTGTCGGGGTGGCCCTCGATCTCGGTGGCGAGCTCCAGCAGCGCCGCGTCGTCGAGCTTGGCGTCGCCGCCTATGGTCACCGCACGGGCGGCGACGATGCCGGCGCAGATGGCGGCCGAGGAGGAGCCGAGGCCCCGGCCGTGCGGGATGCGGTTGGCGCAGACGACCTCGAGGCCGCGGGGCTGCCCGCCGAGCAGGTCGAAGGCCGTGCGCAGGGAGCGTACGAGCAGATGGCTCTCGTCGCGCGGGAGCGTGTCGGCACCCTCGCCTGCGATGTCGATGTGCAGCCCGGAGTCGGCGACCCGGACGACGACGTCGTCGTACAGCCCCAGCGACAGGCCGAGGGCGTCGAAGCCCGGGCCGAGGTTGGCGCTGGTGGCGGGGACGCGCACCCGGACGGCGGCGGCGCGGAACGCGGGACCGGCCATCGCTCGATGACTCTCCTTGACTCTGACGACGGGGGTTGTACGAGGCGTACGCAAGACCCGGGGGCCGTATCGGTGACAACGGCATCAGTACCGCGGCATATGCGGAGGCATACGCGACGGGGTGGGTTCGGTACAGCCTATCGAAGGAAGGTTCTGTGGCGACATAGGGCGCACAGGAGGCGCACGATGCGTGTCGCGAGCCTTCCTGTGCTCCTGTGTCCCGTACTGCGTGGCTTGCGGCTTTTCCGGCGTGGCCGAAACGCCTTGCGTGTGGCCGAAGCCCTTACGCGACGCGTGGCCGAAGCGCCTTACGCGAGGCCGAGCCGCTCGGCGGCCGCGGCCGCGTCGACGGGGACGGTGACCGGCTGGGGCGCTCCGGCGACCGCCCAGTCGGGGTCCTTCAGGCCGTTGCCGGTGACCGTGCAGACGATCGTCTGGCCCGGGTCGACCTTGCCCTGCTCGGCGGCCTTCAGCAGGCCGGCCACGGAGGCGGCCGACGCCGGCTCGACGAAGACGCCCTCCTGGGAGGCCAACAGGCGGTACGCCCGCAGGATCTCACGGTCCGTCACCTCGTCGATGAAGCCGCCGGACTCGTCGCGGGCGGCGATCGCGTAGTCCCAGGAGGCCGGGTTGCCGATGCGAATCGCGGTGGCGATGGTCGACGGGTCCTTCACGACGTGGCCGCGGACGAGCGGCGCGGAGCCGGAGGCCTGGAAGCCCCACATGCGCGGCCGGCGGGAGGCGATCCCGTCCGTCGCGTACTCGGTGTAACCCTTCCAGTACGCGGTGATGTTGCCGGCGTTGCCGACGGGCAGGACGTGGATGTCGGGGGCGTCGCCCAGCATGTCCACGATCTCGAACGCGGCGGTCTTCTGGCCCTCGATGCGGACCGGGTTGACCGAATTGACCAGCGCGACCGGGTAGTTGTCGGAGAGCGCGCGGGCGAGGTCCAGGCAGTCGTCGAAGTTGCCGTCGACCTGGAGGATCTTCGCACCGTGGACGAGCGCCTGGCCCATCTTGCCGAGCGCGATCTTGCCCTGCGGCACGAGGACGGCGGAGACCATCCCGGCGCGCACGGCGTACGCGGCCGCGGAGGCCGACGTGTTGCCGGTGGAGGCGCAGATGACGGCCTTCGCGCCCTCCTCCTTGGCCCGGGTGATGGCCATGGTCATACCCCGGTCCTTGAAGGAGCCGGTCGGGTTCGCACCTTCGACCTTGAGGTGTACCTCGCAGCCGGTGCGCTCGGAGAGGACCTGGGCCGGGACGAGCGGCGTACCGCCCTCACGGAGCGTGACGACCGGCGTCGTGTCCGTGACCGGAAGGCGGTCCCGGTACTCCTCGATGATGCCGCGCCACTGGTGGGTCCTGGTCATGGGTCCTTACTCCCCTTCAACACGCATGATGCTGGCGACACCGCGCACGGTGTCGAGCTTGCGCAGCGCCTCGACGGTCCCGGAGAGGGCGGCGTCGGGCGCGCGGTGGGTGACGACGACGAGGGAGGCCTCGCCGTCCTTGCCCTGCTGGCGCACCGTATCGATGGATACGCCGTGCTCGGCGAAGACCGTCGCGACCTGGGCGAGGACGCCCGGCTTGTCGGCCACGTCGAGGCTGATGTGGTACCGCGTGACGACGTCGCCCATGGGGCTCACGGGCAACTGCGTGTACGCGGACTCGCCGGGCCCCGTCGCGTCGTTGAGGCGGTTGCGGCAGACGGCGACGAGGTCGCCGAGTACGGCGGACGCGGTCGGCGAACCGCCGGCACCGGGTCCGTAGAACATGAGCTGCCCGGCGGCGTCGGCCTCGACGAAGACGGCGTTGTACGCGCCGCGGACGGAGGCCAGCGGGTGGCTGAGCGGGATCATCGCGGGGTGCACGCGCGCGGTGACGGACCCGCCGTCGGCGGCGCGCTCGCAGATGGCGAGCAGCTTGATGGTGCAGCCCATGCGCTTGGCGGAGGCGAAGTCGGCGGCGGTGACCTCGGTCATGCCCTCGCGGTAGACGTCGTCGAGGCGCACGCGCGTGTGGAAGGCGATGCCGGCGAGGATGGCGGCCTTGGCGGCGGCGTCGAAGCCCTCGACGTCGGCGGTCGGGTCGGCCTCGGCGTACCCGAGGGCCGTGGCCTCGTCCAGCGCCTCGGAGTACCCGGCGCCGGAGGTGTCCATCTTGTCGAGGATGAAGTTGGTGGTGCCGTTGACGATGCCGAGCACCCGGTTGACCTTGTCGCCGGCGAGGGACTCGCGCAGCGGCCGGATGAGCGGGATGGCGCCGGCGACGGCGGCCTCGTAGTACAGGTCGCGGCCGTGCTGCTCGGCGGCGGCGTACAGGCTCTGCCCGTCCTGGGCGAGGAGCGCCTTGTTGGCGGAGACGACGGAGGCGCCGTGTTCGAAGGCGGTGGTGATGAGCGTACGGGCGGGCTCGACGCCTCCGATGACCTCGACGACGACGTCGATGTCGCCGCGTTTGACCAGGGCCATCGCGTCGGTGGTGATGAGCTCGGGGGCGATGCCCTCGCGCACCTTGGAGGGCCGGCGGACGGCGACCCCGGCGAGCTCGACCGGGGCGCCGATGCGCGCGGCGAGGTCGTCGGCGTGCGTCGTCATGATGCGCGCCACCTCTGAGCCGACCACTCCACAGCCCAGCAGCGCCACCTTCAGCGGACGCGTACGCATCATCCGACCTCGTTTCCTTCTTACAGCTTGAGTGCGATCCAGTCTCACTCACCGGACGGAAGTTTCTGCCTTCCGTCCGGATTATGAGACATCTATTTCATCAGCCGACATCGAGACGCAGGAGATCTTCCTCCGTCTCACGCCGGACGATCACCCGCGCCCCACCGTCGCGGACGGCGACGACGGGCGGGCGAAGTGCGTGGTTGTAGTTGCTGGCCATGGAACGGCAGTACGCCCCGGTGGCCGGTACGGCGATGAGGTCCCCCGGCGCGACGTCGGCGGGAAGGAACGCGTCCTTCACCACGATGTCACCACTCTCGCAGTGCTTGCCCACCACGCGGCTCAGCATCGGCTCGGCGTCGCTCGTCCGGGACACCAGCGCGACGGTGTACTCGGCGTCGTACAGGGCGGTGCGGATGTTGTCCGACATGCCGCCGTCGACGCTCACGTACGTCCGCAGCCCTTCGAGCGGCTTGACCGTGCCGACCTCGTACAGCGTGAAGGCGGTGGGCCCGACGATGGCGCGCCCGGGCTCGACGGAGAGGCGGGGGACGCTCAGCCCCGCGGCCTCGCACTCCCTCGTCACGATCTCGGTGAGCGACTTGGCGATCTCGTGCGGCTCGCGGGGGTCGTCCTCGGAGGTGTACGCGATGCCGAGCCCGCCGCCGAGGTCGATCTCGGGCAGCTCGACGCCGTGCTCGTCGCGGACCTCCTTGAGCAGGCCGATCACCCGGCGGGCGGCCACCTCGAAGCCGGAGGTGTCGAAGATCTGCGACCCGATGTGCGAGTGGATGCCGATGAGCTCCAGGCCGTCCAGCTTCAGGGCCCGCCGTACGGCTTCGGCGGCCTGCCCGCCGGCGAGCGCGATGCCGAACTTCTGGTCCTCGTGGGCGGTGGCGATGAACTCGTGGGTGTGCGCCTCGACGCCGACGGTCACCCGGATCTGCGCCTTCTGGCGGACGCCGAGGGACTGCGCGATGTGCGCCACGCGCGCGATCTCCTGGAAGGAGTCGAGCACGATCCGCCCGACCCCGGCGCGCACGGCGCGCTCGATCTCCTCCACCGACTTGTTGTTGCCGTGGAAGGCGATGCGCTCGGCGGGCATCCCGGCGTCGAGGGCGGTGGCGAGCTCGCCGCCCGAGCACACGTCGAGGTTGAGCCCCTCCTCCTTGAGCCACCGGACGACGGCGCGCGACAGGAACGCCTTCCCGGCGTAGAAGACGTCGGCCTCGCTGCCGAAGGCGTCGGCCCAGGCGCGGCAGCGGGCGCGGAAGTCGGTCTCGTCGAGGAAGTAGGCGGGGGTGCCGTACTCCTCGGCGAGGGTGGTGACGGGGATCCCGCCGACGGTGACGACACCGTCCTCGTCCCGGGTGACGGTCCGGGACCACACCTTCGCGTCGAGGCGGTTGAGGTCGGCGGGCGGAGCGGTGTAGTGCCCCTCGGGCAGGACATCGGCGTGACGGGGCCCGGCGGGGTGTGCGGAACGGCTCATGTCTCTCTCACAAAGTCACAAGTAGTCGGGGGCGCTGATGCCGAGCAGTGCCAGGCCGCCGGCCAGCACCGTCCCGGCGGCTTCGGCAAGGGCGAGCCGGGAGCGGTGGGCGGCCGAGGGTTTCTCGTCGCCGACGGGCAGCACGGTGTGCTGGAACCCCAGGAACGCGTCGGCGGTGGCCTCCAGGTGCCGGGCGACCCGATCGGGGGCGCGGTGGCGTGCGGCGGCTTCGAGGACGGCGGGGTGGTCGCCGATGGCGGTGAGGAGGCGCGGCGCGTCGACGTCCTGCTCGTACGCGGCGCCGAATCCGAGCTGCGCCGCGTTGCGCAGCAGGGCCGCGGCCCGGGCGTGCGCGTACCGCACGGCGAAGAGCCCGTTGGCCTCGGTCTGCGGGAGTACGTCGTCGGCCGCCAGGGCCCGGTCGTGGGCGGCGGGCCGGAGGAGGGCCCAGTGGGCGGCGTCGGGCCCGAGCGCGTCCACGTCGTACGTCACGGGCACGGGCACGGGCGTGAGCCGGATGCCGTCGGCGGCGTCGGTGATCCGCGTGCGGGCGCCCTGCGCGCTCTGGAGCCGCGCCACGGCCCGGACGACGACGGCGGCCCGGGCCTCACGTGGCTCCCGGTAGTGGAGGACCTGCCCGTCGAGCGCGCGCCCGTGCCCGTAGCGCCACCCCTGCTCGCGCACGCGGGCGACGAGCTGCGCGTGGCTGTCGCCCCGCAGCGTGAAGTTGAGGAACCCGGGCCCGGTGATCTCGACGGCCGCGATCCCGGGGGCCTGGGCGAGCCGCGCCTGGAGGATCTCGGCGACCCGACGGGCCGGCATCCCGGCGGGCCCGGCGAGCTGGAGGGCGGCGCTGGTCGCGTAGTCCCCCCTGCCACCGGGGCGGGGCCGCTCGACCTTGACCCGCTCGGGGACGGCGGTCTCCGCCCGCAGGGCACCGTCACCGACCGCGCGGCGCACGGCGTGCAGCACGGTGAGGGAGAGATCTGCGGGGGTCACGGGACAAGCGTATGGGAGGAGGGGGGTGAGGACGCGAACCGGTTTCGTGATGCGGGCACGGGGGCTCAGCCCCAGGGGGTCCCGGTGCCTGTCGCCGGCCCCGACCCTGCCCCCGACCCCGTCCCGGTACCGGCGTGGCCGGCGCCGCGGCGGCCGTGGACGTCCCGCTCCATGAGCTGCCGCACGAGCCGCACGAGGTCGGCGGGCTCGAACGGCTTCGCCAGGAACGCGTCCACCCCGGCGGCGAGCCCTCCGTCCATCTCGTGCTGCGTACAGGCACTGATGATCGCGACCGGCAGATGCCCGGTCCGTGGATCCTCCCGCAGCCGCGCGGCGGTCCGCAGCCCGTCGAGGCGCGGCATGACGACGTCGAGCGTGACGACATCGGGGCAGACCCGATGCACGACATCCAGACACTCGGCACCATCGGCCGCGGTCACGACCTCGAAGCCCTCAAGCTCGAGATTGACCCTGATCAGCTGCCGGATGACCCTGTTGTCGTCCACGACGAGCACCCGGCCGGACGCGCCTGACACAACTCGAGAGTAGGTCGCGATCCAGCCCTGCGTCCGGGTTTTCCCCACTTCCACCCCGCACGAGCGACAGGCCGCGTGTCGCCCTCCGGAAATACCTGTTCACAGCCACCGCCCGAGAGCTGGTAGGGTTCTACCCGTCGCCGCCGATCACGGCGGACACGCCCCCGTAGCTCAGGGGATAGAGCAACGGCCTCCGGAGCCGTGTGCGCAGGTTCGAATCCTGCCGGGGGCACAGAAGCCGGAACAGCGTGATCATCCCGCTGACCTGTGGAAGTGCCAGACATCAGGAGCCGGACCCAGTACCACTGGGTCCGGCTCTTTGTCGTTGTCCCCCACTGGTCCCTGGGGTGGCGTGCGAGCTCTCGAAACCACGGAGTCGACGGGCGAGACGCATTTGGCGTGGTCAGCCCGCATGCGCTTGAGTGTCCACGTCAAGTGAGCAGTGAGTGCGAGGGGTTGACGTTGAGTAAGGCAGCACGGGGGATCGCAGCCGGAGTGGCGCTGATGGCCCTACTGACGGCGTGCGGTGATTCGGACGAGGGTCTGGAGGCCTTCCGCGGGGACGGCGACAAGCCCCCGGTCACGCTGACGCCGGACATGGTCCGCACCGCCCTCCCCAGCAGGGCGAGCGCGCCCCAGGGCTTCGAGGGCGACGACATCGAGGTCGAGGTCGGCGACGAGGCCGTCGAGGCGTGCGACGAATCGACCGAGTCCAACTGCGGCGGGCTGCTCAGCATGGGCAGCACCGACTTCGACACGGATGACAGCGGCCAGGGCGACAGCTCCGAGTACGACGGTGAGGTCGTCTTCGGCATCCTGGCCTTCCAGAGCCCGGACGACGCCAGGGCCACGTACAAGGCCATGGTCAGCGAGGAGCGCAGGAAGGCCGAGAAGGACGGCCAGGTGAAGCCGGTGGAGATCAACGCGGGCGCCGAGGAGACCGACGCCTTCGAGGACGCCGACGGCGAGACCATGGTCACGATGCGGATCGGCAGCGTCGTCGCCGTGGTGAACGGCAAGGGCACGTTCGTGGTGAAGCCGAACTACAACGACTTCGCGAAGCTCCAGATCGACCGCCTGAAGCTGACCGCCCAGGGCATGAACCCGGACGCGTAACCCGCCCGGCCTCCGAAGCCCCGGCCCCGCGCCGCCGCCGGGTCGGGGCCGGCCTTCAAGGAGATGTGCAGTCCGTGGACGTGAGCGTCGCCGCCGTCACCAGCAGGCCCTCCCGGCAGAGCCAGGTGCCCCTGAGCGTGGGGAACGGGGACGGGACCAGGAGGTGGGCCGTGAAGGTGGAGGTGGTGGGGTCCAGGGTGAGGGTGGCCTCGTGGAAGTCGAGCCAGCGGTGGGTCAGGGGGTACCAGACCTTGTAGACCGTCTCCTTGGCGCTGAACAGGAGGCGGTCCCAGTGGATTTCGGGGTGGCGTGCGGCCAGGGACGACAGGTGGCGGCGTTCCTCGGGGAGGGTGACCAGGTCGAGGACGCCGCCGTCGGGGAGCGGGAGGTTCGGTTCCGCGTCGATGCCCAGGGAGGTGAGGGTGCCCGCGCGGGTGACGGCGGCGGCGCGGTAGCCCGCGCAGTGGGTCATCGAGCCGATGAAGCCCGTCGGCCACTGGGGGGCGCCCTTGGGGTCGCGGAGGAGCGGGGCCGACGGGGCGCCCAGTTTGGCGAGGGCCTCGCGGGCGCAGCGGCGGGTGGTGGCGAACTCCCGGCGGCGTGTCTCGACGGCGTTCGCCACCAGGGCCGCCTCTTCCGGGAAGAGGGCCTCCACCGTGTCGTCCGTGAAGGATTCGACCGCCGTGACCGACGGTGGCAGGAGGTCCTCGATCATTCCGGGGCTCCCAGGATCCGTACGGGTTTGTACTCCGCGGCATCGGCGCGGCGCTTCCATTCGCGGGGGTAGCCGAGCGACACCTCGTGGTGCGGCACGCCGTCCTGGTGGATCAGGCGCGAGATGT
Organism: Streptomyces sp. NPDC093546; assembly: GCF_044765045.1. NCBI lineage: Bacteria > Bacillati > Actinomycetota > Actinomycetes > Kitasatosporales > Streptomycetaceae > Streptomyces > Streptomyces sp. NPDC093546. The sequence goes on along the minus strand of NZ_JBIWJG010000001.1, from coordinate 212,908 downwards.
GGAGGTGGCCGTAGACGACCGCGGCCGCGCGGAAGCGGACCGGCCAGTCCTCGGTGGCCTCGGTGCCGCACCACAGGGCGAACTCGGGGTAGCGCAGGATGCGGGTGGGTTCGCGTACGAGGGGGAAGTGGTTGACCAGGACGGTCGGCAGGTCCGGCGGGATCTGCGCGAGGCGGGCCGCCGTGGCGGCGACGCGGGCCCGGCACCAGGCCTCCCGGCTCGGGTACGGGTCGGGGTGGAGGTAGTACTCGTCGGTGCCGACGATCCCGGCCTGCTCGGCGATCCGCAGGGCCTCCGCCTGGGTGCGGGCGCCCGCGGGACGGAAGGTGTAGTCGTACAGCAGGAACAGCGGCGCGATCACCACCGGGCCGCCCTCGCCCTCCCAGACCGGGTACGGGTCCTCGGGGGTGGTGATGCCGAGGCTCCGGCACCGTTCGACGAGGTGGAGGTAGCGCTCCTCGCCGCGCAGCTGTACGGGGTCGGACGGGGTCGTCCACAGTTCGTGGTTGCCGGGGGCCCAGACCACGTGGGCGAACCGGTCGCGGAGCACGCCGAGCGCCCAGGCGACGTCCTCGACGGCCTCGCTGACGTCACCGGCCACCAGCAGCCAGTCGTCGTCCGTCTCCGGCCGCAGCTTCTCGACGATGGCGCGGTTCTCGCCGTGCCCTACGTGCAGGTCGCTGACCGCGAGGAGTCGACCGGGCGTCACGCTGCCTCCAGGGGTGTACGGATGATGTCGGCCACCGTCTCGGTGTGGGCATCGAGGTAGAAGTGGCCGCCCGGCAGCACCCGCAGGTCGCTGTCCGCCGTCGTGTGCTCCCGCCACGCCGCCGCGGCCTCGACCGGGACGAGCGGGTCGCTGTCGCCGACGAGCACGGTCAGCGGGGTGCGCAACGGCGGGCCGGGCCGCCAGGCGTACGAGCACAGCGCGCGGTAGTCGGCGCGCAGGGGCGGCATCACCAGCTCCATCAGCTCCGGTTCGGCCAGGATCTCCACAGCCGTGCCGCCGAGGAGGCGGAGCCTGGCGAGGATCGCCTCGTCGGTGTCGAGCCGGTCCACGGTGTCGCTCTCCGTCGGCGCCGACCGGCCGGACAGGAACAGGTGCCGGGGGCCGGGCAGGCCTCGCCGGTCCAGGGCGCGGGTGAGTTCGTACGCGACGAGCGCGCCCATGCTGTGGCCCAGGAAGGCGTACGGGCGGTCCCCGTCGCCGCACAGCGGGGCCAGCTCGTCGGCCAGGGCGTCGACCAGGCGGCCCAGATCGTCCAGCGGCGGCTCGGTGCGGCGGTCCTGCCGGCCCGGGTACTGGGCCGCCAGCACGTCCAGCTCCGGGGCCAGCCGGCGGCTCAGCGCCAGGTAGGCACCGGCCGCGCCGCCCGCGTGCGGGAAGCAGAACAGCCGCACACCGCTGTCGGGCGCCGGCGTGAACCGCCGGAACCAGTCCCTGGCCATGTCCTTTTCCCCGTTTCGCTGGTGACTGACCATCACATTACCCAGGCCGGTGCGGATCCTCCGGCGAACGGTTGATCGAGTCGGTCTCGTGTGCGAAAGTTCGAGCCGCTGAGGAACCGTCAACGGAACCTGAACGGACGTCGGGGTCGTCATGCACAAGTCCTTACGTGTCAAGGGCGGCACCGAGTCACAAGCTCCCCGCCCCGGCCGCTTCGCGGGGATGGGGGGGTTCTCGGTCATATGGGCCGGGCAGGTCGTGTCGCTGGTCGGCAACTCCGTGCTCCGGTTCGCGTTCGTCATCGAGGCCTGGTCGGCCGGTGAGCGGGCGACCGCCGTCACCCTGCTGTCGCTGTGCGCCCTGCTGCCGCAGGTGCTGCTCAGCCCCGTCGCCGGAGCGCTGATCGACCGCTCCAGCAAGCGGACAGCCCTCCAACTCGCCGACGGCGGCGGGCTCGTGGTCGTCGCGGCCCTGTGCGCCGTGCACTTCGCCGGGGGCGGGCTCCAGGCCTGGCAGGTCTATCCGGCCGTCGCCCTGCTCGGGGTGAGCGCGGCCTTCCAGTTCCCGGCGATGGCCTCCGCCGTGCCCATGCTGGTGCGCGGCGACCAGCTCCAGCGGGCCAACGGCATGCTCGCGAGCGCCAAGAGCACCGCCGAGGTGGGCGGTCCCGCGCTGGGCGGGCTGCTCGTCGCCCTGTCTGGAGTCGGGGTCGTCCTCGTCGTCGACGTGGCCAGTTTCGCGCTGGCGCTCGTCACCATCCGCGTCGTGCGGTTCGCGGGGGACGCCAGGAAGACCGGGGCGGCCACCGGGCGGAAGCGGATCCTGCGGGACGCGGTGGCCGGGCTGCGGCATCTGTTCCGGCAGCCGAGCCTGCGCGATCTGATGCTGACGTTCTGCGTGGTGAACCTGGTGATGGTCTTCGGGTTCGCCGCCGTACAGCCCATGGTGCTCGCCCGCACCGGGAACGACGCCGCCGCGCTCGCCGCCGTCAACACCGCCATCGGCGTCGGCGGTGTCGCGGGCGGGCTGCTCATGGCCACCTGGGGCGGGCCGCGCGACCGGGGGCGCGGCATGATGCTCGGCATCATCGGCATGTGCCTGACCTCGCAGGTGGCGATGGCGCTGGCCGACGGGGTCGTGGGCTGGTGTGCCGCCATCTTCGCGGGGGCGCTGCTCATGCCGGTCATCAACGGGGCCATGCACTCCCTCGTGCAGACCAAGGTGGAGCCGGAGTGGCACGGCCGGGTCTTCGGTGCCGTCATGTTCCTGTCGCAGCTGTCCGTGCCGATCGCCACCGGCGTGTCCGGGCCCCTGGCCGACACCGTCTTCGAGCCGCAGGCGAGCGCCGGCACCGGGCTCTTCGCGGTGCTCGGGCCGGTTCTCGGGGACGGGCCGGGCAGCGGCATGGCGGCGATGCTGCTCATCGCCGGGCTCCTCGGCATCGCCGTGGCCCTGTGGGGGCTCGCGCGGCGCTCCGTGCGCGACATCGACGTACTGCTTCCGGACGTGAAGCCCGACAAGGGGGAGAAGGAATGAGCGACGTACGGACCAATCCGTTCGAGGACGAGGACGGGCTGTATCTCGTCCTCGTCAACGACGAGGGGCAGCACTCACTGTGGCCCGACGGGATCGACGTGCCCTCGGGGTGGGCCGTCGCGCTCGGGGCGAGCCCCCGCACGGACGCCCTCGCGTACGTGGAGGAGCACTGGACCGACCTGCGGCCGGTGTGACGTGGAGCGTGTGCACGAGCGGTTCGCGGAGCAGGTGCGCCGCGCCCCGGACGCGGTCGCGTTGGTGGACGGCGACGAGAGGCTGACGTACCGCCGGCTCGACGAGGCGGCGGAACGTTTCGCCGGGGCGCTGGCCGGTCACGGGGTGGTGCGGGGCTCGCGCGTGGGCGTGTACCTGGAGCGGTCGGCCGCGATGGTGGTGGCGCTGCTCGGCACGCTCAAGGCGGGTGCCGCGTACGTGATGCTCGACCCGGGCTTCCCGGCGGCGCGGCTGCGGGCGATGGCCGCCGACGCGGGCGTCGGTGTCGTCGTGGACCGGGCGGGCGCGCGCTGGGAGCACGGGCCGTCCATCGACGTGGCGGCCATGGCGGCCGAGGGCGGGACGTACGCCCTCGGCGCGGGGGACGCGGGCGACGCCGCGTGCGTGATGTTCACCTCCGGGTCCACCGGGCGGCCGAAGGGCATCGTCGCCTCCCACCACGCCATCACGGCGACGCTGACCGGGCAGGACTTCGCCTCCTTCGGGCCCGGGGCGGTGTGGTTGCAGTGCGCGCCCGTGTCGTGGGACGCGTTCGCGCTGGAGCTGTGGGGGCCGCTGCTGGGCGGCGGGACGTGCGTGCTGCATCCGGGCCGGCGGCCGGACCCGGTGGTGATGGGCCGGCTCGTCGCGGAGCACGGCGTCACCTCGGCGTACCTGTCCGCCGGGCTGTTCAACGTGATCGTCGACGAGTATCCGCGCGCGGTCGACGGCGTGCGCGAACTCGTCGTCGGTGGCGAGGCGCTGTCCGCCCCGCATGTGGCGCGCGCGCTGGAGCGGTGGCCCGGGCTGCGGCTCAGCAACGGCTACGGGCCGGTGGAGGGCATGGTGTTCCTCACCACCCACCTGATCGGGCCGGACGATGTCCGGGGTGGCGAGGCGCCCTCCGTACCCATCGGGCGGCCGCTGGCGGGGAAGCGGGTGTACGTCCTCGACGCGCGGCTGCGGCCCGTGCCGGACGGGGTCGTCGGGGAGCTGTACGCCGCCGGGGCCGGGCTCGCGCTCGGGTACGCCGGGCAGGCGGGGGCGAGCGCTGAGCGGTTCGTCGCCGATCCGTTCGGGCCGCCGGGTGCGCGGATGTACCGGACCGGGGACCTGGTGCGGCGGCGGGCGGCGGACGGCGCGCTGGAGTTCGTCGGGCGGGCCGACGCGCAGGTCAAGATCCGGGGCTTCCGCGTGGAGCCCGGCGAGGTCGAGGCCGTGCTGGGGCGCCACCCGGACGTCCGCCGGGTCGCGGTCGTCGCCCGCGAGGACCACGCCGGGGAGCGGCAGCTCGTGGCGTACGTCGTCGGGCACGACGGCTACGACGAGGCGGATCTGCGCGCGTACGCGAAGAGCGTGCTGGCCGACCACCTGGTGCCGGGGGCGTTCGTGCCGCTGGACGCGCTGCCGCTGACGGGGAACGGCAAGCTGGACCGGGCCGCCCTGCCCGCGCCGGGACGCGTGGCGGGCGGCCTCGGGCGGGCGCCCGGTGACGCGCGCGAGGCGGCGCTGTGCGCGCTGTTCGCCGAGGTGCTGGGCGTGGAGTCGGTCGGCGCCGACGACGACTTCTTCGCGCTGGGCGGGCACTCGCTGCTCGTGGCGCGGCTGCTGGGACGGATCCACGCGGAGCTGGGCGCCGAGGTCGACGTACGGACGCTGTTCGAGGCGCCGACGCCGGCGGCGCTGGCGCCCCGGTTGACCTCCGTCTCCCTGCCGGCGGAACCGGGCGCTCCGGATGACGGCACGTCGGTGTCGTACGCCCAGCGCAGGCTCTGGTTCCTGGACCGGCTCGACGCCGGCGTCGCGTACAACATGCCCATGCTGGCCCGGCTGCGCGGGCCCGTGGACGCCGAGGCGCTGGCCGCCGCGCTCGGCGCGGTCGTGGCGCGGCACGAGGCGCTGCGGACGGTGTTCGACGCGGTGGACGGCGAGCCGGTGCGGCGCGTACGGGCGGGGGACGCGGCCCGGCCGCCGTTCACGCACCTGGTCGTGGGCGGTGAGGAGCTGGAGCGGCGGATCCGCGACGAGGCGCTCCACCGGTTCGACCTGAGCGCCGAACTCCCCGTCCGAGGCGTGCTGTTCACCGTACGGGAGCGGCCGGGCGAGCACGCGCTGCTGCTGGTGCTGCACCACATCGCGGCGGACGGCTGGTCGCTGCCGCCGCTCTTCCGCGACCTGTCGCGGGCGTACGCGGGTACGGCGCTGCCTCCCCTTCCGGTCGGGTACGCCGAGCACGCCCGGCGCCGGCGGGAGCGGCTGGTGGAACTGCGCGACACGCAGCTGGCGTACTGGGAGAAGGAGCTGGCCGGCGTACGGCCGCCGGAGCTGCCGTGGCGCGGCGAGGGCGGCGGGGCCCGGGACGCCGGCACCGTCGTGCGGAGCCTGGGCGCCGGGGCGCACCGGCGGCTGGTGGAGCTGGGCCGCGCGCACGGGGCCACGCTCTTCATGGTGCTGCACGCGGTGCTGGCCGCCGTGCTGGCCCGGGCGGGCGCGGGCGAGGACACCGCGGTCGCCGCGCCGGTCGCGGGGCGCGGGAACGACGGGACCGTCGACGACGTGGTCGGCTTCTTCGTGAACCTGCTGGTCCTGCGCGCCGACGCGTCCGGCGACCCGACGGTGCGGGAGCTGCTGGCGCGCGTGCGGGAGGCGGACCTGTCGGCGCTGGCGCACCAGGACGTGCCGTTCGAGGAGGTCGTCGACGCGCTGAACCCGGCGCGGCGGCCCGGGCGCCAGCCGTTCACGGACGTGGTCCTGGCCCTGCAGAACAACGCCCGCGCGGAGGTGGACCTGCCGGGCGTGGACGCCTCGGTGGAGGTCGTCCGTACGGGCGCGGCGCGCTTCGAGCTGCTCGTGGACGTGACGGACCACTACGGGGCGGGGCCCACGGGTGCGCCGGAGGGGGTGACGGTCACGCTGGAATACCGCAGGGCGGCGCTGGACCGCGCGGTGGTGGAGTGGCTCGCCGACGCCTTCGTGCGGGTGCTGGAGGCCGCGGCGGCGGACCCGGACGTCCGGCTCTCGCAGCTGGACCTCGGCGAGCCGCCCCGCGCCACCGTTGCCCCTCACCGGCCGGTGCCGGTGCCCGCGCCCGTGCCGGACGCTCCCGACACCGCGCTCACGCGGCGCGTCACGGCGGTGTGGCGGGACGTGCTCGGCGTCGAGCAGGTCGGGCCGCACGACGACTTCTTCATGCTCGGCGGCAACTCCCTGCGCGCGGTGCGCGTCGCCGCGCGCCTGACGAACGAGGGGCTCGGCGGCGGGGCCGTCACCGCCGCGCAGATCTTCGAGACGCCGACGCCCGCCGGTCTGGCCGCCGCCCTGGAGGCCACGGACCGGCCCCCGCGCGCCGCCGACTCCCCGATCCCCCGCCGGGCCCGGGTGCCCCGGCAGCGGGCCCAGGAACCGGAGCAGGACCGGCGGGAGGGGGAGCGGTCATGGACCTGAGTGTGATGTTCTTCGGCGCGGACGCGCCGGGCGGGGCGGAGACCGGAGCCGCGGAGGCCGGGGCCGGGCGGGGGCGGCACGTGGAGGCGTACGACGACATCCTCGCCGTCGCCCGCGCCGCCGACCGGCTCGGGTTCCACGCCGTGTGGACGCCCGAGCGGCACTTCCAGCAGGTCGGGCAGGTGTTCCCCAGTCCGCCCGTGCTCAGCGCCGCGCTCGCCGTCGCCACGGAGCGGATCGGGATCCGGGCCGGCAGCGTCGTGCTGCCCCTGCACCATCCGCTGCGGGTGGTGGAGGACTGGGCGGTCGTCGACAACCTGTCGCGCGGACGCGTCGGGCTGTCCGTCGCCACCGGGTGGCACTCCGCCGACTTCGTCGTCTCCCCCGGCGCGTACGCCGACCGGCGCGAGCGCGTGCGGCGGGACGTGCCGCTGCTGCGCCGGCTGTGGGCCGGGGAGGCGGTGGAGTTCGAGGACGGCGTCGGCGAGGCGGTGGCCGTGCGGCCCACGCCCGCGCCCGTCCAGGAGGCGCTGCCGCTGTGGCTGACCACCTCCGGGAGCCCCGAGACCTGGGAGACGGCCGGGCGGCTGCGGACCGGGGTGCTGGGGGCGACCGTGGGCCAGAGCCGGGACGAGCTGGCCGGGAAGATCGCCCGGTACCGGGCGGCACACGCCGCCGCGCCCGAGCCGGACGGCACCCCGCTCAGTGGCATGGCGCCGCACGGCAAGGTCACGCTCATGGCGCACACCTTCGTCGGCGAGGACGACGCGCACGTCCAGCGGCTGGTGGCGGCGCCGCTCACGGCGTACCTGCGCTCGTACGTGCGGCAGACCTCCGCCAACCGGTCCGCCGACCGGCGCACCGCCGGGCTGACGGACGAACAGACGGCGCTGATGGCGGAGTTCGCCTTCCGCCGCTACCTCACGTGGGGCTCGCTGCTCGGCTCGGCGGAGACCTGCCGGAAGATGCTCGCCGACCTGCGCGACCTGGGCGTCGACGAGGTCGCCTGCTTCATCGACTTCGGCCTCGGCCGGGACGACGTGCTGGCCGGGCTGCACCGGCTGGCGGAACTCCAGGAGGAGCTCTAGATGGTGTCGACGGCCGACCGGTTCCGCGCGCTCGGCTCCGAGCAGCGCGTGCGGTTCATGCGGCGCCTGGTGGAGTCGGGGCGGGCCGGGTCCGTGCCCGCCGTCGTGCCGGTGCGGGACGGTGACGGGCCGGTGCGGCTCAGCCCCGCGCAGGAGGACCTGTGGGTGTACGACTCCCTGTATCCGGGGACCCCGGCGCTGAACCTGTGCTCGGCGTACCACTTCGACGGGCCGGTCGACCCCGCGCACCTGGCGGCGGCGCTCACGCTGGTGCGGGAACACCACGACATCCTCCGGGCGCGGATCCGGGGCCAAGCCGGGGACCTGTGGCTGGAGTTCCCGGACGAGGGGCCCTTCGTGCTGGAGCGGGAGGACCTGCGGGGGACCGGGCGCGGGATCGACCAGGCCCTGGAGGCGTTCCGGCGGCGGCCGTTCGACCTGGCGGGCGACCGGCTGATCCGGGCGCGGTTCGTCACGGTCGACGACCGGCGGTCCACGCTGATGCTGAGCCTGCACCACATCATCACCGACTGGTGGTCCTTCGACGTGCTCCAGAGCGAGTTCGCCGAGGCGTACCGGTGGGTGCGCGACGGCACCGCGTCCCGGCTGACGCGACCGCCCGTGCAGTACGCCGACTTCGCCGCCTGGCAGGGCGAGCTGGAGGCCGCCGGGGTCTTCGAGGCGCGCCTCGGCTTCTGGCGGCGCTACCTCGCCGAGCCGCCGGGGGCGTTGACCGTGCCCGGTACGCCGACGGCGGCGCCCGGTCGCGGTCCCGGGATCGCGCAGGTGCCGTTCCGGATCGAGCGGGAGACGGCGGACGCGGTGCGGGCGCTGGCGCGGCAGCGGGGCGCGTCGGTGTACGTGGTGCTGATGGCGGCGTTCGCGGTGCTCGCGCACCGGCTGTCGGGCGCCGGTGACCTGGTGCTGGGCACGCCGACCGCGAACCGGGCGGCCAAGGGCCTGGAGCGGGTCATCGGGTACGTGATGAACGCCGTGCCCACGCGGTGGCGGATCGGACCGGAGGACTCCTTCGGGGAGGTGCTGGCGCGGTTCGCGGCCGACTTCCCGGAGCTGATGGCCAACGCCGACGTGCCGGTGGGGCGGATCGTGTCGGCGGTGGCGCCCGAGCGGGACGCGGGGCGCTCGCCGCTGTTCCAGTGGGTGTTCATGCACCTGGCGCAGCAGCGCAGTGTGCGGGCGCTGAGCGAGTTCGCCGTGCCCGAGCGCATCCACACGGGCGGCGAGCACGACCTGGTCGGCATCGTGCGGGACTCCGCCGACCCGGCCGAGGGCATGACGGGCAGCTTCGAGGTGCGCACGGAGCTGTTCGCGCCCGAGGCGGTGGCGCGGTGGGCCGAGGCGTACGTGGAGCTGCTGCGGCACGTGACGGCGGCGCCAAACGCCCCGGTCCGCGACCACGACCTGGTGCCGGCGGCGGAGCGGGCCCGGCTGCTGGCCGCCTCGACGGGGCCGGCGGGGCCGCGCCCGGAGACGCTCCCCGGCCTGGTGGCGCGGCAGGCGGCGCGTACGCCCGGTGCCGTGGCGCTGGCGTGCGACGACGTCGCGCTGACGTACGCCGGACTCGCCGACCGGGTGGACCGGCTGGCCGGGCTGCTCGCGGCGCGCGGCGCCGGGCCCGGGCGGCTCGTGGCGCTGGCGCTGGGGCGGACGCCCGCGATGGTGGTGGCCGCGCTGGCGGTGCAGCGGGCGGGCGCGGCGTATCTGCCGATCGACCTCGACTACCCGGCCGAGCACGTGCGGTACGTGCTGGAGGACGCGGCGCCGGTGCTTATGGTGACCGATCGTCAGCACACGGACCTGCCGGGCGAGGTGCCCCTGCTCGCCCTCGACGAGGTGGCGTACGCGGCGCACGAGCCGCTTCCCGTACGGGAGGTGGGCGCGGACGACACCGCGTACGTCATCCACACCTCCGGCACCACCGGGCGACCCAAGGGCGTCGTCGTCACGCACCGGGGCATCGCCGCGCTGGGGCACGGCTACGCGGAGCGGTTCGGGCTCGGGCCGGACGACCGGGTGCTCCAGCTGGGGTCGCCCGCCTTCGACATCTCGGTCGGTGAGGCGGCGATGGCGTTCGCGGCCGGCGCGACGCTGGTCGTGGCGCCCGCCGGGCCGATGGTGGGCGCGGCGCTCGGGGACGTACTGACCCGGGAGCGGATCACGTGCACCCTGCTGCCGCCGTCGGTGCTGGCGACCGTGCCGGACGGCGCGTATCCGGACCTGCGGGTGGTCGCGTCGGGCGCGGAGGCGTGCCCGCCGGAGCTGGTGGCCCACTGGGCCGCCCCCGCCACCGGGCGGCGGTTCCACAACGCGTACGGGCCGACCGAGTCGACCGTCGGCGCCACCGCGTCCGGGCCTCTGGTGCCGGACGGGCGGACGCCGACGATCGGGACGCCGGTGGCCGGTACGCGCGCGTACGTCCTCGACGCGCGGCTCCGCCCGGTACCGGCCGGGGTGCGCGGCGAGCTGTACCTGGCGGGCGACGGGCTGGCGCGCGGCTACCTGGGGCGGCCGGGGCTGACCGCCGAGCGGTTCGTCGCCGATCCGTACGGCCCGCCGGGCGCGCGGATGTACCGGACCGGGGACCTGGCGCGGTGGCGCGAGGACGGGTCGCTGGACTGCCTGGGCCGCGCGGACGACCAGGTGAAGCTGCGGGGCTTCCGGGTGGAGCCGGGCGAGGTGGCGGCCGTCCTCACCGAGCACCCGGCGGTGGGGCGGGCCGTGGTGGTGGTGCGCGGCGGGCGCCTGGTCGGGTACGTGGTCCCGAACGGCTCCGTCGACATCGGGGAGTTGCTCGCGTACGCGGCCGGGCGGCTGCCCGCGCACATGGTGCCCGCCGATGTGGTGGTGCTGGACGCCCTGCCGGTCGCCGCGAACGGCAAGCTGGACCGGGCCGCCCTGCCCGAGCCGGGCGGGGTGGCGGAGACCGGGCGGGCCCCGGCCTCCGAGCGCGAGGCAGCCCTGTGCGGGCTCTTCGCGGGGGTGCTGGGCGTGGCGTCGGTCGGCGCGGACGACGACTTCTTCCGGCTCGGCGGCGACAGCATCATGGCGATCCAGCTGGCCGGGCGGGCGCTGACGGAGGCGGGGCTCGCGCTCACGCCCCGGGACGTGTTCACGGCGCGGACCCCGGCGGGGCTGGCGCGGGTGGCGCAGGCGGCGCGGGAGGCAGCCCCCGCGTCCGGCGGCTCGGACGCGGGGCGGTTGCCGCTCACGCCCGTCATGCGGTGGTGGCGCGAGCTGAGCCGTGAACACGGCGGTGACCCAGCGGCGTTCACCCAGTCGATGGTGTTCCCCGTCCCGGACGGGGTGCCGTACGAGCGGGTGGCCGCTGCCGTGCAGGGGCTGGTGGACCGGCACGGGGCGCTGCGGATGCGGCTGGTCGACGGCGGCCCGGACGCGGACCCGGTCGAGCTGGAGGTCCGGCCCGCCGGGGACGTACGGGTGGAGGTCCTGCGCGAGGCTCCGGAGGACGGGCGGCTGGACCCGGCGCGGGGCGAGATGCTGCGGGCCGTCCTGGAGGGCGGCAAGCTGACCCTGACGGTGCATCACCTCGCGATCGACGGCGTGTCCTGGCGGGTGCTCGGGCCCGAGCTGGCCGCCGCGCTGGCGGGGTCCCCGGTGCGGGAGGCGGGCGGCACGTCCTTCCGGCGCTGGGCGGAGCTGCTGCGCGAGGAGGCGGCGCGGCCGCAGCGGGTGGACACCGAAGCGGCCTGGTGGGAGCGGGCGTTGACGGTCGGGGGCCCGGACGCCCGGATCGCGGGCGGGCGCGGCGCCGGGGCGCCCCGGGCCACCTTCACCGTGGAGTTCGGCGCCGAGGTGACGGAGGCGGTGCTCGGGGCCGTGCCCGCGGTGTTCCACTGCGGTACGGACGCGGTGCTGCTGGCCGCCCTCGCGGTGGCCGTGGAGCGGTGGCGCGGCGGCTCCGGTGTGCTGGTGCACCTGGAGGGCCATGGGCGCGACGCCCTGGCGGACGGGGTGGACGTGGCCCGGACCGTCGGCTGGTTCACCACCCAGTACCCGGTACGGCTGGACGCGGGCGGTACGGCGGAGGCGACTGCGGGGACGGCGGCTGCGGGCGAGGCGCTGAAGCGCGTCAAGGAACAGCTGCGCGCGGTGCCGGACGGGGGTGTCGGGTGGGGGCTGCTGCGCTACCTGAACGAGGACACGGCGCCGAAGCTGGCGGCCCTGCCCGTGCCCGACGTCCGCTTCAACTACCTGGGGCGGCTGGGCGGCACCGATGTGGCCGGGGGTGAGCTGCTCGGCGGGGCGGCGGACGCGATGCCGCTGGCGCACGCGCTGGAGATCGACGCGGTGGCGCTCGACCGGGGGCTGGTCGCCGCGTGGTCGTACGCGGAAGGGGTCCTGGACGGCGCCGGGGTGCGGCGGCTCGCGGAGCTGTGGCGCGAGGCGGTCGAAGCGCTGGTGACGGAGGCGTCCCAGGAGGGCGCGGGCGGGCACACGGCGTCGGACTTCGACCTGGTGGAGCTGTCGCAGGAGCAGCTGGAGATGCTGGAGGGGGACCTGTGAGCGAGCGCGGCCCGGCCCGTGGCGGCGGGCGGATCGCGGATGTGCTGCCGCTGGCGCCCGCGCAGGAGGGGCTCTACTTCCACGCGGTACGCGACGCCGGGGGCGACGAGCCGGACCCGTACGTGGTGCAGGCCCGCTTCCGGATCGGCCCCGGCGCCCCGGTGCCGGTGCGGCAGGCGGTGGCGGCGCTGCTGGAGCGGCACCCGAACCTGCGGGCGTGCTTCCGGCACGAGCGGCTGGAGCGGCCGGTACAGCTGATCCCGCGCGAGGCGGCCGTCGAGTGGCGGGAGGTCGCCACCGGCGACGTACGGGAGGTGATGGCGCAGGAGCGGGCGCGGGGGTTCGACGTGCGGCGGCCTCCGCTGGTGCGGGGTGCCCTGGTGGAGGGCCGGGACCTTGTCCTGACCTTCCATCACCTTCTCCTGGACGGCTGGTCGCTGCCGCTCCTGGAACGGGACCTGGCCGCGCTCTGCGCCGGTGCACCGCTGCCGCCGCCCGTCCCCTACCGGGACTACCTCGCGTGGCTGCGGCGGCAGGACGCCGACGCGGCGCGGGCGGCGTGGCACGCGGCGCTCGCGGGCCTGGAGCGGCCCCCGCTCCTGTCCCCGTCCGGTTCCTCCGAGGCCGCCGTGCACGACCTGGAGCTCTCCGCCGCGCTCACGGCCGCGCTGGCGCGGCGGGCCGCCGCGTGCGGGGTCACCGTCAACACCCTGGTCCAGGCCGCCTGGGCGCTGGTCCTGCACCGGATGACGGGCGGCGGCGCGCGCGACGTGGTGTTCGGGGCCGTGGTCTCGGGCCGGCCGCACGACCTGCCGGGCGTGGAGGAGATGGTGGGCCTCTTCATCAACACGCTGCCGGTACGGGTGCGGCTGCGCGAGGGCGAGTCGGTGGGCGAGCTGCTGGCCCGCCTCCAGGACGAGCAGCTGCGCCTGGCTCCGTACCACCATGTGCGGCTCGCGGAGGTGCAGCGGGCGGCGGGGGCCGGGGACCTCTTCGACACGGTGCTGGCGTTCGAGAACTATCCGCGCTCCGGGGCGGACGGCACCGCCGCCGTGCGCCTCGTCGAGGCGCGGGACGCCACCCACTACCTGGTGACCGTGGCCGTCGTCGCGGGCGAGCGCATGCTGCTGCGGGTCACCTGCCGCCACGGCATCGCGCCCGGCGCGGTGGCGGCGCGGCTGGCGCGCGCGCTGGAGGAGCTCGCGGGAGACCCGCACCGGCCGGTGGCCCGGCTGGACGTCCTGCCGCCCGAGGAGCGCGCCGCGCTGCTGGCGGCGGGGGCGGGACCGACGGGGGTGCCCGCCGAACCGGCGACGGTCGTGGAGCGGTTCGCGCAGCAGGCGTCCCGCACCCCGGAGGCGGTGGCGCTGCGCGCGGTGGACGGCTCGGGCTCGGACTCGGGCTCCCTCACGTACGCCGAACTGGCGGCCGCGTCGGACGCGCTGGCCCGGCGCCTGGTCGCCTCGGGGGTCCGGCGGGGCGACACGGTGGCGCTGCTGCTGCCGCGCTCGCTGCCGCTGGTGGTGGCGCAGTTGGCGGTGGTCACGGCGGGCGCCGCGTACCTCCCCCTGGACCCGGCCCAGCCGGACGCCCCGCTGCGCCGGCTCCTCGCCTCCTCGGGGGCGCGCCTCGCCGTGACGCCGGGGCCGGTGCCGTGGCTGCCGCGCGACGTGGCCGAAGTGCGCCTCGGCCGCCTCGACGCGGAAGGCCCGGCGGACCCCGCACGCATCGCGCCGCCCGGCCCGGACGACGCCGCCTGCGTCATGTACACCTCGGGCTCCAGCGGCGAGCCGAAGGGCGTCGTCGTCCCGCACCGCGCGATCGTCGAACTCGCGGCCGACCGGCGCTTCGCGGGCGGGGCCCACCGCCGTGTGCTGTTCCACAGCGCGCACACCTTCGACGCCGCTACTTATGAGGTGTGGGTGCCGCTGCTGACCGGCGGGACCGTCGTCCTCGCGCCCCCGGAGCCGGTGACGCCCGACCTCCTCAAGCGGCTCCTGCCCGACGAGGGCGTCACCGCGCTGTGGCTGACCGCCGAGCTGTTCCGCGTGGTCGCCGACGTCGCGCCCGAGGTGCTGTCCGGCCTGCGGGAGGTGTGGGCGGGCGGCGACGTCGTGGCGCCGGAGGCCGTGCGGCGCGTGCGGGAGGCCTGTCCCGGCACCCGCGTCGTCATCGGGTACGGGCCCACCGAGACCACCGTGTTCGCCACCGCCGGGCCCGAGGGCATCGGGCGGCCCCTCGACGGGACCCGTACGTACGTCCTCGACGCCGCCCTGCGCCCCGTCCCCGACGGCGCGACCGGCGAGCTGTACGTCGCCGGGGCCGGTCTCGCGCGCGGCTACCTGCACCGGCCCGGCCTCACCGCCGAGCGGTTCGTCGCCGACCCGTACGGGCCGCCCGGCGCCCGCATGTACCGCACCGGGGACCTGGTGCGGCGCCGCGCCGACGGGGTGCTGGAGTTCGAGGGCCGCGCCGACGCGCAGGTCAAGGTGCGGGGCTTCCGCGTCGAGCCCGCCGAGGTCGAGGCGGCGCTGGGGCGCTGCGCCGGAGTCGTCCGCGCCGTGGTGACGGCCCGGCCGACGGGGGCGGACGGCGACGGCGGCAAGGTGCTCGCCGCGCACGTCGTCCTCGCGCCGGGCGCCGGGCTCCGTGCCGTACGGCAGGAGGCGGCGCGGGTCCTGCCGCCGCACCTGGTGCCGTCGGTGTGGGCGCGCCTGGACGCCGTACCGCTGACGGCGCACGGGAAGGTGGACCGGACGGCGCTGCCGGAGCCGCGAGCGGCAGGGGAAACGCGCCGCGCGCCCCGGCCCGGGCGGGAGGCGGCGCTGTGCGCGCTGTTCGCCGAGGTCCTCGGGGTGGACGCGGTCGGCCCCGACGACGACTTCTTCGCGCGCGGCGGGCACTCGCTGCTCGCCCTGCGGCTGGCCTCGCGGATCGAGTCGGCGCTTGGCGTCCGCGTCCCGCTCGCCGCGCTGTTCGAGGCGCCGGCCCCGGCCGCGCTCGCCGACCGCCTGGACGGGGACGCCGACGACGGCTTCGGGCCGCTCGTCACCCTGCGCCCCGGGGAGCCGGACCGTACGCCGCTGTTCTGTGTGCACCCGGGCTTCGGCCTCGGCTGGGCGTACACGGGGCTGCTGCCGCACCTTTCCCCCGGCCTGCCGGTCCTCGCCCTGCAGTCGCCCGCGCTGCGCGGCGAGACGGACCTGCCCGCCGACATGGGGGCGATGGCGGAGCAGTACGTCGAGCGGGTCCGCGCCGTCCGGCCGCACGGCCCGTACCTCCTCGTCGGCCGTTCCTTCGGCGGGCCGCTCGCCCACGAGATGGCCGTCCGGCTGCGGCGGGCGGGCGAGGAGGTCGGGCTGCTCGCGGTGGTCGACGCGATGCCGAAGCCGGCCTCCGCCGAACCCCTCGATCCGGGGGCCGTCGAGCGGGAGGCGCTGCGGCTGCTGCTGCGCAACAACCAGGTGCCGCCGGACGCCTGTCCGCCGGTCCGGGCCGAGGTGTTCGCGCGCGTACGGGACGGCGAGGGCGTCCTCGCCGGGTTCGACGACGCGCGGCTCGCGGCCGTCACGGACTCGGTGGCTCACCACGTCCGGTTGGCGCGCGCCTGGCGGCCGTCGCCGTACGACGGGCGGGTGACGCTCTTCTCGGCGACGCGCGCGGCCGAGGCGACGACGGAGGAGAAGGCGGCGGCGTGGCGGCCGTGGGCGGCGGGGGTCGACGTCCACGAACTGGACTGCGGCCACAGCGAGGTGCTGGACGCGGGACCGGCGGCGGCCGTCGCCGCCGTCCTCGACGACGTACTACGGGGAAAGTCATGACGGAAGTGGAAGAGGTGGAGGAGTACGAGTTCCCGGTCTCCGACGCGCAGAGCCGGCTGCTCGTCCTGGACCAGCTGGACCCGGGCTCCGCGCAGTACAACGTGCCCGCCGCCTTCGCCGTGCGCGGCCCCTTCGACGTCGCCGCGTTCCGCCGCGCGCTGGACGCGCTGGTGGAGCGGCACGAGGCGCTGCGCACCGTCTTCCGGGCGTCCCCCGACGGGATCCCGGTCCAGATCGTCGCGTCGGACGGCCGGGCGGCGGTGCGGGTGGAGACCGGCGTCCCGGCGGGCGAGGTGGGCGCGCGGATACGGGCGGAGGCGGCGCGGCCGTTCGACACGGCGGCCGGTCCGCTGCTGCGAGCCACGGTGTACGCGCTGGACGACGGCTCGCACCGGGTGCTGCTCGTCGCCCACCACCTGGTCTGCGACGGCTGGTCGCTCCAGGTGCTCCTGCGGGACCTCTCGGCGGCGTACGAGGCGGAGCTGAAGGGCGTGCCGGCCGCACTGCCCGAACCGCCGCTGCAGTACCCCGACTACGCGGCCTGGCAGCGCGAGCGGATGGAGCGGGGCGCGTACGACCGGGCCGTGGCGCACTGGGCGGACCAGCTGCGCGGGGCGCCCGGCACGGTGGCGCTGCCCCTGGACCGGCCGCGCGCGGCGGTGCGCTCGGCGGCGGGCGGGAGCGTGCGGTTCCGGATCGGCGCGGCGGTGCGGGAGCGGCTGGCGGCCGTGGCCCGGGCGCGCGGGGCCACGCCCTTCATGGGGCTGTTCGCGGCGTACGCGGCCTTCCTGGGGCGGCTTTCGGGGCGCGAGGACCTGGTGATCGGGTTCCCGGTGTCGGGGCGCGACCGGCCCGAGCTCCAGGAGACGGTCGGCATGCTCACCAACACGCTGGCGCTGCGGGTGGACCTTTCCGGCGACCCCTCGTACGGCGAGCTGGTCGCCCGGCTGCGCGAGCGGCTGGTGGCGGCCCGGCCGTACGAGGACGCGCCGTTCGAGGCGGTCGTCGACGCGGTCGCCCCGGCCCGGGAGACCAGCCACGACCCGGTGGTCCAGGTGGTCTTCGCGTACGACGACGACACCGCGCTGTCGCTCGCGCTGGCGGGCGCGGAGGTCGAGCGCGCCGAGGTCGAGGTGGAGGCCGCGAAGTTCGACCTGCACCTGCACGTGGAGCGCTGGGGGGAGGACCTGGCGGCGCAGTTCATCTTCCGCGCCGGGCTGTTCGAGGCGGCGACGGTACGCGCGTGGGCGCGGTCCTTCGAGACGCTGCTCTCCGACGCCCTGGCCCGCCCCGACGCGCCGCTGTCCCTGCTGGACGCGGTCCCGGCGGACGAGCGCGCCCGCGTGACGGCGGCCGCCGACCGCACGGCCGAGGCGGCGCCGGTGAACCGGCTGGTGCCGGACCTGGTCGCGGACCGCGCGGCCGAGCGCCCGGACGCCACGGCCCTGGTCTGCGGCGGGCTGCGCCTCACCTACCGCGAGCTGCTCGCCCGCGCCGACGGCCTGGCGTCCCGGCTGCGCGCGGCGGGCGCCCGGCCCGGCGTCCGCGTCGGCCTGCTGCTGCCGCGCTCGGCGGACATGGCGGTCGCGGCCCTCGCTGTCCTGCGCGCGGGCGCCGCGTACGTCCCCCTGGACCCGGCGAACCCGGACGCGCGCCTGCGCTACATGGCCGAGGACTCCGGGATGTCGCTGCTGCTGGTGGCGGCGGAGACGGCGGACCGGGAGCTGGGGGTGCGGGCGCTGCGGGTGGACGAGCCGGGCGACGGGACCCAGGGGGGTGAAGCCCTGCGGCCCGGGCCCGGCGACCTCGCCTACGTCCTCTACACCTCCGGCTCCACCGGCGTCCCCAAGGGGGTGGCCGTGGAGCACCGGGCGCTGGTGAACCTGGCCGTCGCCGTGCGGCCGGTGTTCCCGGTCACCGCCGAGGACCGGGTGCTGCAGTTCGTGTCGTTCGGGTTCGACGTGGCCGTGTCCGACCTGTTCTTCCCGTGGGTCGCGGGCGCCGAGCTGCACATCGCGCAGGAGCACGAGCGGCTCGGGGACGGGCTGTTCGCGCGGCTGCGGGACAGCGGCATCACGTACGTGTTCCTGCCGCCGTCCGCCGCGATGATGCTGCCCGAGGGGGCGGGGGCCGCGCTGCCCCGGCTGCGGACCCTCGCCGTCGGCGGGGAGGCGTGCCCCGCCGAGCTGGTGGAGCGGCTGGCCGCGCCCGGGCGGCGGATCGTCAACGCGTACGGGCCCAGCGAGGCCACCGTGTACGCGACCACCGCCGAGCTGCGCCCCGGCGAGCCGGTGGTCATCGGGCACGCGGTGCCGGGCGCCCGCACCTATGTGCTGGACGCGCGGCTGCGGCCGGTGCCCGTCGGCGTCACGGGCGAGGTGTACGTCGCCGGGGCCTCGCTGGCGCGCGGCTACACCGGCCGTCCCGGCATGACCGCCGAGCGGTTCGTCGCCGACCCGTACGGGCCGCCCGGCAGCCGCATGTACCGCACCGGTGACCTCGGGCGGATCGACGCGCACGGCGTACTGCACTACCTCGGGCGCGGCGACGCGCAGGTGAAGCTGCGCGGCTTCCGCGTCGAGCTCGGCGAGGTCGAGGCGCTGCTGGCGGGGGTGCCCGGGGTGTCGATGGCGGCCGCGGCCGTGCGCGGCGACCGGCTGGTGGCGTACGTCGTCGGCGACGCGCCCGACGAGGCGCTGCGCGCCCGGCTGGCGGAGCGGCTGCCCGGCTACATGGTGCCCGAGGTCTTCGTCCGCCTGGACGAGCTGCCGCTGAACCGCTCCGGCAAGATCGACCGGGCCGCGCTGCCCGAACCCCCGGCCGAACGGCCCGCGTTGGCGGAGTCGTACGCCGCGCCGGGCAGCGACACCGAGCGCCGCGTCGCGGCGGTGTGGGCGCGGGCGCTGACCCTCGACCGGGTGGGGGTCCACGACAACTTCTTCGAGCTGGGCGGCAATTCGGTGCGGCTGCTGGCCGTCCTGGCGGCCCTGCGCCGCGCCGGGTACGGCGAGGAGGCGCTGTCCCTCGTCGACCTCTTCCGGCACCCGACGGTCGCCGCGCTCGCCGCGCACCTGGACGGCGGTACCGCCGGCGCGGCCGTACCCCGCACGCGGCGGGACCGCGCCGCCACCGCACGAAGGCTCCGCAGCAACCGGAAAGGCTCCTGAAACCGATGAACGACGTACCCGAAGGCGTCCCCGGAGGCGTCCCCGATGGCGCGATTGCCGTCGTCGGCATGAGCGGGCGCTTCCCCGGCGCCCCCGACCTGGCCGCCTACTGGGCGAACCTCCAGGGCGGCGTCTGCTCGCTGACGGACTTCGACGCCCCGGCGGGCGAGGTCGGCACCAAGGGGCTCCTCGCGGACGCCGACCGCTTCGAGGCCGGGCTCTTCGGCTTCCACGGCGCCGAGGCCGCCGCGCTCGACCCGCAGCACCGGCTGCTGCTGGAGACGGCGTGGGCGGCGCTGGAGGACGCCGGGTACGACCCCCTGCGGGCGCCCGCCCGTACGGGTGTGTACGTCGGCGGCTCGCCCACCGAGCACGCGCTGGCCGCCGCCACCGACCGGGAGCTCGCGGCCCGCATCGGCGCGACCCAGGTGCGGATCCTCACCGACCGCGAGTTCCTGGCGCCGTGGATCTCGTACCGGCTGGGGCTCGACGGGCCGAGCATCAACGTCCAGACGGCGTGTTCGACGTCCCTGACCGCCGTGCACCTGGCGGCGCAGGCGCTGCTGCTGGGCGAGTGCGACACCGCGCTCGCGGGCGGCGTCTGCGTCGATTCCGTACGGCCCCGGGGGTACGTCCACGTCGACGGCGGGATCTACTCGCCGGACGGGCGGTGCCGGCCCTTCGACGAGAAGGCGGCCGGGACCGTGCCCGGGAACGGCGTCGGCGTGGTCGTCCTGCGGCGCCTGGAGGACGCGCTGGCGGACGGCGACCCGGTGCGCGCGGTGGTGCGCGGCTCGGCGGTGACGAACGACGGCGCGACGAAGGTCGGGTTCACGGCTCCGGGCGTCGACCGGCAGACGGCGGCGATCGTGGAGGCGTGGGAGGCGGCCGGTCTGGACCCGGCGCGGGCGCAGTACCTGGAGGCGCACGGGACGGGCACGGAGCTCGGCGACCGCATCGAACTGGCTGCGGCGGGCGCGGCGTTCGCCGGGGCGTCCCACGTCCGGCTCGGGTCGGTCAAGTCGAACATCGGACACCTGGACGCGGCGGCGGGGGTGGCGGCCTTCATCAAGACGGTGCTGATGCTGGAGCACTCCACGCTCGCGCCGACGGTCAACGTCGAGTCGCCCCATCCGGACCTGGAGTTGTCGCCGTTCCGGCTGGTCACGGAGGCGGGCGCCGCGTGGCCGCGCCCGGCCGACGGGACGGGCCGGCTGGCGGGCGTGACGTCGGTCGGCATCGGGGGCACCAACGTGCACGTGGTGCTGGAGGAGGCGCCGCCGCGGCCGGCCCCCGCTCCCGCCGAGGGCCCCTTCGTCCTGCCGCTATCGGCCCGCACCGAGGAGCAACTGCACTCCCTGACCGGGTGGTTGGCAAAGACCCTGGGCGCGTCGGACGCGCCGCCGCTCGCCGCGGTGGCGCACACCCTGCGCACCGGGCGCACCGCCCTGCCGGTACGGACGTACGTCGTCGCCTCCGGCCCGGGCGAGGCCGCGGAGAAGCTGGCCGCCGGGGTTCGGGACCCGCACCCGCTGGGTGAGGTGTGGCTGGCGGGCGGGGAAGTCGCCTGGCCGGAGGCGCCGGAGGGCACGCGGCGGGTGGGCCTGCCGACGTACCCGTTCGCGGGCGAGCGGCTCGGCGCGCTCACGCTCGAAGGGCACGTACAGCACGTACAGGAGCCTGCCGCGCCGGAGGCGGACCTGGAGGCGGCGGTGGCGGCGGCGCTGCGGGAGGCGCTGGGTCTCGACGCGTCCGACGAGGCCCTGGACCGGACGTACTTCGAGGCGGGCGGCGACTCGCTCACGGCCGTGCACCTGGTGTCCCGGATGGGCGACGACTTCGGCATCGACGTACCGATCGACCTGTTCCTGGAGCAGCTGACCCTCGCCGAGCTGGCGGCCCGGATCGTGGAGCTGCGGGCCGGGGACGACGAACTGGACGCGCTGCTCGACGAGTTCGAGGCGGAGGCGGAGTCGTGACCGTGCCCCGCACGGCGGTGGACCTGCTCGATCCGCGCGTGCACGCCGAGGAGGACCTGCGCGGCGTGTGGCGGGAGCTGCGCCGCCGGGAACCGGTGCGCTGGCAGCCCGTCGACCCCGCGCGGGGCGCGGCCGTGCCGGGCTTCTGGGTGGTGACGCGCCACGCGGACGTGACCCGGGCGCTGCGTGACGCGCGGACGTTCTCGTCGGAGGGCGGGAACATGCTGGCCACGCTCCTCCAGGGGTACGACCGCGGGGCCGGGAAGATGCTCGTGGTGACGGACGGCGAGCGGCACGCGGCGCTGCGGCGGCTGCTGTCCGGCGGGTTCGGGCCCCGGCAGCTGGGGCCGGTGACGGAGTCGATCGCGCGGGCGACGCGGGAGCTGCTGGCGGAGGCGGTGGCGCGCAGCGGCGCGGGAGAGTCCGTCGACTTCGTGGCGGAGGTCGCCGCGCAGGTGCCGCTGCGGGCGATCTGCGAGCTGCTGGGCGTGCCGGCGGCGGACCGGGCGCGGGTGCTGGACCTGACGAACGCGGCGATGCTGGGCGACGAGAGCGCCGCGGCGTCCGTCGAGGCGCGGATCGCGCAGAGCGAGATCATGCGCTACTACCTGCGGCTGGCGGCCGAGCGGCGCGAGGCGCCGGGCAGCGACATCATCAGCCTGCTGGTGACCAGCACGGTCGACGGGCGCCCGCTCACCGAGGAGGAGACCCTCCTCAACTGCTACAACCTCATCATCGGCGGCGACGAGACGGCCCGGCTGTCGATGGCGGGCGGGCTGCAGGCGCTGGCCGCGCACCCCGGGCAGTGGGCGCGGCTGCGGGCGGACGCGTCGCTGGTCGAACCGGCCGCCGAGGAGATCCTGCGCTGGACGACGCCGGTGGCCCATGTGGGCCGTAGGGCCTCGGTCGACACGGAGCTGGGGGACGGCACGCGGATCGCGGCGGGGGACGCGGTGACGCTGTGGTGCGCGTCGGCCAACTTCGACGAGGAGGCGTTCGACGACCCGGACCGCTTCGACGTGGGGCGCGACCCCAACCGGCACGTCACCTTCGGCTTCGGTCCGCACTTCTGCCTCGGCGCGCAGCTCGCCCGGGTGGAGATCCGGGCGATGCTGGCCGAACTGCGCGCCCGGGTGGCGTCCTTCGAGGTGACGGGCCCGGCGCCGCGGCTGGCGTCGAACTTCGTACGGGGGGTGAGCACGCTGCCGGTGGCGTTCAGGGCGACGAGCAAGCCGTGACCGTCGGTGCCCCTCACGCCGAGCGCTTGCGCGGGGCCGCCTTCTTGGCGGTGGTCTTCTTCGCCGCCGGCTTCTTCTCCGCCGCCTTCGACGCCTTCGACGTGGACGTGGACTTGTGGGACGCGGCCGGCTTCTTCTGTCCGGACTCGGCCGCCTTCGCGGACTTCGCGGTCTTCGCGGTGGACTTCTTCGCGCCCGTCTCCTTCGGGGCCGCCTGCGCCTTCTTGCGCGGGCGCGGGGACAGCTCCGTCACCGAGGCCTCCGCGGGGGCGGGTTCGCCGCGGGCCTCGCGGGCGGCGCGGACGCTGTTCTCCAGGGCGGCCATCAGGTCGATGACCTGGCCGCCCGCTTCCTTCCTGGGCTCGGACGGGACCTCCAGGGCGCCCTCGGCCTTGGCGGCGATGAGCTCTTCCACCGCCTCGCGGTAGTCGTCGTGCAGGGTGTGGATGTCGACCTCGCCGAGCGTGTCCATCAGGGCGTCCGCGAGGTCGAGTTCGGCGTCCCGCACCGTCACGTGGGTGTCGGGGGCGACGCCCTCGGGGGCGCGGATCTCGTCGGGCCAGAGCAGGCCGTGCATGGCGATCACGTCGTCGACGACCCGCAGCATGCCCAGCCGCTCCCGCCCCCGCAGGGCGAACTTGGCGATCGCGACCCGGTCGCTGCGCTTGAGCGCCTCGCGCAGCAGGGTGTACGGCTTGGCGGCCGGGACGCCGTTCGCGGCGAGGTAGTACGCCGCGTCCATCTGGAGCGGGTCGATCTCCGCCGCCGGGACGAAGGCGACGATCTCGATCGTCTTGGCGGTCGGCAGCGGCAGCGCGGACAGGTCCTCGTCGGTGATCGGGATCATCGTGCCGTCGGCCTCTTCGTACGCCTTGCCGATCTCCGACGTCTGCACTTCCTCGCCGTCCAGCTCGCACACCTTGCGGTAGCGGATGCGGCCGCCGTCCTCGACGTGGATCTGCCGGAAGGAGACGGACTTGTTCTCGGTGGCGTTCACCAGCTTGATGGGGATGCTGACCAGGCCAAAGGAAATCGCACCATTCCAAATGGACCGCACGGTTCGTCCCTTTCATCCCGTTCGTCCCGGTTTCATGGGATTCTCATCGTATGACGCCGATCACCGAGGTGGAGGGGCGACGGCTGGCGCTCAGCAACCTGGACAAGGTCATCCACCCCGCCACCGGCACCACCAAGGGCGAGATCCTGCACTACTACGCGACCGCCGCCGCCGTCCTGCTCCCCCACCTCCAGGGCCGCCCGCTGTCCTTCCTGCGCTACCCCGACGGCCCCGACGGCCAGCTGTTCTTCACCAAGAACCCGCCGCCCGGCACCCCCGCCTGGGTGCGGACCGTGCCCGTCCCCCGGTCGGAGGACAAGGGCATGCGCCAGGTGGTGGTCGAGGACCTGGCCTCCCTCATGTGGGCCGCCAACCTGGTGGTGGAGTTCCACACCCCGCAGTGGCGGGCCGACGCCCCCGCCGAGGCCGACCGGCTCGTCCTCGACCTCGACCCGGGCGCGCCCGCCACCGTCGTGGAGTGCTGCCACGTCGCCGTCTGGCTGCGCGACCGGCTCGCCGCCGACGGCCTGGAGGCGTACGCCAAGACCTCCGGCGCCAAGGGCCTGCACCTGTACGCGGCGCTGGAGCGGGCGCCCTCCGAGCGGGTCTCGGCGTACGCGAAGAAGCTCGCCGTCGAGGCGGAGGCGGAGCTCGCGGGGCTGGTCGTGCACCGGATGACCAAGGCGCTGCGGCCCGGCAAGGTCTTCGTCGACCACAGCCAGAACGCCGCCGCCAAGACCACGGCCGCCCCGTACACCCTGCGGGCCCGCCGCGAGCCGGTCGTCTCCACCCCCGTCACCTGGGAGGAGGTCGAGGCCTGCGGCCACCCCTCCCAGCTGGCCTTCCGCATCGAGGACCTCCCGCCGCGCCTCCAGCGGTACGGCGACCTCCTCGCGCCCCTGCTCGACCCGGACCTCGCGGGGGCCCTGCCATGACCGGGGCCGCGGCCGCCGCCGCTCCGCGACCGCCCGTGCGGGTCGCGCTCGCCGAGACGGTGGGCGCGCTGCCGCGCGAGGCGGGACTGGCGTACGAACCGAAGTTCGACGGGCACCGGATGGTGATCTTCCGCCAGGGCGGTGACGACGTGGTGCTCCAGGCCCGCTCCGGGCGGATCATCACCGCCGCCTTCCCCGACCTCGCCGAGGCCGCACGCCACCTCCCGGCGGGCACCGTCCTCGACGGCGAGGTGGTGGTCTGGCGCGACGGCCGCACCGACTTCGCCGCCGTGCAGGGCCGGGCCTTCGCCACACCCGGCCGCGCCCCCGGGCTCGCGCGGCGGCTGCCCGCCTCGTACGCCGCCTTCGACGTGCTCGCGGCGGACGGCGCCGACCTGCGGCCGGTGCGCTACGACTGGCGGCGCGAGCGGCTGGTGGAGCTGCTCGCGGAGCTCGGGCCGCCGATCCAGGCGGTGCCGATGACGACCGACCCGGAGCTCGCGGAGACCTGGTACGAGACGCTGCCCGAGATCGGCGTGGAGGGGCTGGTGATCAAGCGGCTCGACCAGCCGTACAAGCCGGGCAAGCGGGTGTGGCGCAAGTACCGGCACACCGACACCAAGGACGCGGTGGTGGTCGGCTTCACGGGCGCGCGCGAACGGCCCGCCGCGCTGGTGCTCGTCCTGCCGGACGACGACGTCCCGGTGGTCTCCAGCCCCCTGCCGCCCGCGCTGCGCGCCCGCGCGGGCACGGCCCTGCGCGCGCTCACGCCCGGCGAGCCGGCGACCGCGCAGGCGGTCGGCATCGGCGACGTCGCCTACCGCTCCGTACCGCCGGAGGTGACGGCGGAGGTGGCGACGGGCACGACCCGGCACACGGTGACGACGGTGCTGCGGCTCAAAGGCTGAGCCAGCTGCGGCGGTCGCGTGCCGTCGCGTACAGCGCCGCCACGTCCGCGGGCTTCAATACACCGCCGAGCCCGGCGAGCGACGGGATCTCGCCGTCCCGCACCACCCGCACGTCCCGCGGGTCGGGGACCCGGTCCAGCAGGCCCGCGTCCGTCACCGCGAGGAGCGGCCGCACCGCCGTGGCCAGGGCGTGTGCGGCCCGCTCGGCGTCGCGGCGCAGCCACCGCAGGTGCGGGCGCGGCTCGGCGCGGCCCACCGCGACGTCCGGGTCGGCGATCCGCACCCGGCGCCCGCGGGCGGCGAGGGTGCGCACCGCGAACACGCCACCGGGGCCGATCGCCAGGTGGTCCAGGCGCGCCGCGCCCGGCAGCGGTACGGAGTGCAGGACACGCCAGCCGGCCCCGTCGAGCCGGTCGAGCGCCTCGCCGACACGCTGCTGCGCCGCGAGCTCGGCGGGGCGGGGATCGCGCCCGAAGCGGCGCGGCGGGGTCCGGCCGAGCGCGAGGTGGAGGGCCTCGCCGGGGCGGTTGGGGGCGAGGTCGTCGTCGGGGTGGAGGGAGAGTCGCCGCAGGTCGGCGGGGGTGGGGACGGGTGGCGGCCCGATGGTGACGGTCCCGGTGACGAAGGGCGCGAGGGCCGCCATGACGGCGTCCTCGTACGCGTCGTGGAGCAGGCTGACGCGGCCGCTGTCCCGGTCGTACCAGGCGACCGCGCGGCCGTCCGGCAGGCTGACGTGCAGCCGGTCCCGGCCGTACCGGCGGGTCGGCGTGACCCGCAGTCCGCTCATGCCGCATCACCCCCACGCCCATGGGAACAGGCCCGCTCGCGGGCGGCAAGACGTGGGTCGACGCGTTGCGACAGCCGTGCGGCGGGCGTGTCGGAACGGTGGCGATGCGTGTCCGATTGGCGGGTCATGGTGGCCGCCCGTGTGGTGCACTATTGCCCCCAAGTGCAGTGTTCACGGGGAGGGATGGGCATGTTCACGGGGATCGACGAGGTCGACTGGGCCTCGCTGGGTCATGCCTACGGACCGGCCGACGACGTGCCCGCGCTGCTGCGCGGGCTGGCCTCCGACGACCCGGCGGAGCGCGAGGCCGCGCTGGACGGGATGTACGGAACGGTGCACCACCAGGGCGATGTGTACGACTCGACGCTGGCCTGCATCCCGTTCCTGCTGGAGCTGGTGGCGTCCCCCGAGGTGCAGGACCGCGGCTGCATCATCGAGCTGCTGACCAGCATCGGCGGCATCGACCTGGGCGGCGACGACGAGCTCGCCGCGCTGGACCCGGAGGACGAGGAGTTCGAGGACGCGGCCAACTACGCGATGGCGTCGGCCGCCGTCGCCGCCGGTTCGGACGTGTTCCTCGGGCTGCTGGGCGACGGGGACCGCGAGGTGCGGCTCGCCGCGCCCGGCGCGCTGGCCTCCCTGCACGGCGACCCGGCCCGGGTGCTGCTGCTGGTGCGGGAGCGGCTGACCGTCGAGACCGACACGGAGGTGCGGCTCGCGTTGGTCGAGGCGGTGGGCCGGATCGCGCTGCGCTACGAGTCGCTGCGCGACGAGACCGCGGAGTGGCTCGCCTGGCTGACGGACGCCGCCCAGGACCCGGCGCTGCGGCTGGCGTCGCTGGCCCAGCTGGCGCGGTGCGCGCCCGCGCGGCTGCCGTCGGACGTGGTGGCGCGGGTGACGGGGCTGCTGGCGGAGCTGCGGCGGAGCCCGCGCCCGGAGCCGGCCCTGGAGGTGAAGCCCGTCCTGGAGGTGAAGCCCGCCCTGGAGATCGAGCCGGCCCTGGAGATCGAGCCGTTCGGCCGCCCGCTGTGGTCGCCGGCGCCCGCCGGGTACGTACGGGAGGGGTGCGACGAGCAGGGGGCGGGGTGCGGCACGGCATGGGCGGACGACCTGCTGCGGACGCTGCACTGCGCCCTGGACGACCGGGTCGAGGACCGCATCGGGCTGGTCACGTACCAGCTGCGCAGCCCCGACTGGGGACAGCGGGCCGACGCCGTGTGGATGTGCGGGGGCCTGGTCCAGACGTGGCGTGGGACGTACGACGAGGTGGTGCGGCTCGTCGGGGCGCAGCTGACCGACCCCGAGCCGCGGCTGCGGACCGCCGCGGCGGCCTGGCTGGAGGGCCTGTTCGAGCTGGCCCGCCCGGCCGCCGACGACTTGGCCGCGCGGGTGGCGGCGGATCCGGCGCCCTGGCAGCCGGAGCGGGTGGGCGGCCCGGCCTGGCTGGGCAGCGCCCTCCTCGCGCTCACCCGCGCGGGCGACGCCCGGGCGGTGCCCGCGCTGGCCTGCGCCCTGGACGAGCCCGAGCTCAACGTGCACCTGATGTACGCGGTGCCGCACCTCGGCGAGGCGGCCGCGCCGCTCGCGCCCCCGCTGCGGCGCCGGCTCGCCGGGCTGCCGCTGGACGACCGGCTCAGCGAGCAGGCGGGGCCGCTGCTGCTGGCGCTGGCGCACCTGCGGGCGGTGGAGGCGCTGCCGGAGGTGCTGCGGGTGCTGCGCGGGGCGCCCGCCTTCCGCCGCGAGTGGGTGGTGGAGTCGGCGCTGCGCGCGGTGGCGGCGTTCGGCCCGGCGGCGGGCGAGGCGGCCGAGGACCTGCGGGCGCTGCTGGGCGACGGCTCGGCGGGGCTGGTGAGCATGGCCGCCCGGGCCCTGTGGGCGGTGGACGGCGACGCCGGGCCCGTCCTGCCGAGGCTCAGAGCCCTGCTGCGGGCGCCGGACGCGCACGAGCGGCGGGAGGCGGCGTGGGCGGTGGGCGCGATCGGCGGCGCGGCCCGGGCGGCGGCGCCGGAGCTGCGCGCCTGCCTGACGGCGCCGGACCTGTGGCTGCGGGTGGACGCGGCGGTGGCGCTGTGCCGGGTGACCGGGGACGTGCAGGAGGCGCTGCCGGTGCTGGTGTCGGCCTGGCGGGAGAACCGTTACACGCGGGTGGAGATCGCCGAGTGCCTCGCCGAGCTGGGGCCCCTGGCGGCCCAGCCCGCCGCGCCGCTGCTGCGCAGCGAGCTGGCCCGGCAGCGCCGGCACAACGTCTCGGAGGGCAGCTCCGGCGACCACGACATCCACCATGACGAGAAGCTGCTGGCGCTGTGCCGCCGGGGGCTGGGCCACCGACCGGCCACCACCGGTCGACAAAAGGGACTTCCGTACGAATAAGGTTGACGGGACGAACGAGGTCGACGAGACCGCCGCCCGGCCGAGAGCAGGAGCACCAGGACCACCGTGAGCCGCCCGCACCGCCGTGCCGCGTACGCGGCGCTCCTGCTGCCCGCCGCCGCGCTCGGCACGCTGCTGCTGGCGGGCTGCGACGACCCGGGCGCCCTGGAGAGCGCGGGCCCCACGCCGACGGCGGTCGGACCGGTGCGCCTCTGGCCCGACCTGCCTCCGGTGACGGCGCCGCCGATCGACTACGGCGAGAGCGACACCGAGCGCGTCCCCGGCATCCGCGTCCCGGACGGCGATGTGCGCGGGGTGGACCCCGTGGCGGTCGTCCGGGCGGAGGTGGCCGCGCACCCGGACCAGTACAGCGGCCCGGACGGCATGGACGAGGGGACGGCCCGGCGCATCGAGCGGTGCGGCAGCGAGCCCAAGGCGTGCCCGGTGCTCGCGCCGTACCACCGGGACCTGACCGGCGACGGCAGGGACGAGCTGATCGTCGGCATCCGGATGCCGGACCAGCAGCTGGGACTGCGCGTCTACCTGCCCGAGCGGGGCGGGCTGACGCGGATCATGTCCACGGTGGAGCAGATCGTGAGCGTGGAGCTCGCGGGCAAGGACCTGGTGACGCGCGTGGTCTCGGCGGGCATCCCGGGCTACGAGTACCGCACGGCGTGGACGTGGGACGGGCAGCAGCGGACGATGCTGCCGACGCGCGACGAGATCATCCGCGTCAAGCCGTCCGCGCCGCGCCCGGACACGGCGCCCACGCCCACGCCCACGCCGGCGCCGGAGACCTCGCGGGGCGCCCCGTGACCGCGCGGCGCGACCTTCGGCGGTGGAGAGGCGCGGCCGCACGGCAGACCCGCCGTCCGCACCGTCCCCGTCGCCCCCGCCTGCCCGCCTGGACCGCGACGCTGACCTGGAAGGCCGCGGTCTTCATCACCGTCATGTGCTGCGCCCTGGCGGCGCTCCTCGGCGCCCTCGTCCACGTCTCCGTGAGCCGCCAGACCGTCGAGTCGGCCCGTGAGAAGGCCCTGGACCGGCTGGAGGAGGTCACGGCCGCCTACGAGGCGGGCGAGCCGCTCCCCCGGTTCGCGGGGGTGGACCCGCCCGGCCTGCCGCCGTCCCTGCGCGACCTCGCCACCGGCGGCCGCCGGGGCACGGTGGTGGCGGACTTCGAGGACCGGCCCACCATGTGGGCGGCCGGGCCCGCCGACGGCCGGGCGCTCGCCGTGCGCGTGGACTACTCGCTGAGCGCGCGCACCATCAGCGGCCTGGACCAGGCGATCGTCGGGTCCTCGGTGCTGGCCATCGGCGCGACGCTGCTGGTGGGTTCCTTCGCGGTCACCCGGGTTACGCGGCGCCTGCACCTGACGGCGCAGGTGGCGCGGCGGATCAGCGCGGGCGACCTGGACGCGCGCGTCCACGATCCCCGTACGAAGGATCCGTCGCGCCCCCAGGACGAGGTCGCGACGGTGTCGGTGGCGCTGGACACGATGGCGTCCAGCCTCCAGGACAAGCTGCTGAGCGAGCAGCGCTTCACGGCGGACGTGGCGCACGAGCTGCGGACGCCGCTGACCGGCCTCTCGGCGGCGGCCGAACTGTTGCCGCCGGGCCGCCCGGCGGAGCTCGTACGGGACAGGGTGCGGGCGATGCGCGCGCTGACCGAGGACCTGCTGGAGATCTCGCGGCTGGACGCCCGCACCGAGCAGGTCGACCTCGACGTCCACGACCTGGGCCCGCTCGCCGAGCGCGCGGCCCGCGCGGCCCGCGCGTCGGGGGGCCCGTCCGGCGGCGACACGCATGTCCGCGTCGTCCGCGACGCGCGCGTGGAGACCGACAAGCGCCGCCTGGAGCGCGTGCTGGGCAACCTCGTCGCCAACGCCCACAAGCACGGCCGCCCGCCCGTCACCCTCACCGTGGACGGCCCGGTGGTGACGGTGCGGGACCACGGCCCGGGCTATCCGCCCTACCTCCTGGAGCACGGCCCGCAGCGCTTCCGCACCGAGAGCGGCACCAAGGGGCACGGCCTCGGCCTGACGATCGCGGCGGGCCAGGCGGCCGCCATCGGCGCGGAGCTGGCCTTCGCGAACGCGCCCGACGGTGGCGCCGAGGCCCGCCTGACCCTCCCGGAGTACGTCGACCTCACGGACGACCCGGACCGCGACACCTCCCGAACGGAAAAAATGTGACATAACGCCAGATTCCTCCCACCTCTTGCTACGTTGCGGACCATGACCGCACCGAGTGCCCCGCCCCCGAGCAAGCGCCGCGGCGTGGAGCTGTCGCTGCTCGTCGCGGCCGCGCTCATCGCCGTGTACGGCTACGCCGCCGTCGGCCTCGCCCGCGACGGCGCCGTGCCCCCGGACACCGCCACCTACGGCGCCGGGCTCGGCCTCCTCGCGCTCCTCGCGCACCTCGCGGTCCGCCTCCGCGCCCCGTACGCCGACCCGCTGCTCCTGCCCATCGCGGTCCTGCTCAACGGCCTCGGCCTGGTCCTGATCTACCGCCTCGACCTGGAGACCCCGGGCGACCACGCCGCGCCCACGCAGCTCGTCTGGTCGACCCTCGGCGTCGGGCTGTTCATCGTCGCCGTCGTCTTCCTGCGCGACCACCGCCTGCTCCAGCGGTACGCGTACGTCTCGGTCGCCGCCGCGCTGGTGCTGCTCTCCGTGCCGATCTTCTTCCCGGCCGTCAACGGCGCCAAGATCTGGATCCGGATCGGCGGCCTGTCCTTCCAGCCGGGCGAGTTCGCCAAGATCCTGCTCGCCGTCTTCTTCGCCGCGTACCTCGCGGTCAACCACCAGGCCCTGGGCCGTGTCCGGGGCCTGCGGCTGCCCGCCGGGCGGGTCCTCGGCCCGATCGTGGCGATCTGGGTGGTGAGCGTCGGCGTGCTGATCCTGGAGCGGGACCTCGGGACCTCGCTCCTCTTCTTCGGCCTCTTCGTGATCATGCTGTACGTGGCGACCGGCCGGATCGGCTGGATCGCCGTCGGCCTGCTGCTCGCCGGGGTCGGCGCCTTCGTCGTCGGCAGCCTGGAGCCGCACGTCAACGGGCGGGTCGAGGACTGGCTGGACCCCTTCGCGTCCATCGAGGCGGGCCAGGGCCCGGGGCAGCTCGCCCAGTCGCTGTTCGCGTTCGCCGCCGGCGGCATGCTCGGCACGGGCCTGGGCCTCGGCAAGTCGACCCTCATCGGCTTCGCCGCCAAGTCCGACTTCATCCTCGCCACCGTCGGCGAGGAGCTGGGCCTCGCGGGCCTCACCGCGCTGTTCCTGCTGTACGCGCTCCTCGTCGCGCGCGGCTACCGCACCGGCCTCGCCCTGCGCGACCCCTTCGGCCGGCTGCTGGCGACCGGGCTCGCCTCCATCGTGGCGCTCCAGGTCTTCGTCATCGCGGGCGGCGTGATGGGGCTGATCCCGCTCACCGGGATGGCGATGCCGTTCCTCGCCCAGGGCGGCTCGTCGGTCGTCACCAACTGGATCATCGTGGCGCTGCTGATCCGGGTCAGCGACTCGGCGCGCGCCCCCGAACCGGAGCCCGAGCCCGGGCGGGACCACGAGCGGCCGAAGACCGCCACCGTCACGGAGGCCGCCCGGTGATCCGCCACATCCGCCGCGCCGCCGCCCTGAGCTTCGTCCTGCTCGTCGCGCTCCTCGTCAACGCCGCGCGCGTCCAGATCGTCGAAGCCCCCTCGCTCGACAAGAACCCCGCCAACCGCCGCCCCACGATCGCCCGGTACGCCCAGCCGCGCGGCGACATCCTCGTCGGCGGCCAGGCCGTCACCGGCTCGCGCGACACCGGCCAGCCGCTGCGCTACGAGCGCACCTACCGCGACGGCCCGCTCTACGCGCCGGTCACCGGCTACGCCTCGCAGACGTACGGCACCACCCTCCTGGAGAACGCCGAGGACGCCGTCCTGTCCGGGACGAGCCCGCTGCTGGCGCCCTTCCCCTTCTGGAACGACCTCAGCCGCACCCGCCGCCCCGGCGGCCAGGTCGTCACCACCGTCGACCCGGTGCTCCAGCGGGCCGCGTACGAAGGGCTGGACGGGAGGCGCGGCGCGGTCGTGGCCCTGGAGCCGTCCAGCGGGCGGGTCCTGGCGTTGGTGACGAGCCCCTCGTACAACCCGGGTCTGCTCTCCGGCACGGGTGAGGCGGTGACCTCCGCGTGGACGCGGCTGAACGCGGCGCCGGGGCGGCCGCTGCTGAACCGGGCGCTGCGGCAGACGTACCCGCCCGGCTCCACCTTCAAGATCGTGACGGCGGCGGCGGCACTGGACGCCGGGATCGTCACGGACGTCGACGCCCCGACCGGCGCCCCCGACCCGTACCTGCTGCCCAACACCCGTACGGAGCTGCCCAACGAGGCGACCGGATGCGCCAACGCCTCGCTCTCGTACGCCATCCGCTGGTCGTGCAACACCGTCATGGCGCACCTCGGGGTGAAGGTGGGGCTGGCCGGGATGCTGGACGCGGTGGCGCGCTTCGGCTTCAACGACGAGACGCTGCGTATCCCGTCGCGGGTGGCGCGGTCGAACTTCGACACCGACATGACGGCGGACCAGCTCGCGCTCTCGGCCATCGGCCAGTACGACACGACGGCCACCCCGCTCCAGATGGCGATGGTCGCGGCGGCCGTCGCCAACGGCGGCGACCTCGCCCAGCCCCACCTGGTGGACCGCACCACCACCTCGGGCGGCAGGACCGTCGCCCAGACCGTGCGCCGCTCCTACCGGCAGGCGATGCAGCCGGTGACGGCGATGCGGCTGCGGCAGCTGATGCTGGACGTGGTGGAGCACGGATCGGGCGGCAAGGCGGCGATCAAAGGCGCCCGGGTCGGCGGCAAGACCGGCACCGCCCAGCACGGCGTGGGCAACACGGGCACGCCGTACGCCTGGTTCATCGGCTGGGCGCAGGCGGCGGACGCGGGCCGTCCGGCGGTGGCGGTGGCGGTGGTCGTGGAGGAGGCCTCCGCCAACCGCGAGGACATCAGCGGCGGCGGCAGCGCGGCACCGATCGCGCGGTCGGTGATGGAGGCGGCGCTGGACCGCGCCGAAGGGCGTCTCGCGCAGCGATACGACGTGGTGGAGCCGTCACGGCCGTGATTATGGTGCGCCCATGTCCGACGAACTCGCGTACCAACTCGCCCAGGTGAACATCTCCCGCCTCAAGTTCCCGCTCGACTCGCCGGAGTTGAAGGACTTCGTCGACGGGCTCGACCCGGTGAACGCGGCGGCCGAGGCGGCGGACGGCTTCGTGTGGCGGCTGCGGAGCGAGAGCGGCGACGCGACGGACGTGCCGGTCTTCGGGGACGACTGGCTGATCATCAACCTGACGGTGTGGCGGGACATCGACGCCCTGACCGCTTTTATGTACCGGGGTCGGCACCGGGAGCTGCTCGGCCGCCGCAACGAGTGGTTCGAGCGGGTCAAGGAGGCGATGACCGCGCTGTGGTGGGTGGAAGCGGGCCACCGCCCCACGGTGGAGGAGGCCGAGAAGCGCCTCCTCCACCTCCGGGAGCACGGCCCGACCGCGCACGCCTTCACCCTGCGCACCACCTTCCCGCCGGGGACGGACCTGGGCTGACACCCGAGTCGGTCAGCGCAGCGGCTTGCGGAGCTCCGCGCGCACCTTCGCGGTCGTCTCGGCGAGCGCGCGCAGGTCGACGTCCTCCGGCTGCTGCGCCGCGATCTCGGGGGTGACCAGGGCGACGAAGGAGGCGGTGTTGCCGTCGCCCCAGGCGCACATCGGCAGGGTGCTCGTCGTGCCCATGTCGGTGGAGCGCGTCACCTGGCAGCTGATGGTGATGTCGGCGCCGGCCGGCTTGAAGTCCTTCGGCCGCACGACGAGCGTGGTGCCCTGGCCGGTCGCGCCGCCCTCCAGGATCTGGCGGCGCGTCAGGTCCGGGGCCCTGAGCTGTCCGTAGAAGCCGGACACCACCAGCGCGCTGCCCGGCTCACCGGTGTAGGTGGCGACGACGGACTTGGTGACGCGCACGCTGGGGTCCTTCGCGTCCTCCGCCTCGACGTCCTTGCCGTCCTTTTCGGAGGTGTCGCTGGTCAGCTTGTACGTGCCGGACAGGACGGTCACGGGGGCCGTCAGCTTGTACTCGGCGGCCGGGTAGGAACCGCCGGCCTCGGAGACGGCGTCGTAGGCCTGCGTGCCGACCCAGGCGAGCAGGCCGAGCACGGCGAGCGACCCGGCGACGATCCCGACGACCAGCCCGGTCCGCTTCTTCGGGGGCGCGGGGGGCGGCGGCGCACCGTAGGAGCCCGGCCCGTAGGACGCGCCGGGCTGCTGCGGGTACGACTGCGGGGGGTACGGCTGCTGCTGCGGGTACGGCTGCGGCGGCCCGTACGGGCCCGGGCCGGGCGGCTGCTGGTGGGGCGGCGGAGGCGGCATGCTCATGCCCGCAGGCTACGACACGGGGGACGACCTCAGGCCGCGCCCGCAGCCTCGCCCGCACCTGCGCCCTCGCCCCCGCCCTGGGCGATCGCGTCCGCCACCTCGGCCACGCGCTCCGCCTCCTCCACCGCGAAGCGCTCGCGGTCGAGCCGTTCCGCGATCTCCTCGTCCTGGGTCATCAGCAGGTCCAGGTTCGAGTCGCCGAGGTCGAAGACGCCCATGTCGAGGTACGCCTTCTGGAGCCGCTCGCCCCACAGGCCGATGTCCTTGACGCAGGGCACGATCCGACTGAAGAGCAGCTTGCGGAAGAGGCGCAGCGTCCCGGACTCCTCCGAGACGAGCGCCGCCTCCTTCTTCGAGATGCCGAAGTTCTCCAGCACCTCCACCCCGCGCAGCCGGTCGCGCATCAGGTAGCAGCCCTCGATGACGAACTCCTCGCGCTCGCGCAGTTCGGCGTCCGTCAGCTGCTTGTAGTAGTCGCGCAGCGCCATGCGCCCGAAGGCCACGTGCCGGGCCTCGTCCTGCATCACGTACGCGAGGATCTGCTTGGGCAGCGGCTTGTTCGTCGTGTCGCGGATCATGCCGAAGGCGGCGAGCGCCAGGCCCTCGATGAGCACCTGCATGCCGAGGTAGGGCATGTCCCAGCGGGAGTCGCGCAGGGTGTCGTTCAGCAGGCCCTGCAGATTGTCGTTGATGGGATAGAGCATCCCGATCTTCTCGTGCAGGAACCGGCCGTATATCTCGGCGTGCCGCGCCTCGTCCATCGTCTGCGTGGCGGAGAAGAACTTCGCGTCCATGTCGGGGACGGACTCCACGATGCGGGCGGCGCAGATCATCGCGCCCTGCTCGCCGTGGAGGAACTGGCTGAACTGCCAGGAGGCGTAGTGCCTGCGCAGCTCGGCCCTGTCCCGCTCCGTCATCTTGGCCCAGTGGCGCGTGTGGTAGAGGGTGAGCGCCTCGTCCGGTGTGCCGAGCGGGTCGTACGGGTCGACCTCCAGGTCCCAGTCGATGCGCAGCGCGCCGTCCCACTGCTTGTCCTTGCCCTTCTGGTAGAGGGCGAGCAGACGGTCACGACCATCGTCGTATTCCCAGCTGAAGCGCGCGGCGCCGGTGGCCGGAACCTCCCATATCGGCTCACCCGGGGATCCGGTGTAGAGGTCGTGCGTGGACACGGACAGCTCCTTCCTGTGCACAAACGGTGCTTGCAGGCTCACACGGTGGTAGACGCGGGGTCAACAAAGTTCACGCACAGGGGATTGACGGCCTTACTGACAGGCAGTCTTATAAGGGATGACCCCCAGTAACCCCAACTGCGCGAGGTGCCGTCCACCATGACCACCGTGACCGAACGCGACATACGACTCCTCCGCGACGCGCTCGGCCCGCTCCGGGACCGCGAGCAGGTCGCCGAGCGTCTGCTCGAATCCTCCGCCAAGCACTCCTTCGACCCCGACAAGGAGCTCGACTGGGACGCCCCGCTCGAAGAGGGCAAGTGGTTCTGGCCGCCGGAGCTGGTCTCCCTCTACGACACCCCGCTGTGGCGGAAGATGTCGGAGGAGCAGCGCATGGACCTGGCCCGCCACGAGGCCGCCTCGCTCGCCTCCCTCGGCATCTGGTTCGAGATCATCCTGATGCAGCTGCTCGTACGGCACATCTACGACAAATCCGTCACCAGCAACCACGTCCGGTACGCGCTCACCGAGATTGCCGACGAGTGCCGCCACTCCATGATGTTCGCGCGCATGATCCAGAAGGGCGGCGCGCCGACGTACCCGGTGCCCCGGCTCTACCACAACCTCGCGCGCGTCCTGAAGACCGTCTCCACCACCCCCGGTTCGTTCGCGGCGACGCTGCTCGGCGAGGAGATCCTCGACTGGATGCAGCGCCTGACCTTCCCGGACGAGCGCGTCCAGACGCTGGTGCGCGGCGTCACCCGCATCCACGTCGTCGAGGAGGCGCGCCATGTGCGGTACGCCCGCGAGGAGTTGCGCCGCCAGATGGTGACGGCGCCGCGCTGGGAGCAGGAGTTCACCCGGCTCAGCTGCGGTGAGGCGGCCCGCGTCTTCTCCGTCTGCTTCGTCAACCCGCAGGTGTACGAGAACATCGGCCTGGACCGCCGCGAGGCCGTCGCCCAGGTCCGCGCGAGCGGCCACCGGCGCGAGGTCATGCAGTCCGGCGCCAAGCGGCTGACGGACTTCCTCGACGACATCGGGGTGCTGCGCGGCCCCGGCCGCAGGCTCTGGAAGAGCTCGGGACTCCTCGCCTGACCGGGGGCACAGCGGGCGTACGCGGCTACGCTGCGGGCATGACGAGTGCCGCCACGCCCGCGTACCGACGCCTCAGCGTCGGGGAGCGCCGCAGCCAGCTCCTCGGCGTCGCCCTCTCCCTCTTCGCGCACCGCGCGCCCGAGGACGTCTCGCTGGACGACGTCGCCGAGGCCGCCGGGGTCTCGCGGCCGCTCGTGTACCGCTACTTCCCCGGCGGCAAGCAGGAGCTGTACGAGGCCGCCCTGCGGTCGGCCGCCGACGAGCTGGAGCTGTGCTTCGCCGAACCGGCCGTGGGCCCGCCGACCGAGCGGCTCGCCCGCGTCCTCGACCGGTACCTCGCCTTCGTCGACGAGCACGACACCGGGTTCAGCGCCCTGCTCCAGGGCGGCAGCGTCGCCGAGACGTCCCGTACGACCGCGATCGTGGACGAGGTGCGGCGCGCCGCCGCCCAGCAGGTCCTGTTCCACCTCGGCGTACCGGATCCCGGGCCCAGGCTGCGGATGATGGTGCGCACCTGGATAGCGGCGGTCGAGGCGGCGTCGCTGATCTGGCTGGACGAGGGCAAGCAGCCGCCCGCCGCCGAGCTGCGCGCCTGGCTGGTCGACCACCTCGTCGCGCTGCTGACGGTGACGGCGACGACGGACCACGGGACGGCGCGCGCGGTGGAGGCCCTGCTGGCCCGGGAGGCGGCGGACGGCCCGGTGGGCACGCTGGCGCGCCGCCTGGGCCCCGTGGTCGGCGGGGCCGCGCACCTGCTGTGACACTGGGGGTGTGCGAAGCGAGAACACCCCCTTCTACGGCGGCCCGCTGGACGGCCGGGTCCTGCCGGTGCTGACCGGCCTCACGGGCCATCCGCCCAAGTGGTACGTGGTCCCCGTCCCGGCCGAGGACGGCGGCCCGGCGACGGTCCACGCCTACCGCCGCGTACCGTCCGGGTACACCCGGCGGCTGGGGCTCCAGCGGGGGTGGAAGTACGAGTACGCGCCCGGGGGCCGGGAGCGGCGCGAGCTGAAGTGGCCGTGGTCCAAACCCCCGCGCTGACGCGGCTCCGCGCTGCCTGTCGGGTGAACTCGATGCCCCGAAACGCCCAGTAATCAGTTATTCGCACCATTGCCGCCGCAGGATGTCCGCGGAGGTGATGACGTGTCAGGACGACTGCTGCGTGCCGTCCGTACGGCGGCGATGACGGTGGCGGTGCTGGTCGCCGCCGGCGCCCCGCCGGTCGCCGCCGAGCCCGGGCCGGAACCCGCGTCCGAGCCCGTGTCCGAGCCCGTATCCGAGCCTGCATCGGACCCCGTCTCCGAGCCGGCCTCCGGCCCCGCGTCCGAGCCCGTGGACGAGCCCCTGCCCGCCGAGCCGACGGTGGCCGAGCTGCTCACCCGCCTGCGCACGCTCTACCAGCGGGCCGAGGAGGCGACCGAGGCGTACAACGCCACCGAGGAGGCGCTCACGGCGCACACCGCCGAGACCCGGCGGCTCACCGGTGATCTGAGCAAGGCCCGCGACGAGCTGGCGCGCGGCCGGGCGGCCGCGGGAAGGCTGGCGCGGGCGCAGTACCAGGGGCGTACGGACTTCTCCGCCTCCTTGCGCCTGCTGCTGGCCCGCGACCCGGACCACGCCCTCGACCAGGCGCACGTGATGCGGCGCGCGGCGCAAGAACAGGCCGCGACGGTGGCGCGCCTGGAGCGCGGGGAGCGGCGGGCCGACGCGCTGGCGACGGCGTCGCGCCGGGCGCTGGACCGGGAGCGGACCCTCGCGGAGCGGCAGCGCGAGGCCCGCGACGAGGCCCTCGCCCGGCTGAGGGAGGTCGAGAAGCTGCTGGCCTCGCTCACCGAGGAGCAGGTGGCGGAGGTGACGGCCCTGGAGGACGCCCAGACCGCCGACGCCCAGCGGGAGCTGCTCGCGACGGCCGCGCCGGACGCCGCCCTGACCCCGTCGGAGGAGGGCGACGAGGCGCTGGAGTTCGCGGCCGGACAGATCGGCAAGCCGTACGAGTGGGGCGCGGAGGGCCCGGACTCCTTCGACTGCTCGGGCCTCACCTCCGAAGCGTGGGCCTCGGCGGGCCGCACCATCCCGCGCACCAGCCAGGAGCAGTGGCGCACCCTCCCGAAGGTCCCGCTGCGCGCGCTGCGCCCCGGCGACCTGGTGATCTACTTCCCGAAGGCCACGCACGTGGCGATCTACCTCGGTGACGGCAAGGTGATCCAGGCCCCGCGCCCCGGCGCCCGCGTCAAGGTCTCCCCGCTCGCCGCGAACCCCCTGCTGGGCGCGGTCCGCCCGGACCCGGACGCCCGCCCCCTGCACGCGTACACCCCGCCGAGCCTGCCGACGGACGCGTCGACGGGCTCGGACGAGGGCTACGACGGGGGCTACGACGCCCCTACGCGGTGACCGAGGCGAGGTACGCCGCCGTCTTCTCCGGCTCGTAGAAGAAGTTCTCGAAGTCGGCCGGGTCGTTGAAGCCGTTGGCGAAGCGGTCCGCCACCGGCGGGAGCTGCCCGGCCGCGCCGATCAGGTTCAGCACGTGCTCCGGCGGGACGCCCAGCATGGCGTTGGTCCACTTGGTGACGTGCTGCGCGGTCTCCCAGTAGCGGTCGAACGTCTGCTGCATCCACGCCTCGTCGAACGGCCGGTCGCCGTGCGACACGATCGAGTCGAGGTACGTCGCCGCGCACTTGGACGCCGAGTTGGAGCCCTGGCCCGTGATCGGGTCGTTGGCGACGACGACGTCCGCGACGCCGAGCACCAGGCCGCCGCCGGGCAGCCGGCCGATCGGCTTGCGGACGGTCGGGGCGTAGCGGCCGGACAGCGTGCCGTTCGCGTCCGTCAGTTCGACCTTCGTCGCCCGCGCGTACTCCCACGGCAGGAACTTCTCCATCAGCTCCAGCGTGAGCGCGAGGTGCTCGCCGGGGTCCTTGACGCCCTGGAAGACGTCCAGCGGCCCGCCCGGGATGCCCTCCCAGAAGAGGATGTCGGCCCGGCCGGTCGTCGTGAGCGTCGGCATGATGAACATCTCGCCGACGCCCGGCACCAGGTTGCACCGCACGGCCTCGAACTCCGGGTGCTCCGGGCGCGGGCCGAGCCCGTGCACGTACGCGACCGCCAGCGCCCGCTGCGGCTCGGCGTACGGGGAGCGCGACGCGTCGCGCTCGAACATCGACACCAGCTCGCCCTTGCCGGCCGAGACCAGCACCAGGTCGTACGTGCGCGAGAAGTAGTCCAGGTCGGAGACGGCCGCGCCGTGGATGACCAGCTGGCCGCCGCGCTGGGCGAAGGTCTCCATCCAGCCGGCCATCTTCACGCGCTGGTCGACGGACTGCGCGTACCCCTTCAGCTTGCCGACCCAGTCGATCACCCGCTGGGACTCCGGCCCCGCGACGGAGACGCCGAGGCCCTCGATCTTCGGGGCCTGCGACTCCCAGAAGTTGATGCCCAGGTCCCGCTCGTGCTGGAGCGCCGTGTGGAACATGCACTGCGTGGACATGACCCGGCCGGCCCGGATCTCGTCCGCCGTGCGGTTGGACATCAGGGTGACCTCGTACCCCTGCGACTGGAGTCCGAGGGCCAGCTGGAGACCGGACTGACCGGCTCCGACGATGAGTATCTTCCGCATCGGGAGGGGTTCCTTCACTCTTGCTCGGGTTACTCGGGGGTGGTTTCGAGCGCGCGGGCGACGAGCGTCAGCAGCGACTCGACGACCGTGTTCCGCTTCCGGGCGTCCATGATCACGATCGGCACGTCGGGCGGCACGGTCAGCGCCTCCCGTACGTCCTCGACCTCGAACAGCTCCGTCCCCTCGAAGTGGTTCACGGCCACGACGTACGGCAGCCCGCAGCTCTCGAAGTAGTCGAGCGCCGGGAAGCAGTCCGTCAGCCGCCGGGTGTCGGCCATCACGACCGCGCCGATCGCGCCGCGCACGAGGTCGTCCCACATGAACCAGAACCGCTGCTGGCCCGGCGTACCGAAGACGTACAGGACGAGGTCGTCGTCGAGCGTGATGCGGCCGAAGTCCATGGCGACGGTCGTCGTGGTCTTGCCGGGCGTGGCGGCGAGGTCGTCCGTCTCCGCGCTGGCCTGCGTCATCAGCGCTTCGGTCTGGAGCGGCGTGATCTCGGAGACCGACCCGACGAAGGTCGTCTTGCCGACGCCGAAGCCGCCCGCCACGACGACCTTGGTGGCGATGGGAGCGCGGGTCCGGTCGAGCTCCCAGGGCTGGAGCTGGTCCTGCGGCTGCTGCGCGGACGGTTCGGACTGTGCAGACTGTTCAGAGACGACGGAGGCCACCCAGCACCCTTTCGAGCAGTGCGCGGTCGGGCCGGCCGGTGCCGTGGTTGGTCCCGTACACACGTATCTTTCCCTGGTCGGCCAGGTCGCTGAGCAGCACCCGGACGACCCCCAACGGCATCTTCAGCAGCGCGGAGATCTCCGCGACCGTACGCATCCGGCGGCAGAGCTCGACGATGGCGCGCATCTCCGGCATCACCCGGGACCCCGGGCCGCCGCCGTTCGTCAGCTCCCGGCGCTCCTCCGAGGCTTCGAGCGCGGCGACGAACGTCTCCACGAGCAGGACGTGACCGAAGCGGGTGCGGCCGCCGGTCAGCGAGTACGGGCGGACGCGGGCGGGGCGCCGGCCCTCGCCGCGTATCGGCAGTTTGCCGGCGGCGGACGCGGCAGCGGCGGACATCACTGGGCGGCCTCCATCGACTTGCGCAGTTCACTGCGGAGTTCGGGGGTGAGCACGTGTCCGGCGCGGCCCACGAAGAGCGCCATGTGGTACGCGACGACGCTCATGTCGCAGTCGGGCGTGGCGTGCACGCCGAGCAGCGAGCCGTCGCTGATCGACATCACGAACACGCTGCCCTCCTCCATGGCGATCATGGTCTGCTTCACCGCGCCGCCGTCCATGAGCTTCGCGGCGCCGATGGTGAGGCTGCCGACGCCGGAGACGATGGTGGCGAGGTCCGCGCTGGAGCCCCGGGGGCCGTCGGAGCGGCGCGGGGAGGGGGCGGCGGGGGTGTTCCGCTCCGGGTCGGACGAGAGCAGGAGCAGCCCGTCGGACGAGACCACGGCTACGGAACGGACTCCTGGCACCTCCTCGACGAGGTTTCCCAGCAGCCAGTGCAGGTTGCGGGCTTCGCTGCTCAGCCCGGGTGTGCCGGTCGTCGCAGTCAACTGCGTGCCTCCTCGACTGTGTCCCCCGTCTGGTCGTTGTCTCCTGTGGGTGCTGCCGCCTCGGCGATCTCCGCCTCGGCGTCGCGGCGGCCTTCCAGGGCGCCCCGGTGGAACCCGCCGAGCCGGCGGCGCAGCGCCTCGGCGTCGACGCCGCCCTTGCGCTCGGTGCGCGGCTCGGACGTCGTCACGATCTTGGGCGTGCGCTTGGGCAGGCCTTTGTCGGTGAGGCGCTGCGGCTCCTCGGAGTCGTCGTCCGCCTCGTCCGGCTCCTCGAACTCGTCGACGACCGTCTCGTCGTCCTCCGGCGGGCGCGGGGCGCGGACCTGGAGGGTGGCCTCGGCGACCGTGAGGTAGTCCGCCTCTTCCGCTTCCTCAACCTCCGCGACCTCCTCGGCCTCCTCGGCCTCTTCCGCCTCGCGGATGGCCGACTCCGCCGCCTCCACCAGCGGATCGACGTCCGGAGCCGGGTCCGCGGCCGGTGCCGGTACGTCCCGGACGGCCCTGCCGCCCGGCAGCGCGTTGGAGTTCGCCTCGGCGACGGAGCCGGGCAGGTTCACGGCGGCCGCGGGCGCCGCGATGCGCTCCGGTTCGGTGGGCAGCAGCGCCTTCGGCAGGACGACGACCGCCGTGACGCCGCCCTGCTTCTGCTCGCGCAGCTGTACGCGGACGCCGTGGCGCGCCGCCAACAGCGCGGCCACCCGCAGTCCGAGGCCCTCGCCCTCCTCGGCCTCCGGGTCCC
Organism: Streptomyces sp. NPDC093546; assembly: GCF_044765045.1. NCBI lineage: Bacteria > Bacillati > Actinomycetota > Actinomycetes > Kitasatosporales > Streptomycetaceae > Streptomyces > Streptomyces sp. NPDC093546. The sequence continues at coordinate 169,788 of NZ_JBIWJG010000001.1, read as the reverse complement.
GGCCGCCGGCCGGGTCGGGGTCGGCGAGACGGGCGTTGAGCTCGGCGAGCCGGCCCTCCGTCATCCCTATGCCCTCGTCCTGGACGGAGAGCATGATCTCGCCGCTCTCCAGCAGCCAGCCGGAGAGCTGGACCTTGGCGTCCGGCGGCGAGAAGGAGGTGGCGTTCTCCAGCAGTTCGGCCAGCAGGTGGCTGAGGTCGTCGGCGGCGAACCCGGCGACGTACGCGTGCGGCGGCAGCGACTGGATCGTGACCCGCTCGTACCGCTCGATCTCGCTGACGGCGGCGCGCAGCACGTCCACCAGCGGCACCGGGCCCTGGTGGGCGTGGTTGTGCTCGTGCCCGGCGAGGACCAGCAGGTTCTCGCTGTGGCGGCGCATGACCGTGGCGAGGTGGTCGAGCTTGAAGAGGGTGGCGAGCCGCTCCGGGTCCTGCTCGCGCTCCTCCAGCTTCTCGATGACGGCGAGCTGCCGCTCGACGAGGCCGAGCGTGCGCAGCGAGAGGTTCACGAAGGTGTGGTGGACGCTGTGCCGCAGCTGCTCCAGCTCCGCGGTGACCTCGGCGGTCCGCTCGCGCAGCTCGGCGCGCTGCCCCGCCAGTTCGGCGGCGAGCGCCTCACGGGCGGCGACGGCGTCCGCGCGCTCGGCGTCCAGCGCCTCGGCGCGCGAGCCGAGGTCGAGGAGCTTGCCGTGCAGGGTGTTGAGGGACCGTACGACCTGGGCGAACTCGTCGTTGCGGCCGGTGAAGCGGACCGGCTCCTCCACCTCGGGCGCGGCGGCGACGCGCGCGGCGCCGATGCGCAGGACGGCGAGCGGCCGGGTGAGCGTGCGGGCGACGGCGGTGGAGACGCCGATCGCGACGAGCAGGCAGCCGCCGAGGAGCGCGATGCGCAGCTCCAGCGCGGTGACGTCGTCGTCGCGCAGCCGCTCCATGCGGGCGACCTCGCCGGTGGCGAGGGCGGACTCGACGCCGCGCATCTGCTCGATGCGGGCGGTGAGCGCGGCGGCGACCTTCTCGTCGTCGGTCTTCCGCTCGGCGCCGGACAGCTTGGGCTGGTCGGTGAGGCGGTCGAGGTAGCCCTCGGCGCTCTTGACCTCGGGGCCGGTGACGGTGCCGGCGAGGCGGTCGCGGGCGGCGGGCGAGGCGTCCCGGCCGAAGTCGGCGAGGGCGGCCTGCTCGCGGACGCGGGCCTGCTGGGCGGCGGCGCTCAGCGCGTCGCGCGTGCGGTCGGCCTCGGCGTCGGCGGGGTCGTCCTGCGGGACGAAGCGCCCGGTGGCGGGGTCGTAGACGGTCGTCCCGCCGTTCTTCTCGCCGGGGACGGCGAGGGCGGCGAGGAGCAGGCCGCGGGTGGCGGAGGCCTGTTCGGTGGCGCGGCCGAGCTCGGCGGCGGCGCGGGTGCCGGCATCGGCGGCGCGGGCGGGGGTCTTGTCGGCCAGCTCGGCGGCGAGGGCCTGGAGCCGGGCGATGACGTCGCTGTAGGCGCGGTAGGCCTCCATGGCGGAGCCCTCGCCGGTGAGCGCGGCGCTCCGCAGGGCGGGCACGGCGTCGAGCTGCCGGCGCAGGTCGGCGGGCGCGTCGCCCTCGGCGATGAGCTCGTCGATCTGGCGGTCGACGCGGGCCGTGTGCTCGGCGGCGACGGCCTTGTCGCGGTCCTCACCTCGGTCCTCACCGGCGTCGCGCCCTGCGGCGATGTACGCGGTGACGTCGTCGCGCTCGTCGGCGAGCGAGTGGGCGAGGGTGACGGCCTGCCGGTTGAGCTGGGCGAGCGTCACCAGCCGCTGGGAGTCGTTGAGGTCCGCCGAGGCGGTGAGGACGGCGGGGGTGCCGGCCCCGATGACGGTGATGCCGACGAGCGCCACGCCGGCCACGAGCCGGCTGCGGACCCGTACGCCGCGGCCGCCCGGTGCCTGCTGAGGGTCGCCGGGAGTGTCACTGCGCTTCTGCACCGGTGCTCACATTCTTGAACTCGTCCACCCATGAAGCAGAGGTGACGGCCGTTCACCCGCGTCGTCGGCCCACCCCCGGTACCTCGGTACCCCTGGTACGGCTTCCGACCATTCCAGCGCTTTTGGGTAGGCAGCACGCATCGGCCACTCCGCCACCCGAACGAGTGAACAACACTCCGGAGTTGGCGAACAACTCGCCCGGAGGCCCGGCGTCCGGCCGTCCGCGCACCGGGCTGGATCTTCGGCGCGGGCTTTGGCAGGATGCGCGCCCGCACCTTCCCGGACTCGGGCATTCCACCCGTACGCGTCCGCCCGCACCGGCGCCGCCCCACTGGTGCGGGCCACTTCGCACCGCTTGTGGGCGCTGTGAAGGAGTCGTGTGCGGTCCGGCAGACTGGGCGCCATGCACACCGAGATCTCCTCCGTCCCGGGTGACCGGGAACGCCCCAACGAGGACTGGGCTTCCGTGGCCGTACCGGCCTCCGGGCAGGGCGGCGTGGCGGTCGCCCTGGACGGGGTGACGCCCCTGGAGGGCGACGTGGGTTGTGTGCATCCGGTCCCGTGGTTCACGACCCGCCTCGGTGGCGCGCTGACCGAACTGTCCGCTTCGCGACCGGACATGACGCTGACCGCGATCCTGTCGGAGGCAATCCGGCGCACCGCGGACGCCCACCGCGGCACGTGTGACCTTTCTCACGTCCGTACGCCTCAGGCGACGGTGGTGGTGGCGCGCTGGGACGGGGAGGCCGTGGAGTATCTGGTGCTCTCCGACTCGGTCCTGCTGCTGGAGGGCTGGGACGGGTCGGTGCGGGCGGTGGTCGACGACCGGCTCGCCCTGCTGCCACCCGGTTCGCTCGCCTCGCACGCGATCGCCGACGCGACCGTGCGCAACCGGGAGGGCGGCTTCTTCACCGCGGCCGCCGATCCGTCGGTGGCGTCCCGGGCGGTGACGGGCCGTACACCGCGGAGCGAGGTGCGGGCGCTGGCGGCCCTGACGGACGGGGCGACGCGCTGGACGGAGGTGTTCGGCGCGGGCGACTGGGCGGCCTGCTTCGAGGTGCTCCGCAAGGAGGGCCCGCGCGGGCTGATCGCCCGGGTGCGGGAGCTGGAGCGGACGCGGCCGCCGGGACGCGGGAAGCGGCACGACGACGCGACGGCGGTGTACGTGGAACTGTGAGAAGCACCCGCCCCTGGGACGGCAAGGGCGGCGGCACCTCACGGATGAGCCCACGGATGGGTCAGGGGCGGCAGAACTCCGAGGCGGCGACGTAACCGCCCTCGTTCTCGTCGTCCGTGGCGACGACCCCCTCGCGGGAGTGCGGCAGGCACGCCAGGGCCTCGATCTTGTGGCCGGGGAAGGTGGCGAGCCGGTGCGGGGAGCGGTGGACGGCCAGGCGGACCCGGTCGTCGCCGCCCGGCGAGGCGGTTACGCGGCCCGCGTCGAAGAGGGCGGAGTCGTACGGACCGTCGTCGCCCGGGTCGGACGCGGACGAGACCGTGATCCGGCCGGTGGCGGAGACCTTGACGTCCGATATGTGCCGTACGTCGTGCGCCGGGTACGGGACCCGGAACGCGACGGAGGTCGGCGTGCCGAAGGCGTTCCCGTCCGGGTTCCACCGGGCCGCGGAGAGGGTCGCGGGACGCTCGTCCTGCCCCCGGTCGGCCCAGACGGCGATGAGCGTCCCGTTCCGGGCGGCGGTGAGGGCGAAGCCCTCGTAGTTGTCGTCCGGGGAGACGCCGGGCACCGGGAACGCCGCCACCACCCGGGCGGTGTCGCCCTCCCAGTGGATGCGGTACGCCGTGCCGCCGCTGGCGAGCGCGACGTACTCGTGCGGCCGGCCCGGAACGCCGTCGATCGCCTCCAGGTCCACGGCGGGCTCGCCGCTCCACTCCACGGCCCGCTGCCGGGGCTCGGCGCCCGGGCGGTAGCTCAGGGCCACGAGCCGGTTCTCGCCCGGCTTCTTGTTGTCGCGCACGGCGAGCAGCTCCGCCGTACCGTCACGGCGGGTGGCGTCGACGGCGATGCCGCTGATGCCCGAGGTGATGTCGTGCCCCACCCGCTGCCAGCCGGGAGCCTGATGGTGGGCGGGGGAGGCGGCGTGAGCGGTGGGGGTGAGGAGCGCGGCGCCCGCGAGGACCGCGCTCAGTACTTTCTTGATCATCGGTCGATGATGAAGGCGAGGGCCCGCTTCCGGCCACCGTCGGCCGGTTATGGACTTCGCAAAAAGTCCCGGAGCCGGGCCCTTCAACAGGCCGTGCGCGCCCGGTCCTCGAACGCCTCTCTCGTCATGGTGCCGTCAAGGGTCAGCACCTCTCCGGGCGGCACCGCCTCGAGTTGGCCGGCGTCGAAGGTCACCGAGGTGCTGTAGGCGTAGGAGTCGTCGGGGTCGGCGAACGCGAGCTCGTACGTGTAGCCGGGGCGCAGGGTCTGAGGGCCCCGGATCTCGGCCGCCCAGGGAGCGGGCGGCGCGAACAGCGGGAAGTCCGCGGCCTCGTGCAGCCCGGGGGCGTCCCAGCCGACCCACGGCTCCTCCCCCTCGGCACCGGTGCCGGTGCCGGTGCCGCGCAGCCCGGGGGCGCGCACGCGGCCGGTGTCGTCGCACGACCGCAGCAGTGCGTAGGCGGTGCCCTGCTCGTCCACGTACACCGCCGCCAGGGGACGCAGTTCCGGCGAGCACCCCGCGCCCGCCAGCATGATCGCCCCGCTCAGCGCCGCGGCAAGGCCCGCTCGCACCGCCCCGCTCGTCCGGCCCCTCACCACTGCGTGCCTCCCCTCGGCCTCCCCACGCGCGTAGTCTCGCACCGGGCGGCGGCCCCTGACAGGGCGTCGAGCGGGGCGTCGAGCGGGCCTTCGGCCGGCTCACGCATCGAAGCGCGGGGCCGTGCGGCTCAGCAGCGCCGTCCTCGGCGTCGTGTTCCACAGCGCCGTCAACTCGGCGGCGAGCGTGTCGGCGAGCCGTCGTACGTCCTCGGCGCCGCTCCCGTGCACCGCCTCCGCGATGATCAGGACGCTGCCGGTCTCCTCCCGCACGGCGGAGGCGCCGCTCTGCCGGTTGGTCCAGCGCCGGGAGTGCGCCTGCCCCTCCCGGTCCGCGTAGATCACTTCGCCGGGCGCCGGGTTCTCCTTCTCGCCGCCGAACGTCACGTACGTCTCGTCGCCGTGCGCGTACCGCACCTCCAGCGACGGCGGCGCGAGCGCGGAGACGTCGAAGACGCCGACGGGGATGGCGTACGCGACGGACACGGCGTTGCAGAGGTCGATGAGGGGGTGGATCCGGGGCAGGGATCCCTCCCTGCGCAGGCGCCGCAGCAGCGACTCGGAGGCGCAGCGGTACTGGGTCGGCTTGAGCCCCATGCGGGAGAAGGCGCGCCGCCAGGCCTGGATCTCGGGGAGCTGCCCCTCGGAGCCGGCGGCCGCGAGCCGGTCCGCCGCCCGTGCGGTGTACGCGGCGACCTGGCGGTCCGCCGGGACATGGGGGGTGATGCCCTCGGCGTGGATGACGGCGGGTGCGAGCTCGGGGAAGTCCCGCCAGAGCGCGCCGGCGTGCTGGACGTACATGAAGGGCTCCGTGTTCGGGTCTCAGAGGAAGGCGAGGCGGGCACCGAGGGCCGCGAACGCGCCCGCGAAGACCCGGCGCAGCCAGGTCAGGACGCGGGGCCGGGTCAGGACGCGGCTGCGCATGGCGGCGGCGAACCGCCCGTACAGGAGGAAGACGACGAAGGTGAGCGCCATGAAGACGGCGCTGAGCTGCACCATGCGGGGCAGGGCGCCGGGCTCCCCCGGGGTCACGAACTGGGGCAGGAAGGCGAAGAAGAAGAGGGTGAGCTTGGGGTTGAGCAGATTGACCAGCACCCCGGAGGCGATGACCCGCGCGGCGGACGGGGGCGCGGCCGCCCGGTCCCGGTCGTCGACCGTGAACGCGTCCTTGTCCCGGAGGGTGCTCCACGCCATGGAGAGGAGGTAGGCGACGCCGAGGTAGGTGAGGATCCGGAAGGCCAGGGCGCTGGTGTGCAGCAGCGCGGCGAGGCCGGTGAGGGCGGCGGCCAGGTGCGGCAGGGTCCCCAGCGTGCAGCCGACCGCCGCGACGGCGGCGGCGCGGGTGCCGCGGGAGAGGCCGGCCGCGACCGTGTAGAGGACGCCCGTGCCGGGGGTGGCGACGACGACCAGCGACGTCAGCAGGAACTCGGTGTTCATGGCTCCACCCTCGCGCCACAATGGCCGGGTGCACAGGTCCAATGGTGACGCTTCCGGCCGGTCCATAACGGCCGCCGGGGCGGACTTCCTGCAACTGAACCTGGCCGAGGCCCCGGTGGGCGGGATGTCCGCCTGGCTGGCCGACCGGCTGCGCCGCGCGATAGCGGACGGCAGCCTGCCGGTCGGCAGCCGGCTGCCCGCCACGCGGGTGCTCGCGGCCGAACTGCGCGTATCGCGCGGCGTGGTGACGGAGGCGTACCAGCGGCTGACGGAGGACGGCCATGTGGCGGGTCGCCGGCGGGGCGGCACGATCGTGGTGGCGTCCCCGGTGCTGCCGCCGGGCCGGGCGCAGGCCGGACCGCAGGAGGCCGTCGCACGACCCGTAGCCCCCGGCCGCGTACGGACCGCCGACCGGGCACCGGCGCCCGCGCCCGACCGGCTACCGGCCCCCGCGCAGGGGGTGTTCACCACCGCCCCCACCCCCGACGTCTTCGACGTACTGCGCGCCGCCCCCGCGCGGATCAACCTGGCACCCGGCGTACCGGACCTCGCGGCGTTCCCGCGCGCGGCGTGGCTGCGCGCCGAGCGGGCCGTCCTGCACGAGCTGTCCGCGTACGACCTCGGGTACGGCGACCCGCGCGGCGCGCCGGAGCTGCGGCGGGCCGTGGCCGACTGGCTGGCGCGCAACCGGGGGTTCCGGGCGCGTCCGGACGAGGTGGTCATCACGTCCGGCACCGCGCAGGCGTTCGGCCTGATCGCCGAGGTGCTCCGCGAGCGGGACGGCGTCACGGCCATGGCGGTGGAGGACCCGGGGGCGCTCGGCGCCCGCCAGCACCTCGCGGACCGGCGGCTGGCGACGCCCGCCGTGCCGGTCGACGCCGAGGGCGTGCGCGTGGACGCGCTGCGCGCGACCGGCGCCCCCGCGGTCCTGCTGACCCCGGCGCACCAGTTCCCGACGGGCGTGGTGCTCAGCGGGGCGAGGCGCCGGGAGCTGATGGCGTGGGCGACCGGCACGGGAGGCCTGATCGTCGAGGACGACTACGACGCGGAGCACCGCTACGACCGGCCGCCCGTCCCGGCGCTGCGGTCGGTGCTGCCGGACCACGTCTGCTACACCGGCAGCGTCTCCAAGCTCCTCGCCCCCGCGCTGCGGACCGGCTGGATGGTGCCGCCGCCGGCGTACCGGGAGGCGCTCGTGGACGCCAAGCGCTTCGCCGACCTGGGCAACGCCGTGCTGCCCCAGCTGGTGCTGGCGCGCCTGATGGAGTCGGGCGCGATGGAGCGGCACCTGCGCCTGCTGCGCCGCCGGCACCGGGAGCGCCGGGACGCGATGATCGGCGCGATCGGGGCGCATCTGCCGGGTGCGGTGGTCCACGGCGCGGCGGCGGGCCTGCACCTGACGGTCACGTTCGACGGCCGGTTCCCGGACACGGAGCTGGCCGAGGCGGCGCTGGCGCGCGGCGTGAAGACGCAGCCGCTGTCCTGGCACCGCCAGTCGCCCGGGCCGCCGGGCCTGGTCCTCGGGTACGCCGCCGGTGCGCCCACCGTGATCGGCGAGGGCGTGGCGCTCATCGGCGCCGCCCTGCGCGAGGTGGCCTGACGCCCTACGACGTCTCTTCCCCGCCCGCGTTCAGCTGGTGCAGCAGCCGCGCGAGCTCGGCGACCTCGGCGCGGTCCCAGCCGGCGAGCTTGCGGCGGTAGCGCGCGCGGCGGGCGTCGCGTACGTGGCGGAAGCGGGCGCGGCCCTCGTCGGTGAGGCGTACGAGCGAGGCGCGGCCGTCGTCGGGGTCGGGGGCGCGGGCGACGAGCCCGAGGTCCTCCAGGGCGCGCAGCTGGCGGCTCATGGTCGCCTTGCCGACGCCGAAGTACGCGGCGAGGTCGGTGGCGCGCTGGCTGCCGGTGGCGTCGAGGCGTACGAGCAGCCCGTACGCGGCGGGCTCCAGCTCGGGGTGGACCTCGCGGGCCATCTCGCCGGACTGGGCGCGGGCGCGGCGCAGGAGGACGGACAACTCCCTTTCGAGGGCCAGGAATTCCTGGTCCGCCGCTGTTCCCGCTTCGCTTCCCGCACCGCTTCTGTGCACGTCACACCCCTCGCACGCTTCCTTTTGAGACTGAAAGTTTCTCCCGGCGGCAGGGCGTCGCCGCAGCGTGCACAGTATTTCGCAGGCGTAGACCAACGGCGGTCTCCGGCCCCTCTTCCGGCCTGTCGTCTACGCACGTAGCGTGGAGGCCACCCTGACATGTCCACACCATGTCAGCGATCCCCACTTTCGGAGGCACGCCATGTCCGTGCACAGATCCGGAACCACCAGACCCCCCGCCAGAGCCGCCGTCCTCCTCCTCTCCGTACTGGCCCTCCTGCTCACCCTCCCGGGCACGGCGGCCGCCGCCGACCGGCCCGCCCGGGGCACCGCGTACATGGGTATGGGTGTCCCCGCCCACGACGGCGTGGGCGGCCTGCCGCCGACCGGGCGCGCCGTCCAGACGGAGGGCGTGGACGTCTCCAGCCACCAGGGCAACGTGAACTGGCCGGCCCTGTGGACCAGCGGCGTGAAGTGGGCCTATGTGAAGGCCACCGAGGGGACGTACTACGAGAACCCCTACTTCGCGCAGCAGTACAACGGCTCCTACAACGTCGGCATGATCCGGGGCGCGTACCACTTCGCCACCCCCGACACCACGTCCGGTGCCGCCCAGGCCGACTTCTTCGTGAACAACGGCGGCGGCTGGTCCCGCGACGGCAGGACCCTGCCGGGCGTCCTGGACATCGAGTGGAACCCGTACGGCAGCACCTGCTACGGCAAGACCCAGGCGGCGATGGTCACCTGGATCCGCGACTTCCTGAACCGCTACAAGTACCGCACGGGCCGCGACGCGGTGATCTACACCGCCACCACCTGGTGGAAGCAGTGCACCGGCAACTACGGCGGCTTCGGCGCCTCCAACCCCCTGTGGGTGGCGCGCTACAACACGACGGTCGGCGAACTCCCGGCCGGCTGGGCGTACTACACGATGTGGCAGTACACCTCCACGGGCCCGATCGTCGGCGACCACAACAAGTTCAACGGCGCCCACGACCGCCTCCAGGCCCTCGCCTACGGCTGAGCCCACCCCGGCGGTGGAGGTGGGCCTCACAGTGAGGCCCACCTCCACAGATCGCCCTCCCCGCAGGGAAGTTGGCCGGAACCACGCCGAGTGAACCCAGCGCGTCAGCCGCGGCCCAATGGCACACTTGTGCCCTCGAAGTGGTCGAGTTCCCTGGAGGAGATCGCCTTGGACCCCGCCGTCGCGGCCGTCGCCGCCACCGCCGCGACCACGCTCGTCACAGCGATGACGACGGACGCCTGGGACCACACGAAGCGGGGTTTCGTCCGGCTGCTCGGGCGCGGCCGGGCCGACGAAGCCGCCGCTGCCGAGGCGGAGTTGGAGCAGGCCCGGGAAACCGTCCTCAGCGCCTGTGAGCGGGGCGACGAGTCGGCCCTGGGCGCCGCGCACGACGACTGGGCGGCCCGGCTCGGGGCGGCCCTGGAGAGGAACGCCGACCGCTCGTCCGAGAGCGAGGAGCTGCTGCGCGAACTGATCGCCGGGCAGCCCGGCGCCGACGGCGAGATCCGCGCCCTCGGGGCGGCGCTGCGCGCGACAGGAACCGGCGGCGGCGTCTACAGCCAGGTGGTCCACAACGGTGGCGCGGGCGCACAGGGCCCGGGAGCGGCCGTGACCATCAACCACCACCATTACGCACCCGGCGGTTCGCCGGCCCAGGCGCCCACCGGTGAGTCTTGACCGAGCCGCGCTACGAACAGCATCTCGCCGCCGGCGCGGTGGCGGCACAGGGTCCGAACGCCACCGCGACCGTCAACCACTACTACGGGACGCGGCGGCCCACGATCGAGGCGTTACCCGCCCCGGCCGCCCCGGACACCGCGTGGCTGATGGCGCAGCCCAGCCGTCTCCTCGACGCGCGCAGCCACGTCGTCCCCTTCGTCGGCCGAAAGGCGGAGCTGGAGCGGCTGCGGCAGTGGCGGGACGCGCCGGACGCGCGGCTTTCGGTGCTGCTGCTGCACGCTCCCGGCGGGGAGGGCAAGACCCGGCTCGCCCTGGAGTTCGCCGAACACTCCCGGAGCCCCGGCCTGCCGGAGGCCGAGCGCTGGCAGGTCCTCCAGGCGGGCTTCCGGGGCGGAGCCCCAGCCACGGGCGACATGGCACCCTCCCCCGCGGAAGGGGCCGGAGTGCTCCTCGTCGTCGACTACGCCGACCGCTGGGCGCACAGCGAGCTGGAACGCCTGCTGTCCGAGCCCGTCCTGCACCGGCAGCGGCCCACGCGCGTCCTGCTGATCGGCCGCACGGTCCGGTGGTTCGCGGCCCTCCGCGGGGAGCTCGCCGACCGCCGCGCCGCCACCGGCGACCTGCTTCTCCCCTCCCTGGACGCGGACCGGCCGCGGATGTTCACCGCCGCTCGGGACCGCTTCGCCGCGAGTGACCTGTACGACCTGCCGGACCTCGCAGGCGTCGATCCGCCCGCTTCCCTGCACCACCGCGACTTCGGGCTCACGCTGAACCTGCACATGGCCGCCCTGGTCTCCGTCGACGCCCACGCGCGCGGTGAGCGGCCGTCCCTGGCGGAGCCGCACGAGCTGTCGGCCTACCTCCTGGACCGCGAATACCGGGCGTGGCAGCGGCTGTTCGACGCCGGCGGACACGGCCAGGACTACCGGACCCGGCCCTCGGTCATGGCCAGGACGGTGTTCACCGCCGCCCTCACCGGTGCGGTGAGCCACGACGCCGGCACGCGGGCGCTGCGCGCCCTCGACCTGCCGGGCCACCCGCAGGATCTCCTCCTCGACCACCGGTTCTGCTACCCGCCCTCCGACCGTGAGCTGGTCCTGGAGCCGCTCTACCCCGACCGGCTCGCCGAGGACTTCCTCGGCCTGCTCACCCCCGGGCACGACGTCAGCGCATACGACCCGGACCCGTGGGCGGGCGGGGTCCCGGCCGCCCTGCTGGACGGTGAGCTGAGGCCCACCGTGGCCCCGCGGGCGGTGACGTTCCTCGCGTCCGCCGCCGACCGCTGGGCCCATCTCGGCGAGCGGGTGCTCTACCCCTTGCTGCGCGCCGAACCGGGCCTCGCGATCGCGGCCGGCAGCCCCGCCCTGACCGCGCTCGCCGCCCTCGCCGACACGGGCGGGGCGAGCGGCCCGGACGAGGCGCGCATCGAGCCCTCTTTGCTCGCGGTCCTGGAGGCCGTCGAAGCACAGCTGCCCTCGGGGCGCCACGCGGACCTGGACAGCGGAATACTGGCCGTTGCCGAGACCCTGATCGCGCACCGTCTGGCCACGACCACGGACCTCGGCCGACGCGCCTGGCTGTACGGCACGCTGGCGTGGCGCCGGGCCAACGCCGGCCGCCGGGAGCAGGCGGTCGGCCCCGCCGAGGAGGCCGTGCGCCTGCACCGTGAGCTCGCCGGGAGCGACCCCGGCCATCTTCCTCAGCTGGCGAACTCCCTCAGCGTCCTCGGCGACCGGCTGTCCGCCGCCGGCCGTTGGGAGGAGGCGCTGTTCGCCGCCGAGGAATCCGTGGCGATCAGCCGCCGCCTGGCCGCCGCCGACCCCGACGCCCACCAGGACCGCCTGGCGGACTCGCTGGCGGGGCTCGGCAACCGGCTGTCCCGGCACGGCCGGCCCGAGGAGGCCCTGGCCGCCACGCAGGAGGCGGCCGAGCTGTACCGGCGCCTGGCCCACGCCGACCCCGTGTACCGGCCCGACCTGGCCGGACTGCTCGACAACCTGGGTCTGCGCCTGATCGACGCGGGCCGCACCGAGGAGGGTCTGGCCGCCGGTGAGGAGGCGGTCGAGCTGTACCGGCGCCTCGCCGACGCCGACCCCGACGCCGAGCGGCATCACTTCGCCATGGCGCTCACCCACCTCGGGGCCGCGCTGCGCGCCGCGGGCCGCCCCGAGGAGGGCCTCGAGCTCACGGAGGTGGCCACCGACCTGTACCGGCAGCTGGCGGACGCCAACCCCGACGCCCACCAACCCGACCTGACGTCCGCGCTGATCAGCCTCGGGGACTTCCTGGCGGACGTGGGCCGCGGGGAGGAGGCCCTCGCTCCGGCCGAGGAGGCCGTCGTCATCCAGCGTCGACTGGCCGACACCGACTTCGCCGCCCACTGCCTCGGTCTGGCCAAGGTCCTGAACAACCTCGGGACCCGGCTGCTCGCCCTGGGCCACGAGGAGCGGGCCCTGGCCGTCACACGGGAGGCCGACGACCTCTTCCGGCAGTTGGCGCTCGCCCACCCCACGGTCGACCTCCCCGAGCACGCCGACGTACGCGGCCGACTCGCACGCACCCCGAGCAAGGTCCGGGAGGAGGCTCTGGCCGCCACGCGGGAAGCGGCGGAGCTGTACCGGCGGCTGGACGAGACGTTCGCCGGTGCCGAACGCGCCGACCTCGCCGTGTCGCTGGGGAAGACCGGCCAGGACCTGGCTCGCCTGGGGCGTTTCGAGGAGGCCGTCGCCGCCGTGGAGCGGGCCGCCGCCGTCCACCTCGAAAGGGGTGACCGCCGTCGTGCCGCCGAGCTGCTCCTCGAATCGGGCCACGCCCTGATGGGCATGCGACGCTCCAAGGACGCGGCCGCCCTCTTCGACGGTGCCGCCGGCCATTTCCGCCGGACCGGTGCCCGCGTCCTGGAAGCCACCGCACTGACCAACCTCGGCACCGCCCTGGCCGACGACAGCCGCCCGGACGAGGCCGTCGCCGCCTGCGAACGCGCCGCGGCCGCCTTCCGGGGCGCCCGGCCGCGGATCTTCGAGGTCGCGGCGCTCACCAACCTGAGCAATGCGCTGACGGCCGCGAAGCGGCACGCCGAGGCGGCCGAGGTCAGCCGACGTGCAGCCGCCCTCTCCGACGAGACCGGCGGACCCGGCGACACCGGCGGCGGCCGCCGTGAGGGCCTGCCCTTCCACAACCTCGGCAACGCCCTCGTCAATCAGGGGCGGTACGAGGAGTCACTCGCCCCCACGCGGCAGGCCGCGACCATCTACCGCGAGAACGGCGACCGCCCCCGCGAGGCGGACTCCCTCAGCAATCTGGCCGACGCCCTGTACGAGACGGACCGGCTCGACGAGGCGATCACCGCCTACCGGCGTTCGGCCGCGCTCTTCCACGAGACCGGCGCCCGCGGCAAGGAGGCCCGGGTGCTCAGCCGGCTCGGCACCACCCTGCTGCGCACGCGGCGCTACGACGAGGCCGTGACCGCCACGCAGCAGGCCGCGGCGGTCTTCCGCGAGCTCGGCGACCGCGACGGTGAGGCGTCGGCACTGATCAACCTCGGCAACGCCTGCACGGAGACGAGCCGTTACGCGGAGGCCGCCACCGCCTGCGGCAAGGCCGCCGCACTCCTGCGCGCGACCGGTGACCACGAGCGCGAGGCCCACGCACTGGCCAACCGCAGCGAGGCCCTGGCCAGAACGGAGCGGTTCGAGGAGGCCGTCACCGCCTGCGAAGAGGCCGCCGCCGGTTACCGCAAGGCGGGCAACCGCGAACGCGAGCGCGTGATGCTGCACACCCTCGCCATCCATCTCGCTCAGCTGCACCGGCACGCCGAGGCGATCACCGCGTACCGGCAGGCGCTGGGAATCTGCCGGGAGCTCGGCGACCGCGACGGCGAGCTGGCGGTGCTGCTCAGCCTCTCCCTCGTCCTCACGTACGAAGGCCGGTACGAGGAGGCCGTGCCCGTCTGCGAGCAGGCCGCTGCCGGTTACCGCGAGGCCGGTGACCCGGCGCACGAGGGGGAAGTACTCGACCGGCTCGGATCCGCGCTGATGGAGCTGGGGCGCGTCGAGGAGTCGGTCACCGCCCGGCAGCGGGCCGTCACCGCGTTCCGCGCCGCCGGTGACGCACGCGGCGAGGCAGCGGCGTACGGCGGACTCGGCGAATCACTGCTCAGGGCGGGGCGGCACGCGGACGCCGTCGCCGCCGGCCGGCACGCCGCCGCGACGCACCGGCGGTCCGGTGACCGCGCCCGGGAGGGCCACGCGCTCACCGTCGTCGGGCGCGGCCTGAACGGGCAGGGAAAGCCGAGGAAGGCCGTCACCGTCTGTACGGAGGCCGTCGAGCTCTTCCGCGGGGCCGGCAACGGCCGCGGCGAGGCCGAAGCGCTGCTCCACCTCGCAGACGCCCTCTCCTCGGCGGGCCGGCAGGCGGAGTCCCTGGCCGTCGTACGACAGGCCGTCGACCGGTACCGGGAGGCGGGCGACCCCCGTGGCGAGGGCCTGGCTCTCTACCGCTTGGGCGAGGGGCTCATGGCCGAGGGCCGGTACGACGAGGCCGTCCCCACGTACGAGCGCGCTGCCGCTCTCTTCCGGGAGATCGACCTCGCCGGCATGGAAGGGTCCGCGCTCCTCAACCTGTGCCGCGCCCTGCGGGCGCTGGACCGGGACGAAGAGGCCGTCACCGCCTACCGGCGGGCCGCCGCCGTCTACCCGCGGACGGGCGACCGCGCACGGGAGTCCCAGGTCCACTTCCACCTGGCCCACCTCCTGGAGAAGATGGGCCGCCCCGGGGAAGCCGCCCCGGCCTACCGGCGCGCCGCGGAGCTGTTCCGGGCCCGAGAGGACCGCGCCAACGAAGGCCAGGCGCTGTTCCGGCTCGGCATCGTCACCGTGGGACTCCGGCAGTACGAGCAGTCCCTCCCCGCGTTCGAGCGGTACCTGCAGATCTGCCGGGAGACCGCCGACGGCCAGGGAGAGGGCATGGCTCTGCTCCTGCTCGGCGGCCTGCTGGTGGACGTGGGACGGTACGAGGAGGCCGTCACCGTCAACCAGCAGGCGGCCGACCACTTCCGCCGGTCCGGCAACCCGGACTCGGTGAACCTGGCTCTGAGCCATCGGGGCAAGGCGCTGCGCGCGCTGGGGCGCGGTAACGGGTAGGGCCTGCGCGCGGGCGCACGACGGCCCGCTCGCCGACGTACGGGCGAGCGGGCCGTCGGTGTCCCGTGGGGTCGGGCCGGTCGGACCGGTCAGGCCGCCGTCTGGACCGGGACCTCCGAGGTCGCCGGGGAGAGGGCGAGCTCCAGCACCTGGCGGACGTCCGTCACCGGGTGGACCTCCAGCTTGTCGAGGATCTCGGCCGGGACGTCGTCCAGATCCGCCTCGTTGCGCTTGGGGATGATCACCGTCGTGATCCCGGCCCGGTGGGCGGCCAGCAGCTTCTGCTTCACGCCGCCGATGGGCAGGACGCGCCCGGTCAGCGAGACCTCGCCCGTCATGGCGACGTCGGTGCGGACCAGGCGGCCGCTCAGCAGGGAGGCGAGCGCCGTCGTCATGGTGATGCCCGCGCTCGGGCCGTCCTTCGGGACCGCGCCCGCCGGGAAGTGGATGTGCACGCCGCGGTCCTTCAGGCCCGTGACCGGCAGTTCCAGCTCGGCGCCGTGCGAGCGCAGGAAGCTCAGCGCGATCTGCGCGGACTCCTTCATCACCTCGCCGAGCTGGCCGGTCAGGGTCAGACCCGCCGCGCCCGTCTCCGGGTCGGCCAGGGACGCCTCCACGAAGAGCACGTCACCGCCCGCGCCGGTGACCGCGAGACCGGTCGCCACGCCCGGCACGGCGGTACGGCGCTCGGCCGGGTCCTGGGCGGACTCGGGCACGTGGTGCGGGCGCCCGATGAGCCCGCGCAGATCGTCCTCGCCGATCGTGAAGGGCAGCTCCCGCTCGCCGAGCTCGTGCTGGGCGGCGACCTTGCGCAGCAGCCGGGCGATCGACCGCTCCAGGTTCCGCACGCCCGCCTCGCGCGTGTACTCGCCGGCCAGCTTGCGCAGCGCCGGCTCGTCGATGGCGACCTCGCCCGCCTCGATGCCGGCCCGCTCCAGCTGGCGCGGGAGCAGGTGGTCCCGGGCGATGACGATCTTCTCGTCCTCGGTGTAGCCGTCGAGGCGGACGATCTCCATGCGGTCGGCCAGCGCCTCCGGGATGGCCTCCAGGACGTTGGCCGTGGCCAGGAAGACGACGTCGCTCAGGTCGAGCTCGACCTCCAGGTAGTGGTCGCGGAACGTGTGGTTCTGGGCCGGGTCCAGCACCTCCAGCAGCGCCGCCGCCGGGTCGCCGCGGAAGTCGGATCCCACCTTGTCGATCTCGTCGAGCAGGACCACCGGGTTCATCGACCCGGCCTCCTTGACGGCCCGTACGATCCGGCCGGGCAGCGCGCCCACGTACGTACGCCGGTGACCGCGGATCTCCGCCTCGTCGCGTACGCCGCCGAGGGCGACGCGCACGAACTTCCGGCCCATCGCGTGCGCGACGGACTCGCCGAGCGAGGTCTTTCCGACACCCGGAGGCCCGACCAGCGCCAGGACGGCTCCCCCGCGCCGCCCGCCCACGACGCCCAGGCCGCGGTCGGCGCGCCGCTTGCGCACCGCGAGGTACTCGGTGATCCGCTCCTTGACGTCCTCCAGGCCCGCGTGCTCGGCGTCGAGGGTCTCCTTGGCGCCCTTGATGTCGTACTGGTCCTCGGTGCGTTCGTTCCACGGCATCTCGAGGACCGTGTCCAGCCAGGTGCGGATCCACGAGCCCTCGGGCGACTGGTCCGAGGACCGCTCCAGCTTGGCGACCTCCTTCAGCGCCGCCTCGCGCACCTTCTCGGGCAGGTCGGCGGCCTCGACGCGGGTCCGGTAGTCGTCGGCCTCGTCGCCGTCGCCGGAGTCGCCGTTGAGCTCGCGCAGCTCCTTGCGTACGGCTTCGAGCTGACGGCGCAGCAGGAACTCGCGCTGCTGCTTGTCGACGCCCTCCTGGACGTCCTTGGCGATCGACTCGGCGACGTCCTGCTCGGCGAGGTGTTCGCGCAGCTGCTCGGTGGCGAGCCTCAGCCGCGCGACCGGGTCCTCGGTCTCCAGCAGCTCCACCTTCTGAGCGGTGGTCAGGAAGGGCGAGTAGCCGGAGTTGTCGGCGAGGGCGGAGACCCCGTCGATCTGCTGGACGCGGTCCACGACCTGCCAGGCGCCGCGCTTCTTCAGCCAGCTGGTGGCGAGGGCCTTGTACTCCTTGACGAGCTCGGCGACCGCGCCGGGCAGCGGGTCCGGGACCTTCTCCTCGACCTGCGCGCCCTCGACCCACAGGGCGGCGCCCGGTCCGGTCGTCCCGGCGCCGATCTTGACCCGGTGCCGGCCGCGGATGAGCGCGCCGGGGTCCCCGTCGGAGAGCCGGCCCACCTGCTCGACCGTGCCCAGGACGCCGGTACCGGCGTACGTGCCGTCGATGCGGGGCACCAGCAGCACCTTCGGCTTGCCCTTCGCGTCCCCCTCGGTCCGGGCCGCCGCCTGAGCGGCCTCGACGGCGGCACGCACCTCACTGTCGGTGAGGTCCAGGGGCACCACCATCCCCGGCAGGACGACCTCGTCATCGAGCGGCAGCACGGGCAAGGTGAGCGGTGTGGACGACGAAGCCATGATCTCCCCTTCGGCAGTCAAGTTGAGCTGTACCCACTCAATGCTTGCGAGCCGTCAGGTGTTCCCCGGTACGCGTTCGCTGACAGCGATCACGCCGGTGGGCGTTGCCAGAGGTGCCTGCCACCATGCCGGGACACCACCACACGCGGGAGAGGCACATGGGCACCTGGGACACCGGCCCCTTCGACAACGACATCGCCGCCGACTTCGCCGGCGACCTCGACGAGGCGGCGGAGGACGAGCGCGCGGGCCTGCTCCGCGACGCCCTCGCCCGCGCCGCCGGCACCACCGGCCACCTGGACGCGGACGTCGCCGACACGGCCGTCGCCGCGGCCGCCCTGGTCGCCGCGCAGTGCCCCGGCGGAGAGCCCACCGATCCGGTCTACGGCCCCGAGGAACCCCTCCCCGACCTCACGCCGCTGCGCCGCCTCGCCCTCGACGCCCTGGACCGGGTCGTGTCGGAGCCGTCCGAGCTGCTGGAGCTCTGGGCCGGGGCGGAGGGCGCCCCCTGGCGCGCGGGCGTCGAGCGCATACGACTGAGCCTTGTCAGTGGCACCCCCTAGGGGTGTTCTCGTCGCCGCTGTCGCCATCACTCCTGCCTCCGCCGCGCCGCCCGCCGCGCCAGCGGCCAGCCGCCGACGCCGACCAACAGGGCCAGCGGATGGCCCCAGTTGCTGAGGGGATCCTCCAGCGCCAGCAAGTCCTGGAGCAGCATCACGGACACCCACGCGAGCACGACGGCCCGCGCCATCGGGTTCAGCAGCCCGGCCAGCGCGCCGACGCTCGCCATCAGGCCGAAGCTGATGCCGTAGTCGAGGCGGTGCAGGGACGTGTGCGGCAGATGGCCCGCCAGGACGGACAGGGCCACCGGGATCTCGGTCGCCAGCGTCGCCACCACGTGCCCCACCAGGAACACCGCGGCGGCCCGCCAGGCCCCGATGCGGCGCTCCAGCGCGGTGAGGACGAAGACGAAGCCGATGGCGTACGGCGAGAAGAGACCGCCCGCGACCCACAGCGCGCTCGCGACCAGGACGAGCAGAGGGGTCCGGGAGAGGTGGGCGACGTCGGTGCTGGAGCCGTGCAGCAGCGCGGAGACGGTGGCGGCGTCGCCGTACTCGGCGAAGAGCGAGGTGGCGACGAGAACGAGGGCGTAGCAGAAGGTGAAGGGCGTACCGGTCGGTGTGGGCAGCAGCCGGCCGGCGCCGCGCCACGACCTCGACGAACCGGCGCCCGAAGCCTCCGCGCTCGCGAGCCCCACGCCGCAAGCATCCGCGCTCGCGAGCCCCACGCCGCCGTCGTCCGTCTCGCGCGCCGCCTTGAGCCGGTGCACCGCGGGCCGCCTTTCGCCTCTCCTCGACACCCCCCGACAACCCCCGCTCACACCTTGCCCCATCAGCCGACGCGACCATCAACCGGCCGCCCATGACGTGAATCACACCGGCACGCCCCGCCCGCACCAAGTCCCGGGCCGGCGGCGGCACTTCCCCGGCCGTTCCTCCGAC
This sequence comes from Streptomyces sp. NPDC093546, assembly GCF_044765045.1. Lineage (NCBI taxonomy): Bacteria > Bacillati > Actinomycetota > Actinomycetes > Kitasatosporales > Streptomycetaceae > Streptomyces > Streptomyces sp. NPDC093546. The sequence goes on along the minus strand of NZ_JBIWJG010000001.1, from coordinate 150,709 downwards.
TCACTAACCTGGAACCCATGGCAGTCACGACCCTCGACCGACGCGAAGGCCCGTACGGCGAAGTGGTGCTGCGCCGACGCGGCGACGACCACTTCGAGATCATCGCCAACGGCACCTTCCTGATGGACACCTCCGACGGCCGCTCGGAGCGGCTGCTCGTCGACGCGGCGCTCGCCGCCCTCGAGGCGCACGGCGCACGCCCGGGCGCCTGCGTCCTCATCGGCGGCCTCGGCGTCGGCTTCTCCCTCGCCCACGCCGCCGCGAACCCCGCCTGGGGCCGCATCGCGGTCGTCGAGCGCGAGCAGGCGATCATCGACTGGCACCGCGAAGGCCCGCTCGCCGCCATCTCGGGGGCCGCGCTCGCCGACCCCCGCACGGTCCTGCTCCACACCGACCTGGTCGAGTACGTCCGCACCTCGCCCGACACGTACGACGCGCTCTGCCTGGACATCGACAACGGGCCGGACTGGACCGTCACCGAGGACAACGACAGCCTCTACTCGCCGGCCGGTCTGGCGGCCTGCGCGGCCCGCCTCAACCCCGGCGGAATCCTGGCGGTCTGGTCCGCGCAGCCGTCGGCCGATTTCGAAGAGTCATTGCGGAATGCCGGATTCAGCGGGGTAAGAACCGAAGAAATCCCCGTTGCCCGGGGCGTACCGGACGTGGTCCACCTCGCCGTTCGCCCTGCGTAGCCGGGAGCCGGTCCGTGCCTTTAGGCTGCTGGCCTGACACACGGATCTACACGCGGTTCGCGACGCATGCGAGGCGTACGCGAACAGGGGCGGGGCGATGGAGCAGACACACACCAGCAACACCGGTACGGCGGTCACGCCGGGTGCCCAGCGCCGCGTGCTGGTCGTCGAGGACGACACCACCATCGTCGAGGCCATCTCCGCGCGGCTGCGGGCCGAGGGCTTCCTGGTGCAGACGGCGACGGACGGCCCGGCGGCCGTGGACGCCGCCGAGGCCTGGCAGCCGGACCTGATGGTCCTCGACGTCATGCTGCCGGGCTTCGACGGCCTGGAGGTGTGCCGCCGGGTGCAGGCCCAGCGGCCGGTACCGGTACTGATGCTCACCGCCCGCGACGACGAGACCGACATGCTGGTCGGGCTCGGGGTCGGGGCGGACGACTACATGACCAAGCCGTTCTCGATGCGGGAGCTGGCGGCCCGGGTGCACGTGCTGCTGCGCCGGGTGGAGCGGGCGGCGCTCGCCGCGGTGACGCCGCGCAGCGGCATCCTCCGCCTCGGCGAGCTGGAGATCGACCACGCGCAGCGCCGGGTCCGGGTGAAGGGTGACGACGTGCACCTGACCCCGACCGAGTTCGACCTGCTGGTCTGCCTGGCCAACACGCCGAGGGCGGTGCTCTCGCGCGAGCAGCTGCTCGCCGAGGTGTGGGACTGGGCGGACGCCTCCGGCACCCGGACCGTGGACAGCCACATCAAGGCGCTGCGCCGCAAGATCGGCGCGGAGCGGATCCGTACGGTCCACGGCGTCGGGTACGCGCTGGAGACCCCGGCGCCATGAGCCGGCGGCCAGCGCGGCCCGGCTCGCGGCCCCGGCTCCGCTCGCGGCTCCGGCTCGGGCTCCGCTCGCGGCTGCGGCTCCGGCCGGTCACGATCTCGATCAAGACCAAGCTGGGCACGCTCGTCGTCGTCTCGGTCTTCATCACGACCGGGCTGCTGATGGTGGCCCTGCGCACGGAGACCGAGCTGCGCTTCATCACCGTCTTCTCGGTGATAGCCACGCTGCTGATCACCCAGTTCGTGGCGCACGGCCTGACGGCGCCGCTGGACGAGATGAACACGGTCGCGAAGTCGATCTCGCACGGCGACTACACCCGCCGGGTGCGCGGCGCCGACCGCCGGGACGAGCTGGGCGACCTGGCCTCCACGATCAACCGCATGGCGGACGACCTGGAGGCGGTGGACCGGCACCGCAAGGAGCTGGTCGCCAACGTCTCGCACGAGCTGCGCACGCCGATCGCGGCGCTGCGCGCGGTGCTGGAGAACGTCGTGGACGGGGTGTCGGCGGCCGATCCGGAGACCATGCGGACGGCGCTGAAGCAGACGGAGCGGCTGGGCCGGCTGGTCGAGACGCTGCTGGATCTGTCACGGCTCGACAACGGTGTCGTACCACTCCGGTCGCGGCGCTTCGAGGTGTGGCCGTACCTCTCGGGCGTGCTGAAGGAGGCCAACCTGGCCGCCGCCCAGCGCGGCCTGAGCTCCGGCTCCGGCAACCACACCCGCAAGGACGTGCACCTCCACCTGGACGTCTCGCCGCCGGAGCTGACCGCCCACGCGGACGCGGAGCGGCTGCACCAGGTGGTCGCGAACCTCATCGACAACGCCGTGAAGCACTCCCCGCCGCACGGGCGCGTGACGGTACGGGCCCGGCGCGGGCCGCAGCCCGAGTCGCTCGACCTCGAGGTGCTGGACGAGGGCCCGGGTATCCCGGAGTCGGAGCGGCACAAGGTCTTCGAGCGGTTCAACCGCGGCAGCGCCGCCTCCCCGCACGGTCCGGGCGGCGACGGCGGTACGGGGCTGGGGCTGGCGATCGCCCGCTGGGCGGTCGATCTGCACGGCGGTCGCATCGGAGTGGCCGAATCCGCACGTGGATGCCGGATTCAGGTCACTCTTCCGGGGATCCCCCAGCCACGTAATTGACGTAGGGTTCGAACCGGAAGCACGGGTTCTGCGTGGACGTGTACGGGACCTGTCCGAGGATGCGCGCCACTGCGGGGCGCAGCCGCGATGGCGCCTACCCGCATCCGGCGGAACCACGCTTGTTTCCCGCCATTTCGTGCCCTGAAACACGACGATCAATGTGATGTACGCGACGATGGCATGCCCGGCCTGCACCTCCAGGCCAGGGAGGCGTAGCCTTTATTTCCGCTGTCCATCACCTTGTGAAGCGGAAGAGGGCGGTTGCCGCCGTGTCGTCTCAGTCCCCCAGTAACCCGAGCATCTCGACCGACCAAGACGGCCAGGGGCCTCAGAACCCCGCCGCCGCCTTCGGTGCCAATGAGTGGCTCGTCGACGAGATCTACCAGCAGTACCTCCAGGACCCGAATTCGGTCGACCGCGCCTGGTGGGACTTCTTCGCCGACTACAAGCCGGGTGCCGCCGGCGCGGCGGACAAGCCCGCGGGCGAGGCCGTAGGTACGGAATCCGCAGCAGGTACGGAATCCGCAGCCCCGACCGCCCAGGCCCCGGCCCAGGCCCCCACTCCGGCCCCGGCTCAGGCCCCGGCCACTCCGGCGAAGCCGGCAGCAGCGGCACCCGCACAGGCCGCTGCTCCCGCCCCCGCCGCGAAGGCCCAGGCCCCGGCACAGGCCCCGGCCCAGGCCGCCGCGCCCGCGATGCCCGCCGCCAAGGCGGAGGCTCCGAAGGCCGAGGCCCCCAAGGCCCAGGCCCCGAAGGCGGAGACCGCCGGCCCCGAGTACGTGCCGCTGCGCGGCCCGTCCGCCGCCGTCGCGAAGAACATGAACGCCTCCCTGGAGCTGCCGACGGCCACGTCCGTCCGCGCGGTCCCGGTGAAGCTGCTCTTCGACAACCGCATCGTCATCAACAACCACCTGAAGCGCGCCCGCGGTGGGAAGATCTCCTTCACGCACCTCATCGGGTACGCGATGGTCCAGGCCATCAAGGCCATGCCGTCGATGAACCACTCCTTCGGGGAGAAGGACGGCAAGCCGGTCCTGGTGAAGCCGCCGCACATCAACCTCGGCCTCGCCATCGACCTGGTGAAGCCGAACGGCGAGCGCCAGCTGGTCGTCGCGGCCATCAAGAAGGCGGAGACGCTCGGCTTCTTCGAGTTCTGGCAGGCGTACGAGGACATCGTCCGCCGCGCCCGGGCCAACAAGCTGACGATGGACGACTTCACGGGCGTCACCGTCTCCCTCACCAACCCCGGCGGCCTCGGCACCGTCCACTCCGTGCCGCGTCTGATGCCCGGTCAGTCGGTCATCATGGGCGTCGGCTCGATGGACTACCCGGCCGAGTTCCAGGGCACCTCGCAGGACACCCTGAACAAGCTGGGCATCTCCAAGGTGATGACCCTCACCTCGACGTACGACCACCGCGTCATCCAGGGTGCCGCGTCCGGTGAGTTCCTGCGGATCGTCTCGAACCTCCTCCTCGGCGAGGACGGCTTCTACGACGACGTCTTCGAGTCGCTGCGCATCCCCTACGAGCCGGTCCGCTGGCTCAAGGACATCGACGCGTCGCACGACGACGACGTCACCAAGGCCGCGCGCGTCTTCGAGCTGATCCACTCCTACCGGGTCCGCGGCCACGTCATGGCCGACACCGACCCGCTGGAGTACCGCCAGCGCAAGCACCCCGACCTGGACATCACCGAGCACGGCCTGACGCTCTGGGACCTGGAGCGGGAGTTCGCGGTCGGCGGCTTCGGCGGCAAGTCGATGATGAAGCTGCGCGACATCCTCGGCGTGCTGCGCGACTCGTACTGCCGCACCACCGGCATCGAGTTCATGCACATCCAGGACCCGAAGCAGCGCAAGTGGATCCAGGACCGCGTCGAGCGCCCGCACTCCAAGCCGGAGCGCGAGGAGCAGCTGCGCATCCTGCGTCGGCTGAACGCCGCGGAGGCGTTCGAGACGTTCCTGCAGACCAAGTACGTCGGCCAGAAGCGGTTCTCGCTGGAGGGCGGCGAGTCGGTCATCCCGCTGCTGGACGCGGTCATCGACTCGGCGGCCGAGTCGCGCCTCGACGAGGTCGTCATCGGCATGGCCCACCGCGGCCGCCTGAACGTCCTGGCGAACATCGTCGGCAAGTCGTACGCGCAGATCTTCCGCGAGTTCGAGGGCAACCTCGACCCGAAGTCGATGCACGGCTCCGGCGACGTGAAGTACCACCTGGGCGCCGAGGGGACCTTCACCGGCCTGGACGGCGAGCAGATCAAGGTCTCGCTGGTCGCCAACCCCTCCCACCTGGAGGCGGTCGACCCGGTCCTGGAGGGTGTCGTCCGCGCCAAGCAGGACGTCATCAACAAGGGCGGCACGGACTTCACCGTCCTGCCGGTCGCCCTCCACGGTGACGCGGCCTTCGCCGGCCAGGGTGTCGTCGCCGAGACGCTGAACATGTCGCAGCTGCGGGGCTACCGCACCGGCGGCACGGTCCACATCGTCATCAACAACCAGGTCGGCTTCACCGCCGCCCCGGAGTCGTCGCGCTCGTCGATGTACGCGACCGACGTGGCCCGCATGATCGAGGCGCCGATCTTCCACGTGAACGGCGACGACCCGGAGGCGTGCGTCCGCGTGGCGCGGCTCGCCTTCGAGTTCCGCCAGGCGTTCAACAAGGACGTCGTGATCGACCTCATCTGCTACCGCCGCCGCGGTCACAACGAGGGCGACAACCCGCAGTTCACCAACCCGCAGATGGTGTCCCTGATCGACAAGAAGCGCTCGGTGCGCAAGCTGTACACCGAGTCGCTGATCGGCCGCGGCGACATCACCCTGGAGGAGGCGGAGCAGGCGCTCCAGGACTTCCAGGGCCAGCTGGAGAAGGTGTTCACGGAGGTCCGCGAGGCCACCGCGCATCCCTCGCCGGCACCGGCCCCGGACGTCCAGGCCGAGTTCCCGGTCGCCGTCACCACCGCGGTCTCCCAGGAGATCGTGAAGCGGATCGCCGAGTCGCAGGTCAACATCCCGGAGCGGATCACCGTCCACCCGCGTCTGATGCCGCAGCTCCAGCGCCGCGCGGCCTCCGTCGAGGACGGCACGATCGACTGGGGCATGGGCGAGACCCTCGCCATCGGCTCGCTGCTGATGGAGGGCGTCCCGGTCCGCCTGGCCGGCCAGGACACCCGCCGCGGCACCTTCGGCCAGCGCCACGCGGTGCTGGTGGACCAGGTGACCGGCGAGGACTACACGCCGCTGCAGTACCTCTCCGAGGACCAGGCCCGCTTCAACGTCTACGACTCGCTGCTCAGCGAGTACGCGGCGATGGGCTTCGAGTACGGCTACTCGCTGGCGCGGCCCGAGTCGCTGGTCATGTGGGAGGCGCAGTTCGGTGACTTCGTCAACGGCGCGCAGACCGTCGTGGACGAGTTCATCTCCTCGGCCGAGCAGAAGTGGGGCCAGACCTCCGGCGTCACCCTGCTGCTGCCGCACGGTTACGAGGGCCAGGGCCCGGACCACTCCTCGGCCCGCCCGGAGCGCTTCCTCCAGATGTGCGCGCAGCACAACATGACGGTCGCCATGCCGACCCTGCCGTCGAACTACTTCCACCTCCTGCGGTGGCAGGTGCACAACCCGCACCACAAGCCGCTGGTCGTCTTCACCCCGAAGTCGATGCTGCGTCTGAAGGCGGCCGCGTCGAAGGCGGAGGAGTTCACCACCGGCGGCTTCCGCCCGGTGATCGGCGACACGTCGGTCGACGCGAACGCGGTCCGCAAGGTCGTCTTCTGCTCCGGCAAGGTCTACTACGACCTGGACGCGGAGCGGAAGAAGCGCGGGGTGACGGACACCGCGATCCTCCGCGTCGAGCGCCTGTACCCGCTGCCGGGTGCCGAGCTCCAGGCGGAGATCGCCAAGTACCCGAACGCCGAGAAGTACCTGTGGGCCCAGGAGGAGCCGGCGAACCAGGGTGCCTGGCCGTTCATCGCGCTCAACCTGATCGACCACCTCGACCTGGCGGTCGGCGCCGACCTGCCCCCGGCCGAGCGCCTGCGCCGCATCTCGCGGCCGCACAGCTCGTCCCCGGCGGTCGGCTCGGCCAAGCGCCACCAGGCCGAGCAGGTGCAGCTGGTCAACGAGGTCTTCGAGGCCTGACCCGGCGACCTGGTACGAACCGGAGGGCCCGGCCCCGCGAGGTGATCGCGGTGCCGGGCCCTCCGGCGTACTGACTTAACCTGATGACATGTACTTCACCGACCGTGGCATCGAGGAACTGGAGAAGCGGCGCGGCGAGGAGGAGGTCACCTTCGAGTGGCTCGCCGAGCAGCTGCGGACGTTCGTCGATCTCAACCCTGACTTCGAGGTTCCCGTGGAGCGCCTGGCGACGTGGCTGGCGCGGCTGGACGACGACGAGGACGACGATCTGTAGGACGACGACCTGGAGGCCGGGCCGGCAGCCCGCTCGCCAGGCCGAGCAGCGCGCCGTCGGCGAGGAGCAGGGCGCCCGCCGCGGCCCAGCCGGGGCTGCGGCGTGACAGGGCCCAGGCGAGCAGGGGCACACCGGCCGCGAGCTGGACGGCGGCGATGATCCGCGGGATCGGGGAGCCGGTGCCCGCGACCGCGTCCCCGACGGCGCTGCCGATCGTGTGCGCCTCGTCCCGTACCGCCTCGCGCAGGCCCGGCCACTCCACCGGGTCGGCGCCCTGCTCCTCGGCGGCGGTACGGAGGCGGGCGGCCGGTTCGCCGGGGGCGAGGCCGGGCGGCAGCGCGAGGTCCAGCCGGGCCAGGACGGCGAGCAGGCCCAGCAGCCGGGCGCGGGCGTCGGCGGCCCGGTCGGGGCACGTGAGCGGTTCGAGGTCCTGGACGTCCAGGACCGGGTCGAGGCCCAGGCGGGCGGCGAAGGTGTGCATCGCCTCGTCCTCGCCGGCCGGGGTGCCGTCGGCCAGCCAGGTGTACCCGACGGGACGGCGGAAGCCGGACGCCAGGGTGTAGCCGGCCCGGTCCGGGTCCCACCAGAGCGCGAGCACCGGCCAGGGTGCCGCGACCCCCAGGGCTGACGCCCAGCCCGCGGCGACCCGCTCGACCGGTTCGCCTTCGTCCAGCCAGGGCCTGCCCTCGGGGACGAGCACGCTCCAGCCCTGCCCGGCGGCGGTGAGGAGCAGGCGTTCGCGCAGGAGCTGCGCCGGTGCCCGTACGACCGCCGGCTCGGCCCGGCAGAGCAGCAGGGCGCCCGTCGATGTCGCGTCCATGCCCCATACGCTAGGCCAATTCGTCCGGGTTCGTACCGATCGACCGGGCCGCTTGACTTACCACCACCGCGATATATCGTGTCTTTCAACCGTAGACGCGATATGTTGCGTCATGGCCCCAGGGAGGCCCCATGCCCGAGTGGTCCGTCGCCGAGCCGCGCACCTTCGCCCTCGACGACCCCGTGACCTCGCTGAAGGTGCGTGTCGTCAACGGCACGGTCAACGTCGTGGGCGTCGCCGAGGGCCCGGCGCGCCTGGAGGTCTCCGAGGTCGTGGGCCCGCCGCTGATCGTCACCCAGCGCGGCTCCACGCTCACCGTGTCGTACGAGGACCTGCCCTGGAAGGGCTTCCTCAAGTGGTTCGACCGCAAGGGCCGCGACCGCAGCGCCGTCGTCTCGCTCGCCGTACCGGCGGGCGCCTCCGTGGAGGTCGGCGTCGTGGGCGCCGAGGCGGTGGTCTCCGGCATCCGGGGGCGTACGGAGGTCCGCGGCGTCACCGGCGACACCACGCTGGTCGGGCTCGCGGGCCCGGTCCGCGCCGAGACCGTCTCCGGGAACGTGGAGGCGCAGTCGGTCGCCGGCGAACTGCGGTACAGCTCGGTCTCCGGCGACCTGACGGTCGTCGACGGCACGGGCACGTCCGTACGCGCCGACTCGGTCACCGGCGACATGGTCATCGACCTCGACCCCGCCGACCGGGGCACCGACATCCGGCTCACCACCGTCTCCGGTGAGATCGCGATCCGCCTGCCGCACCCGACGGACGCGCGGGTGGAGGCCAACACCACGAGCGGCGCGGTCTCCAGCGCCTTCGACGACCTGCGGGTGGACGGCCAGTGGGGCTCCAAGAGCATCAAGGGCACGCTGGGCTCGGGCACGGGCACCCTGAAGGCGACCACGGTCTCCGGTTCCATCGCCCTGCTGCGCCGCCCCGAGTCGGAGCCCGAGTCCGCGTCCGAGCCCGCGTCCGGAAAGGTGCTGTGACATGCCACCCGTCTTCGCCCACGGCCGCCTGCGGCTCTACCTGCTGAAGCTCCTCGACGAGTCGCCCCGCCACGGCTACGAGGTGATCCGGCTGCTGGAGGAGCGCTTCCACGGCCTGTACGCCCCGTCGGCCGGCACGGTCTACCCCCGGCTGGCCAAGCTGGAGGCCGAGGGCCTGGTCACGCACACCACCGAGGGCGGCCGCAAGGTGTACGCCCTCACCGACGCCGGCCGCGCGGAGCTGGCCGGCCGCAGCGGCGAACTGGCCGATCTGGAACAGGAGATCCGCGCGTCCGTCTCCGAACTGGCCGCCGAGATCCGCGACGACGTGCGCGGCGCGGCGGGCAAGCTGCGCAGTGAGATGCGCGCGGCGGCGAGCGAGACGCGCAAGGACTCGTGGCAGGAGCAGGCCCGCCGGGCGAAGGAGGAGTCCCGCCGGGCCCGCGAGGAGGCGAAGTGGGCGCACCTCCAGGCGAAGGAGGCCCAGGACAAGGCCCGCCGGGAGATGCAGCGCCTCGCGAAGCAGGTCCAGGACCACATGGCGAAGGGCGAGTGGCCCTCGGCCCTCTCCGACCTGACGGGCGGCCTGAGCGGCCTGGGCGGCCTCTTCGGCGGTACGGCGACCTCGGTCCAGGGGGAGGCCGAGGCCCCCGCCTGGCAGGACGTGACGACCACGGGCGACCCCGCCCGCGACCTGGAGCGCCTGCTGGACCGCTTCCGCGACGACATCCGCGACGCGGCCCGCGACCACGGCGTCACCCCGGCCCAGCTCTCCGAATCCCGCCGCCACCTCTCGACGGCGGCGGCCCACATCGTGGCCCTGCTGCGGGGCGCGAAGCCCTGACACCGCCGCAACACCCTTCTCCGTAAACCCTGTTGTATGCAGGCGCCCCCCTTGGCAGACTCGCTCCCGCCCGCGCGAGCCTGATCGTCAGCGGGCATCCGTTCTTTGAGCAGGGGGACCCCATGACACTCAGCGCACGCAGCCGCGTCCTGGCCCGGGGCATGGCTTTACTCGCCCTGACCCTGGCCATGACCACGGGAGCGACCGGCCTGGCGGGGGCAGCCGAGGCCCAGGCCCAGCCGGTTGCCGAAGGATCGATCAGCTTCAGCGGAGACGCCGCCGACTACATCACCCAGGGCCGCTCCTACAGCTATGCGACTGCGTCCCAGGACCGCCTGAGCGCGACCGCCTCCCAGGACGGCGGGGTCGTCTCCGTGTCCGTCGACGCCGCCAACGGTGAATGGTGGTACCTGGACCTGGCGGCTCCAGCCGGCACCTCCCTGGCTCCGGGCGAGTACACCGGCGCCACCCGCCACCCGTTCAACGAGCCCACCCAGCCGGGCCTCTCGCTCAGCGGAGAGGGGCGCGGCTGCAACACCCTGACCGGCAGCTTCACGATCGGGGCCGTGGAGTTGGGGCCGAACGGCTACGTCAAGAAGCTCGACGCCACGTTCGAGCAGCACTGCGAGGGGGACGTGCCCGCCGCTCGCGGTGAGATCCACATCGACAACCCCGCGCCCCCGGCGCAGCTCGACCTCGGCCTCGCCGTCGCGCTCGAAGGCACCGCGAGCACGCTGAACGGCAAGGCCACGCTGCACGGGACGGTCAGCTGCAGCAAGCCCGTGGCGGTGCAGGTGTCGGGCAACGTCACCCAGGTGAAGAAGCAGAACCTCATCCGGGGCGCCTACGACACGTCCGTCGCGTGCGTCCCGGGCGCTCCGGTCGCCTGGACGGCCACCGCCACTCCCTCCGGTTCCGTCCCCTTCCAGCGCGGCGACGTGGAGGTTGAGGCCAGGGCGTGGGCGACGGACCCCGACTACGGACAGGCCGTGACCGCCAACGAGACGGTCGCCGTCCACCTCCGCAGGGGCTGACCCCTCCCCGCACCACGACCACACGGCCCGGTCCGGGCCGCTCCCCCGAGGAGCGGCCCGGGCCGGGTCGTCGGCGTCAGCCCGCCTTCGCCGCGCCCCCGTCACCGCCCAGCGCCCGCTCCACCGCCGCGTACGTCACTCCGTGCTCCGCCAGCACGTCCGCCACCACGCCCGGACGGGCCGTCAGGGCCAGCAGCAGGTGCTCGTCCCCGATGTACCGGTCGCCGCGGCCCAGCGCGACGCGGAGGGACCGTTCCAGCACGTCCTTCGCGGGGCGGCCGAAGGACGGGCGGGAGCCCGACCACCACCGCTTCGACCCGTGGTCGCCCGCCAGGACGCCCTCGCCGTGCACCGCCTCGACCCGCGAGACGATCGCGGTCACATCGACACCGATGCCCGCCAGCGCCTCCGTGTCCGCCTTGGTCAGGCCGCCGCGCCGCCGGGCCTCCGCCAGGCCGGCCTCGACGGAGGCGCGCCGCCCGGCGACGCCGAGGGTGGCGAAGGCCGCGGCGGACGGCGTGCCCTCCAGGTCCAGCAGGGCCAGCAGCAGGTGCTCCTCCGTCACCGAGTCCGCGCCCGTCCCCTCCGCGAGGGCGACGGCGCCGGTGACCACGGACCGGGCGCTCTTTGTGAACCGCTCGAACATCAATGCCTCCCGTACTTCTTGTGTACGGCCTGCCGACTGACGCCCAGCTCGGCCGCGATCTCCTGCCACGACCAGCCCCGGGCCCGGGCGCTGCGGACCTGTACGGCTTCCAGTTGCTCCAGCAGCCGCCGCAGCGCGGCGACCGCCCGCAGCCCGACCCTGGGGTCGCTGTCGCCCGCGCGGGCGGCGAGATCGGTTGCTTCCGTCATGGTGTCAACCTACGTTGACACCCCGCATCCGTCAACCTTGATTGACAGACACCGTGACCACCGCCCCCGGCACCGCCCGCACCACCACCCGTCCCGCCTCACCCGGCGCCACCACCGTCGTAAGCGGCCACGCCCGCCCGGCCACCTCCACGCGCCAACCGCGCCCGCCCGGCGGGAGCGACAGTTCCGTCGCGCCGCCGCGTCCCGCCACGTACACCAGGCGCTCGGGGGACGCGGCCAGGACGCGGCCCGCGACCGCCTCGGCGTACGGCGCCGCCGTCTGCTCCTTGTTCACCCGCCAGGCGCCCGAGGAGTCGACGGCGCAGTAGCCGCCGCCGTAACACCAGACATAGCCCGCCCACCCCGAGCTGTAGCGGTTCAGGGAGGCGAGCGCCTCGCGGTAGAAGCGGCCCATGTTGGGGAGGGAGTTGTTCAGCGGGCCCCACTCCCCCACCACCACCGGCACCCGGTGCTCCTTCGGGTACGCCGTCACCGCCGCCTCGTACGCCTCGATCCAGCCGGCCGCCGGGTCGTAGTCCGCGCCCGCCTCCATCGCGGTGTTGTAGAAGTGCGGCGCGTACACCACCTTCGGGTCCTTGACCTTCCCCAGGCCCGTGGGCACGCCCTCCCCCACGATCGGGGTCGGTTCGACGAAGACCCAGGTGTCGTCGTCGACGGCCCGGACCGCGTCGGCGAGGCGGTTGTACATCGGGGTGATCTGCTCGCGCTCGATGCGGCGCGCCGCGGTCGCGAGGTCCTCGCCCTCGCGCAGCTCGCCCATGGGCTCGTTGATGAGGTCGTAGCCGAGGACCGCCGGATGGTGCTCGAAGCGGTCGGCGAGCACCCGCCACATGTCCGCCTGGGCGCGCCGCAGGTCCTCGTCCTCGTACAGGTGCGTGAAGGCCCGCTGGACGGCCGGCTCGAAGTACTCGGCGAACCAGTCGTCCGGGTGCGGGGTGAAGGGCAGCCCGTCGGTGCGCGTGGCCCACTCGGGGATGCCGCGGTGGCCGAAGGCCGGACCGAAGACGTCCTGGTGGGCGTCGATGACGACGTGGATGTCGTACGTGTGCGCCCAGTCGAGGATCCGCTCGATCTTGCGCAGGTACGCCTCGCTGTACCGGCCGGGCCGGGGCTCCAGGTCGTCCCAGAAGACCAGCAGGCGGGCGAAGTTGAAGCCCCGCGCGCGCAGGTCGCGGAAGTGCTTCTCGGTGATGGCGGACAGGGCGGCGTCGCCGCGGTGCGTCTTGTCCTCGACGTTCCAGCCGCGCAGGGTCAAGGCGCGGCCCCGGTCGTCGGTGAGCCGGGGTATGTCACCGGTCTCCGCCCGCGCGGTCGGGGCGACCGGGGGTACGACGGCGAGCAGGGCGGCGGCGGAGAGGGCGAGGGCGAGAGCGCGCATGAGGGACCTCCGGCATCGGGTGCCGGAGATCCCATCAGCGCGGCTGACGCTCCATCAAGAGGTGGTGAGGACAATCTTTCCGAACAGGTCCCCGGCGGCCATCTTCTCGAAGCCCTCCCGCGCCCGGTCCAGCGGCAGCACCTCGTCGATGACCGGCCGTACGCCCGTCGCCGCGCAGAAGGAGAGCAGGTCCTCCAGCTCGTCCTTGGTGCCCATGGTCGAGCCCACGACCTTCAGCTCCAGGAAGAAGATGCGGGTCAGCTCGGCGTGCGAGGGCTGGTCGCCGCTCGTCGCGCCCGAGATCACCAGCGTGCCGCCGGGCCGCAGCGACTTCACCGAGTGCGACCAGGTCGCCGCGCCGACGGTCTCGATGACGGCGTCCACCCGGCGCGGCAGCCGCGCGCCGGGCTCGTACGCCTCGACCGCGCCCAGCTCCAGCGCCCGCTTGCGCTTGGCCTCGTCGCGGCTGGTGGCGAAGACCCGCAGGCCGGCCGCCTTGCCGAGCACGATCGCGGCCGTGGCGACGCCGCCGCCCGCGCCCTGCACGAGGATCGAGTCGCCGGGCCGCACACCGGCGTTGGTGAACAGCATCCGGTACGCCGTCAGCCACGCGGTCGGCAGGCAGGCGGCCTCCTCGAACGACAGCTCCTTCGGCTTCGGCAGGACGTTCCACGCGGGGACGGTGACACGCTCGGCGAAGGTGCCCTGGTAGCGCTCGGTGAGGATGGAGCGGGGCTCGTCCGGTCCGACGCCGTGCCCGCTCTGGCCGATGACGGAGTGGAGGACCACCTCCCGGCCCTGCTCGTCGATTCCTGCGGCATCGCAGCCGAGGATCATCGGCAGCTTGTCCTCGGCGAGCCCCACCCCGCGCAGCGACCACAGGTCGTGGTGGTTGAGGGAGGCGGCCTTGACGGTGACGGTGGTCCAGCCGGGGCGGACCTCGGGCTCCGGGCGTTCGCCCAGCTCAAGGCCGTTCAGGGGCTGGTCGCGGTCGATTCGGGCGGCGTAGGCAGCGAACATGACCCGAGGTTAGGGCGGCACCGGTGCGCGACGGAACCGCGCACCGGTGTGATGTCAGTCCCTGCGGTACTGGGCCGGGCTGTTCTTCGTCGCCGGGTCCTCGTACGAGCCGGTGCGGCCCCGGTCCACATGGAAGGTGGTGAGCGTGGTGACCGGCGAGACGGGGTCGCGGCGGTCGGCGATCACCCGCATATGAGCGGAGAAACGTTCCGGCGTGACCTCGTACACGTCATAGCCGTACCGGTTGCCCTCAAAGTACTTCAGGTGCGGGTTGGCCTTGCCCATCAGGGGGCCGTTGGTCGCGTTCCAGTCGGCGGAGTACGCGCCCGACGTCACGGAGTGGGCGGTGAACTCCGTCCCGACCAGCGGCGAGGCGGTGTCGTCGAAGTCGGTGCGGATGTCGTCGACGAACGCCGAGTGCCAGTCGCCGGTGATGACGACGAGGTCTTCGAGGCCGCTGGTGTGGACGTGGTTCAGGACCTCCTTCCGCTCCGCCAGGAAGCCGTCCCACTGGTCCGTGAACATGTACGAGCCGCCCGGCCGGCCCCGCAGCTGGCTGAGCATGATGGAGTTCGCCCACACGTGCCACGCGTCGGGCGCGCGGTCGATGTTCCCCTTGAGCCACGCCTTCTGGGCGCCGCCCAGGATGGTGCCGTCGGGGAGGTTCTGCGCCGAGCGGTACGAGCGGAGGTCCAGGACCGTCAGCTCCAGCAGGTCGCCCCAGCGGCGGTTGCGGTGGATCACCGGGTCCGGGAGCGCGGACTCCCCGCCGTCCCGGTGCGGCATGTTCTCGTACCAGGCCTGGTACGCCGCCGCCCGCCGCTGGAGGAAGGGCGCGCCCCCGCCCGTACCGCTGTAGTCGTTGGCGACCTCGTGGTCGTCCCAGGTGAGGAACCACGGGTGGGCGGCGTGTGCCTCGCGCAGGGAGGCGTCGCCCTTGTAGAGGGCGTGGCGGCGCCGGTAGTCGGCGAGCGTGAACACCGCGGGGCCCTCGTGGTCCCGTACGTGGTCGCCGCCGACGGGCCCGTGCTCGTAGATGTAGTCGCCGAGGTGCACCACGAAGTCGACGTTCTCGCGGGCGATGCCCCGGTGGGCGGCGTAGAACCCGTCGTGGAAGGCCTGGCAGTTGGCGGCGGCGAACCGTACGCGCGCGACGGAGCCGACCGGTGCGGTCTTCGTCCGGCCGACGCGGCTCGTCACGCCCAGGGCCTTGAACGCGTACCAGTAGTGGCGGCCCGCGCTCAGCCCCTGCACCGGCACGTGGACGCTGTGGCCGAGCGTCGCCGAGGCGGGCGCGGTGCCGCGGGCCACGATCCGGCTCATGGCCTGGTCCTCGGCCACCGCCCACTCGACCTCGACGACCTCGGGGAGCTGCTGCTCGGCCGCGAGCGGCTCCGGCGCGAGGCGCGTCCACAGCACGACACTCGACGGCTGCGGGTCGCCGGAGGCCACGCCGAGGGTGAAGGGCGCCGGGTCGTAGTCCGCGCCGAGCGCCTCGGCGGCCTCGCGGGCCTGCGCGGGCGAGAGGCCGGCGCTGAGCGGCCAGACCACGTTGAGCGCGCCGGCGGCGCCGGCGGCCTTGAGCAGCGTGCGTCGGTCGAGCGTCACTTCTGTACCCCCTGTACCCCCGTGAGCGTGAGCGTGATCCCGTCGGCGTAACCGTCGTTGGAGGTCCCGCCCCCAGTACGGGTCAGGACGAGCAGCACCCGCGCGGTCCTGGCACCGGGCGGCACGGCCGCGGCCGCCCTGCGCTCCACGAGCCCGGTCCGCCCCTTGCGCTCGGCGGCCGTCACCGGCCCGAGCACGCTGAGCGCGACGGGCGTCCCCTTGGCGTCCCGGAACTCCACGGACAGCCGCGCGCCGTCCTCCTGCGACGCGTACCCGCCGAGCCAGGCGCCGACGGCGTACCGCACCTGCCCCGCGTCGACGGCCGCGTGGCCGGTCGCGCCGGTCGCGGGCAGCGCGATGTCCTGCACCAACGCGGTACGGGGCGCGTTGCCGCCGGAGAAGAACCGGCTCCCGCGCTGCGCGGGGCCCGGGTCCGAGGCGGTGGGGTAGCCGCTGCCGTAGCTGTACGCGACGAGGGCGGGCGCGCCCTGCAGGACCCGCCAGCCGGTCACGGCCCCGACGGGTTCGGCGGTCCCTCCGGGCCCGCTCTCGGCGTCACCGTTGACGACCAGGTTCACTCGCGCCTCCTGTGGGGTGATGTGGGCATGGCGCGCGCATCACAGCAGCCGCACATGAACTGGCGGAAGCCCGCGGACGAACTTCGCGAGCCCGGTCCAAGGACGGCGCTCGAAAGTCCAAGAGCCCCGCGTGGGCGGCGGCTGCCGGTGGGTGGCGGCACGGTGCCCACTGGGCATGCGCGCACCGGCGGCGGGGACGACCACTCAGCGGCCCGCGGGCACGCGAAAGGGCCGTGCCGCACCCCCTCAGGGATGCGGCACGGCCCTAAAACCGGCTAAGCCACAGCGGCTAGCGTCACGCGCGGGCGACACCCTCCGCGCGCGCCGCCGCCGCGACCGCCGCCGTGACCGCCGGGGCCACGCGCTCGTCGAAGGGCGACGGGATCACGTAGTCGGCCGCCAGCTGGTCGCCGACGACGTCGGCCAGCGCGTTCGCCGCGGCGATCTTCATGCCCTCGGTGATCCGGGAGGCCCGGACCTGGAGCGCACCGGCGAAGATGCCGGGGAAGGCCAGCACGTTGTTGATCTGGTTCGGGTAGTCCGAGCGGCCCGTCGCGACGACCGCCGCGTACTTGTGCGCCACGTCGGGGTGCACCTCGGGGTTCGGGTTGGCCATGGCGAAGACGAAGGCGTTCGGCGCCATGGAGGCGACCGCCTCCTCCGGCACCGTGCCGCCCGAGACGCCGATGAAGACGTCCGCGCCCGCGAGCGCGGTCTCCAGCGAGCCGGTGATCCCGGCGCGGTTGGTGAGCTCGGCGAGCTCGCGCTTGACGTCCGTGAGGTCGTCGCGGTCGCGGCTGACGATGCCCTTGCGGTCGGCGACGGCGACGTCACCGAGACCGGCCTCGAGCAGCATCTTGGCGATGGCGACACCCGCCGCACCGGCGCCGGAGATGACGGCGCGCAGGTCGCCGAGGGTCCGCCCGGTGAGCTTCGCGGCGTTGCGCAGCGCGGCGAGGGTGACGACCGCGGTGCCGTGCTGGTCGTCGTGGAAGATCGGGATGTCGACGCGCTCCTGGAGCTTGCGCTCGATCTCGAAGCAGCGGGGCGCCGAGATGTCCTCGAGGTTCACTCCGCCGAAGGAGGGCGCGAGGCGGACGACGGTGTCGACGATCTCGTCCACGTCGGTCGTGGCGAGCGCGATCGGCACGGCGTCGACGCCACCGAACTGCTTGAAGAGGATCGCTTTCCCCTCCATGACCGGAAGCGACGCCTCCGGACCGATGTCACCGAGTCCCAGCACGGCCGTACCGTCGGTGACGACGGCGACGACCTGGGACTTCCAGGTGTAGTCGTGCACGAGCTCGGGACGCTCGGCGATGGCGCTGCACACCTTGGCGACGCCGGGTGTGTACGCGAGGGACAGGTCGTCCTTGTCCCGCACCGGCACCGTGGCCTGCACGGCCATCTTTCCGCCCCGGTGGAGGGCGAATGCCGGGTCGATGTCCAGATCGAAGGACTCGTCGGCCGAGCCCTCCGCGCCGGCACCGCTGTCGGTGCGAGGATTGACGATCTCCGCTGCCATTTGTTTGACCCCTTAAGTCTTTACAGTTGAGGGTGGCCACTCCTGGTTGAGGAGGGGTGGGCGGGCACCGCGTCCGCGCCCCGGCCGGGCGTGCTGCCCTGCCGGGAGGAGGTACGGACGCGTCGGACGCGCCGCACACGCGCCCTGAGCCCCGGATGAGGGGTGTAAAGGTCCTTCTTACCGGACGGACCTGTCCGCGGACGAGTCGGTATCCGGCGAGCCGAGGCCCCGGATGTTCCGGAGGATGCCGCCGCTTCTGCATTCCCCCAGGTGGCGATCGTGCGACTCATGACCGAATATCTGGACAAGTCCGCACGCCACCCGGATTGCGACCGCAATCCCGTCCGTATGACGAGATCAACCGAAGATTTTCCGGCCGGATGAAGGCAACCCCGTAGAAGGTCCGGCCCTGATGTACCGGCCTGTTGGGGTTCGGGGGTCTCCCGTTATCCGATTTTGACATGCGGAGGCCCCTGTTCGGGCTAGTCCGAATGGCAAGATGCCGGTAATCACACGAGGTCGCGACACCCGAAGGTGCGTGCCCCGACCCCCGTGCCGACCGATGGGCCACCCCTCATACGCCGCTTTGAGCCGGAGGAAACCGACCATGACCGCAAGCACCACCCGCTGTACGACCGCCGCGAGGGCCCGGACGCCGCGCACGTCCAAAATGGCCGCGGTCGCCGCGATCGCGGTCGCCGGCACGATGCTGCTGACCGCCTGCGGTGATCAGACCAACAAGCCGGCCACCGGTGGCAAGGAGGCCAAGGGTGTCCCGGCCGTGCCCCACCCGCTGGCCCACCTCCTGCCGCAGGACATCCGCGACAAGGGCGTCGTCAAGGTCGGCTCGGACATCGCGTACCCGCCGGTCGAGTTCAAGGACAAGGGCGGCAAGGTCACGGGCATCGACCCGGACCTCGCCTACGCGCTGAGCAAGCAGCTCGGCGTGCGGTTCGAGTTCGAGAACGGCACCTTCGACACCCTGATCACCGGTCTGCGCGCCAAGCGCTACGACATCGCCATGTCGGCGATGACGGACACCAAGGACCGCCAGATGGGCATCGACTCCGAGACGAAGAAGAAGGTCGGCGAGGGCGTCGACTTCGTCGACTACTTCAGCGCCGGCGTCTCGATCTACACCAAGCAGGGCGTCGACACGGGCATCAAGACCTGGGCCGACCTCTGCGAGAAGAAGATCGTCGTGCAGCGCGGCACCGTCTCCGAGGACCTCGCGAAGGCCGAGTCCGCGAAGTGCGTGGCGGCGAAGAAGGGCCCGATCGCGATCGAGGCCTTCGACACCGACCAGCAGGCCCAGACCCGCCTGCGCTCCGGCGGCGCCGACGCCGGTTCGTCGGACTACCCGGTCGCCGCGTACGCCGTGAAGACCTCGGGCGGCGGCAAGGACTTCCAGATCGTCGGCGAGCAGGTCGAGGCGGCGCCGTACGGCATCGCCGTGGCCAAGGGCAACACGCAGCTGCGCGACGCGATCAAGGCGGCCCTGGACACCATCATCGCCACCGGCGAGTACAAGCAGGTCCTGGACAAGTGGGGTGTCGCCGCCGGCGCGGTGACCGAAGCGAAGATCAACGGCGGTTCCTGACCAGCCGGCCACACCAGCACCGCGTAGGCCTCTGAAAGGCACCACCGTGACTGACATCAAGAAGACGGAAGCGGCGGACGCCACGCCGCCCGCCGGACCGGAAGCCCTCAAGGCGATCCCGGTCCGCCACTACGGCCGGTACGTCACCGCGCTCGTCGCCATCGCGGCCTTCGTCGCGATCGTCTACGCCTTCTCGCAAGGCAAGATCAACTGGGACGCCGTCCCCACCTACTTCTTCGACGACCGGATCATCGAGGGCGTCGGCCAGACGCTCCTGCTGACCATCCTCTCCATGGCGATCGGCATCGTCGGCGGCATCGTCCTCGCGGTGATGCGGCTGTCGAAGAACCCGGTGACCTCCTCCATCGCCTGGTTCTACATCTGGTTCTTCCGGGGCACCCCGGTCCTGGTCCAGCTGTTCCTCTGGTTCAACCTGGGCCTGGTCTTCGAGTTCATCAACCTCGGCCCGGTCTACAAGGACGAGTGGTCCGACTTCATGACGCCGTTCCTGACGGCGCTGCTGGGCCTGGGCCTCAACGAGGCCGCGTACATGGCCGAGATCTGCCGCGCGGGCCTCCTCGCGGTCGACGAGGGCCAGACCGAGGCGTCCCACGCCCTGGGCATGAGCCACGGCAAGACGCTGCGCAGGATTGTCATCCCGCAGGCGATGCGCGTGATCGTGCCGCCCACGGGCAACGAGGTCATCAACATGCTGAAGACGACCTCGCTGGTGGCCGCCGTGCAGTACTACGAGCTGCTGCGCAACGCGCAGGACATCGGCCAGACGTCCGGCGCCCCGGTGGAGATGCTCTTCGTCGCCGCCGCCTGGTACCTGATCATGACCTCGGTGCTCAGCGTCGGCCAGTTCTACCTGGAGCGGTACTACGCACGCGGCTCCAGCCGCAGCCTGCCGCCCACCCCCTGGCAGAAGGTCAAGACGACCCTCTCCACGTTCCGCCGCCCGGAGGTGGCCCGATGACCGCCATGGTGAAGGCCGAGGGCGTCCACAAGTCCTACGGCGCCGCGCACATCCTCAAGGGGATCGACCTGGAGGTCGCCGCGGGCGAGGTGTTCTGCCTCATCGGCCCGTCCGGCTCCGGCAAGTCGACCTTCCTGCGGTGCATCAACCACCTGGAGAAGATCAACGCCGGACGGCTGTACGTCGACGGCGAGCTCGTCGGCTACCGCCAGAAGGGCGACAAGCTGTACGAGCTGAAGGACAGCGAGGTGGCGCTCAAGCGGCGCGACATCGGCATGGTCTTCCAGCGCTTCAACCTCTTCCCGCACATGACCGCCCTCGAGAACGTCATGGAGGCGCCGATCCAGGTCAAGGGCGAGGCGAAGGCCGTCGCCCGCGAGCGGGCCGCCAAGCTGCTGGACCGGGTGGGCCTCGCCGACAAGGCCGCCAACTACCCCTCGCAGCTCTCCGGCGGCCAGCAGCAGCGCGTCGCCATCGCCCGCGCGCTGGCGATGGAGCCGAAGCTGATGCTCTTCGACGAGCCGACGTCGGCGCTCGACCCGGAGCTCGTGGGTGACGTCCTGGACGTCATGCGGGACCTCGCCGAGTCGGGCATGACGATGGTCGTGGTCACCCACGAGATGGGCTTCGCCCGCGAGGTGGGCGACTCGCTCGTCTTCATGGACGGCGGCGTGGTGGTCGAGTCGGGCAACCCGCGCGACGTCCTGACCAACCCGCAGCACGACCGGACGAAGGCGTTCCTGTCGAAGGTGCTGTAGTACGCGGATGAAGGGCGGTACGGGTGACCCGTACCGCCCTTCGTCGCGTCCGGTCTACTTCAGCGCCAGGACGAGCGAGTCCGAGGGCGAGGCCCACACGGCCCTGGCCTCGGCGAACCCGGCCTCGCGCAGGGTGCGCGCGTGCCACTCCAGGGACGGCGTGTCGCCCTCGGCGTGCTCGCCGTAGATCCCGAACCGCTCGGCCGTCGGCGCGGCGAGCACCGGGTCCTCGGCGGCGAGCTCCCACCACTGGGTCCAGTCGAGCGCGCCGGCGGCCTTGGCGCGCTCCATGGCGGCGTGGCGGTGGGCCCGCTCGGCGGCGTTGATGCGGGGCGTGGACTCGTCGATCATGTGGTCGGCGTTCATGAAGACGCCGCCCTCGCGGACGAGGCCGCCGAGCCGCCCGTAGAGCACGGCGAGCGGTTCGGTCCGCAGCCAGTGCAGCGCCGTGGCGGTCAGGACGGCGTCGTACGTGTCGTACGGCAGCGCCTCGGTCCACGCGGGGTCGGTCAGGTCGGCCCGTACGAAGCCGACCCGGTCGTCCCCGGCGAAGTAGCCTTCGGCGATGGCGAGGAGCGCGGGGTCGAGGTCGACGCCGGTGCTGGTGGCGTCCGGGAACCTTTTGAGGAGGCGGTCCGTGATACTCCCCGTACCGCACGCGAGGTCGAGCACCCTGGGGGCCGGGCCGACGAACGCTTCCACCATGTCGAGCATGACCCGGAACCGCTCCTCGCGGTCGGGCATGTACCACTCCTGCTGGCGGTCCCAGCTCTCCTGCCAGGCTCGCCAGTCCGTGCTCGTGAACGCCTCCGTCACCAGGACCTCCGTAATACCCTCGTAGGAGATGGATCTCTTACAGGACCTTAGACTCCCGCCGTAAGGACTACAAGTGGAACTGGCCTCTTACTCGGATTACGCCGTTCGGCTGGTGAACACCGAGGAACCGGCACGCAACAAGGACTCCCTCACGTCGGTGGAGGCGGTGCGCGGGCTGTTCGGCGAGGCGTCGCAGATGGCCCGGCGTGCGACGGACGCGGACGTGACCCGGTTCCGTTCGGTACGGGCCCGGCTGCGCGCGGTGTTCACGGCGGCGGACGCCGGCGACCAGACGCAGGCCGTGGACCTGCTGAACTCCCTGCTCCTGGAGTTCCCGGTCAGCCCGCAGATCTCCGGCCACGACTACCTCGACGAGGAGGGCCGGCCGCGCTGGCACCTCCACCTGGCCGACCACCCGTCCAACGCGACCGCCGGCTACGCCGCCATCGCCGCGATGGGCCTCGCCATCCACCTGACCGAGTTCGGCGCCGACCGGCTCGGCCTCTGCCAGGCCGCGCCCTGCCGCAACGCGTACCTGGACACCTCCACCAACCGCTCCCGCCGCTACTGCTCCGACCGCTGCGCCACCCGCGCCAACGTCGCCGCCTACCGGGCCCGCAAGCGCCTGGAGACCGAGCGGTCGGCGGGTACGGGCCGTACGGCCGACACCAGCCAGGAGAACACCACCCCGAGCGACCGCTGACGCCCGGGCCGGATGCCCCGGTACCGGATCCGCACCCGGCCCAGCACCAGCTCGCCGGGCACCGCGCCGAACGCCCGGCTGTCCACCACGTCCGCGTCCGGGTTGTCCCCGAGCACCCACCAGCCCTCACCGCGCCGCTCGACCAGACGCTTCACGATGAGCAGATCCTGCTGCAGCGGATGGCGCAGCACCGCCACGTCCCCGGCCTTCAGGTCCGCCCCGTAGTGCACCAGCAGCTGATCCCCGTGCCGGAGCGTCGGCACCATGGACACCCCGGTGACCTCGGCAATCCCGAACGACACCCTCGTTCCCCGCCCCTGCTCCGCCATTCCGGTACCTCCCGGTCCTTCCTCCACGAGTCCCATGGTCACCCTGGACTTTTGTCCTAAGCACCCGGGGGCGCCCGCGAAAACCCGTCTCCCACGGAGTAATGTCCCACCTGAGAAGACGATCACGAGGAAGGACAGCTCAATGCTCTCCCGCCTGTTTGCCCCGAAGGTGAAGGTCAGCGCGCACTGCGACCTCCCCTGCGGTGTCTACGACCCGGCCCAGGCCCGCATCGAGGCCGAGTCGGTCAAGGCCGTCCAGGAGAAGATGGCCGCCAACGACGACCCGCACTTCCAGGCCCGCGCCACGGTCATCAAGGAGCAGCGCGCGGAGCTGGCCAAGCACCACGTCTCGGTGCTGTGGAGCGACTACTTCAAGCCGCCGCACTTCGAGAAGTACCCGCAGCTGCACCAGCTGGTCAACGACACCCTGAAGGCCCTGTCGGCGGCGAAGGCCTCCACGGACCCGAAGACGGGTGAGAAGGCGCTGGAGCTCATCGCCGAGATCGACAAGATCTTCTGGGAGACGAAGAAGGCCTGACCCCAGGTCCTCCTTCCTGTTCCCGACCGCACCCGGTTCCCCTTGGGGGGCCGGGTGCGGCCGTTTTCACCCGGCCACATCAGTGCCCGCCCTACCCGCGCCGACGAAGGTCAGCGTATGGACCCTGACCCCGGCGAAAGTGAACCTGGCGAGCCGATCACCGAGACAGCCGTCCGCGAGCTGTTCCTCCTTCTCCGAGCGGCTGGAGCTAGGCTCACCTCCATGCCCGATCCGGCTCCTGACCCTCGCCTGCAGGCCTTGATCAACCAGCTCCGGCCGGGGCCCGTGAGAAGGGTGGCGGTCATCGGGTTCGACGGAGCGGATGTCGTCGTGAAGCTCCTGGATGGCGAGGGAGCGAAAGCCGAGATCGGTCGGATCCCTCGGCATGAGGCTTCGATGCGTCGGGTGGAGCACCCATCCGAGCTCTTCGAGATCGGCCAAGAGGTTAACGCCGAGGAGATCGGACGTTGGGGTGAAGGTCAGCTTCATCTCTCCACCAGGGCATGCGAGATCCCATCCTTGCGATCCTTTCTCCTCGCCATAGAACCCGGTCAGGTTGTCACCGGGACCGTCGCGGGAGTGCACGACTTCGGGGTCTTCGTCCACCTCGACGGCGAGCCCGACGGCTTGTGCACCGGCTTCATCCGAGTGCCAGACCTGACATGGTCTCGGATTGACCACCCCTCCGAAGCTGTCGAAGCCGGCCAGCGGATCACGGCGGAGGTGATTGTCGCCGAGACGCGATCCGGACAGGTCACCCTCTCGCTGAAAGCCCTACAGGAAGACCCACTCATCCGCTTCGCGGACCAGGTCGGCCGCGTCGTCACAGGGCGGATCACCAAGATCATTCCCTTCGGCGTGTTTGTGCAGCTTGCTCCGGAGGTCGAAGGGCTCCTTCACGTCTCGGAGCTGACCGACGAACCGGCTGAGACCCCTGACCGACTCGTCCGCGAAGGCCAGCTGATCGCGGTGAAGGTCGCCGAGGTCGACCTTCGGCGTCACCGGGTGCGGTTGTGTGCTCCTGACAAGGCAGGCAGTTAGCGCTGGCCCGGCCTTCGCCGGCAACGGTCTTCGATGCCCCCGACCAGATTCCCTTGCTGGCCGGTCTGGCCTGCCGTGAGGACATCCGCCCCGCGCATCGAGCGCCTCTGGTCGAGCGAGAGATGTCTCCCCTGCTGTCCCACTGAGAGGGGCCTGACCCCAGGTCCTTTTTCCTGTTCCCGACCGCACCCGCACCAAGCGGAGCTTAGTGACCGGCTGCGGCACGCCCCCGTGGAGCCGGGGACGCTCCGCCGCCCGGCCCCCGCGGCACGAGCTCCTCGACGCCGTCCCCGCCGGGGGCCTCACGCCGCGTGCGGCACGCCCGGTAGCGGGTTGCCGTGGCGCAGGAGCCACTGGCGGTACGGGGCCGCGCGCAGGGCCGCCTCGCGGTAGGCGGCCGCCAGTTCGGCGTACGCCGCGTCGGCGGCCTCGGCGTCCGGCCGGTGGTACAGCAGCAGGCGTACGGCGAGGGGGTCGTCGCGTAACGGCCGGATCGCCATGTCGTCGCGCGGCCCCGAGGTCGGCTGGCACGGGGCCACGGCCTCGCCGGCCACGATGAGCGAGGCGGCCGTGTGGTAGTCGCCGTGCAGGACGGGCGGGTCGATCCCGGCCGCCCAGAGCACCCGCCGCAGCCCGTCCCACTCGCCGTCCACGGTCGGGTCGACCATCCACCGGTCACCGGCCAGGTCGGCGAGGTCCACGACGGGCGCGGCGGCGGCCGGATGGTCCCGCGGCAGGGAGATGAACTGCGGCTCCCGCTCCACCAGCACGCGCCGCTCCAGCCCGTCCGGCACGCGCAGCGGGCAGCCCTCCACCTCGTGGACGAAGGCGACGTCGAGCCGCCCGGCGGCGAGGCCGCGCAGCAGGGCGCCCGCCGAGACGTCCATGTGCAGCGAGATGTCGGTGCCGGGCAGCCGCCCGCGCAGCCGGCGCAGCCAGCCCGCGAGCGCGCGGCTGGCGGTGGAGCCGATACGGAGCCGGGCCACGCCGTCGGCGCGGGCGGCGGCGGCACGGGTCTCGCTGACGAGCCGGTCCAGCTGCGCCACCAGGGGGCGGGCGCGGCTCAGTACGGCGTGGCCGAGGGGCGTCGGCCGGCAGCCGGTCCGCTCACGGGCGAAGAGCTCGGCGCCCAGGGCGTGTTCGATGCGGCGCAGCTGCGTCGTCAGGGACGGCTGGCTGATGCCGAGATGGCGGGCGGCCTTGTGCAGGCTGCCCGTGTCGGCGATGGCGCACAGCGCCCGCAGGTGCCTCACCTCCAGCTCCATGCCCCGAGGGTAGGGCGGTCCCTGGCGTCACACCAGACTCAAGGACGGTGCTGGAAGCCCCTGTTGGCGGTGGCCGTCGGCGGGTGATGCGCTCGTCCTATCGCCCGCTGACATCATCCGTGCGCGCGGTGCGCTGCTCGACACTCGGTCCCACCGACGTCCCGCCGACGTCCGGCCGAACGCGTCCACCCAACCGTTCAGGACCGAGTAGGAGCCCCCCATGAGACACCCCAAGGCCGTGCTGGCCGCTGCCCTGAGCCTGACCGCGGCTCTGGCGGCCGTACCCGGCACCACCGCCACCGCCACCGCCGCGCCCTCGCCGGCCGGCGGCCCCGCCGCCGCATCCGCCGCCGCCTCCGGCTATGCCGCATACGCCGGTTCGGGCGAGAACGCCAAGGCCAACAAGGCCTTCTACGAGGCCGTGATGCGATCGGTCGCCGAGAAGCGTGCCGCCGACCCCGGCGCACTCGCCGTCACCGTCGTCTACTCGGCGGCCAACGCCCCGAGCTTCCGCACCCAGATAGCCCGCTCCACGCAGATCTGGAACAGCTCCGTCAGCAACGTGAAGCTGCAGGAGGGCAGCAACCCGGACTTCCGGTACTACGAGGGCAACGACTCGCGCGGCTCGTACGCGTCGACCGACGGGCACGGCCGCGGCTACATCTTCCTCGACTACCGGCAGAACCAGATCTACAACTCCACCCGGGTCACCGCCCACGAGACCGGCCACGTCCTCGGCCTGCCGGACCACTACTCGGGCCCGTGCAGCGAGCTGATGTCGGGCGGCGGCCCCGGCCCGTCCTGCCAGAACGCCCAGCCGAACGCGCAGGAGCGCAGCCGCGTGGACTACCTGTGGCGCAACGGCCTCGCGGCGGCGACGGAGGCCGCGGCGGCGAAGGTGTCCTGACCCCACCAGATGTCCTGACCCGCCTGCGGGCGCCCCGCGGCCGCGCGGGGCGCCTCGTCCGCCGTCAGACGGCTTCCACCGCCGTCAGGCGGCTTCCAGCAGCTTCCGGTCGAACCGCGCGCCGGGCGGCAGCTGGCGCAGAATGCGGTCCAGCGCCAGGTCGAAGTCGCCGCCGGCCAGGCCGGACTCGTACGCCGCGCCGCCGAAGTGCAGGGTCAGCTGAAGATCCACCCGCTCGGGTGAGCCGTCGGACAGGGCTTCACCAAGCGCCAACAGGCAGCTGAGCGTGGACCGTTGGGGCGTGCCGTCGATGATGACGGGCAGTGGCAGGTCCCACTCCAGTACGCAGCCGGCCAACGGCAGGCCGCCGTTCTCCTCCGCTGCCCGCAGCGCGGCACAGCTCGCGCCCGCGTACTCCACGCCCCTGACACGGGTGGCGATGCGCTTCCCGTCGGACGTGATGGTGATGGCTTCCGCACCCCGGCGGTCCCGGTACCAGCCGGTCCAGACTTCCGTCGACTCCGATGACATGGCGCGGACTGTAGCGGTATGACTGCCTCCGGCGTGCGGCCGGACACCCCCTCAGCCGGACTTCAGCCGGTCTTCGCCGTCTTGCCCGACTCGTCCGCGCCGCTCTCCTCCCGGAAGAGGTCGCAGCCGGCGTTGCGGCATGGCTGGGGCTCCCATACGGGTGCCCAGACACCGAGGATCTTGCGTCGTTTGAGCGCCGTACCGACAGGCTGTCCACAGGCGGGGCACACGTGCTCGGGCCCTGCCTGGGGGCGGCGGACGGTGGGGCGTCCTTCGCTGCTGCCCATGGACTAAGGATAGGGCGGTTTCCGCCACTCGGACAGGCCGGTACGGCCGGCCGGGCGAGCGCCCCGCCCCTGGGCGGGGAGCGTGCCCGTCCGGTGGCCCGCGGGCCTCCGGACGGGCACGCCAGGGTGCCTCAGCGCGTACGGCGGGTGACGAACTCCGCCAGGGCCAGCAGGTCCCCGGCCGCCGCCAGGTCCGGCACGGCCCTGGACAGCTGGTGCACCGCCCGGGCCATCCGGTCGGCGGCCTGCGCCTGGGCCCAGTCGCGCCCGCCCGCCCGCTCCACGGCGTCGGCCGCGCGCCGTACGCCGTCCTCGTCCAGCGCGGGCCGCCGGTACAGCTCGGCCAGCTCGGCCCCGGCCGCCGTCCCGGACCCGAGCGCGGCGACCACCGGCAGCGACTTCTTGTGCGCGGCGAGGTCCGCCCCGGCCGGCTTCCCCGTCCGGTCCGGGTCGCCCCAGATGCCGATGAGGTCGTCGATCAGCTGGAACGCCAGGCCTGCCTCCCGCCCGAACGCGTCCATCGCCGCGACCTCCTCCTCCCCCGCGCCCGCGTACAGCGCGCCCAGGGCGCAGGAGCAGCCCAGCAGCGCGCCCGTCTTGGCGGTCGCCATGGCGAGGCACTCCTCCAGCGACACCTCGTCGGGGCCGCGCCCCTCGAAGGCGCAGTCCGCCTGCTGGCCCGCGCACAGCTCGATCACGCAGGCGGCGAGCCGCGCCGACGCCGCGGCGGCGCCCGGGTGGCCGTCCTCCGCGAGCAGCCGCAGCGCGAGGGCGAGCATGGCGTCCCCGGCCATCAGGGCGTCCGGCATGCCGAAGACGGTCCACGCGGTCGGCCGGGAGCGGCGGGTGGCGTCCGCGTCGACGATGTCGTCGTGGAGCAGCGTGAAGTTGTGCGCGAGCTCCACGGCGGCGGCCGCGGGGGCGGCGGTGTGCGGGTCGCCGCCCAGGGCCCGGGCGGCGGCGAGCACCAGCGCGGGCCGGATCGCCTTGCCGCCCTGCTGCCCGGCGGCCGGGGTGCCGTCGGCGTGCTCCCAGCCGAAGTGGTACATCGCCACCCGCCGTATGGAGCCGGGCAGCGACTCCACGCCCGCGCGCAGCCGGGGCTGGACGGTGGTACGGGTGCGGTCGAGGAGCGACGCCGCGGTGTCCGCGCTCGTGCTCATGCTTGTGTTCGTCGCGGTCATCGGGGTCATCGCCAGCGGCTGACTTCGACGTTCTCCAGCACGCCGAGGGCGTCCGGGACCAGGATCGCCGCCGAGTAGTAGGCGGTGACCAGGTACGAGATGATCGCCTGCTCGTCGATGCCCATGAACCGCACCGAGAGGCTCGGCTCGATCTCGTCCGGGATGCCGGTCTGGTGCAGGCCGATGACGCCCTGGTCGGCCTCGCCCGTACGCATGCAGAGGATCGAGGTGGTGCGGGCCTCGGAGATCGGGATCTTGTTGCAGGGGAAGATCGGTACGCCGCGCCAGGCCGGGATCTGATGGCCCGCCACCTCGACGGTGTCGGGGACGAGCCCGCGCCTGTTGCACTCGCGTCCGAAGGCTGCGATGGCGCGCGGGTGGGCGAGGAAGAGCTTGTTGCCGCGGCGGCGGGAGAGCAGCTCGTCCATGTCGTCGGGGCTGGGCACTCCGTCGTGCGGCTGGAGCCGCTGCCCGTAGTCGCAGTTGGCGAGCAGGCCGAACTCCTTGTTGTTGACCAGCTCGTGCTCCTGGCGCTCGCGCAGCGCCTCGACGGTGAGCCGCAACTGCTGCTCGGTCTGGTTCATGGGCTGGTTGTAGAGGTCGGCGACGCGGCTGTGGACCTTCAGCACGGTCTGGGCGACGCTCAGTTCGTACTCGCGCGGCGAGGCCTCGTAGTCGACGTACGTGTGCGGGACGACCGCCTCGCCGACGTGGCCGGCGGAGAGGTCGATGGCCTTCTCGCCGTGTGCGTTGGTGCGCTGCCGCGGCAGGGCCGCCAGGGCTGCGAGGTGACCGGCCAGGGACTCGGCCCGTTCGGCGAGGTTGGTCACGTCCGCGCGGGTGAGCTCCAGGACGGTGCAGGCGGTCGCCGCGCGGGCCGTCCACTCCCAGGTGGCGTCCCGGTCGGTGAGGGAGTCGTCACCGAGGTACGCCCCGTCGGCGAGGACACCGAGGACCGCCTCGTCGCCGTACGGGCCGGTGCCGATCTGCTCGATCCTGCCGTGCGCCAGCAGGATCACCCGGTCCGTGGGCGCGCCCGCCTCGACGATGACGTCACCGGGCGCGAACTCCCGCTGGGTGCACCGCTGCGCCAGCTCGCCGAGCGCCGCGTCGTCCTCGTACCCGCGCAGGGCGGGCAGCTCCCGCAGCTCGTTAGGGATCACGGCGACCCGCTCGCCGGTTTGGACGAAGGTGACCCGTCCGTCGCCGACCGCGTAACTGAGCCGCCGGTTCACCCGGTACGTGCCGCCCTGCACCTGCACCCACGGCAGCATCCGCAGGAGCCACCGGGAGGTGATCTCCTGCATCTGCGGGACCGACTTGGTGGTGGTCGCCAGGTTCCGCGCGGCGGCGGTGCCGAGGCTCTGCTGCGGCGCCTGCTGCTCGGTGCGGACGTCCTCGCCAACCGGCCCAACCGACATGTACTTCCCTCTCGATCATCATCCGAACTTCCGAGGAAAAGCCTTTCAGCACGTTCCGTTGTCACGCCATTACACAAATGAGCGAGAATGAATCACCCGTCACGGGGCATGACAGGGGTTTCATGTCCGGATCGGTTCGTACGCCGCCCGAACGCCGTCGCGCGGCGGGGCCGGGTGGGGATGCCTCCGGCAGGAGCCCGGTACGGCTCACTCACGAAGGAGGCGGAGTGGCCACACCCCTGTCCGCGAACAGTTTTCTCGACGCGCTGTGCGACGAAGGCCTCACGGTCGTGGAGGCCGGCGATTGGCGCTCGCACAACCGCAACCACAAAGGGCCCTGGGGGCCGGTGTACGGCGTGATGCTGCACCACACCGCCTCCAGGGGCAGCGAGCGGACCGTCCAGGTCTGCCGGGAGGGCCGCCCCGGGCTGCCGGGGCCGCTGTGCCACGGCGTGATCACCAAGGACGGCCGCGTCCATCTCGTCGGCTACGGCCGCGCCAACCACGCGGGCAAGGGCGACGACGACGTCCTGCGCGCCGTGATCGGGGAAAGGCGGCTGCCCCCGGACAACGAGGCGAACCGGGACGGCAACCGGTACTTCTACGGCTTCGAGTGCGAGAACCTCGGCGACGGCGAGGACCCGTGGCCCGCCGCCCAGCTGGAGGCGATCGAGAAGGCGGCGGCCGCGATCTGCCGCCGCCACGGCTGGACGGCCCGCTCGGTCATCGGCCACAAGGAGTGGCAGCCGGGGAAGATCGATCCGCGCGGCTTCTCCATGAACACGATGCGCACGCGCATCCAGGAGCGGCTGAACTGAGCGACCGGAGCGGCAGCTCGACTACCCGACTGAAGGCTCGGTTGCTCGGGCGCTCGGCTGCGTGACAATGGCCGGGTGACCGCGTTCGACCTGTCCTCCCTCAGCCCGCTGCTCCCCTCCCCCCTGCGGGCCGTCGAGGACGAGCGCCTCACCCGGCACGGCGTACGGCTGCTGCTCAAGCGGGACGACCTGATCCACCCGGACCTCATCGGCAACAAGTGGCGCAAGCTCGCCCCGAACCTGGCCGCCGCGGCCGGCCGGCCGGTCCTCACCTTCGGCGGCGCGTACTCGAACCACCTGCGTGCCACGGCCGCCGCCGGCCGCCTGCTGGGCTTCCCCACCGTCGGGGTCGTACGGGGCGAGGAGCTCGCCGACCGCCCGCTGAACCCGTCCCTCGCGCGGTGCGCGGCGGACGGGATGCGACTGCTGTTCGTGGACCGGGCGACGTACCGCGCCAAGGACGACCCGGACGTGCTCGCGCGCCTGCTGAAGCGCGCCCCCGAGGGGTGTTTCGTCGTGCCGGAGGGCGGCAGCAACGCCCTCGCGGTGCGCGGCTGTGTGGAGCTCGGGCGCGAACTGCGCGCCCCGCACGGGCGGGCAGGCGTCGAGGCGGCCGTGGACGTGGACGCGACCGTCGACGTGGTGGCGGTGGCCTGCGGCACGGGCGGCACGCTGGCCGGTCTGGCCGCCGGGCTGGGCCCCGGACAGCGCGCGCTCGGCATACCGGTGCTCAAGGGTGGTTTCCTCGGCGCGGAGATACGGACCCTCCAGGGGCGGGCGTTCGGCGGCCCCGCGGGCGACTGGAGCCTGGACGAGCGGTTCCACTTCGGTGGTTACGCCCGGAGCACGCCCGCCCTCGACGAGTTCGCCGACGACTTCGCCCAGCGGCATGGACTCGCCATCGAGCGCATATATGTCGCCAAAATGCTGTACGGACTGTTCACCCTGGCCGCGGAGGGCAGGTTCCCGCGCGGGACCACGCTCGCCGCCGTGATCACCGGCCGGCCGGACGTTCCCTCATCCCCACCCGGCCGACCGCGCCCGGAAGCCGGCGGAGACGGCGTTGGTGCCGTGTGGACGGTTCGATCGTCCGAGGCCTGGGTACGTCAACCCTCCGCCGGTTTCTCGCGATTGGGTCCCGCAAACCACTAGCCACTGTCCGTACTCATGTGCTTACCATGAGTGACAGGCGTCGGAGCAGGGGTCCCCGGCGACACGGCACCATGGAATCGCGATAGCGTCACGGCGGACTACGCACACCCGCGTACCGCACGGCCCGGCCCCCGGGAGGAGCTTCCTTCCGCGAGCCGAGCCCCGATTGAGCTTGTGCCACCTTGGAGGTGAGGGTGTCCCAGATCGCAGGCGAGCCCGGGACCCAGGACTTCGTGGAAGTCCGGCTGCCCGCTGCGGGTGCCTACCTGTCCGTGCTGCGTACGGCCACGGCCGGTCTCGCGGCGCGCTTGGACTTCACCCTCGACGAGATCGAGGACTTGCGCATCGCGGTCGACGAGGCCTGCGCGATCCTGCTCCAGCAAGCCGTGCCCGGCTCGGTCCTGAGCTGTGTGTTCCGCCTCGTCGACGACTCCCTGGACGTGACCGTCTCGGCGCCCACGACCGACGGCCGGGCCCCGGAGCGGGACACGTTCGCCTGGACGGTGCTCTCGGCACTGGCCGGCAAGGTCGACTCGTCCGTCGCCGACGACCGGACGGTCTCCATCAACCTGTACAAACAGCGCGGCGCGGGACCCGGGCCGGCGTGAGGAACGGGGACGGTCCGGTGCGAAACGAGGAGCGCGGGCCCCGGGCGCTGAGCTCGCCGGAGGGCATCCCGGAACAGCAGGCGCGGCCACACCCGGTGGACGGTCTCGTGGAGACGTCGGAGGGTGCCGCGACGGCGCGGGCAGATCAGGCGGACCGGATGAGCGAGCAACACCAGCAGCACGAGCAACAGGAGCAGCGGGACCGGCAGCGGCAGACGCCGCGGCACGACCCTCAGGACCGCAGCGGCGCGCGGGCGATGTTCATCCGGCTGCGCGAGCTGCCGGACGGCTCGCCCCAGCGGGCCGAGCTGCGCAACCAGCTCGTCCGCATGCACCTGCCGCTCGTGGAGCACCTGGCGCGCCGGTTCCGCAACCGCGGCGAACCGCTGGACGACCTGACGCAGGTCGCCACGATCGGTCTGATCAAGTCGGTGGACCGGTTCGACCCGGAGCGCGGCGTCGAGTTCTCGACGTACGCGACCCCCACGGTGGTCGGCGAGATCAAGCGCCACTTCCGGGACAAGGGGTGGGCGGTGCGGGTGCCGCGCCGGCTCCAGGAGCTGCGGCTGTCGCTGACCACCGCGACGGCGGAGCTGTCGCAGCTGCACGGCCGCTCGCCGACCGTGCACGAGCTGGCCGAGCGGCTCGGGATCTCGGAGGAGGAGGTCCTGGAGGGCCTGGAGTCCGCCAACGCGTACTCGACGCTCTCCCTGGACGTCCCGGACACGGACGACGAGTCCCCGGCGGTCGCGGACACCCTGGGCGCGGAGGACGAGGCGCTGGAGGGCGTCGAGTACCGCGAGTCCCTCAAGCCGCTGCTGGAGGACCTGCCGCCGCGCGAGAAGCGGATCCTGCTGCTTCGGTTCTTCGGGAACATGACCCAGTCGCAGATCGCGCAGGAGGTCGGCATCTCGCAGATGCACGTCTCGCGGCTGCTGGCCCGCACGCTGGCCCAGCTGCGCGAGAAGCTGCTGGTCGAGGAGTAGGACGCCGGTCGAAGCGCGGGACCCGGACCCCGACGGGCAGGTCCCGGGCCCCGAGGGCGGTCAGGCCCGGCCGCGGATACCGAGGGCCTTCGGGGTCTCCGGGTGGAGCAGCAGGGCCAGGCCGGTGACCGCGGCGACCGCCAGGGCGATACCGCCCGGGATGGCGGCGCTGTCCGCCTGGAGCAGGGTCCAGGCGACGGGCAGGGCCATCAGCTGCGTGATGATCGCCGGGCCGCGGCTCCAGCTGCGGCAGCGCAGCAGGCCCCGGGCGGCGAAGAGCGGGATCAGACCGAGTGCGATGAGCGTCACACCACCGGTCACCGCCTGCGTGAGGCCGTCGGGCTTGCCCGTGAGGCTCGTCACGAGCAGGTACGCGCCGCCCGCGAACAGGGCGAGCGCCTCCAGGCCCGCGACGGCCGCGGCGGCCGTGACACGGGCGGGGCGCGGGGCGCCGGCGGCGGTCTGGGCGGGGTTCGGCTCGGTACTGCTCACCCCAGCAGGGTAGCGGCCGGTCCCGTCCACGTACTGGACAGGGGTCGGGAGCACCTGGGCCCGGTACCGCGCGGTAGGTAACCTGGCGGGCATGCGCGCACTTCTCGTGGTCAACCCGGCAGCCACCACCACCAGTGCCCGCACCCGTGACGTACTGATCCACGCGCTGGCCAGCGAGATGAAGCTGGAGGCGGTGACGACCGAGTACCGGGGCCACGCCCGCGACGTGGGGCGCCGGGCGGCCGAGTCCCCCGACATCGACCTGGTCGTCGCGCTCGGCGGCGACGGCACCGTCAACGAGGTGGTCAACGGGCTGCTGCACCACGGCCCGGACCCGGACCGGCTGCCACGCCTCGCGGTGGTGCCCGGCGGCTCCACCAATGTCTTCGCCCGCGCGCTGGGGCTGCCGAACGACGCGGTGGAGGCGACCGGCGCGATCTTGGACGCCCTGAGCGAGCGGCGCGAGCGGACCGTGGGGCTCGGGCTGGCCTCCGGCACTCCGGGCTCGGAGGACGAGGCGGTGCCGGCCCGCTGGTTCACGTTCTGTGCCGGTTTCGGCTTCGACGCGGGCGTGATCGGCCGCGTCGAGCAGCAGCGGGAGCGCGGCCGGAGGTCGACGCACGCGCTGTACATCCGGCAGGCGATGCGCCAGTTCCTGGACGAGCCCCACCGCCGGCAGGGCGTGATCACGCTGGAGCGCCCCGGCGCGGACCCGGTCCACGACTTGGCGCTGTCCATAGTCTGCAACACCGCCCCCTGGACCTACCTGGGCAATCGCCCGGTGTACGCGGCGCCCGAGGCGTCCTTCGACACGGGGCTCGACGTGCTCGGACTGAGCAGGCTGTCGACGACCGCGGTGGCGCGGTACGCGACGCAGCTGCTCACCTCTACCCCGGAGCGCGGACCGCGGGGCAAGCACGCCCTGTCCCTGCACGACCTGACCGACTTCACCTTGCATTCGAAGGTTCCGCTGCCGTTCCAGATGGACGGAGACCACCTGGGGCTGCGGACGAGCGTGACGTTCACAGGCGTTCGCCGTGCACTGCGTGTGATTGTGTGAGTGGAAGAGCCTCGGACCCTTTATCTCGAACGTATGGGCCAGGATCCACCCCATAGAAGTACGGCTGTGACCTAGCCGACACCGAGGAATCAAAAAAAACTTCTCGGAAGGGGTTGTATCCGCAGCCGAGGTTTGCGAATCTCTACATGGCGATCGGGACGGCCCGCAGAACCGGCCTCCAGGGAAAGCCAGAACCCCTCCTCAAATCACAGGACCACACGCCCACCCGGCGGTAGGCCCTTCACTTGTTGAGGGATTCGTGAAAGCGTTCACATTCACAAGCAACCTGAATGCAACACCAAGGAGAGGTAGCAGCCATGGACTGGCGTCACAACGCCGTTTGTCGTGAGGAAGACCCCGAGCTGTTCTTCCCCATCGGCAACACCGGTCCTGCGCTGCTGCAGATCGAGGAAGCCAAGGCTGTCTGCCGTCGCTGCCCCGTCATGGAGCAGTGCCTGCAGTGGGCGCTCGAGTCCGGCCAGGACTCCGGCGTCTGGGGTGGCCTCAGCGAGGACGAGCGCCGCGCGATGAAGCGCCGCGCCGCCCGCAACCGGGCGCGCAACGCCAGCGCCTGATCGACGCCACCGCGACGAGCCTGAGGCCCGGCGGCGCGTACAGCGAGTACGCACCCACCCGCCTCCCGAGCCGCAGCGCGCAGCAGTAACCCCAAAGCGTTCGAGCCCCGGACCGTCTCCCACGGTCCGGGGCTCGCTGCTGTTCCCGCTCGCTACTTCCTCGTTACTTCTGCGCTTTTACGGGGACGTCGAGCACCACGCGCGTGCCGCGACCCGGTGCGGGCTGCATGTCGAACGTTCCGCCCAACTCCCCCTCCACCAGCGTCCGTACGATCTGCAGACCGAGGTTGCCGGCGCGCTGCGGATCGAAGTCCTCCGGCAGCCCGCGCCCGTCGTCCTGAACGGTGATCAGGATGCGGGCGTCGGCGGCGCGCGGGTCGCCCCGTACGGCGGAGACCTCGACGGTGCCGAGCTCACCCGGAGCGAAGGCGTGTTCGAGGGCGTTCTGGAGGATCTCGGTGAGGACCATCGACAGCGGGGTCGCGACCTCGGCGTCGAGGATGCCGAAGCGGCCGTTGCGGCGGCAGGTCACCTTGCCGGGCGAGATCTCCGCGACCATCGAGATGACCCGGTCGGCGATGTCATCGAACTCGACGCGCTCGTCGAGGTTCTGCGAGAGCGTCTCGTGCACGATCGCGATGGAACCGACGCGCCGCACCGCCTCGTTGAGCGCCTCGCGGCCGCGGTCGGAGTCCATGCGGCGGGCCTGGAGGCGCAGGAGCGCGGCGACCGTCTGGAGGTTGTTCTTCACCCGGTGGTGGATCTCCCGGATGGTGGCGTCCTTCGTAATCAACTCGCGCTCGCGGCGGCGCAGTTCGGTCACGTCCCGCAGCAGCACGAGTGAACCGATGCGGGTCCCCTTGGGCTTGAGCGGGATGGCGCGCAGCTGGATGACGCCGCCGCTGCCCTCGACCTCCGTCTCGCGCGGGGCGTAGCCGCTGGCCAGCTTGACCAGCGCCTCGTCGACCGGCCCGCGGGAGGGGGCCAGTTCGGCGGTGATCTGGCCGAGGTGCTGGCCGACGAGGTCGGCGGCGAGGCCGAGGCGGTGGTACGCGGAGAGGGCGTTGGGTGACGCGTACTGGACGACGCCGTCCGCGTCGAGCCTGATCAGCCCGTCGCCGGCGCGGGGCGAGGCGTCCATGTCGACCTGCTGCCCCGGGTAGGGGAAGGTGCCGTTCGCGATCATCTGGGCGAGGTCGGACGCGGACTGGAGGTAGGTGAGCTCCAGGCGGCTGGGCGTGCGGACGGTGAGCAGGTTGGTGTTGCGCGCGATGACGCCGAGGACGCGCCCCTCCCTGCGTACGGGGATGGACTCGACCCGGACCGGGACCTCCTCGCGCCATTCGGGGTCGCCCTCACGGACGATGCGGCCCTCGTCGAGGGCGGCGTCGAGCAGCGGGCGGCGGCCGCGCGGGACCAGATGGCCGACCATGTCGTCCTGGTAGGAGGTCGGGCCGGTGTTGGGCCTCATCTGGGCCACGGAGACGTAGCGGGTGCCGTCGAGGGTGGGGACCCAGAGGACGAGGTCCGCGAAGGAGAGGTCGGAGAGCAGCTGCCACTCCGACACCAGCAGATGGAGCCACTCGAGGTCCGAGTCGCTGAGGGCGGTGTGCTGGCGTACGAGGTCGTTCATGGAGGGCACGGGTGCGAGCGTACCCGTGCGACCGCGCCTGGTGTTCTGTCGGCCGGTGAGGGAGGATGGGCGCGGGATGACCATCTGCTTACCGATGGACAGACCCGATTGGTCTAGTCCACAATGCGACACACGACCTCCGCCCTCCCCGCACAGGAGGGTGGATCGAGGACCCGGCGCTCTCTGCCCTGACTGCGTCCGGGACCTCCCATACGGCCGCGGGACCGCACACCCGACGGCCGGGCAACTCCGGGCTGCGGTGCCGGACGGGTTGAGGGTCCCGTCGGGCGCCGCGGCCCGCGGGTGCGTTCGGGGCCGTGTTCACGCGCCCAGGGTGCCCGCGGGGCGCTACGCCGGCCAGGCGCGCATCGCGGCCTCCGCCACCGCCTCCAGCTCCTCCTTCGTCGCGCCGTCGCGCGCCTGCTGCGACATGCCCTGCAGTACGGCTCCGCTGAGGCGGGCCAGCGCGGCGGCGTCCGTGTCGGCCGGGAGCCGACCCGCCGCGATGTCGGCGCGTATACGGGACTCCATGCCGGCCAGATTGGCGTTGCGGCGCTCGCGGAGGTCCCGCTCCACCTCGGGTGTCGAGCAGTTGATCGCGGCCGAGATCACCAGGCAGCCGCGCGGGTGGGCCGGGTCCGTGTACTCGCTCGCCGCCTCCCGCAGCATCCGCGCGACACCGGCGCGGGCGGTGGGCTCGGCGTCCAGGGCGCGGTTCCCGAAGGAGCCGTACCTCTCCGCGTACACACCGAGGGCCTCCTCGAACAGCGTCTTCTTGTCGCCGAACGCCGCGTAGAGGCTCGGCGCGCCGATGCCCATCGCGTGGGTGAGGTCGGCCACGGACGTCGTCTCGTACCCGTGCTCCCAGAAGGCCATCACCGCCTTCTCCAGGGCGGTGGCACGGTCGAAGGAGCGGGGCCTGCCACGCTGTTTCGTCGCCATGACCTCATTCTATAGCGCGCACTAAAGAAAGTCTGATACGGTCTTTCTGTACCGATCGCTATAGAAACGGGGGGCGGCGCCATGGGCGTACTCACGGGCAGGACAGCGCTGGTCACGGGCGGCAGCCGGGGCATCGGGCGGGGCATCGCGGAGCGGCTCGCCCGCGAAGGGGCTCGGGTCGCGGTGCACTACGGCACCGCCGAGGCGGCCGCGAAGGAGACGGTCGCGGCGATCGAGGCGGGCGGCGGCGCCGCCTTCGCGATCGGCCAGGAGCTCGGTGTACCGGGGGACGCGGAGGCGCTGTGGGCGGCGTTCGACCGGCACGCCGAGGGCCTGGACATCCTCGTCAACAACGCGGGCATCGGCGCGTCCGAGCCCTTCGGCACGATCGGTGAGGCCGAGTACGACCGGGTGTTCGCGGTCAACACGAAGGCGCCGTTCTTCGTGACGCGGCTGGGCCTGGACCGGATGCGGGACGGCGGCCGGGTCGTCAACGTGTCGACGGGCCTGTCGCGGGCGGCGTTGATGCCGGACGCGATCGCCTACGCGATGAGCAAGAGCGCGCTGGACACCTTCACGCGGTATCTGGCGAAGGTGGTGGGCGCGCGGGGCATCACCGTCAACACGGTGGCGCCCGGCATCGTCGACACGGACGTGAACGCGGCGTGGCTGCGTGGCGACGAGGCGGCGTGGGCGGGCGCGGCCGCCTTCTCGGCCCTGGGCCGCGTCGGTGCCCCCGCCGACATCGCGGACGTGGTGGCCTTCCTGGCATCGGACGACGCCCGCGCGATAACGGGGCA
This sequence comes from Streptomyces sp. NPDC093546, assembly GCF_044765045.1. Classification (NCBI taxonomy): domain Bacteria; kingdom Bacillati; phylum Actinomycetota; class Actinomycetes; order Kitasatosporales; family Streptomycetaceae; genus Streptomyces; species Streptomyces sp. NPDC093546. Next base: position 111,545 of record NZ_JBIWJG010000001.1, on the reverse strand, counting down.
CTGGCTGGACGCGACGAACGGCTCGATGCCGTAGGACCGCCCGCCGGGGGACCGCTAGCCGGGAGCGCCCGCCCGGACCGCTCAGCGCGTCTCGGTGACCTTCGCCAGGGCGCGGGGGGCGTCCGGGTCCTGGCCGCGGGCGATGGTGACCTCGTAGGCGAGGAGCTGGAGCGGGAGGATCTCCAGGATCGGCTGGAGCTCCTCCGGGATGCCCTCCGTCGGGAGGACGAAGCCCGCGGAGGCCGCTTCGACCTGGGGGCGGGGGCCGATGACCACGAGGTCCGCGCCGCGGCCGCGGAGGCGGTCGAGGACCGGCTGGAGAGCCTCGCCGCCCTTGCCGTCCGGGACGACGGCGATGACGGGCGAGATGTTGTCGACCATGGCGAGCGGGCCGTGCAGCAGGTCGGCGCCGGAGTAGGAGAGAGCCGGGATGTAGCTGGTCTCCATCAGTTTCAGGGCCGCTTCCTTCGCGGTGGGGTAGCCGTAGCCGCGCGAGGTGATGACCATGCGCTCGGCGAAGCGGTACCGGGCCGCCAGGGCGCGGACCTCGTCGCGCCGCTCCAGGACGGACGCCGCCCGGTCCGGGAGGGGCTCGGCGGCGGCGGGCCCGCCGTCGCCGGCCAGGCCCTCGACCAGGAGGTAGAGCGAGAGGAGCGAGGCGGTGTAGGTCTTGGTGGCGGGCAGCGCCTTCTCGGGGCCCGCCAGAATGTCGATGTGATGCTCGGAGACCGCCGCCAGCGACGAGTCGGGGTTGTTGGTGACCGCCAGGGTGATCGCGCCCGCCTCCCGCGCCGCCCGCGTGGAGGCGACGAGGTCCGGGGAGCCGCCGGACTGACTGACGGTGACGACCAGGACGTCGGCGTAGTCGGGCCTGGCGCCGTACGCCGTGGTCGTGGACATGGAGGTCAGGCCGCAGGGCAGGCCCAGCCGGATCTCCAGCAGGTACTTGGCGTACAGCGCGGCGTTGTCCGACGTGCCGCGCGCCGTCAGCAGGACGAAGCGCGGCCGGCGCTCCCGGATCGCCTCGGCGACCGCCCGGATCCGCGGCGCACCCTGGTCGAGGATCCGTCGCAGCACCGCGGGCTGCTCCGCCATCTCCCCCGCCATGATCCGGCCCGGCTGCTCGCTCATGCGCACCAGTCGAACACGGGCCCGTGAGAACCCGCCAGCGGAGAGGGCCATTCTGCTAGATTGGTCTATACCACATAGTCACCCGACACCCATCAGATCGGCAGGCCCAGCGTGGAAGTTGTCATCGTCCAGGACGCCAAGGCAGGCGGCGAGCTGATCGCCGAGGGCATCGCCGCCCTCCTGCGCCGCAAGCCCGACGCTCTGCTCGGCGTGGCCACCGGCTCGACCCCGCTGCCCATCTACGACGCGCTGATCGCCAAGGTCCGCTCCGGGGCCGTGGACGCCTCGCGCGCCCGCATAGCCCAGCTCGACGAGTACGTCGGGCTGCCCGTGGGCCACCCCGAGTCGTACCGCTCGACCGTGCTGCGCCAGGTCGTCGAGCCGCTCGGGCTGAGCTCCGACGCCTTCATGGGCCCCGACGGCTCCGCCGAGGACGTCCAGGCCGCCTGCGAGGCGTACGACAGGGCGCTCGCCGAGGCGGGCGGCGTGGACCTCCAGATCCTCGGCATCGGCACCGACGGGCACATCGGCTTCAACGAGCCGTGCTCCTCGCTGGCCTCCCGCACCCGCATCAAGACGCTCACCGAGCAGACCCGCGTGGACAACGCGCGCTTCTTCGACGGTGACATCGACCAGGTGCCGCACCACGTCATCACGCAGGGCATCGGCACCATCCTGGAGGCCCGCCACCTGGTGCTCCTCGCCACCGGCGAGGGCAAGGCGGAAGCGGTCGCGCAGACGGTCGAGGGGCCGGTCGCCGCGCTCGTACCCGCCTCCGCGCTGCAGCTGCACCCGCACGCCACGGTCGTCGTCGACGAGGCCGCCGCGTCCAAGCTGAAGCTCGCCGACTACTTCCGGCACACCTACGCGAACAAGCCCGCCTGGCAGGGCATCTGACGCGCGCGTACGGCTCACGCGCAACGCCGAGGGCCCGGCTTCCCCCCGGAGCCGGGCCCTCGGCGTACGCGCGATGCTCAGGCGACGCCCGCGATGACCTCCGCCGCCGCCGTGCCGCACACCCGCGCAGCGCCGTGCGTGGCGATGTGCAGCGCCCCGCGCGGCGGCGCCTGGTTCAGGCCCATCTCCACCACGACCGTGTCGGGGCGGGCCGTCACCAGGGCGTCCAGTGTCCGCGCCATCCACGGGTGGCGGTGGGTGTCCCGCACCACCGCGACGATCGGCCGCTCCCCCGCGTCGCGCAGCACCCGGTCCACGGCCACGTCGGAGGCGTACGTACCGGTCGTCGTGGACGGCAGCAGCCGCGCCAGCTCGGGGCCGACGCCCCACGGGGTCTCGTCGCCCACCGCGAAGTTGGTGACGGGGGTGAAGGCGGCGACGTACGCCGGGCCGGTGAGCGGCTCGCGCGTGCCCGTGACGCGCAGCGCCCGTCGCGCCGCCACGAGACCGATGTCGGCGCCGGGCGCGGTCCCCTCCTCTGAAGCCGCGCCCGGCCCCGTCTCAGCCCCCCTGGCCCGGTGCGCCTGGGTCCAGGAGGCGAGCGAGCGCACCCGCGCCGCCGCGTCGGCCAGCCGCTCCTCGGGCAGTTCGCCGGTCCGTACCGCCGCCACCAGCGCGTCGCGCAGCCGCAGTACGGTCCCCTCGTCCGCCAGGCCGCCGCCGACGCAGAGGGCGTCGGCGCCCGCCGCGAGCGCGAGGACGGAGCCGCGCTCGATCCCGTACGTCGAGGCGATGGCCTGCATCTCCATGCCGTCGGTGACGATCAGGCCGTCGTAGCCCAGCTCCTGGCGCAGCAGACCCGTGAGGATCTGCGGGCTCAGGGTCGCCGGGCGGTCCGGGTCGAGCGCGGGAAGCAGGATATGCGCGCTCATCACCGATTTGGAACCCGCGGCGATGGCGGCGCGGAAAGGTACCAGCTCACGGGCGTGCAGTGTGGCGAGGTCCACATCGATGCGGGGAATCGCGTGGTGCGAGTCGACATTGGTGTCGCCGTGCCCGGGGAAGTGCTTGGTGCAGGCGACGACGCCGGCGGACTGCAGGCCCTCGATGTAGGCCACGGTGTGGCGGGCGGCCAGCTGCGGGTCGGCGCCGAAGGCGCGTACGCCGATGACCGGGTTGTCCGGGTCGGAGTTGACGTCCGCGGAGGGCGCCCAGTCGAAGTCGATGCCGCAGGCGGCGAGCCGGCGGCCGAGCTCCGCCGCCACCGCCCGGGTCAGGTCGGTGTCGTCGACCGTGCCGAGCGCGTAGTTGCCGGGGAAGGACGAGCCGGTGCGCACTTCCAGGCGGGTGACGTCGCCGCTCTCCTCGTCGATCGCGACGAGGAGGTCGTCCCGCTCGGCCCGCAGGCGGGCGGTCAGCGCGGTCAGCTGCTCGGGGTCGGTGACGTTGCGCCCGAACACGCCGACGGAGGCGAGCCCTTCGCCGATGCGGCGCAGCAGCCAGTCGGGCGGCGTGGTGCCGGTGAAGCCCGGCTGCAGGACGGTGAGCGCGTCCCGGACGAGGGTCGGGGAGGCACCGCGTACGAGGGTCGTCATGGAGGGCCGTTATCCCTTCACTGCGCCGGCGGTCAGACCCGCGGCCATCTTGCGCTGGACGAGGAGGAAGAGGATGACGACGGGAACGGCCATCATCGTGGCGCCGGCCATCATCGGGGCGTACTCGGTCCCGTTCTTGGTGGTGAAGTTGCCCAGCCAGACGGTGGCCGTCTGGTTCTGCTGGCTCATCAGCATCAGGGCGTACAGGTACTCGTTCCAGGCCTGGATGAAGCCGTAGACGGAGGTCGCGACCATGCCGGGGGCGAGCAGCGGGAACACCACCCGGACGAAGGCGCCGGTGCGGGTGCAGCCGTCGACCATCGCCGCCTCCTCCAGCTCCTTGGGGATGTTGACGATGAAGCCGCGCAGCGTCCACACCGTGAAGGGGAGGATGAAGGTGAGGTACGTGATGATCAGGCCGGTGAGCTTGTCGTACTGACCGAGGTCGTTGAGCAGCAGGAAGACCGGGATGATCATCGCGACGAGCGGGACCATCTGGATCGCGAGGATGCCGACGATCACGATCTTGCGGCCGCGGAAGGCGAAGCGCGAGATGGCGAGCGCGGCCAGCAGGCCGACGACGATGCCGATGAGGACGACGACGAACGAGACGACCAGCGAGCGGCCGACCGGCCCCCAGAAGTCCGCGATCTGGAGGGCGCGCTCGAAGTTCTCCAGGGTGAACGTGCGGGGGAAGAAGTGCGGATCGGGGTCGATGGCGTCCTTGGCCGGCTTGAACGCCGTGTTCAGCATCCAGTAGACCGGGAAGCCGATGGAGACGAAGACGAGCAGGCCGATCAGGTTCCAGCCGAGCTTGCCGCCGGGCTTGCGCGCGGACGCGCCCTCGGACGTACCCCCGGGCTTGGTGCGCGGCGCGGTGGTCGTGGCGCTCACTCGACTTCTCCGATCTTGAGCATCTGACGCATGTACACGGCGACGACACCGAGCAGCAGGACCACGGTGACGACCGCGATCGCCGAACCGCCGCCGTAGTCGTTGACCACGAAGGCCTTGTCGTACGAGTACGTCGTCAGGAGCTGGAACTCGGCCTCCGGGTGGCCGTTGCGCATCACGAAGACCTGCGGGAAGACGCCCATGTCCCAGATCACCGACAGCGTCGTGAGCATCACGATGATCGGCTTGAGGATCGGCAGGGTGACGTACCGGAAGACGCCCCAGGCGCCGGCGCCGTCGAGGCGCGCGGCCTCCTCCAGCTCCTTGGGCACCTGGGTGAGGCCGGCGCTGAGCGTGATGACGACGAAGGGCACCGCGCCCCACACGACCAGCAGCATGATCACGGCCAGGCCCTGGGGGCCGCTGGCGAACCAGTTGTGCCCGATCATGTCGACGCCGGGCACCTTGCTGAGCAGCCAGTTCAGGACGCCGTAGTCGGCGTCGAAGAGCCACTTGAAGATGGCGGTGGCGACGATGATGGGCATGCCCCAGCTCGCGACCAGCGCGATGTTGATCAGAGTCTTGACCCAGCCGGAGACGCGCTGGAGCAGCAGGGCGATCAGCATGCCGATGACCATGGTGAAGACCACCGCGCCGGCGGCGAAGACCACGGTCCGCAGCACGACGGCCCAGAACTCGCCGTCCCCGAGGATCTTGGCGAAGTTCCCGAAGCCGACGGACTCGGGCTCCTTGAAGCCCCACAGCTGGGGCTGTTCGAACTTCTGGAAGGCGAGGGTGACCAGCCGCACCAGCGGATAGCCGAGGACCAGCAGGAGAACGAGCAGGCAGGGCGCGAGCAGCGCCCACGGCACCGCGGCTCCCCCGGTTCCGGGCTTCCCGGCCCGCTTCCCGGGCCCCTTCGCGGGGCCACCGGTCGGGGCGGAATCCCGTACCGGCGATGGCCGCGTGGGCGGCACCTTGGCAGTGGTTGTGTCGGCGGCACTCATCGCGACAGCGGTCCCTCTTCTCGTACGGGCGCCGGGGCCCCGCCCGGCGGTGGCGGGGCCCCGGCGTCAGGTCACTTGGTGTTGATGACCTTGTCGATCGCGGCGTCCGCGTCCTTCGCGGCGGCCTCGACCGACTTCTTGCCGGTACCGATCTCCTGGAGCAGGGTCTTGAGGGTCTGCGCCTTCTCGACCTGGCCCCAGCCGGGTGCCATGGGGACGAACCAGTTGGACTCGGCCGCGGTGGCGGCGACCGCCGTCTTCGGGTCGGCCTTCAGGGTCGCGAGGTCGGTCTTGTTGTTGGGCAGGTTGCCCTTGGCGAGCAGACCCTTCTGGCCCTTGGCGCCGGTGTAGGCGTTGATCCACTCGGCCGCGACGTCCTGCGCCTTGGACTTGACCGGGATGGCGAGGTCCGAACCGCCGAGGAAGACGGGGATGTTCTTGCCGGACGGGCCGGGCATCACGAAGTTCTCGAGGGAGTCCTTGAGCTTGCCCGTCTTGTCGTTCTTCGGGTCGGCGGCGGTGCCGCCCTCCCAGGCGGCCGCGAAGATCATCGCGGCGTTGCCCTGGCCGAAGACGATCGGACGGTCGGACTCGTCCTTGGTCTTGTCGGCCTTCATGTAGGTGTCGAGGACCTTCTTGTACTCGTTGAGGCCCTTGAGGGACTCGGGCGAGGACAGGTTGGCCTTCCAGGTGTCGCCGTCCTTCTTGGCGATGGAGCCGCCCGCGTCGTACACGAAGGACATCGCGGCGTACCAGTCCGGCGAAGGCTGGTACCAGCCGCTGAACTTGTCGCCCTTCTTCGCCTGGATCTTGTCCAGGGCGGCGGTCAGTTCGGCGTACGTCTTCGGCGGGGTCTTCACGCCAACCTCGGCGGCGACGTCCTTGCGCCACGTGGCCACGCGGCCGCCGGCGTAGTAGGGGACGCCGTAGGTCTTGCCCTCGTAGGTGACGGACTCCTTGAGTCCGTCCAGCCACTGGTCCGACTGCTCGAACTTCTTCGGGTCGACCTCGGCGAAGGCGCCCTTCACCATGTAGCCGAGCATCTCGGTGTTGCCCATCTCGACCACGTCCGGCGCCTTGTCCGTGGCGAGTACGGCGTCGAGCTTGGCGTTCTTGTCCGGCCAGCCGTAGTACTCGTGCTTGATCTTGATGCCCGGGTACTTCTGCGCCATCGCGTCGTCGGCCGCCTTCACCAGGTCCGGCCAGTTGTTCTGGGCGTCGACCGTCAGCCAGACGGTGAGCTCCTTGGCGCCGCCCCCCGCGGCGTCCCCGCCCTTGTCGGAACCACACGCCGCCACGCCGACCATCATGCCCGCGACGCCGATCGCCGCGATGAGCTTGCGCTTCACGCCACCCTCCTCAGGATGCCTGCAACCCTTTGCCCCCACCGCGAAGCCATACGACGGCCATACGACGTGTACGTGTACTGCCCGTGCTGCCCGTGGGACTGGGACCGGTCTTTAATGGTTTAGACCAGTAGCCCGGAGCTTGGCCTAGACCTTCTGGGGTGTCAAGGGTGTATAAGAAGGGCAGTCGGCTCCGTTACGAGACCGACACCTGAGGAGGGGCGACGACCCGTGACCGGTCCGTGCCACCATGTGAGCCGCAAGGGACGGAGGAGCCGGTGACGGCAGCAGCACAGGAGTCGGGAAGGCGGGCGGCCATGGCCACGGACGGGGGCGGCAGCACCGAGAGCGAGACCGGGACGGCCACTCGCACCGCACGCGTGCCCAAGTACTACCGGCTCAAGCGGCATCTGCTCGACATGACGCAGACCATGCCCCCGGGCACCCCGGTGCCCCCGGAGCGCACGCTCGCCGCCGAGTTCGACACTTCTCGCACCACCGTGCGCCAGGCGCTTCAGGAGCTGGTCGTCGAGGGCCGCCTGGAACGCATCCAGGGCAAGGGGACGTTCGTCGCGAAGCCGAAGGTGTCGCAGGCGCTCCAGCTGACCTCGTACACCGAGGACATGCGCGCCCAGGGCCTCGAACCCGCCTCGCAGCTCCTGGACATCGGGTACGTCACGGCCGACGACACCCTCGCCGGGCTGCTCGACATCTCGGCGGGCGGGCGCGTGCTGCGCATCGAGCGGCTGCGGCTGGCGAGCGGCGAGCCGATGGCCATCGAGACCACGCACCTGAGCGCGAAGCGCTTCCCCGCGCTGCGGCGCTCGCTGGTCAAGTACACCTCGCTGTACACGGCGTTGGCGGAGGTGTACGACGTCCGGCTCGCGGAGGCCGAGGAGACCATCGAGACCTCGCTGGCCACACCGCGCGAGGCGGGGCTGCTCGGCACGGACGTCGGCCTGCCGATGCTGATGCTGTCGCGTCACTCGCTGGACGAGAACGGCCACCCGGTCGAGTGGGTGCGCTCCGTGTACCGGGGCGACCGGTACAAGTTCGTGGCGCGGCTGAAGCGCCCGAACGGCTGACACCCGCCCCCGGCCACGGCCCTCCCCCACCCCGGCCTCCCCGGTCCGCCCGAGACACGTCCGTTATGCGGACCGGGGTTCCATGGCGCGGAACGGTCCCTTAGATTGCGTGCGCACGACGCCAGGTGATCAGTGAGGGGACGGGACGCCGTATGACACAGGAGAAACAACCAGTGGTCACCCCGGTGCGGGTGGTGGTGGCGCTCTGCCTGCTCGCGCCGTTCGTGGCGATGCTCTGGGTCGACTCGTACGCGAAGGTCGAGCCGACGCTCATCGGGATCCCGTTCTTCTACTGGTACCAGATGGCCTGGGTCGTCATATCGACCCTGCTGACGATGGTGGCGTACAAGCTGTGGCACCGTGACCAGCGGTCCCGCAAGGGGGGTGCGTCGCAGTGAAGGACGGCGTGAACGGCGTCGCACTCGCCGTCTTCATCTTCTTCTTCCTGGCCGTCACGGTCATGGGCTTCATGGCCTCCCGCTGGCGCAAGGCCGAGAACGAGCACAGCCTGGACGAATGGGGCCTGGGCGGCCGGTCGTTCGGCACCTGGATCACCTGGTTCCTGCTGGGTGGCGACCTCTACACGGCGTACACCTTCGTCGCCGTCCCGGCGGCCATCTACGCGGCGGGCGCGGCGGGCTTCTTCGCCGTCCCGTACACGATCCTCGTCTACCCGCTGATCTTCACCTTCCTGCCGCGCCTGTGGTCGGTGTCGCACAAGCACGGGTACGTCACCACCTCCGACTTCGTGCGCGGCCGCTTCGGTTCGAAGGGCCTGTCGCTGGCGGTGGCCCTGACCGGCATCCTCGCCACCATGCCGTACATCGCGCTCCAGCTCGTCGGCATCCAGGCGGTGCTGGACGTGATGGGCGTGGGCGGCGGCGAGACCACGCACTGGTTCATCAAGGACCTGCCGCTGCTGATCGCCTTCGGTGTCCTCGCGGCGTACACGTACTCCTCCGGGCTGCGCGCGCCAGCGATGATCGCCTTCGTCAAGGACACGCTGATCTACATCGTCATCGCGGTGGCGATCATCTACATCCCCATCAAGCTGGGCGGCTTCGACGAGATCTTCAGCAAGGCGGGCGAGGCGTACGCGCAGGTCAACCCGGCGACCGACAAGCCACGCGGTGCCCTGGTGCCGGGCGAGATGGGCCAGTGGGGGTACGCGACCCTCGCGCTCGGCTCGGCGCTGGCGCTCTTCATGTACCCGCACTCGATCACGGCGACGCTCTCCTCGCGCAGCCGTGACGTGATCCGCCGCAACACCACGATCCTGCCGCTGTACTCGCTGATGCTGGGCCTGCTGGCGCTGCTCGGCTTCATGGCGATCGCGGCGGGCGTGAAGGTGCAGAACGGCCAGCTGGCCATCCCGCAGCTGTTCGAGAACATGTTCCCGGACTGGTTCGCGGGCGTCGCCTTCGCGGCCATCGGCATCGGCGCGCTGGTCCCCGCGGCCATCATGTCCATCGCCGCGGCCAACCTCTTCACCCGCAACATCTACAAGGACTTCCTGAAACCGGACGCCACCCCGGAGCAGGAGACGAAGGTGTCCAAGCTGGTGTCGCTGCTGGTGAAGGTGGGCGCGCTGGCCTTCGTCCTCACCATGGACAAGACCGTCGCCATCAACTTCCAGCTGCTCGGCGGCATCTGGATCCTCCAGACCCTGCCGGCGCTGGTGGGCGGCCTGTTCACCCGCTGGTTCCACCGCTGGGCGCTGCTCGCCGGCTGGGCGGTCGGCATGGTCTACGGCACGGCCGCCGCGTACGGCGTCGCGAGCCCGACCCAGAAGCACTTCGGCGGCTCGTCCGCCGAGATCCCCGGCATCGGCGAGATCGGCTACATCGGCCTCACCGCGTTCGTCCTCAACGCCCTGGTCGTGGTCGTCCTCACCTTCGTCCTCAAGGCCGTCAAGGCTCCGGAGGGCATCGACGAGACCTCGCCGGAGGACTACACGGCGGACGCGGGCGACCCGGGCGTCCAGGTGGAGCTCCCCAAGGCCACGGCGGGCTCCGGCCACTGAGGCCGCACGACTGACCCATCCGCGTACGACGGGCCGTCACGCTTCCCCAGCGGAAGCGCGGCGGCCCGTTCTTGTGCACTCTGAGCCCATGGACATCACCATCAGGGCGGTACGGCCGGAGGAGCACGAGGCGCTGGGCGAGCTCACGGCGCAGGCGTACCTCGGCGACGGGCTGCTGGCCTTCGCCGACAGCGACGAGTATCTGATCGAACTGCGGGACGTGGCCCGCCGGGCCGCCGAGGCCGAGGTCCTCGTGGCCGTGGAGCGGGACGAGCGGCTGGTGGGCGGCGTGACGTTCGTGGCGGGCGGCGGGCCTCTGGCAGAGACGGCCGGGGACGGCGAGGCCGAGATCCGGATGCTCGCGGTCGCGCGCCAGGACCGACGGAGGGGTGCCGGGGAGGCGCTCGTCCGGGCGTGCGTCGAGCGGGCGCGGGCGACCGACGGCTGCCGCCGGGTGGTGCTCTCCTCCCAGCAGGCGATGCGGGCGGCCCACCGGGTGTACGAGCGGCTGGGGTTCGTACGGACCCCGGAGCGCGACTGGACCCCGGTTCCCGGGGTCACGCTGCACACGTACGCGCTGCATCTGTGAGGGCATGACTTGTGTCGGCCGACACAAGATGTGGGGGGCGGTCCAGCGACCGCCCCCCACATGTATGCTCATCTCGCTGTCGCCGCAGGGGAATCCGGTGCGAATCCGGAACTGTCCCGCAACGGTGTGTTGGTGTGCCTTTGTGCCTCCACGAGTCCGAGCACCTGCCGGCAGCGCGCCCGGCCGTCCGGTCCGGGTGCCCAGACGTCCGGGCCTCGCGGAATGGGCCGGTGGACGCGGATACGTGCGCCCCTGTGCCCGGTGGCGCCCCGCTCCCCTGCCCGCGCCGCCGGTGGCCCCGAGCCGAGCGAGGGAGAGCCCCACGTGACCATCGCGCCAGCCGAACCGGTGTCAGCGAGCCAGAGCGACGGGAACGACGCGAGCGACGGTCCCGGGACCGTACTGCTCCGCACCCTGACCGACCTGACCGCCGACCTGCCCGACACCGACCCCGGCCGGGTCGCCGCCGCCGCGCTGCGCGGCCGGCACGCCGGGTCGGACGAGGCGGAGCTGCGGGAGCTCGCCACCGAGGCGGCCGCCGGCCTGATCGCCGAGGACCCGGCGTACTCGCGGCTCGCGGCCCGGCTGCTGACCATCGGCATCGCGGCGGAGGCGGCCTCGCAGGGGGTCACCTCGTTCTCCGGGTCCGTCGCCGTGGGCCACCGCGAGGGGCTGATCGCCGACCGCACCGCCGCGTTCGTCCGCGTCCACCGCGAGCGGCTGGACGGGCTGGTCGATCCGGCGGCCGACGACCGGTTCGGCTACTTCGGGCTGCGCACGCTCTACTCGCGTTATCTGCTCCGGCACCCGATCACGCGCAAGGTGATCGAGACGCCGCAGCACTTCCTGCTGCGGGTCGCCTGCGGGCTGGCCGAGGACGACAGCGTGCGCGCCCTGGACGAGGTCGCCGCGCTGTACGGCCTGATGAGCCGCCTCGACTACCTGCCCTCCTCGCCCACGCTGTTCAACTCCGGTACGCGCCACCCGCAGATGTCGTCGTGCTACCTGCTGGACTCGCCGCTGGACGAGCTGGACTCCCTCTACGACCGCTACCACCAGGTGGCGCGGCTGTCGAAGCACGCGGGCGGCATCGGCCTGTCGTACTCGCGCATCCGCGCCCGCGGTTCGCTGATCCGGGGCACGAACGGGCACTCCAACGGCATCGTGCCGTTCCTGAAGACCCTCGACGCCTCGGTCGCGGCCGTGAACCAGGGCGGGCGGCGCAAGGGTGCGGCCGCCGTGTACCTGGAGACGTGGCACGCGGACATCGAGGAGTTCCTGGAGCTGCGCGACAACACGGGCGAGGACGCCCGGCGCACCCACAACCTCAACCTCGCGCACTGGATCCCGGACGAGTTCATGCGCCGGGTCAACGCCGACGCCGAGTGGTCGCTGTTCTCGCCGTCGGACGTGCCCGAGCTGGTCGACCTGTGGGGCGACGAGTTCGACGCCGCGTACCGCGCCGCCGAGGCCAAGGGTCTCGCCCGCAAGACCATGCCGTCCCGTGACCTGTACGGGCGGATGATGCGGACCCTGGCCCAGACCGGCAACGGCTGGATGACGTTCAAGGACGCCTCGAACCGTACGGCCAACCAGACCGCCGAGCCCGGCGCGGTCGTCCACTCCTCCAACCTCTGCACCGAGATCATCGAGGTGACGAACGACGGCGAGACCGCCGTCTGCAACCTCGGCTCGGTCAATCTCGGCGCGTTCGTCAGCGGCGGGGACATCGACTGGGAGCGGCTGGACGAGGCCGTCCGCACCGCCGTGACCTTCCTCGACCGGGTGGTGGACATCAACTTCTACCCGACCGAGCAGGCCGGGCGGTCCAACGCCCGGTGGCGGCCGGTCGGCCTGGGCGCGATGGGCCTCCAGGACGTCTTCTTCAAGCTGCGGCTGCCGTTCGACTCCCCCGAGGCGCGCGCCCTGTCCACGCGGATCGCCGAGCGGATCATGCTGGCGGCGTACGAGGCCTCCGCCGACCTCGCCGAGCGCAACGGCCCGCTGCCCGCCTGGGAGCAGACCCGCACCGCGCGCGGCGTGCTGCACCCGGACCACTACGACACCGAGCTGACCTGGCCGGAGCGGTGGGCCGCCCTGCGCGAGCGCATCGCCGCCGTCGGCATGCGCAACTCGCTGCTGCTCGCCATCGCGCCGACCGCGACGATCGCCTCGATCGCCGGTGTGTACGAGTGCATCGAGCCGCAGGTCTCCAACCTCTTCAAGCGCGAGACGCTGTCCGGCGAGTTCCTCCAGGTCAACTCGTACCTGGTGGAGGACCTGAAGCGACTCGGCGTGTGGGACGCGCAGACCCGCGAGGCGCTGCGCGAGGCGAGCGGCTCGGTGCAGGGCTTCTCGTGGGTGCCGGAGGAGATCCGCACGCTGTACCGCACGGCGTGGGAGATCCCCCAGCGCGGCCTGATCGACATGGCGGCGGCGCGTACGCCGTTCCTGGACCAGTCGCAGTCGCTGAACCTGTTCATGGAGACGCCGACCATCGGCAAGCTGTCGTCGATGTACGCGTACGCCTGGAAGCAGGGCCTGAAGACGACGTACTACCTGCGCTCGCGCCCGGCGACCCGTATCGCGCGCGCCGCCCAGGCGTCCGCCCCCGTACCCGCCCAGGTGACCCCGGAGGACGCGGTCGCCTGCTCCCTGGAAAACCCCGAGTCCTGCGAGGCCTGCCAGTAATGTCCGTTGCGAAGAACCTTCTCGACCCGGGCTTCGAGCTCACCCTCCGCCCCATGCGCTACCCGGACTTCTACGAGCGCTACCGGGACGCCATCAAGAACACCTGGACCGTGGAGGAGGTCGACCTCCACTCCGACGTCGCCGACCTCGCCAAGCTGACGCCCGGCGAGCAGCACCTGATCGGCCGGCTGGTCGCGTTCTTCGCGACGGGCGACTCGATCGTCGCGAACAACCTGGTGCTGACGCTCTACAAGCACATCAACTCCCCCGAGGCGCGGCTGTACCTGTCGCGGCAGCTGTTCGAGGAGGCCGTGCACGTCCAGTTCTATCTGACGCTGCTCGACACCTACCTCCCCGATCCGGAGGACCGGGCGGCCGCCTTCGCCGCCGTGGAGAACATCCCCTCCATCCGCGAGAAGGCGGAGTTCTGCTTCCGGTGGATGGACTCCGTCGAGAAGCTGGACCGGCTGGAGTCGAAGGCCGACCGCCGCCGCTTCCTGCTCAACCTCATCTGCTTCGCCGCGTGCATCGAGGGCCTGTTCTTCTACGGGGCCTTCGCCTACGTGTACTGGTTCCGGTCGCGCGGTCTGCTGCACGGCCTGGCGACCGGCACCAACTGGGTGTTCCGCGACGAGACGATGCACATGAGCTTCGCCTTCGACGTGGTCGACACGGTCCGCAAGGAGGAGCCGGACCTCTTCGACGACCAGCTCCAGCAGCAGGTCACCGACATGCTGCGGGAAGCCGTCGAGGCGGAGCTGCAGTTCGCCCGCGACCTGTGCGGCGACGGCCTGCCCGGCATGAACACCGACTCCATGCGCGCCTACCTGGAGTGCGTCGCCGACCAGCGCCTGATGCGCCTCGGCTTCGCGCCGGTGTACGGCTCGGAGAACCCGTTCTCGTTCATGGAGCTCCAGGGCGTCCAGGAGCTCACGAACTTCTTCGAGCGCCGCCCCTCCGCCTACCAGGTGGCGGTGGAGGGCTCGGTCGACCTCGACGAGGACTTCTGACCTCTGACGTACGAGGAGGGCCCCGCTCACCGGGTGAGCGGGGCCCTTCGGGCTCGTACAGGTCAGTCGTTGGCGACGACCGGATAGCGCGGCGTACCCGCCTCCATCTGCTTCAGCGCGTCCTTGCGGTCCCGCTTCGACAGCCGGTCGATGTACAGGTAGCCGTACAGGTGGTCCGTCTCGTGCTGGAGGCAGCGGGCGAAGTACCCGGTCCCGCGCACCTTGATGGGGTTGCCCTTGGCGTCCTGGCCGCGCACGACGGCGTAGTCAGGCCGCGCCAGCGAGGCGTACGCCGTCGGGACGGACAGGCAGCCCTCGTTGGAGTCGTCGAGCACGCGCAGCTCCGGCGGCAGCTCCTCCAGCACGGGGTTGCAGACGACGCCCACGTGCCGGATGCCCTCGTCGTCCGGGCAGTCGTAGACGAACACCTTCAGGTCCACACCGATCTGGTTGGCCGCCAGACCGACGCCCTCCGCGGTCCGCTGGCTGGCGAACATGTCGTCGATCAGCTGGGCCAGCGAGTCGTCGAACTCGGTGACGTCCTTGCACTCCTTGTGGAGCACCGGGTTCCCGACGACGGTGATCGGGCGGGACGTGCCGCGCTCCCGGTGGGCGCGCTCGCGCTCCTCGCAGTCCTCCGTGTCGATGATGAAACCCTCGTCGTCGACGTACGGAACCGTCTCCTGCTGCGCCATGTCCGCCTCTGCGCCTTTCTCAGTACCCGATGCATGCGTGCCTGATGTGCTGGTACAGCCTACGGCCCGGCTCAGCAGACTTCTTCGAGATCCCGCCACTCGCGGCTGTCGGGGCTGTCGGCCACCCAGCCGTCCAGCAGCCCGCGCACCAGCCCGGCGGGCGCCGCGATGCCGCACTCGCGCTCCGGGACCCACAGCTCGCCCGGCGAGCGGTGCCCGAGCGGCCCCGGGTGCCCCGGCTCGCTGTGGTCGTGCGGGTCCAGGTGCTCGCCCTCGCCCTCGGCGCTCGGCATGCGCGACTCGGAGCAGGGCCGGCACAGCAGCCGTACCGACGAGGACCAGTCCTCGGCGGCGAACCCGGCGTCGGCCGCCAGCTGCTCCAGGGCGTCCCGGTCGGCCTCGGTGGCCGCCTCCAGGAGCACCACCCAGGTCGGTACGGGCGACGGCGCCCACAGCTCGATCTCGTCGAACACCGGGAAGCTGTGCCCGGCGGACGTGGTGCGCTCTCCATTGGGGACCCCGTCGTGCAGGACGACCTCGCCCCAGCGCCGGCCGGAGGACGGCAGCGGAATGGAGAGCACCTCTATCCGGGCCGGGTCGAGCCTGCGGCCCCACACCACCTCGGCCTCGCCCTCCGGCGACAGCCGTACGGCGGCGCTGCCCAGCTCCATCCCGGTCGGCTCACCGCTCGCCGCGGCGTCCCCCGGCACCTTCAGGCCGTACGCCTGCCAGGCGCGGCGCGCCAGCGGCCAGTCCTGGAGCGCGGTGGCGGCGATGCCGACGTTCCACCAGTCCGGGGCGCCGGTGTCCTTGTCGAGCAGCGCGACCGCCCGCAGGCCCGCCGTGCGCGCCTGCTCCCAGTCGTGCCGGAACTTGTGCAGCAGCGCCAGGTTGAACCAGGACTCCGAGAGCCAGGGCTCCAGGTCCGCCGCGCGCGTCAGCAGCGCCCCCGCGTCCTCGTACCGCCCGTCCCCGATCAGCGTGAACGCGCGGTCGGTGGCCTGCCGCCACGAGGCGGAGGGCCGATGCCGTACCTTCCCGAAGATCCTCACGATTCCCGCCTGCCGGTCTGCCGGTCGCTTCCGCTGAAGGTCTCTGCCCCCGGACACCCTCTTGTTCGCATCCAACCATGCCGGGTCGGGCGCCCGCTCATTACCCATGGGTTACCCAGGTGTGCGACCGGTGACGCAGCCCCGGGCCACCACTCTGGCCAGGGATTCCACCACCGCGGGGTGGTAGTCGCGCGCGGTGCCCAGCCTCAGCTGTTCCAGGGCGGTGAGGGACCCCTGAGCGGTTTCCCCCGCCAGGTCGTCGTACGCGTTGACGGCGCGGACGATCCGGGCGGGCAGCGGCTGCTCCCGGTACGGGTCGGCCTGCCGCTCCACGACGACCGCGACGGCCGCCGGGACGCCGGTCTGGCGGACCACGGCCCCGCCGAGGAGGGCGATGCGCCGCTGCTCGGCGGCCGGGAGGAGGGCGGTGGCGCCCTCGGGTACGGGGTCGACCAGGGACAGCTGTCCGATGTCGTGCATCAGTGCGGCGTACTCCAGCACGGTCAGGTCGGGTTCCGACAGCCCCAGCTCCCGCCCCACGGCGAGGCTGAGCGCGGCGACCCGGTGGGCATGTCCCGGGGTCGTGTACCCGGCGATCTCGGTGGCACGCGCGAGGGAGGCGATGGTCTGGCGGTACGTGGCCCGGACGGCGGCGTACCGGCGGAAGGACAGCTGGGTCAGGAGCAGGGGCACGCAGAAGAGGGGCAGCGCCCACAGTCCGGCCGCCGCGACGGCGAGGGCGATGACGGCACCGGTCGCGCACACCGCGGAGCCGACGCCGAGCAGGGCGCGCAGTTCGTCGCGGAGGAGGGGCCCGAAGCGGTATCCGGTGCGGGCCCGCAGCATGAGGGCGGCGAGGACGGCGTCGCACAGGGCGGTCAGCACCAGCAGCAGGACCAGGAACAGGGCGTAGAAGGGGCCCTGTCCGACGGTCTGGTCAAGCCGGCCGGAGTTGTAGAGGGGCTGGAAGCAGACGGCGGCGAACGCCGTGGTCAGCACTCGGCGGGCCAGGTGGTCCAGCGCCGGCCCGCAGCCCCGGGCTACGTGCGGTACGGCTCCGGCGAGCGCCGCGGCGAAGACGACGGCGACCGTCTGGAGCACCCCGTGCGTGGTGGGCCGCCCGGCGGACTCGCCGAGCAGGGCGTACGCGAGCGCCCCGGCGGCACCGAGGGGCGCGGCTTCGCGCCCCCACGGCTCCGCGAGCACGGGCGCCGCCACGCCGGGCCGGGCGGCCCAGCGGGCGAGCTCCCCGACCGCGATGAGCAGGCCGAAGGCGAGCGCGGTGCCGGGCTCGGCGATGCCGTGCCACAGCGTCCAGGCGAGCCCGGCGGTGGTGAGCGCGGCGGCCGTCGCGTGGACGGCCCTGAGCGCCCTCACCGGGCCCGGCCCCGCGAGGTGTCCGCGGCGCCCTCGGACGTGCCGGGGGGCGGCGGCTCCGGGGGGCGCGGCCGGTCACGCGGTGGAGGGACGTTTCGGCGTGCCGGGTCGCGGGAGTCGTCGGCGGTGACGGCCGGCTCCCAGCCGTGCCGCTCCAGCGCCCGCACCAGGGCCCGTACCATCCGGGGGTCGAACTGCGTGCCCGCGCACCGCTCCAGCTCCGCCAGCGCCGTGGCGATCGGCCGCGCGCGGCGGTAGGAGCGGGTCGACGTCATCGCGTCGAAGGCGTCCGCCACGGCCACGACCCGGGCGAACTCGGGGATCTGGCGGCCGCTCAGCCCGTACGGGTAGCCGCTGCCGTCCATCCGTTCGTGGTGGTGGAGGATCGCCGCCCGCGCCTCCCCGAGGAACCCGATGCCGCGCACCATCTCGTGCCCGTACTCCGGGTGCAGCTCGATCACCCGCCGCTCCTCCGGGGTCAGCGGCCCGTCCTTGCGCAGCACCCGCGTCGGCACGCCGAGCTTTCCGACGTCGTGCAGGATCCCGGCGAAGCGGATCACCTCCAGGCGCGCCTCGTCCATGCCCAGCTCGCGGGCGATCAGCACCGACGCGTGGCCGACGCGCTCGCTGTGGCCGCGTGTGTAGGTGTCCTTGATGTCGACGGCCTGGACCAGGGCCCGGATCGTCGCCTGGTGGGCGGCGCGCTCGCGGTGGACCTGCGCGAACATCCAGCAGGAGACGTACATGGGCAGCAGCACGAAGAGCGCGGCGGGCCAGCCGTACGGGCTGCGCCACAGGACGGCCATCATCAGCCCGGCCAGCCCGTGCACGGCGTGCGGCGCCAGCGAGCGCGGCAGCAGCCCGCGCCAGGCGCTGCGCAGCGGCAGGCGTTCGGCGGTGGCCAGGATCCCGCCGTCGAGGGCGGTGAGAACGAGGCAGAAGGCGAGCGTCGAGACGCTCGCGGGGAGCAGCACGTACGGGAAGCCGGGCGCGGCCGCCAGGGCGTCGGGGCCGCCGCCGAAGGCGACCGACGTCCGGGCGGCGGCCCACGCGGCCGCCCAGGCGGCGATGGCCAGCCGTGCGGCGCGCCAGATCCGCCGGGGTGCGGCGGGCCGCTGCTCTACGGGGGCGGCCAGGGCCCCGGGTACGGCGACGAGGGCGGCCGCGGCGGGCGGCAGCAGCAGCGCGGCGGCGAGCAGGACGGGGAAGAACGACCCGGCGCTCACCGGTACGGAGGAGCCGCCGGGCACCCGCCAGGTCGCGCGGCCGGTGGCCGACCACCGGGCGGGCCACTCGCAGAAGGCGTAGAGCGCGGCGAGGAGCGCGACCGCTCCCCACGGGGTCTCGGCGGCCGGGTCGAGCGCGGGCAGCGCGCACGCGGAGGCGCACAGCACGGCGCCCGCGAGGTAAGCCCAAGCCCCCACCGGAATGCCCGCCACCGTTTCCGCCTCCCGCCGGCCCTCCGAATCGAGCGCCAGGCTACGAGCCGGTGCCCTTCCGGTGGCGGCGGACGGAATCGATTAGCCCCTTCGGGTGACAGACCCGCAGATCGGCCCCGCGCTCACTCCTGGGTGGCGGGTGCGGGCCCGGCGGACACGTCGTGGTCGGGCACGGTCTCGCCCGCGCGGATCAGCTCGATGCGGCCCATGACCTTGGCCCGCAGGTCGCTCGGCACGTCGTCATGGCCGCAGCACCGCTTGACCAGCTTCTTCACGGCCTGCTCCAGCCCGTACTTCTCCAGGCACGGGGAGCACTCCTCGAAGTGCACCTCGAACTTGGTGCAGTCGCTGTCGGGCATCTCACGGTCGAGGAACTCGTAGAGATGGTCCAGGACCTCTGCGCATTCCGTCTCGTGCGGCTCTCCGCAGCTCATGAGCCCGAGCCTTTCCCGTTGTTCGACGACTCTCCGGCGCCCGCGGGGACCAGTCCGCGTTCGCGGGCGTAGTCCTCGAGCATGCCGCGCAGCTGGCGGCGGCCACGGTGCAGTCGGGACATCACCGTACCGATGGGCGTCCCCATGATGTCCGCGATCTCCTTGTACGCAAAGCCCTCTACGTCGGCCAGATACACGGCGATGCGGAACTCCTCCGGGATGGCCTGGAGGGCTTCCTTCACGTCGGAGTCGGGCAGGTGGTCCAGCGCCTGCGACTCGGCGGAGCGCAGACCGGTGGACATGTGCGACTCGGCGCGGGCGAGCTGCCAGTCCTCGATCTCCTCGGCGGCGCTGCGCTGGGGCTCCCGCTGCTTCTTGCGGTACGAGTTGATGAAGGTGTTGGTGAGGATCCGGTACAGCCAGGCCTTGAGGTTGGTCCCCTCCCGGAACTGATGGAAGGACCCGTACGCCTTGGCATACGTCTCCTGGACCAGGTCCTCGGCGTCGGCCGGGTTGCGCGTCATGCGCAGGGCCGCGGAGTACATCTGGTCGAGGTAGCCGAGGGCGTCCCGCTCGAAGCGCGCGTTGCGCTCGGACTCCGTCTCCTCGGGGCCTTCGTTGGTCCCTGTGTCGGTCCCAGTGACCGGACCCACCTCCTCCAGCGCTGTGGCGAGACCGAGTGCGGACCCGCTCGAATCGGAGAATAGTCGACCTTCCGGCGCCAGTCCCTTCCGATTCGCTCCGCCCGGTGCCCGGACAGGGACGGTCCTGGCCGCGGGAAGCACGGTCCACTCCAGCTCAGTGGCCGTGGACCGGCTCGGGCAGATCATCGAACCCATGCGACGGACTCCCTCTCCTGGCTCTGCTCTGTTCACCGACGCCCGTCACAACAACGTCCTGCCGGCTCCTCATTCCCGCAGGGCACCCGCCCACGTCCCGACCGCGCCGGTGATCACCGTGAGCGCCTCCTCCTGGGTCAGCGGCGCCCGCTTCGGCACGGCGAACCCATGGTCCCCGTAGGGGACCTCCACGAGCTCGTACCGGCCTTCCTCCCGCCCCTGCGGGAACTCGGCCGGCTTGCCGAAGGGGTCGTTCCCGCCCTGGACGACGAGGGTCGGTACGCCCGCGCCGAGGAGCTCGTCCGCCCGGGAGTTCTCCGGCCTGCCCGGCGGGTGCAGCGGGAAACTCAGCGCCAGGACGGCCCGGGCGCCCAGCTCGCGGGCGGTGCGGCAGGCGACCCGGGCCCCGGCGCTGCGCCCTCCTGCCGCGATCGGCAGGCCGGGCACGCGCAGGGCGTGCCACAGGTCCCGCCAGGCGGCGTCGAGGGTCTTGGGCGCGGGGGCGAGCTTCTTCCCGGCGACGCGCCACGGCTGTTCGACGAGGGCGACGGTCACCCCGGCGGCGGGCAGGCTCGCGGCGAGCGCCTGGAGGTCCCGGGCCTCGACACCGCCCCCGGCGCCGTGGCCGAGGGCCAGGACGAGGCGGGCGTCGCCCTCGGCGGCGTACCAGGTGATACGGGCGTCACCGACACCGGTCGGCACGATCTCAGCTTCTGTCACGGTGCCATGGTGCCGCGCCCGCCCCGGAAACCCGGGCCGTGAGCCTCTCTAGAAGAGGGTTTCCTCCACCGGGCCGGGCAGCTCCTCGACCAGCTCGGGGCCGTTGTTGCGGACGTTGCTGACGGCCGGCGTCACCGGGTAGGCCCGCATCAGGCCCGCGGGCGGCGGCGAGAGCAGCGAGCGCAGGTCCTCCACCTCCGTACGGGCCGGGTCCAGCCAGGCGTCCCAGCGGTCGGGCGTCAGCATCAGCGGCATGCGCGGGTGGATGTCGCCCAGCGAACGCGGTCCCTCCGCGGGGGCCACACCCAGGGGGTCGGTGTCCGCCTCCGTGGTGATCACCGAGCAGGTGGCCCACCACGCCTGCGGATGGTCGGGCGGAAGGGTGGGGTCGCGCCAGAACTCGTACAGGCCCGCCATCGCGAAGACCGAACCGTCGGCGGGCGTGACGAAGTACGGCTGCTTGCGCGTGCGCTTGCGCTTGCCCTGCTCCTCCAGCTGCCGCTCGTCGGCGCCGGTCACCCACTCGTAATAACCGTCGGCGGGCAGGATGCACCGGCGCGTGGTGAAGGCCTGCCGGAAGGAGGGCTTCTCGTGGACGGTCTCCGCCCGTGCGTTGATCATCCGGGCGGCGCCCTCCGGGTTCTTCGCCCAGGACGGGACGGCCCCCACTTCAGGGCCCGCAGCTGCCGGACCGGGCGCCGGGTGTCCGCTCCCTTGAGGGGGCGTTCGAGGACCGCGTAGACGTCCTTGGTGGGAGCCACGTTCCAGTCGGCGTCCAGGCTCTCCTTGGGATCCCACTTCTCGACGCCGAAGAGACCCGTCAGGTCCTCGGGCCTCCGGCTCGCCGCGTACCGTCCGCACATCGTGTGACCACCCCTCCTGTGTGTGCGGATACGAGCCTAGGACCTGTCCCCGGACGGGCGGGGCTTGAGCCCGGGCCCGCCGGACGCGGAGGATGCTCCGTACGCCCACGACCCCAGGGAGCAGCCCCACCATGGACAGCACGAGCCTCGCCGCCCTCTGGGACCGCCTCATCGGTACCCAGCCGGCCCCCGACAGGTGGCTCGTGATCGCCACGGCCGTCGCCGCCCTCGCCGTCACGGTGCCGCCCGGACTCTGGCGCGTCGCCCGCAACGCCATCACCATCGCCCACGAGGGCGGCCACGGCCTCGTCGCCCTGGTCAGCGGCCGCCGCCTACAGGGCATCCGGCTGCACTCCGACACCAGCGGCCTGACCGTCAGCCGCGGCAAGCCGACCGGGCTCGGCATGATCCTCACGGCGGCCGCCGGCTACACCGCGCCGCCCCTGCTCGGCCTCGGCGGCGCCTGGCTGCTGGCGGCGCACCGCGTCACGCTGCTGCTGTGGGTGGCGACGGCGCTCCTCGCGGCCATGCTCGTCATGATCCGCAACGCGTACGGCGCGCTCACCGTGATCGTCACCGGCACCGCCTTCCTGCTGGTGTCGTGGCTGACGGGGCCGGACGTCCAGTCGGCGTTCGCGTACAGCGCCGTGTGGTTCCTTCTTCTGGGCGGTGTCCGCCCCGCCTTCGAGCTCCAGGCGAAGCGGCGGCACGGAGGGGCGCCGGACTCGGACGCCGACCAGCTCTCCCGGCTCACCCACGTACCGCCCGTGCTGTGGCTGTTCCTGTTCCACGCGGTGTCGGTGTGCTCGCTGATCGGCGGGGCGCGCTGGATGCTGGGGCTGTGAGCCCCGCGGGGAGCGGGCCGGTCAGCTGATCATGAGAACCCGGCGCAGGTGACCTCTGGCCATAGGGCCCGTCTAAAGTGAGGGGCATGACCGATAGCAGCCCCGCGCCCTCCGACTTCTGGCCCGCTCCCCACGCACGCGGCGCCGTCGACGCGACCGTCACCGTGCCCGGGTCCAAGTCGGTCACCAACCGTGGCCTGGTCCTCGCCGCGCTCGCCTCCGAGCCCGGCTGGCTGCGCCGACCGCTGCGCTCGCGCGACACCCTGCTGATGGCCGAGGCCCTGCGCACCATGGGCGTCGGCATCGAGGAGGGCGTGGGTCCCGACGGCACCGGTGAGCGGTGGCGGATCATCCCGGCGGGCCTGCACGGCCCGGCCACCGTCGACGTCGGCAACGCCGGCACGGTGATGCGCTTCCTGCCGCCGGTCGCCGCGCTCGCGGACGGCCCGGTCCACTTCGACGGCGACCCGCGCTCCCACGAGCGGCCGCTGCACGGCGTGATCGACGCCCTGCGCGCCCTGGGCGCCCGCATCGACGACGACGGGCGGGGCTGCCTGCCCCTGACCGTGCACGGCGGCGGCGCGCTGGACGGCGGCCCGGTGGAGATCGACGCCTCCTCGTCCTCGCAGTTCGTCAGCGCCCTGCTGCTGTCCGCGCCGCGCTTCAACCAGGGCGTCGAGGTCCGCCACACCGGCGCCAAGCTGCCGTCCATGCCGCACATCCGGATGACCGTCGACATGCTGCGCGCGGTCGGCGCCCAGGTCGACGAGCCGGAGACGGGCGGCGAGCCGAACGTGTGGCGGGTCTCCCCCTCCGCGCTGCTCGGCCGCGACCTGACCGTCGAGCCGGACCTGTCCAACGCGCAGCCGTTCCTGGCCGCCGCCCTGGTCACCGGCGGGCGGGTCACCATCCCCGACTGGCCGTCCCACACCACGCAGCCCGGTGACGCGCTGCGCGAGATCTTCACCGAGATGGGCGGTTCCTGCGAGCTCACCGAGCAGGGCCTGACCTTCACCGGTACGGGCACGATCCACGGCATCGACGTGGACCTGAGCGAGGTCGGCGAGCTCACGCCGGGCATCGCCGCCGTCGCCGCCCTCGCCGACTCGCCCTCGACCCTGCGCGGCGTGGCCCATCTGCGCCTGCACGAGACGGACCGCCTGGCCGCGCTCACCAAGGAGATCAACGAGCTGGGCGGCGATGTCACCGAGACCGCGGACGGGCTGCACATCCGCCCCCGCCCGCTGCACGGCGGCGTCTTCCACACGTACGACGACCACCGCATGGCGACCGCCGGTTCGATCATCGGCCTCGCCGTCGACGGCGTACTGATCGAGAACGTGGCGACGACCGCCAAGACCCTGCCGGACTTCCCGCAGATGTGGACCGGAATGCTCGAGGCCTGACGACATGCGCCGCTACGGCAAGCACACGGACGAGGACGACATCCGTTCGCGGCCCAACCGCAAGGGCAACCGTCCCCGCACCAGCATCCGCCCGAAGCACGAGGACGCGGCGGAGGGGATGGTCCTGACCGTGGACCGGGGCCGTCTGACGGTGCTCGTCGACGGCCGTTCGGTCATGGCGATGAAGGCCCGCGAACTGGGCCGGAAGGCCGCCGTGGTGGGTGACCGGGTCTCGCTCGTCGGCGACCTGTCCGGCAAGAAGGACACGCTGGCCCGGATCGTACGGATCGAACCCCGCGCCTCCGTCCTGCGCCGTACGGCCGACGACGACGATCCGTTCGAGCGGGTCGTGGTCGCCAACGCCGACCAGCTGGCCATCGTCACCGCCCTGGCCGACCCGGAGCCCCGGCCCCGGCTGGTCGACCGCTGCCTGGTCGCGGCGTTCGACGGCGGGCTCGAACCGCTGCTGGTGCTGACCAAGTCGGACCTGGCGCCGCCCGAGAAGCTGCTGGAGCTGTACGGCGCGCTCGACATCCCGTACGTGGTGACCAGCCGCGAGGAGCTGTACGACGGGCACACCGCCGCCGACCGGGTCCGCGAGTACCTCGCCGGCCGCACCACCGCGTTCGTCGGCCACTCGGGCGTCGGCAAGACGACGCTCGTCAACGCGCTGGTCCCGGAGGACAGGCGCCGGCTCACCGGTGACGTCAACGCGGTGACGGGACGCGGCCGGCACACCACCACCTCGGCGCTGGCCCTGCCGCTCGACCGCGCGGACGGATGGGTGATCGACACCCCGGGCGTGCGGTCCTTCGGGCTGCACCACGTGGACCCGTCCCGGGTCATCAACGCCTTCCCCGATCTGGTGCCGGGCACGGAGGGCTGCCCGCGCGCGTGCAGCCACGACGAGCCGGACTGCGCGCTGGACGAGTGGGTGGCCGAGGGCCACGCGGATCCGGCGCGGCTGTACTCGCTGCGGCGACTTCTCGCCACGCGCGAGCGACGCGAAGGCGACTGACGCGCGCACGTCTGCGTTTCCCGCCGCCCGGCGAGTGCATAATCGCACCAAGTCGGACGAAGCAGTCACGGATCACCACGGACGCGGGAGGCACTGTGAGGACGGCGTGGCTGCTGGTGATCGTCGCCGGCTTACTGGAGACGGGTTTCGCGGTCTGCCTCAAGCTCTCGCACGGCTTCACCCGGCTGTGGCCGACGGTCGCCTTCGCCTGCTTCGCGCTCGGCAGCTTCGGCCTACTGACCCTCTCGCTGCGGAAGCTGGACGTCGGTCCGGCGTACGCCGTGTGGACCGGCATCGGGGCGGCGGGGACCGCCATCTACGGCATGATCTTCCTCGGTGACCTGGTGTCGACGCTGAAGATCGTCTCGATCACGCTGGTGATCGTCGGGGTCATCGGCCTCCAGCTGTCCGGCTCCTCCCACTGAGGCGCCACGACGTACGACAGCGCCAGCCGTACGAGCAGCTCGCACGCGTCCCGGTCCATGCCCGGACCCGCCGCCGCCCGCATCCGGTCCCGCACCACGGCCACCAGCTGTCCGGGCTCCGGGGGCCCCTCGTCGGCGCGGCGCTGCGCGGGCGGGGCGGCCGCCACGCGCGTACGGGGGCGGGCGGGGCGGGGCGCCGGGAGCCGTTCGGTCCAGCAGCCGGTGAGCAGGGCGCGCAGCAGGGGTTTCGCCCGGGCCTCCCGGACGGTCCACTCGGTCAGTGCGAGGAACCGGTCGACAGGGTCGGTCCGTTCGGCCAGGACCCGTTCGACCCCGCGCAGGTACGCGTCCGTCTCGTGCCGCACCAGGGCGCGGGCCAGGCCCTCCTTGCTGCCGAACTCGTTGTAGAGGGTCTGCCTCGACACTCCCGCGACGGCCGCCACCTCCACCATCCGCACCGCCGGCCAGGGCAGGTCGGCGAGCACCGCGAACGCGGCGTCGAGCAGGGCGTCTCGGGCAGTGGGCAACGTCGCCTCCCAGACCAGCGGCTCTGCACCAGGCGGCTCTGTGCTCAGAGTTGACGGGTGGCCACGCACTGTCAAGACTCCCTGCGGAAGGCCCCGGTCCGCCGGGATAGAGTGCGAGCCATGGCCGATTACCACGATGATCTGCGTCTTGCCCACGTCCTCGCGGATGCCGCCGACGCCGCCACCATGGACCGGTTCAAGGCGCTCGACCTCAAGGTCGAGACCAAACCGGACATGACGCCGGTGAGCGAGGCCGACCGGGCCGCCGAAGAGCTGATCCGGGGCCAGCTCCAGCGGGCGAGGCCGCGCGACGCGATCCTCGGCGAGGAGTACGGCGTCGAGGGCACGGGCCCGCGCCGCTGGGTGATCGACCCGATCGACGGCACCAAGAACTACGTCCGCGGCGTGCCGGTGTGGGCGACGCTGATCTCCCTCATGGAGGCAGGCGAGGGCGGCTTCCAGCCGGTGGTGGGCGTGGTGTCGGCGCCGGCGCTCGGGCGCCGCTGGTGGGCGGCGAAGGGGCTGGGCGCGTACACCGGGCGGAGCCTGTCGTCGGCGACGCGCATCCACGTGTCGAAGGTGGCGGACGTGTCCGACGCGTCGTTCGCGTACTCCTCGCTGAGCGGCTGGGAGGAGCAGGGCCGCCTGGACGGCTTCCTGGACCTCACGCGCGCGTGCTGGCGTACGCGCGGCTACGGCGACTTCTGGCCGTACATGATGGTCGCCGAGGGCTCGGTGGACATGTGCGCGGAGCCGGAGCTGTCCCTGTGGGACATGGCGGCGAACGCGATCGTGGTCCAGGAGGCGGGCGGTGTCTTCACCGGCCTGGACGGGAAGCCGGGCCCGCACAGCGGGAACGCGGCGGCGTCGAACGGCCTGCTGCACGAGGAGCTGCTGGGGTACCTGAACCAGCGTTCCTGAACCCGCGTTTCCTGAACCAGCGTTCCTGACGGGCGGCTGTCCGCGCACGGAGTGTCGTGGCGTATGTGCGCCAGGTGATGCAGACCTCTTGTTGCCACCCTGCCGGGCTGCCACTCTGAGAGTCCCCCCACTTGTGAACTTGTGAATCCGTTCTCGAAGAGAAGGTTCACCCAAGGAGGTGGCTCCATCCATGCTCGTCCGTGACGCCATGAGCACGGTGGTCCTCACCATCGGACCCGCCCACACACTCCGCCAGGCGGCCGCTCTGATGGCGGCGCGCCGCGTCGGCGCGGCCGTCGTCCTGGACCACGACACCAGCGGCCTCGGCATCCTCACCGAACGCGACATCCTCGTATCCGTCGGCGCTGGCCAGAACCCGGACCTGGAGACCGCCGGCGCGCACACGACGACCGACGTGGTCTTCGCCGCACCGGGGTGGACCCTGGACGAGGCCGCCACCGCCATGGCCCACGGCGGATTCCGGCATCTGATCGTGCTGGACGGCACCGGGCCGGTCGGCATCGTCTCCGTACGCGACATCATCCGCTGCTGGGCGTCGCCCGTGCGGCGGCGTGAGGCGGCGGCGGCCCTGGCGTAGGAGGCGGCCCCACCGCGGCCACACCACGGCCACGGACAGGCCTGAGGGCCGGCCCCCGTGCGGGAGCCGGCCCTCTGCCTACGTCAAGCGATCCAGTGCTGTCAGCCGCGCAGGGCCTGGACCGCGGCCTCCAGCCGCTTGCCGTAGTCTCCGTCGGCCTGACGGAAGTTGTTGATCGCACGCTCGACGATGTCGTCACGCGAGACCTTGGCGATGAAGCCGGAGAGGTTCTCGATCAGACGGTTCTTCTCGTCCTCCGACATCAGCCGGTAGAGGTTGCCCGCCTGGACGAAGTCGTTGTCCTCGGCGTGGACGGGCGCCGGCTGCTCACCGGTCGCACCGGTCACCTGGATCGGCGCCCACAGCGGGCGGTCGATCTGGTGCGGGCCGCCGAAGCTGTTCGGCTCGTAGTTCTTCGCGCCCTTGTGGCGGCCGTCGTACAGGAAGCCGTCACGGCTGTTCGTCCGCGCCTCGGTGGCGTGCGGGCGGTTCACCGGCAGGTGGTCGGCGTTGATGCCGACGCGGTAGCGGTGGGCGTCGCCGTACGCGAAGAGGCGGCCCTGGAGCATCTTGTCCGGCGACGGACCGATGCCCGGCACGAAGTGGGCGGGGCTGAAGATCGACTGCTCGACCTCGGCGAAGATGTTCTCCGGGTTGCGGTTGAGCTCCAGCTTGCCGATCTCGATGACCGGGTAGTCCGCGTGCGGCCACACCTTGGTCAGGTCGAACGGGTTGAAGCGGTACGTCGCGGCGTCGGCGGCGGGCATGATCTGCACACCGACGGTCCAGGACGGGTACTCGCCGCGCTCGATCGCCTCGCGCAGGTCGCGCTGGTGCGAGTCCGGGTCCTCACCCGCGAGCTTGTTGGCCTCGGCCTGGGTGAGGTTCTTGATCCCCTGGTCCGTCTTGAAGTGGTACTTGACCCAGAAGGCCTCGCCGGCCTCGTTGTTCCACTGGAAGGTGTGCGAGCCGAAGCCGTCCATGTGGCGGTACGAGGCGGGGATGCCGCGGTCGCCGAAGAGCCAGGTCACCTGGTGGGTCGACTCGGGCGACAGGCTCCAGAAGTCCCAGACGTTGTCCGCCTCCTGCGAGCCGGTGTACGGGTCGCGCTTCTGGGTGTGGATGAAGTCGGGGAACTTGATGGCGTCCTTGATGAAGAACACCGGGGTGTTGTTGCCGACGAGATCGTAGTTGCCCTCTTCGGTGTAGAACTTCAGCGCGAAGCCGCGCGGGTCGCGCACGGCGTCGGCCGCGCCGAGGTTGCCCGCGACGGTCGAGAAGCGGAGGAAGACCTCGGTCTCCTTGCCGACCTCCGAGAGGAACTTCGCGCGGGTGTACGGGGTGACGTCGGCCGTCACCTTGAACGTGCCGTAGGCACCGGCGCCACGCGCGTGGACCACGCGCTCCGGGATGCGCTCGCGGTTGAAGTGCGCGAGCTTCTCCAGCAGCAGCTGGTCCTGGACCAGAACGGGACCACCGACGCCCGCGGTCTCGCTGTTCTGGTTGTCGGCGACCGGCGCGCCGGCCTCCGTGGTAAGCGGTCCCTGCGTCACGTGCGCCTCCTGCGTCATTCCTGCAAGTCCTGTCCCTTGGCTAATGCCGTCCCCGATCCTACAATGGACATTGTCTAAGTCAAGCGTCTATCCAAAGCCACACCCGTTCGGGACTGAGTCCCCTCCCTGTTAGGCTGGTTTCCATGAGCGACCTGTTGGAACGACTGCGCGGACGCGGCTGGCGTATGACCGCGCAGCGCCGTGTCGTGGCCGAGGTCCTCGATGGCGAACACGTCCATCTGACGGCTGACGAGGTCCACGCGCGCGCGGTGGAGCGACTCCCGGAGATCTCCCGAGCGACCGTGTACAACACGCTGGGTGAGCTGGTGACCCTGGGCGAGGTCCTGGAGGTCTCCACCGACCGCCGCGCGAAGCGGTACGACCCGAACGCCCACCGGCCGCACCACCACCTGGTCTGCGCCCAATGCGGCGCGATCCGCGACGTGCACCCGTCCGGTGACCCGCTGTCCGACCTGCCGGACACGGAGCGCTTCGGCTTCACGATCTCGGACGTGGAGGTCACGTACCGCGGCGTGTGCCCGAGCTGCGCGACCGCCTGACGTCGACTGCCTGACGTTGACCGCCTGACTCGTTCGAGTGAAAGGCCCCCGGTGTACACCGGGGGCCTTTTCCGTGGCGTTGCACGCTTGCACACGGAAATGCCGAAGGCCCGGATCCTGAGGATCCGGGCCTTCGGTTTCAGTAGCGGGGACAGGATTTGAACCTGCGACCTCTGGGTTATGAGCCCAGCGAGCTACCGAGCTGCTCCACCCCGCGTCGTTGAACACAACCTTACGGGACGGCGTGGACCAGTGCAAATCCATAAGCGGGCCTTGGAGAGTGAGCTGCGTTACGCGACGGGTCGCGCTACGCGGTGAGTTCCTGGTGCAGCGCCTCGCTGAGCCGCGCCGCCCGCTCGGCCACCTCCGCCGGACCCAGCTCGACCGCGCGGGTGCACCAGAGGCGCCCCTCGGCCAGTTCGCCCCGGCGCGCGGCGAGCAGCGCCAGGCGCAGGGCCGCCCGGCCGTGCCCGGCGCGCGCGGCGCGGGTCCACCACAGGGCCGCCTCGCGCTCGTTCCCGTCGCGGGCGAGCAGCAGGCCAAGGTTGAACGCGCCGTTCCGGCTGCCCGCCTCGGCGGCCACCCGGTACCAGCGGGCCGCCTCCGTGGTGTCCCCGCGCGCGGCGGCGAGCATGCCGATCCGCACCTGGGCACGGCGGTGGCCCTGCTCGGCCGCCCGCTCGTACCACTCCTCGCACTCGCTCTTCGCCGCCTGCGGCTCGCCCAGCGCGGGTGCGCCCGGCGGCGGCTGGCGCGCGTCGAGGACGCTGGCCAGGCGGAACGCCGCCTCGGCGCTGCCGCCGCCCGCGGCGATCCGCAGGTGGCGCTCCGCCTCCTGCTCGTCGCCGTCGCGGAGCCTGGCGATGCCGACCTGGAGCGCGGCCTCGGTGTGGCCGGCCGCGGCGGCCCGCTCGTACCAGGTCAGCGCCGTACGGTCGTCGTCGCGACCCGCGTAGAGGATGCCGAGGTTGAAGGCGGCGTCGACGCTGCCCGCCTCGGCCGCCTTGGAGAACCAGGGCTCGGCGCCGTTCGGGTCGCCGCTCTGGAGCAGCAGGATGGCGAGGGCGTTGGCGGCCTCGCGGTGGCCGGCGTAGGCGGCGCGGCGGTACCACTGCTCGGCCTGGGCGACGCGGTTCTGGGCGGCGTACAGCAGCCCGAGGTTGTAGGCGCCGTTGTCGTCGCCCGCGTCGGTGGCCGCGCGGTACCAGCGCTCGGCGGTCTGGTGCTCGCCGCGGGCGGCGTGGAGGGCGCCCAGCGCGTTGGCGGCGTTGCCGTCGCCGTCCTGGGCGGCGCGCAGCCACCACACGGCGGCGCTGTCCTCGTCGCCCGCGTCGCGCAGGAGGAAGCCCAGCGCGCAGGCGGCGCGGGGCTCGCCGTCCTTGGCGGAGGTGAGGTACCAGCGGCCGGCCTCCTTGAGCTCGCCGCGCTTTTCGAGGATGGCGCCGAGGTGGAGCGCGGCGCGGCGGTGCCCGCGGGCGGCGGCCTGCCGGTACCACTGCTCGGCGGTCTCGGTCGCGGCGCCGGTACCCGTGCCGGCGCCGGTGCGGAGGCGGGTGCCGGTGCTGCTCCCGAGGCGGGTGCCGGTGCTGGGGCCGGTGCCGGTCTCGGTGGCGCCGTCGCCCTGCTCCTCCGCCTTGCGCTCCAGGGCGCGGGCGAGGCGGTAGGCGGCCTCGCGGTGGCCCTGCTCGGCGGCGGCGCGCAGCCAGCGCTCGGCACCGACGTCGCTGCGGTGCTCCAGCAGGTCGGCGAGGGCGTACGCGCCGAGGGCGTGGCCCTGCTCGGCGGACTGGCGCAGCCAGTACTCGGCGGCGGGTTCGTCGCCGCGTTCGCGGTGGTAGCGGCCCAGCGCGTGTGCGGCGGCGGCGGAGCCGGCCACGGCGGCGATGCGCCACCAGCCGGCGGCCTCTTCGGTGTATCCGCGCTGGTGCAGCAGGACGCCGAGGTTGTTGGCGGCGGCACGGTCGCCGTCGGCGGTGGCGGCGCGCAGGTACGGCTCGGCGCCGTCGAGGTCGCCGCGGCGCAGCAGCATGGCTCCGAGGATGCTCATCGACGCGGTGTCGCCGTCGTCGGCGGCGCGGCGGTGCCGTGCCTCGGTCTCGACGGCGTCGCCGGTCTCCGCGCCGTCCACAAACCGCCCTGTTTCCAAAAGCGTTGCCCTGTCCCCCATGAATTCCATCGTCGCACCACCCGCAACCGCGTACACCTGGTATACCGCAGCCAGTGAGGTCACTTCAGCGTTTTGTCGACATGCCCACAGGGAGACAAGTCAAACACGAGTCACTCCAACTGCCCCCACCCGGCCACGGCTTGGCGCCCGATCCTTGCTCTCTTCCCCCGCACACACCAAGGGCCCGGATCTCGAAAGATCCGGGCCCTTGACTTCAGTAGCGGGGACAGGATTTGAACCTGCGACCTCTGGGTTATGAGCCCAGCGAGCTACCGAGCTGCTCCACCCCGCGTCGGTGAAACCACAGTATCACGACGCGGGGCGGGCTCTCAGCCTGCGGGTTTCTGGTCGGCGGGCTTCTGGTCCGCAGGCTTTCCGTCGGCCGGCTTCCCGTCGGCCGGCTTCCCGTCGGCCGGCTTCTGGTCCGCCGGCTTCTGGTCGGCCTTGGCCGCCGCGTCCGCCGCCGCAGCGCGCCGCAGCGCGTCCGACAGGGCCTCCTGGGCCTTGCCGTACGCCGTCCAGTCGCCCTTCTTCAGCGCCTCCTCGCCGTCCGTGAACGCCTTCTGCGCGTCCGCGATGGCCTGCTTCAGCGCCGCGTCACCGGTGGCCGGCGGCTTGGTGGTGTCGCCGGGCGGGGGTGGCGTGGTGGGCGTGGCGCCCTCCACCCCGAAGACCGCGTTCAGCGCCTTGCCGAGGTTGTCCTCGAACACCGTGGTGTCCTTGGTGGTGTCGCCCTCCGGCTGGTCCGCGTCGACGTACGACACGGCCACCTTCTTCAGCAGCGGGTAGAGCGCGTTGCGGCCCTGCGCGTACACCGGCTCGACGTACAGGAACCCGCCGTCGAGCGGCACGGTCAGCAGGTTGCCGTACTGGATGTCGGAGTCGGCGCCCTTCATGTCGCGGACGAACTGGGCGACGGACGGCAGACCGTTGAGCTTGCTCTGCACCTGCGCCGGTCCCGGCACGTCCTGCGTCACCCGCAGCAGCCTTATGCGGCCGTACTCCTTGCTGTTGGCATCGGCGTCGACCGCCATGAAGCCGCCCAGGTTGGGCCGCCCGTTGGGGGTGAACGTCGTCGTCAGCGAGAAGCGCTGCGCCGTGTCGCCCGGCATCTTCATGCTCAGGTAGTACGGCGGAACGGCGTTGCCGTTCTTGTTGGTCGGGTCGTCCGGCACCTGCCAGGCGTCACTGCCGCTGTAGAACTGCGCGGCGTCCTTGACGTGGTAGCGGGTGAGCAGCTCGCGCTGGACCTTGAACATGTCCTGCGGGTAGCGCAGGTGCTCCTTGAGGTCCTGCTTGATGGCGTCCTTCGGCAGGACGGTCCCCGGGAACGCCTTCATCCAGGTCTTCAGGACCGGGTCCTCGGTGTCCCACTGGTACAGCTTCACCGTGCCGTCGTAGGCGTCGACGGTGGCCTTCACCGAGTTGCGGATGTAGTTGACCTGGTTCTGCTGGGCGACCACCGCGCGGGTCTCGTTGCCGGCGGTCAGCGAGTCCGTGGTCGTCGCCCCCAGCGTCGTACGGGACGCGTACGGGTAGCCGTTCGTCGTCGTGTAGGCGTCGACGATCCATTGGATGCGGCCGCCGACGACCGCCGGGTAGGCGTCGCCGTCGATGGTCAGCCACGGGGCGACCGCCTCGACGCGCTGCTTGGGCGTGCGGTTGTAGAGGATCCGCGAACCGTCGCCGATGGCTCCGGAGTAGAGGATCTGCGGCTCGCTGAAGGCCACCGCGTACGCCGCCCGGTTGAAGGTGTTCTCGAGGCTGACCCCGCTCTTGCCCTTGTAGCTGGTGGTCTTCTCGCCGTTCTGCTCGTAGTCGAGCTCCTTCTGCGGGCCGCCGACGATCGAGTACTGCTCGGTCTTCTCGCCGTAGTAGATCCGCTGCTCGTACGTCTTGAGCTGGCCGGAGGTGGGCAGACCGGCCTCGGTGAAGATGGGCGAGCCGTTGGCGTCCGTCCCCGTGCCCGTGGCCATGATCGCGCCATAGCCGTGGGTGTACGTGAAGTGGTCGTTGATCCAGTTCCGCTTCGGGATGCCGCGGATGTTGAGCTCGCGCAGACCGACGACCGTGTCCTTGCCCTGGTACCGGTCGACGTCGAGGGTGGTCGGGAACTGGTAGTACTTCCGGCGCTGTTCGAGCTGCTGGAAGGTGGGCGAGACGATGTTCGGGTCCACCACGCGGTAGCTGGCGGCCGAGTCGGCGTCGGTGCGCAGCCGGTCCTTGGCCTTGACGGTGGACTTGCCGGAGTAGTTCTCCGGCTCCGCCTCGTCGATGTCGTACGCCTTGCGCGTCGCCTCGATGTTCTTGGCGATGTACGGGGCTTCCTTGGCCTGCTCGTTCGGCTGGACCTGGAACTTCTGCACGATCGCCGGGTACAGCCCGCCGATGAGGATCGCCGACAGCACCATCAGGCCGAAGCCGATGACGGGGAGCTGCCAGGTGCGGCGCCAGAGGGTCGCGAAGAACAGCACGGCGCAGATGACGGCGATGCAGAAGAGGATCGTCTTGGCCGGCAGGTAGGCGTTGGCGTCGACGTACCGCAGGCCCGTCCAGTTGCCGGTCGCCTTGAAGTCGCTGGACTTCACGGCGAGGCCGTACCGGTCGAGCCAGTACGCCACGGCCTTGAGCGAGACGAAGACGCCGAGCAGGACGGAGAGGTGGCCGGTGGCGGCCGCGGTGGCACGCGCACCGGGGCTGGTGATGCGCAGCCCGCCGTACAGGTAGTGCGTCAGGGCCGCGGCGATCAGCGACAGCACGGTCGCGGCGAAGCCGAAGCCGAGCAGGAACCGGTACCAGGGCAGGTCGAACGTGAAGAAGGAGACGTCCATCCCGAACTGCGGGTCCTTCTGACCGAACGACACGCCGTTCACCCACATCAGCCAGGTGCGCCACTGGCCGGAGGCGGAGGCGCCGGCGATCAGCCCGACGAGGGCGGTGATCGCCAGGAGCACCCACTTCTTGTAGGGCGCCACGCCCATCCGGTAGCGGTCCAGGCTCTGCTGCTCCAGCGACATGGCGCTGAGCGGCGGGCGCAGCCGGTGGGCGAGCCAGATGTTCAGCCCGACGGCGGTGGCCATGAGCAGGCCGAAGACGGCGAACAGGCCGATCTTGGTCCACAGGGTGGTGGTGAAGACGGAGGAGTAGTGGACCGACCGGTACCAGAGCCAGTCCGTCCAGAACCCGGCGAACATGACGAAGAGCATGGCCAGCACGGCCAGCACCCCCAGCGTCATGAGCAGGGTGCGGGCCCGCCGGGACGGCCGGCCGACTCTGATCCGTGGCCCGGTCGGGCCTCCGCCGCGGTCCGGCATCTGGAAAGCCAACGTGCGCCCCTCGAAGTTCGCGGTCGTGTCTGAGCGGGCCCAGTGAGCGTAGGGCCCACTGATGCAACTTACTCAGGCTTTACCTAGTTCCCGTATCCGGGTGGAAAGGAGGCAGGATATTGCTCATGTCCAACGTTTCTCCCTCCGGCCCCCCGATGGCCGCCAGTCCACTCACCCGCGCGGTGCTCGAAATCGACGAGTACGCGTCCGGCCTCGGCTGGGACCAGCCGGCCCGGCTCTTCGCCCTCGTCGACACCGCGCAGCTGCGCTCCCAGGAGCCGGGGCTGGCGTCCCAGCTCGGTCTCGACGCCGAAGAGGCCGCCGCGCCGCTCACCCCGATCGAGCAGGACGAGATCCCCGCCGACCGGCCCCTCGACGAGTTCCTCGCCACGATCGCCTGGCCGGATGCGGTCGCCGGGTGCGCGATGACGGTGGAGCGGCTGATGCTGCCCCCGTCCGCCGAGGCGTCCGTGCCGGAGGGCCTCGACGAGGCGGCGCTGGCGAAGTGGGTCGGCGACCACCCGGACCGCCAGGAGGTCCGGATGACGGTGGCCGTCCTGCGCAACGGGGCCCGGGAGTCGGCGCTGCGGCTGCGCGAGAAGGACTCCCCGACGGAGGTCCTCACGGGCGCCGACCTGGTCCCGGGCCTGGCGGAGGCGCTGTCGGCGACGTTCGAGGGCTGAGGACGCGCAAGTACAGGCCCGGGGGGGGCGGGGGGCCGCCCGGGCTCCCCGCGGCTCGGGGCGGCTCTACGGCGTAAAGAGGCTGTGGGGCCTTACGACGCCGAGCAGCTCGGGAGGCCGGCGGTGTCGCCCTTGCGGACCTTGTCCAGGGCCTTCACCGCGCCGTCGATCGTCTCCACCTTGATCAGGGTGAGGCCCTCGGGCGTGTCCGAGGCCGCCGCGGCGCAGTTGTCGGCGGGCGTCAGGAAGTAGCGGGCGCCCGCGTTCCGCGCGCCGACCAGCTTCATCTCGATACCGCCGATCGGGCCCACCGTGCCCTTGTCGTCGATGGTGCCCGTACCGGCGACAAAGGTGCCGCCCGTCAGGTCACCGGGCGTCAGCTTGTCGAGGATGCCCAGCGAGAACATCAGGCCCGCGCTGGGGCCGCCCACGTCGGCGAGGGAGATGTCGATGGGGAACGGGAACGCGTGATCGACACCCGCCTGGATGCCGACGATCGCCCGGTCGCCCTCGGCGGACTTCCTCGTGGTGATCGTGAGCTGCTCGGTGGCGGTGGGTTCCCGGCCCGCCTTCTCCGCCGCGGCCGCCGCCTTGGCCGGGACGATGGTGAAGACGACCTTCTCGCCGGGCTTGTGCTCGGTCACCAGCTTCGCGACGTCCTGCGGCTCCTTGACGGCCGTGCCGTCCACCGCCTTGATCACGTCACCGGCGTGGAGCGTGCTCTCGGCGGGGCTGCCCTTCTGGACGGAGGAGACCACGACCCGCGAGGCCACCGGGATGCCGAGCTGCCCGAGCGCGGCCGCCTTGGCGCTCTCCTGGGACTGGCTGAACTCCTCGGCGTTCTCCTGGGTGGACTGCTCCTCGGTCTTGCCGTTCGGGTAGAGGGTCTCGTGCGGCACCACGACGCTGTCGTGGGCGAGCCATCCGTACACGGCTTCGACCAGGTTCATCCTGTAGTCCGCACCGGTGACCCTGACCGTCGTCATATTGAGGTGCCCGGACGCCGGGTACGTCTTGTGGCCGGAGATCTGCAGCACCGGCTCGCCGCCGGACTCGCCGAGCGTGTTGACCGTCGGTCCCGGGCTCATCTCGGAGTACGGCACCTTGATGAACACGCCCGCGCAGAGCAGCGCGATGAGGATGAGGGTCGAAGCGAGCATCGTCGCAGTGCGGCGTGGCATGGAACGACAGTACGGGACGCGTCTGTCAGTGCACCCCTGGGGCCGGTCCGTCCGGGGTGCCTCCCAGGCCCTCAGGCGGGACCGCCGCGGGAGTGGGACTTCTCCATCGCGTCACGGAAGCGGGCGTACCCCGCGAGCTCGGCCACGTCCTCCGTGGTACGGGTGCGCGAGGCCCAGCTCCCCCATATCGCGGCACCGACGGCAGCGAACAGCGGAATCAGCAACCACGCCAGTACTGCCATCGCGACCTCCCGTCCCCATGAGCGAACGCCACCGGCTCATACGCCACTGGCCGATCAGCAGATTAACCATCCGCCGTTTCAACGCTCGTGCCCGGGGTGCGGTTACGCAAATCGGACGATCGTCCCACCCGACCGGTATCCGAGGCTCAGCAGGCCCCTACCCACTCCTCGGTGCCGTCCGAGAAGCGCTGGTGCTTCCATATCGGCACCTCGTGCTTGAGGTCGTCGATCAGCTTGCGGCAGGCCGCGAAGGCCTCCGCGCGGTGCGGGCACGACACGCCCACGACCACCGCCAGGTCCCCGACGGCCAGGTCCCCCACGCGGTGCACGGCGGCCAGGGCGCGGACCGGGAACTCCGCGACGACCTTCTCGGCGACCCGGCGCAGCTCGGCCTCGGCGCTCGGGTGGCTGGAGTACCCGAGGGTGTCGACGTCGGCGCCGCCGTCGTGGTTGCGCACGGTGCCCACGAAGAGCGCGGTGCCCCCGGCCGCGTCGTCACCGACGGCCTGGAAGACCTCGTCCAGGGACAGCGGGGTGTCGCGGATCTCCAGCAGCCGGATCGGGTCCGCCGCCGCGTGCTCGCCGGGGTGGTCGTACGTGGGTGCCATGCCGCCCATCGTGCCGTACGGCACTGACATCACGGAATAGCGTTTTCGCCCGGCCCGTCCCCGCGCGCGTTGGAGCCTTCTACAGCTCGGCCGCCCGCCCGCCCGCGCGGGCCGGGCCTCTGGCCGCCGGCTACAGGCCGCGGCGCCTGCGGGCGCGCCGTACCAGGGCCGCCGTGCCGAGCAGGGCCACCGTCGCGCCGGCCGCGCCCGCCGCGGTGGCGTCCTTGCGGCCGAGGCGGCGGCCGGCGACCGTGTGGCGGCCCTGGACCTCCTCCAGGAGCGCCGCGAGGACCTCCTCGTTGGTCCACCGCGGCCGCCAGCCGGCGTCGTGCAGCCGCCCGACGCTCACCACCCACGGGTGCATCGTGTACGCCAGGTCACCGGCCGGCGACGGCGTGAGGCCGATCCGGTGCAGCCGCGCGGCCGCGCCGAGGGCCACGGCGGAGGGCAGCTCCATGCGGCGGATGCCGCTGAGCTCCTCGACCTCCTCCTGCTCCAGCCAGCCGTCGCAGCCGACGGCGAAATCCCCCTCGACCTTCTCCAGCGCGGCGTACTCCAGCGCACTGACCAGGTCCTCGACGTGGCAGAACTGCCAGGTCGGGTGGGATCCGGCCACCACGAGCAGGCGCGGCGACTCGAAGTAGCGGGTCAGCGCCGTGTCCGTACCGCCGCCGACCAGGACCGTGGGGCGCACGACCGTGACGTTCAGGCCGGGGTGCGCGCGGGGCGCCCGGCGTGCGAGGCGCTCGATCTCCAGCAGGTCCCCCACCCCGGTGGCCTCGGCGGTCGCCCGCAGCTCGGCGTCCTCGGAGAGCGGGACGTCGTTGTCGGGCAGGGCCCCGTAGACCATGGCCGACGTGCACAGCACCACCCGGTGGACCCCCGCGGCCGCGGCCGCGGTCAGCACGGTCTGGGTGCCCCGCACGTTGTACGCCGTACGGGCGGCCGCGTCGGTCTCCAGGTCGAGGTCTAGGGCGAGGTGCACGACGACGTCCGCGCCCCGCAGTTTCTCGGCGATGGCCGGGTCCCGTACGTCCAGGATGTTCCAGTGCGCCTCGGCGACCTCGCCTCGGCGCTCGTCGATGGCGATGACCTGCTTGACCTCCTCGGACTCGACGAGGCGCCGGGCCAGCAGGTCACCGACGCCGGACGCGGCACCGGTGACCGCGACGACGGGGCGGCGGGCGGCGGACTGGGTTGAGAGGTTTCGCGCTGCGCGAACCTGCGGATCTGGGGAACTCACCGGGCGTCTCCAGCGGTTGTCTTCAGTACGTACGCGAATGACGCGTACGTACCAGGTGGCGTCCATCCTGCCGCAGGCCAGGACTCAGCGGAGCACCGAGCCCATGTCCGGCTCGGATGTCTACGCTGGTGGTGTTGTCGGGCAGCCGCCGCCGGCAGAAGCCGGCGGCCCTACGAGCCGAGGAAACCCGTGAGTGACACCCCATTCGGATTCGGCCTTCCGCCGGAGGAGCCGGAGGACGGCGACGAGGGCAAGAAGAAGCCCTCCGAAGGTGACAAGGGTGCCGGTGGTGCCGGTGGCAACCCCTTCGGGTTCGGCGGTCTGCCGGGCGGCATGGGCGGCGCGGACAACCCGTTCGCCGCGATGTTCGGCTCGCTGAACCCGAACGACCTCGGGGCGGCCTTCCAGCAGCTCGGCCAGATGCTGAGCTACGAGGGCGGTCCCGTCAACTGGGACATGGCCAAGCAGATCGCGCGCCAGACCGTCTCCCAGGGCACCTCGGACGGCACCAAGGACTCCAGCGTGGGCCCGGCCGAGCGCGCCGCGGTCGAGGAGGCCGTGCGTCTGGCGGACCTGTGGCTGGACGGCGTGACGTCCCTGCCGTCCGGCGCGCACACGGCCGTCGCGTGGAGCCGCGCGGAGTGGGTCGAGGCGACGCTCCCCGCCTGGCAGCAGCTGGTGGACCCGGTCGCCGAGCGGGTGGGCGCGGCCATGGGCGACGTCCTCCCCGAGGAGATGCAGGCCATGGCCGGGCCGCTGCTCGGCATGATGCGCTCCATGGGCGGCGCCATGTTCGGCCAGCAGATCGGTCAGGCCGTGGGCGTGCTGGCGGGCGAAGTGGTCGGCTCGACGGACGTCGGCCTCCCCCTGGGCCCGGCCGGCAAGGCCGCGCTGCTCCCGCTGAACATGGAGGCGTTCGGCAAGGACCTGGGCGTCCCGAAGGACGAGGTGCGTCTGTACCTGGCGCTGCGGGAGGCCGCCCACCAGCGGCTCTTCGCGCATGTGCCGTGGCTGCGCTCGCACCTGTTCGGCGCGGTCGAGGGGTACGCACGCGGGATCAAGGTCGACACGTCCAAGCTGGAGGACGCGGTCAGCGGGCTGGACCCGTCCAACCCGGAGCAGCTCCAGGAGGCACTCCAGCAGGGCATGTTCCAGCCCGAGGACACGGCTGAGCAGAAGGCCGCGCTGGCCCGCCTGGAGACGGCGCTGGCGCTGGTCGAGGGCTGGGTGGACGCCGTGGTGCACGAGGCCGCGAAGTCCCGGCTGACGTCGGCGGCCGCGCTGCGCGAGACGCTGCGCCGGCGCCGGGCCTCGGGCGGTCCGGCCGAGCAGACCTTCGCCACGCTGATCGGCCTGGAGCTGCGCCCCCGCCGCCTGCGGGACGCCTCCCGGCTGTGGGCGTCGCTGACGGACGCACGGGGTGTGGACGGCCGCGACGATCTGTGGCAGCACCCGGACATGCTGCCGACGGCGTCCGACCTGGACGACCCGGACGGCTTCGTCCACCGCGAGCACCTGGACTTCTCGGAGCTCGACAAGATGCTCGGCGAGGCCGCGGGCAACCAGGAGCGGCCCAAGGGGCCCCAGGGCGACGACGAGGACGACACCGACAAGTGAGCCTGCACGACGACGCCGTCCTCGTACTGAAGGCGTACGAGGATCAGCCCGAGCTGCGACAGCTCTATCTGGACCACCTGGCGGCGCACCCGGACGGCATGTGGAAGGCGTGCGAGGCCGGGCACCTGACGGCGAGCGCGCTGGTGGTCGACCCGGAGCGCGGCCGGGTGCTGCTGACCCTGCACAAGAAGCTCGGCATGTGGCTGCAGATGGGCGGCCACTGCGAGCCCGGCGACGAGACGGTGGCCGGGGCGGCGCTGCGGGAGGCGACGGAGGAGTCCGGGATCCCGGGGCTCACGCTGCGCCCGGGCGGGCCGGTCCGGCTGGACCGGCACCCGATTCCCGCGCCCTGCCACTGGCACCTGGACCTCCAGTACGTGGCGGTCGCACCGCCGGACGCGGTGGAGGCGATCAGCGACGAGTCGCTGGACCTGCGCTGGTTCGCGTACGACGAGGTGGCGGCGGTGGCCGACGGCTCGGTCGTACGGCTGGTGGAAGCAGCACGCTGAGCATCGGGTAAGGGGCGGTCGCCACGGGCGGCCGCCCCTTACCCGCCGCGGCGCTCAGTTCCAGGCGTTGTTCTGGTTCTGGGCGTGCGCACCGTGCTGGCCGACGCCGAACTGCGCGGCGGCACCCTGCCCGATCTGGGCCGCCTGCGGCGGCATGACCTCGCTGGGCTGGACGAGCACGAAGCCCTGCCCCAGGAAGCTCAGCTCCCAGCCCTCCCCCGTGGTCCCGCGGCGGCGGCGCACGCTGGAGGAGTGGGTCTGGGCCTGCATCTGGACGCGCAGCGACGACGACCACGCGACGATCGCGTCGGAGTCGACGCTGACGTACTTCTCCGGCGTGACGTGCATCATCAGCGGCTGCCCCGACGTCATCAGGGCGACCTGGCCGCGGCCGGAGATGTTGAGCTGGTACCTGCCGGAGCCGGAGATGCCGTACTGGCTGTCCACGGCGATGACCTCGGTGTGCAGCGTGGAGTCGAGCGCCAGCACATAGGCGCTGTCCACGGTCATGCCCTCCTGGTCCACGTCCACGACGTGGATGTACTGCGCCAGGTTGGCGAAGTAGACGGTGCCCTGGCCGGAGCAGCGCATCAGGTCCAAGCCCTCACCGGTGTTGGCATGGGCGCGGCGCTGCGTCTGGTTCTGGATCTCGCCGTCGAAGTCGATCAGGCCCTGGTAGGCGACCATGGCCCCCTTGCGGGCGAGGACGTCGTCGTGGCCGGTGAGCGCCACCCGCAGCAGTTGCGGGTTCTGGACGGCGTACCGGTCCTGGGTCTGCTGTTCCGTGTAGCTGAAAAGCGGGCTCTGCATGGTGTGTTCTCGCTCCCCCTCAGCCCCGGATCCGCAGGCGGTCGGTGCTGTCCTCGCTCGGCTGTACGACGACGATGCCCTGGCCGGAGAAGGCCATCTGGTACGCCTCCCCGCTGCCCCGCCCGATCAGGGAGGAGGCCTTGAAGCTGCGCTTGCCCTTCACCTTGAGCGTCGGCGACCAGGCGACGAGCGCGTCGGGGTCGACGTACGTCTCGTCCTCGCCGCGGCCGCAGTCGACCACCACCGGGGTGCCGCGCGAGGTGAGGGCGACCCAGCCGGTGCCGGCGATCTGCACGTTCCACAGGCCCTGTCCGGCGAACTTGGCCAGGCCCTTCACCCTCTCGGCGCCCCACTGGAGGTGCGCGTCGAAGGCCAGCACATTGGTGCCGTTGACGGAGATCGCGTCGTTGTTGAGGTTGATGACGACGACGTCGGCGCCGTAGTCGGCGAGGTACAGCAGGCCGTCGCCGGAGCACTTCATGATCGGCGCGCCTTCGCCGGTCATCCACTGGGAGGCGATCTGGCGGACGGCGGGCGGGTTCGGCTCGTACTGGACGAAGCCCTCGTAGGACACCATCGAGCCGGTGCGCGCGTACAGGTCCTGGCCGGAGGCCATGGCCACCTTGAGCATGTGGCGGCCGTGGTTCTCCATCCGGGCCGCGACGGGGGTGGGGGCGTAGCCCGCGAGTTGCTGGTTCATTCTTCGGGCTCCCTCAGACCTCGTACGGCTGGACGACGATGAAGTTGCCGGGGGCGCCCCGGAACTGCAGGTTGACGGTCTCCCCGCTGTGGCCGGGGTAGGCGTTTCGGCGCAGCCGGACCTGGCTGGAGAGGATCACCTGGGACGCGGACGACCAGGCGACGACGGCGTTGCAGTCGGCGAAGGTGGTCGGCGTGACGGGGAGGACGACGGGGACGCCGTGCGTTTTGACGACGACCGTGCCCGTGCCGGTGAACTGCATGGTGAACAGGGCACCGCCCGGAATGCCGTGGCCCTCGATGCGGCGCACCTCGTACTGGAGCGACTCGTCGAACGCGAGAACGTTCTCCGCGGAGACGCAGATGCCGTCGCCCTGGAGCTCGATGGGGTGCAGGTGGGCGCCGTCCTCGGCGAGGAAGACCTGGCCGCGGCCGGTGCAGCGCATGAGCTGCATCTCCTGACCGGTGGCGTTGCCGACGATACGGCCGGAGAAGCCCGCGCCCTTGTACCCGAACTCGACCTTGCCCTGGTACATGACCATGCTGCCCTGGCGGGCGAGGACGGGCATGCCGCCCATGGCGAGGTCGACCCGCATGAGCTGCTGGTTCTGCGGGGTCCAGCGCTGACCGGTGGGGGTCTCGCGGTACTTCTGGAGCGCCGCCTCCAGCCCGGCGCCGAGGCCCGGCGACGCCATGCCGGCGGGCGGCTGCTGGCCGTACTGCGGCTGGCCGTAGGCGGGCTGGCCGTACTGCTGTTGGCCATACGGGGCCGGGGCCGGGGTCTGGACCGGAGCCGGCTGGCCGTACGGGGCCGGGGCCTGCTGGCCGTACGGCGGGGTCTGGCCGGGGACCTGGCCCTGGCCGAAGTGCGGCTGCTGCTGCGGGGGTCCGTACGGGGACGGTCCGGGCGGCGGCGTCGGTGCGACCGGCGGGGCCATCGGTGCGGCCATGGTGGGGGCGGCGTGCACGGGCTGCGCCGGGGGCTCCGGGGCGGGCGCGGGCACCGGGGCCGGGGCCGCGGGGGCGACCGGGGCGCCGAACGACGGTGCCGGCTGCTGCGGCTGAGCCTGCGGCTGGGCAGGGGGTGCGGAAGCGGCCGGTGCGGCGAAGGCGGGCGGGGCGAACCCCAGCGTCGCGGTCTGCGGCGGCTGCGGGGCGGCCGGCTCCTCCTCGGCGACCTCGCCGCCGAAGTTCTTGAGCAACGCCTCCAGGCCACCGTCGAAGCCCTGGCCGACGGCGGCGAACCGCCAGACGTCCTTGCGGTAGAAGTCGCCCAGCATGACCGCGCGCTCGGTGCTGAACTCGGCGCCCGTGAAGGCGTACCGGGCCACTTCCTCGCCGCCCGCGACGATGCGGATGTACCCGGGGCCGACCTGGGACATCTGCCCGGCGCCGTCGATCGTCGCGGTGAAGGACAGCTTGTGGATGTTCGCGGGGACGCGGTCGAGCGTGACCCGGAAGGACTCGGTGTCACCGGCCTGCGGGCCCAGCAGTTGGATGGACTCCTCGGGCGACTTCGGCTGGTTGAAGAAGATGAAGTACCGGTCGTCGGAGAGCCGTTCGTCGGCGTCGAGGCCGAAACAGCTGATGTCGAAGGTCAGACCGGGCGCCGCGATCTGCACGCCCACGTACAGATCGGTCCCGGGTGTCAGGTCACTGATCTTGGCCTTGTGGCCGCGTTGGAATTCCCTGGCCATGCGTAACGACCGTCCCCCATCCCGAAACGTGAATCCGTCGCGCCAGGCTAACGGCTCCCGACGACATCGAGCCAAGCCGGTACACGTTCGGTACAGGATCGGTGAATATCACTCTCCGCGAGCGGGCGGCGGATGCGGCAGGCGGGCCGCGGCGACGACTCCTTCGAGATAGCCGCGGGCCCGCTCGGTACGGGGGTACGCCTCCAGCAGCCGCCAGAACCGCGGCCCGTGGCCCGGCACGAGCAGGTGGGCCAGTTCGTGGAGGAGTACGTAGTCGATGACGTACTCCGGCATGCCCTGCAACCGGTGCGAGAGGCGGATGCTGCCCTCCCCGGGTGTGCACGAGCCCCAGCGGGTGTTCTGATTGGTAACCCAGCGCACGGAGGTCGGCCTGGCCCGGCCCTCGAAGTACTGGTCGGACAGGCGCGCGGCGCGCTCGGCCAGTTCGCTGTCGCCCGGGGTGCGCCTGCTCTCCTGGGCCGCGAGTTTGTCGAGCATCACGGTCACCCAGCGGCGCTCCTCCGCCTCCGACATGCGGGCGGGGATGAGCACGATCGTCCGATCGCCCTCGCGGTAGGCGGATACCGTCCGGCGGCGCCGGGAGCTCCTTCGGACCTC
This sequence comes from Streptomyces sp. NPDC093546, assembly GCF_044765045.1. Taxonomy (NCBI): domain Bacteria; kingdom Bacillati; phylum Actinomycetota; class Actinomycetes; order Kitasatosporales; family Streptomycetaceae; genus Streptomyces; species Streptomyces sp. NPDC093546. Next base: position 66,605 of record NZ_JBIWJG010000001.1, on the reverse strand, counting down.
GACCGCGCTCGTCCCCGAGGGGCGTGGCGGGTCGCTGGCCAGGCTGGGCTGTGGGTCGGCGGGCACGCCCCGACGTTACCCGCTGTCAGCGGGGGAAGTCCCACCTCCGGACTGGTTCCCGCATGATCCATCCATAGCCTGCACCATTTGAACGACTAAACGACTAATACATCGGCCCTGTGGACAACGCTCGGCCGGTATCGGCCGCGGCGGGCATTCTGGCTGCACGGATCAACGGGGATTCGGCAGGGATCACGGGGGCGGATATGCATCCGATGGTGAAGCCCGCGCTGCGGCGGGCATGGCGGAATCTGCAGTTCGTGCAGTTCGGGGCGACGCCCGCGCATGCGGTGGTGCTGGGCCCGGTGGACACGACGACGGGCAGTCTGCTCGGCCTGTTCGACGGGACGCGGGGGCTCCCGCTGCTGCGCGAGGAGGCGCGGGCGCTGGGGCTGCCGGAGGGCCGGATGGAGGCGCTCGTCGCCCGGCTCGCGGAGGCCGGGCTGCTGGACGACGCGGCGGCGGGCGATCCGGCGGCGGACGCGTTGCGCAAGGAGGACGGCGCGCTCGACCGGCTGCGCGCCGATCTGGCGTCGCTCTCCGTCGTCCACCGTGAGCCGGGCGGTGCGATACGGCGGCTGGCGGCCCGCCGGTCGATGCGGGTGCAGGTGCGGGGGGCCGGGCGCGTGGGCGCGAGCATCGCGGCGCTGCTGTCCGCGTCGGGCGTCGGCCGGGTGGAGGTGCTGGACGGCGATCGGGTGGAGCCGTGGGACGTCGCGCCCGGCGGGTTGCCGGCGGAGGCGGTGGGCGAGCGGCGGGACGCGGCGGCCCGGCGGCTGGTGGGCAGGTCGGCCCCGGGGGGCCGCGCGCCACGGACCGCACCGCGCGTGGGGCGCCCGGCGGGCTCGGAGCCGGGGCTGTCGCTGGTCGTGGTGGCTCCGCGGGACGGACTGTCGGCGTACGCCCCGGACCCGCTGACCGCGGACGACTGGGTGGCCACGGGGACACCCCATCTGTACGCGGGGGTCGTCGAGGCCACGGGTGTGGTGGGGCCGCTGGTGCTGCCCGGTGGCACGGCGTGCGCGCGGTGCCTGGATCTGGAGCGGGCGGATCGCGACCCGGCGTGGCCGCGGATGCTGGCGCAGTGGCGCTCGGGCCGGCGGAGCCGGGTGCCGGCCTGCGACCTTGGCCTGGCGACGGCGGCCGCGGGGCTGGCGGCGGCGCACGCGCTGGCGTTCCTGGACGGGGAGCTGCCCACGAGCACGGGGACCCGCTGGGAGACATCGCTGCCGCTGCTGGACTGGCGCGCGGAGCGGATCTCCCCGCATCGCGACTGTACCTGCGGCGCGGCGGGCCGCGGAGAGGGGGAGCGCACCTCGGGGACGGGGGCCGGGCAGGACACAATGGCGGGGTAACGGGCATCAACGCAGTCATGCCGGAGGCAACGCGGCACGGCAGTCTGGGATTTGGAGGGGCGTATGTCTGATCTTCCCCGGAAGGCGGTAACCCGTACCGCCAAGTTGGCCGCGTTGCCGCTGGGCTTCGCCGGTCGGGCCACATGGGGCCTGGGCAAGCGGATCGGCGGCAAGTCGGCGGAGATAGTGGCCCGGGAGCTGCAGCAGCGGACGGCGGAGCAGCTGTTCCGCGTGCTGGGCGAGCTGAAGGGCGGTGCGATGAAGCTCGGGCAGGCGCTGTCCGTCTTCGAGTCCGCGCTTCCGGAGGAGGTCGCCGGGCCCTACCGTGCGGCGCTCACCAAGCTCCAGGAGGCGGCTCCGCCGATGCCGACCCGCACGGTCCACTCGGTGCTGGAGGAGCGGCTGGGCGCGGAATGGCGCGAGCTGTTCCTGGAGTTCGAGGACAAGCCGTCGGCGGCCGCCTCGATCGGCCAGGTGCACCGGGCCGTGTGGCACGACGGCCGCCAGGTGGCGGTGAAGGTGCAGTACCCGGGGGCGGGCGACGCGCTGCTGTCCGACCTGACGCAGCTGAGCCGTTTCGCCCGGCTGCTGGGGCCGCTGGTTCCGGGCATGGACATCAAGCCGCTGATCACCGAGTTGCGTGACCGGGTGGCGGAGGAGCTGGACTACGGCCTGGAGGCGGACGCGCAGCGGCAGCACGCGGTGGAGTTCGCCGACGATCCCGATGTGGTGGTGCCGGACGTGGTGCACCAGTGCGATCAGGTGCTGGTGACCGAGTGGATCGACGGCATACCGCTGGCGGACGTCATCGCGGACGGTACGCCGGAGGAGCGGGACCGGGCGGGGCAGTTGCTGGCGCGGTTCCTCTTCTCGGGTCCCGCCCGCACGGGTCTGCTCCACGCCGATCCGCACCCGGGCAACTTCCGGCTGCTTCCCGCGGCGGACGGCGGCGAGGGCGACTGGCGACTCGGGGTGCTGGACTTCGGCACGGTGGACCGGCTGCCGGGTGGTCTGCCGGACACCATCGGCACCTGTCTGCGGATGACCCTGGAGGGAGAGGCGGAGACGGTCTACGACCTCCTGCGCGCGGAGGGGTTCGTCAAGGAGACGATCGAGCTCGACCCGGATGCCGTGCTGGAGTACCTGCTGCCGATCATCGAGCCGGCGGAGGCGGACGCGTTCACCTTCACGCGCGGCTGGATCCGCGCCCAGGCCGCACGGATCGCCGATGTCCGTTCGCCCGCGCACCAGTTGGGCAAGCAGCTCAACCTGCCGCCGTCCTACCTGCTGATCCACCGGGTGACGTTGAGCACCATCGGTGTGCTGTGCCAGCTGAACGCGACGGTGCGGCTGCGGGACGAGCTCGAGTCGTGGCTGCCGGGCTTCCTGCCGGAGGAGGACGGCGAGGAGGACGCGGCCGTGGTGGAGGTCCAGGCCTGAACCGGCTGGTGGTGCGGTTCCGGTCGGTGGACCGCGCCACCGCCGTCACCGCCGTCACCACCAGGCGGAATCGAGTCTGCTTTCGATGGCTCTGAGGTGGGCGCGGGCGCAGTCGTCGCAGAAGTAGCGGCGGCTGCCGTTCTCCACGGAACAGGTCCAGGTCACCGGCAGCTTGTCGGCGGTCTTGCCGCAGCGGGAGCACACCACGCTCTGCTTGCCCTGCGGCTCGGGGGGAGGAGTCCGCTCGTTCACTACGAGACGATAACTCCGCCGGGGCCCGGGCCCGCGCGCAACGCACCGCGGGGGCCGGTCCGTTCGGACCGGCCCCCGCGAGGTTCCACTGTCTGGCTCAGTGCCCTGAGGCACTTAGTGCATAACAGCCATGGCCAGAGCTCGGCGGGCGCGCAGCGAGACACGCTCGGCGCGGCGCTGCATGCGGCGGGCGGCAACCAGGCGCACGGCCTGGCGTTCCGCGTTCACTTCCCGCATGCGCTCGTGCATATGGGCACGGGCCAGGGCTTCTTGGAGGAGTTGCATCTCACGGTTCCTGTTCTGACGCGAGACGTTCGCGCCGATGGTGGTGACAGCTGGGGTGGTGGCGGAGCCGTTGGGCTCGCTCGCGGAAGAGGACATGGGGGCCTGCTTCTGGGGATCGTGCGTCAGGGGGCGGTCGATGGTTCCGGCAGTGGCGTTCATGCCACGACCGGGTTCTTGCGCGGGCGGCCACGCGGCCGCTTCCGGGCGACGACCACGCCCTGGACGAAGAGCTCACCGCCCCAGACGCCCCACGGCTCGCGCCGCTCCTTGGCGCCCGCCAGGCAGGCCTCCATGAGCGGGCAGGTCCGGCAGAGGGACTTCGCGTACTCGACGTCGGCCGGCGACTCGGCGAAGAAGACCTCCGGGTCGTAAGCGCGGCAGGGAACGGGTACGCCCAGGTTCTCGATGGCGTCGTCGAGCGCGGTGAGCGCGGTGAGGGGGGCGAGGGGGGTCAAAGCGGGGTCCTCCGTGAGGCCGGGCGGGGGGATCGTCTGTGAAGGCGGTACGGACGGGGCGTGCGCTTCGAGTTGCACGGTTCTGTCTTCCTCGTCTGGTCGGTCCGGCCTGTTGGCCGGTGGGCTGGTACCGGGTTCTGCCTTGTCCCGAGGCCCCTTCGCTCCGTCTCCCGCATCAGGGAAAACAGAAGGGCCGCGGATCCCGGGTGGGGTTCCGCGGCCCTGAAGGCGCCGGCCTGATGCTGGATCAGGCTGGATCACTCCAGGGTTCGAGCCCACGGAAGGCCCACATCGTGTGGTGGTGCTGCGTCTGCTTCTTCGTTTCGGCACCGGTCGCCGCAAAGGCATAGGCCTGGGCCTGCGCCTTCACTACTGCTGCTTCCAGTGCCTCGGTCGGTCGCTCATTGCGCTCCCGGACGGGAAGACCCATCGGAAGCATGGCGGGACGCTCGGCCACGAGGCCGGACAGACCGGTGCCAGGGAACGCCGAACCGGAGAGGCCGAGCGAGCAGGCGGAGACGACCGAGGGATCGGTCATTTTGGCGGTGGTGCTGATGAAGCTGGCGTTGATGCTGATCACTGGAATCGCCTCCTCTCGGCGTCTCGGGGGGATCGGTCGGAGCCGGTCCCGCGCGTATTCGGATAAGTACAGCACAAGGACAGGGCTTCAGAGAAGCCGCTGTTCTCGTGGTTAAGAACCTATGGGGATCACTGCTGTGGGCGCAAACTATTTTTCCGACGAGTTTTCAGGAGTCCCCCTCCTCGCCGTCGCCGACCTCCTGACCTGCGCAGATGGCCAGGACATCGGCGCCGAAGCGGTCCAGTTTGCGCGCCCCGACGCCCGAGATGGCGGCGAGCTCGCCGTCGGTGGACGGGACGGCCTCGGCGATCGCCATCAGTGTCTTGTCGGTGAAGACGCAGTACGCGGGCTGGCCCAGCTCCTTCGCCTGCTCCGACCGCCACTCGCGCAGGCGCTCGTAGAGGCCCTCGTCCATGTCGGAGGGGCAGCCCTCGCAGCGCATCAGCTTCATCTCGCCGGCGTCGGTGAGGGTGGTGCCGCACACCCGGCACTGCACCGGTCCGCGGCGCTTGCGGCGGGAGCCGCCGCTGCCGCGCTCGACGCCGCCGCCCCCGCCGGCGGCACGGGTGCCGGGGAGCGCCGAGCCGGGGCGCAGTCCGGCGAGGAAGCGGGTGGGGCGGCGCGAGGCGCGGCCGCCGGGCGAGCGGGACAGCGCCCAGGACAGCGACAGGTGCAGCCGGGCCCGGGTGACGCCGACGTACAGCAGGCGGCGCTCCTCCTCGACCTGCTCGTCCGTCTTGGCGTAGGTGATCGGCATCATGCCCTCGGTGAGGCCGACGAGGAACACGGCGTCCCACTCCAGGCCCTTCGCCGCGTGGAGCGAGGCGAGGGTGACGCCCTGGACGGTCGGGGCGTGTTGGGCGGCGGCCCGCTCGTCGAGCTCGGTGACCAGGTCGCCGAGCGTGGCGTCCGGCCGGGCGCGGGCGAAGTCCTCGGCGAGACGGACCAGGGCGGCCAGCGACTCCCAGCGGTCGCGGACGGCGCCGGAGCCGGCCGGGGGCTCGGTGGTCCAGCCCTTGGTCGAGAGCACGGCCCGCACCTGCGAGGGCAGGTCTCCGGCGTCGTCGAGCAGCGGGTCGTTCCCTCCGGCGCGGGCCGCGCCGCGCAGGGCGATGCCCGCCTCCCGCACCTCGGCGCGCTCGAAGAAGCGCTCGGCGCCGCGCAGCTGGTAGGGCACGCCGGCGTCGGCGAGGGCCTGCTCGTAGACCTCGGACTGGGCGTTGATCCGGTAGAGCACGGCGATCTCGCCGGCCGGGACGCCGGCGGCGATCAGGTCGCGGATGCGGCGGGCGGTGCCCTCGGCCTCGGCGGGCTCGTCGGCGTACTCCGTGTAGGCGGGTTCGGGGCCCGGGTCGCGCTGGGAGACCAGCTCCAGGCGGTGCTCGGCGGCCCGGCCGCGGGCCTGGGCGAGGAGCCCGTTGGCCAGGTGGACGACCTGCGGCGTCGAGCGGTAGTCGCGGACCAGCTTCACCACGGTGGCGTTGGGATGCCGGGCGCGGAAGTTCAGCAGGTGGTCGGGGGTGGCGCCGGTGAAGGAGTAGATCGTCTGGCTGGCGTCGCCAACGACGCAGAGGTTGTCCCGGTCGCCCATCCACAGGTCGAGGAGCCGCTGCTGGAGGGGCGAGACGTCCTGGTACTCGTCCACCACGAAGTGGTGGTACTGGCGGCGGATCTGCTCGGCGATGTCGTGCCGGTCCTGGAGGATGCCGACGGTCAGCAGCAGCACGTCCTCGAAGTCGATGACTCCGCGGTCCCGCTTGAGCTGCTCGTACATGGCATAGATCTGGCCAATTTCGGCGGGGTCGCGCGGGGCGTCGCGCTGGGCCTTGGCGACCGCGGCCGGATAGTCGGCGGGGACCGTCTGGGTGACCTTCGCCCACTCGATCTCGCTGGTGGTGTCGCGCAGCTCATTGCGGTCGAGCCGGATGCGGCAGCGCGCGGCGGCCTCGGCGACCAGCTGGATCTTGCGCTCCAGCAGGCGGGGCAGCTCGCCACCGACGGCTTTCGGCCAGAAGTACTGGAGCTGGCGCAGGGCTGCGGAGTGGAAGGTGCGGGCCTGGACGCCGCCCGCGCCGAGCTGGCGCAGCCGCCCGCGCATCTCCCCGGCGGCCCGGTTGGTGAAGGTGACGGCCAGCACACTGGCGGGCGCGAGTATGCCCGCGCGCACGCCGTACGCGATCCGGTGGGTGATCGCGCGCGTCTTGCCCGTGCCGGCACCCGCCAGCACGCACACCGGACCGTGCAGGGCCGTCGCCACCTCGCGCTGCTCGGGGTCGAGCCCGTCGAGCACCGCGTCGGCCGTCTGAGGGACCTGCGGGAAGAGAGTGGAGTCCGTTGCTGCTGTCACCCTGCCATGCTGCCAGGTCGGCGACGGCGGTCCCGCCGGTTGTCCACAGGACGGGGGCTCCGGTCGTACTAATCGTGCGCTGAGTCACCGCACGGACGCCCCCGGGAATGACGGGCGGCGGGCGTACGTTCTGTCTCCGGGTGCCGCGACCGGTTCGGCACCCGCCCCCAGTGAACGCGAGGAGCGCAGAGACGATGCAGGGCACCCTGACGATGTACAGCACGACGTGGTGCGGCTACTGCCGGCGGCTGAAGAGCCAGCTGGACCGCGAGGGCATCGCGTACACCGAGATCAACATCGAGCTGGACCCTGAGTCGGCCGCGTTCGTCGAGAAGGCCAACGGGGGCAACCAGACCGTGCCGACCGTGCTCTTCGCGGACGGCACGACGCTGACGAACCCCTCGCTGGCCCAGGTCAAGCAGAAGATCGGCGCCTGACGGAAAGCCCGACGGGAACCCGCTTCGGCGGCGGGAACCCGCTCAGGCGGCGTTTCCGGGCTTCGGCAGCGGCTTGCCGTACCAGAGCTCGATCAGTCGGGCCGCGATCGAGATTCCGTACGGGGGAAGGACCTCGCCGGACTCGAACGCGGCCCGCAGCTCGTCGCGGGAGAACCAGCGGGCCTCCTCGATCTCGTCGCCGTCGACGTTGATCTCGGAGGACGTGGCGCGGGCCATGAATCCCAGCATCAGGCTCGACGGGAAGGGCCACGGCTGGCTGGCGACGTACTCCACCTCGCCGATCGTCACGCCGGCCTCCTCGTAGACCTCGCGCGCGACCGACTGCTCGATCGACTCGCCCGGCTCGACGAAGCCCGCCAGCGTGGAGAAGCGGCCCTCCGGCCAGTGGACCTGGCGGCCCAGCAGCGCGCGGTCCTGCTCGTCGGTGACCAGCATGATCACCGCCGGGTCGGTGCGCGGGTAGTGCTCGGCGCCGCAGGTGGGGCAGCGGCGGATGTGACCGGCGGCCGCGATCACCGTGCGCTCGCCGCAGCGGGAGCAGAAGCGGTGCATCCGCTGCCAGTTCTCCAGCGCCACCGCGTGCACCATCAGGCCCGCGTCACGCGGTGACAGCAGCAGCCCCGCCTCGCGCAGGCCGGCCGGGCGGGCCGACTGGTCCATGCGGCCCGGCAGCGTGTCCTTCTGGAGCGCGAAGTAGCTCACGCCCTCCGCGTCCGTCCCCAGGAAGTACCGGTGGGTCTCCGTGACCGGGGCCTCGAAGGACGGGGTCATGACCAGTTCGGTGCGGCCGTCGGGGGTGTCGTCGACCAGGGCCTGCCCGCCGGAGACCACGAACACCCGGGTCGTCGGGTGGCTCCACGCCGCGGCCAGCCAGGCCTCGTCCAGGCGGTGGTGTGCCGCGCGGTCGATGCCGCTCGGGGCCGTCAGGCTGATCGGCCGGTGGGCTTCGTTGCTCATCGTGCTCACTGGTGGTTCCAACTCCCCCGGGTGAATGGGTGTCTGTTCAGCGGAGTGCGGCGGCGGACTGTGCTGCGGGCGACGCCGTGGGCGGTCCTGCGGGCAGTGCCGTGGCGAGGTCGCTCCACAGGTGGGCGGTCGCCTCCACGCCCTTGAGCAGCAGGTCGAGCTCGACCTTCTCGTTCGGCGCGTGCCAGCCGTCGGACGGTACGGAGATGCCGAGGAACAGCACCGGCGCTCCCAGGACGTCCCGGAGGTCGGCGGCCGGGCCGGAGCCGCCCTCGCGCGTGAAGCGGATCTTCGCGCCGTCGAAGGCCGTGCTCATCGACCGCGCGACCGCCTGGAGGGCTGGGTGGCCGAGCGGCGTCAGGCACGGGCGGGTGGGGGCGCCGAAGACGATCTCGTGGCGGATGCCCGCCGGGACGCGGGCGGCGACCCAGTCGCGTACGGCCGCTTCGATCTTGTCCGGGTCCTGGTCCGCGACCAGCCGGAACGACAGCTTCAGATGGGCGGAGGCCGGGACGATCGTCTTGCCGCCGGGGCCCTGGTAGCCGCCCCCGATGCCGTTGACCTCGGCGGTCGGGCGGGCCCAGACCCGCTCCAGCGTGGTGTAGCCGGTCTCGCCGAGGGTGGCGTACGACTTCGCCGTGGCCAGCCAGGACGCCTCGTCGAAGGGCAGCTCCGCGATCAGCTCGCGCTCGCGGTCGGTGAGCTCCGCGACGTCGTCGTAGAAGCCGGGGATCGTGACGCGCTCGTCCTCGTCGTGCAGGGCCGCGACGAGGCGGGCGGCCGCGGTGGCCGGGTTCGGGACGGCGCCGCCGAAGGCGCCCGAGTGGAGGTCCTGGTCGGGCCCGTACAGGGTGATCTCGCAGTCGGCGACGCCGCGCATGCCGGTGCAGACGGTGGGGGTGGACTCCGACCACATGCCGGTGTCCGAGACGATCACGGCGTCGGCGGCGAGGCGGGTGCGGTGCCGCTCGACGAGCTCCCGGAAGTGGGTCGAGCCGGACTCCTCCTCGCCCTCGATGAGCAGCTTGAGGGTGACGGCCGGGGCGGTGCGGCCGGTCAGCGCGAGGTGCGCGCGGACGCCCAGGGTGTGGAAGAACACCTGCCCCTTGTCGTCGGCGGCACCGCGCGCGTAGAGGCGGTTTCCGAGGACGACGGGGTCGAAGGGATCCGTGTTCCAGCCGTCCTCGCGGGCCGCGGGCTGCACGTCGTGGTGACCGTAGACCAGGACGGTGGGTGCCGCCGGGTCCCCGGAGGGCCACTCGGCGAAGACGGCCGGGGCGCCGGCGCCGTCCCCGGTCTCCCAGACCTCGGCGACCGGGAAGCCGGTCTCCGCCAGCTTCGCGGCGAGCCACTCGGCACTGCGCCGTACGTCCGGGGCGTGAGCGGGCTGCGCCGACACGGACGGGATGCGCAGCCACTCGGCGAGGTCGTCGAGGAAGGCGGCGCGGTGCTGCTCTATGTACGTACGTACGGTCTGGACGGCGCTGTCCGGGGTGTCGCTCATGCCCTTGAGCCTATCCGGGATCGGGGGTCGGCCCGTCGGGCGTCCCACGGAGCAGGATGCGCTCGATCTCGGCGCGTCCGGGCAGGTCGTACGGGCGGACGACGTCACCCGTGCGGACGTAGACGAAGGCCGCGCCGACCGCCTCCGGGTCGAGCCCGTGCTGCTCGGCCCAGGCGAGGCGGTAGACCGCGAGCTGGAGGGGGTCGGCGGTGTGGGAGCGGTTCGTCTTCCAGTCGACGATCTCGTACGCACCGCTCTCGCGGTCGCGGTAGACGGCGTCGATGCGGCCACGGACGACCCGGCCGGCGAGGGTGAGCTGGAACGGCGTCTCCACGCGGTACGGGGTGCGGTGGGCGTACGGGGTGCGCTCGAACGCCTCCTTCAGCGCGGCGAGGTCCCGTTCGTCGGCGATCTCGGGCTCGTCGGCGTACACCTCCCCGCCGGGCAGCTCGTCGGGGCCCAGCATCGGGAGCGGCACCGCGTCGAAGCGGGCCTCGACCCACGCGTGGAACCGCGTCCCGCGGCGCGCGGCGGGCTGCGGGGGGCGCGGCATGGGCCGGGCGAGCTCCTGCGCGAAGCCGTCGGGGTCGGCGGCGAGGCGCAGCAGCTGCGAGGCGGACAGGGACGTGGGGAGGTGCACCTCGCGGGTGGTGGCGCGGGCGCGGAGGAGCTCGGCGGTGAGGGCGTCGAGGTCGCGGTCCCAGGAGGCGATGGTTCGGGCGTCTTCGGGGGTGAGCCGCTCCCCCGCCCGTGCGCCCCTGCCCGCAGGGCCGTCGGCGGCTTCGCCGCGCCGGGGGGCGGGCACGGCACCGGTGCCGGTGTCGGCTTCGGCGTACGCCCCCGCGTCGGGCTCCTCGGGCGCGAGGTCGTCCCAGTCGTCCCAGTCCGCGAGGTCCTCGGGCAGGGGTTCGTCCGGATCGTCGGGCTCGTCGGGCCACGGCTCGTCCGCGTCGGTATCGGCAACCGCCGGAGGCGCCGGCTCCCCTTCGGTCTCCAGGTACCGCAGCACCCGCTCCGCGGCCGTGCGGCGGCGGGCGAGGGAGGCGGGGTCCAGCGGGAGGGGCCAGGGCTGGTCCGCCGAGGACTCGTCCAGGGCGGGGTTCTCGGCGTCCTCGGCGGGCTCGTCGGCCCAGGCCTCGATCTCGCCGAAGCCCGCCGCGCAGTGGTCGTACAGGGCGTGCAGGAACGGCGACGGGCCGCGCGGCCGCTTCTGGGTGGGACCCCACCAGTGGGCCGAGGCCAGCAGGAGGGAGCGGGGGCGGGTGAAGGTCACGTAACCGAGGCGGAGCTCCTCGGTGTGCTGGTGGTCCTTCATGGCGTCCTTGAAGGACTTGAGCGCCTTCGCGTCCCAGTCCTCGACCGCCGGGAGGGTGGGGGCGTCGCCGCGCAGCGCGTGCGGCAGGACCTGCGGCTGGGCGGTCCACGACTCGCGGGACCTGGTGCTGGGGAACTGGCCGGTGACCAGGCCGGGGACGGCGACGACGTCCCACTCCAGGCCCTTGGACTTGTGGGCGGTCAGGACCTTGACGGTGTTCTCGCCGCCGGGCAGGGCGTTGTCGAGGCCCTTCTCGTACTGGGCCGCGGTGCGCAGGAAGCCCAGGAAAGCCAGCAGCGTCGCCTCGCCGTCCAGGGAGGCGAAGCGGGCCGCTGTGTCGAGGAAGTTGGAGAGGGTCTCGCGGCGGCGGGCGGCCAGGGCGTGCGGGGAGGCGGAGAGCTCGACCTCCAGGCCGGTGGTGGCGAGGATCCGGTGCAGGACGTCCATCAGCGGGTCGGCGAGGGAGCGGCGCAGGTCGCGGAGCTCGGCGGCGAGGCGGGCGAACCGGACCCGGGCGTCGGCGGAGAAGGGCAGGCCGTCGTCCTCGCCGCCCCCGTCCAGGAAGGTGTCGAGGGCGTCGGCGAGGGAGACGACCTCGGCCGGGTCCACGCCCTCGACCGCCGCCGCCAGCCGCTCGTCGGGGTCCGTGGCGCCGTCGCGGTCCCGGTGGACCAGCAGCCGCGCGCGGCGGCCCAGCAGCGCCAGGTCGCGGGGGCCGATCCGCCAGCGCGGGCCGGTGAGGAGGCGTACGAGGGAGGCGTTGGCGCCGGGGTCCTGGAGGACCTCGCAGACGGCGACCAGGTCGGCGACCTCCGGGAGGTGCAGCAGCCCGGAGAGGCCGACCACCTCGACGGGGACGTCGCGGGCGACGAGCGCGGCCTGGATCTCGGGGAAGTCGGTCGCCGTACGGCACAGGATCGCGATCTCGCCCGGCTCCTTGCCGGTCCGTACGAGGTGGGCGATGGAGTCGGCGAGCCAGGCGATCTCCTCGGCCTGGGTGGGCAGCAGCGCGATCCGCACGGTGCCGTCGCGCTCGGCGCCCGGCGCGGGGCGCAGGGCCTCCACGCCCGCGTGCATGGCGCGCAGAGGGGCGGCGAGACCATTGGCCAGGTCGAGGAGGCGCCCGCCGCTGCGGCGGTTCTCGCTGAGCGCGAAGCGGGTGGCGGGGGTCCCGTCCGCGTACGGGAAGTGCTCGGGGAAGTCGTCCAGGTTGGCCACGGAGGCGCCGCGCCAGCCGTAGATGGCCTGGCAGGGGTCGCCCACGGCGGTGACGGGGTGCCCCGTGCCGCCGCCGAACAGCCCGGACAGCAGCAGCCGCTGCGCGACGGACGTGTCCTGGTACTCGTCGAGGAGGACGACGCGGAACTCGTCCCGCAGGATCCGCCCCACCTCCGGGCGGTTCAGCGCGAGCTCGGCGGAGAGGGCGATCTGGTCGCCGAAGTCCAGCAGGTCGCGCTCGCGCTTGGCCGCGCGGTAGCGGACGACGAGGTCGGCGAGCTCGCGGCGCGCGGCGGCGCTCTCCGGGACCTTGCGCAGGTCGGCGTTGGTGAGGCGGGCGTTCTCGAGGGCGGCGAGGAGGTCGGCGTCGTACGCGAGGAGGTCGGCGGGGCGGACGAGGTGTTCGGCGAGCTCGGAATCAAGGGCGAGCAGGTCGCTGACGAGGGTGGGGAACGACTTGGTCAGCGCCGGGTACGGGCCGGGCGCCTCGCGCAGCACGCGGGCGGCGAGCTGGTAGCGCGTGGCGTCGGCGAGGAGGCGGGCGGTGGGCTCCAGGCCGAGGCGCAGGCCGTGGTCGGTGAGCAGTTGTCCGGCGAAGGCGTGGTACGTGGAGATGCGGGGCTCGCCCGGCGGATTGTCCGGGTCGATCACGTCGGGGTCGGTGATGCCGGCCCGCACGAGCGCCTTGCGGACGCGCTCGGCGAGCTCGCCGGCCGCCTTGTTGGTGAAGGTCAGACCGAGGACCTGCTCGGGTGCGACCTGCCCGGTGCCGACCAGCCAGACCACCCGGGCGGCCATCACCGTCGTCTTGCCGGAGCCGGCTCCGGCCACGATGACCTGCGGGGCGGGCGGCGCGGTGATGCAGGCCGTCTGCTCCGGGGTGAACGGGATGCCGAGAAGCTCCTTGAGCTGCTCGGGGTCGGTGAGGCGAGTGGTCACGGTCATCGAGGCTAACCGGCCGCACTGACAGTCCCGACCCGATGATCACCCGGCGATCACTCGACGATGTGGCGGCCCTCGGGGCGGGCGCTGCACGACGCCCGGAACGCGCAGTGGTCGCAGTGCTTGCCGGTGGCCGGGGTGAAACGTTCGTCCAGGACGCGTCCGGCGGCGGTGGCGAGGAGGTCGCCGACCCACTCCCCGCTGAGCGGCTCCTGGGCCTGCACCTTGGGCAGCGCCTCCCCGCCCTCCTTCTTGGGGGCGGCCTGGCGCAGGTGGACGAGTTCGGCGCCGCCGGGCTCGGGGCGGCGGCCGTCGAAGATCTCGTCGACGGCGCCCTCGCGGACGGCGAGCTGGTAGACGGCGAGCTGGGGGTGGTGGGCGACCTCGTCCTTGGTCGGCGCCTGCTTGCCGGTCTTGAAGTCGACGACGTAGGCACGGCCGTGCTCGTCGGCCTCGACACGGTCCATGGAGCCCCGGATGCGCACCTCGTACGCACCCGCCTCCAGGGTGACGTCGAAGTCGTGCTCGGTGGCGGCGGGGGTGCGGCCGCCGCGGTCCATGACGTGCCAGCGCAGGAACCGCTCCAGCGCCACGCGCGCGTGCTCCTTCTCCTGGGCGGACTTCCAGGGGGCGTCGAAGGCGAGCGCGTCCCAGACGGAGTCGAGGCGCTCCATGAGGACGGCGAGGTCGGCGGGGGTGCGGCCGGAGGCGACCTCGTCGGCGAGGACGTGGACGACGTTGCCGAAGCCCTGGGCGGCGGTGGCCGGGGCGTCCGCCTTGACCTCGCGGCCCAGGAACCACTGGAGGGCGCAGCTGTTGGCGAGCTGGTCCAGGGCGCTGCCGGAGAGGGCGACGGGCCGGTCGCGGTCCCGGAGGGGCACGGCGGAGTGCGTCGGGTCGTACAGGCCCCACCAGCGGTAGGGGTGGGCGGCCGGGACGAGCGGCTGGCCGTCCTCGTCGGTGAGCGCGGCGAGCCGGGCGAGGCGCCGGGCGGCGGCGTCGCGCAGCTCCTCGGACGCCTCGGGGTCCACGGTGGTGGCGCGCAGCTCGGCGACGAGCGCGGCCACGGCGAGGGGGCGGCGGGGGCGGCCGGTGACGTCCTTCGGCTCGACGCCGAGCTCGGTGAGGAAACGGGAGGGCTGGTCGCCGTCGTCGGCGGGCGCCTTGACGGCGGTGACGACGAGGCGGTCGCGCGCGCGGGTGGCGGCGACGTAGAAGAGCCGGCGCTCCTCGGCGAGCAGCGCGCCGGGGGTGAGCGGTTCGGCGAGGCCGTCGCGCCCGATGCGGTCGGCTTCGAGGAGGGAGCCGCGGCGGCGCAGGTCCGGCCAGAGGCCCTCCTGTACGCCGGCGACGACGACCAGGCTCCATTCGAGGCCCTTGGAGCGGTGCGCCGTCATCAGCCGTACGGCGTCGGGGCGGACGGGCCGCTTCATGAGGGTGTCGGCGGCGATGTCCTGGGCGTCGAGCTCCTCCAGGAAGTTCAGGGCGCCGCGGCCGCCGGTGCGCTGCTCGGCGCGGGCGGCGGTCTCGAAGAGGGCGCACACGGCGTCCAGGTCCCGGTCGGCGTTGCGGCCCGCCGCGCCGCCGCGCAGCGCCGCCCGCTGGAGCCTGGCCGGCCAGGGGGTGCCGTCCCACAGGAGCCACAGGGCCTCCTCGGCGGTGCCGCCGTCCGCGAGGAGCTCGCGGGTACGGCGCAGGAGGCCGCCGAGCCGCTGGGCGCCGCGCGCGTAGGCGGGGTCGTGGGCGACGAGCCGTTCGGGCTCGGCGAGGGCGCGGGCGATGAGTATGTCGGAGGGCGGCGGGAGCTTGTTCCCGCCGGCCCGCTCCTCGTCGCGCAGCGCCCGTCCCAGGCGCCTGAGGTCGGCGGCGTCCATGCCGCCGAGGGGCGAGGTGAGGAGGGTGATGGCCGTCTCGGGGTCGAGCCACCCGGCGGCCGCCTCCTCGACGGGGGCTTCGGGGACGTCTGGGGTCTCGGGGGTCCCGGGATCAGCCTCCCCGGGCGCCGCCGTCTGGCCGAGCGCGGCCGTCGCCGTGGCGCGCAGCGCCGTCAGCAGCGGGGCCACCGAGGGCTCGTGGCGCAGGGGGATGTCTGGGGCGTCGACCTCCAGGGGCACGCCCGCGGAGGTGAGGGCGCGGCGCAGGGCGGGGATCGTACGGGCGCCCGCGCGGACCAGGACCGCCATCTCCTGCCAGGGAACCCCGTCCTCCAGGTGGGCGCGGCGCAGGATGTCCGCGATGTTGTCGAGCTCCGTGGAGGGGGTCGGGAAGGTGTACGCCTCCACGCGGCCGCCCGCGCGCACCGCGGCCGGCTCCCGGTGGACGCGGACCTTGTCGGCCGGGAGGCGCGGCAGGGGCATCCGCGCGGTCAGCAGGCGCGTGGCGGCCAGCAGGGCCGCGCCCGAGCGGCGCGAGGTGGTGAGGACGGCGACCGGCGCGGGGGTGCCGTCCGCGCGGCGGAAGGTGTGCGGGAAGTCGAGGATGCCGTTGACGTCGGCGCCCCGGAAGGCGTAGATCGACTGGTCCGGGTCGCCGAACGCGTACAGGGTCCGCCCGCCGCCGGCGAGCGCCCTCAGGAGCCGGACCTGGGCCGGGTCGGTGTCCTGGTACTCGTCGACGAACACCGCGTCGTACGCGGGCAGCGCCACGGAATCCGCGTCCGCCAGCAGCACGGCCCGGTGCACCAGCTCGGCGTAGTCGAGCACGCCCTGCATGTCGAGCACGTCGAGGTACTCGGCGAGGAACTGCGCCGCCGCCGACCAGTCGGGCCGTCCCTGGCGCGCCGCGAAATCACCCAGCGCGCGCGGGCCGAGCCCCAGCTCGCGCGAGCGGGCCAGTACGGCGCGGACCTCGTCGGCGAAGCCGCGCGTGGTCAGGCAGGCGCGCAGTTCGTCGGGCCAGTGGACCCGGGCCAGCCCCTCGCGCTCCAGGTCCAGCTGGCCGGCGAGCAGCTCGCGCACGGCGAGGTCCTGCTCGGGGCCGGACAGCAGCCGCAGGGGCTCGGAGAACAGGGCCGCGTCCTGGTGGGCGCGGATCAGGGCGTAGCAGTAGGAGTGGAAGGTGGTGGCCTGGGGGGCGCGTGCGCCGGGGATGCGCGCTGCCATCCGGTCCCGCAGCTCCACCGCCGCCTTGCGGCTGAAGGTGAGCACCAGGAGCCGTTCCGGATCGGCGCCCTGGGCGATGCGGGCGGCGACCGCCTCCACCAGGGTGGTGGTCTTGCCGGTGCCCGGTCCGGCCAGCACCAGCAGCGGGCCCTGGGTGTGGTCAACCACCGCACGCTGCGATGCGTCCAGGAGAGGGGGGCTCACGGGAGCCGGCGGGGTACGCACCAGCCGGTACGCGCCGGGAGTGCGCTCCCGGTACGGCGTACGCCCGGTGGTGGTGGAGGAGGAGCTCACGTTGGATCGCCGGTCCTGGTGGGTGTGCTGGTGGTGAAGGGCAACAACGTTACGCGGACGGCGGCACCGTCATGCGCCGCTCGCCGCATCACCTGCGTCACCTGCGTCACCTGTGTCGCCTGCGTCACCGAGAGGCGCCTCGCCGCCGTCCCAGCGCGCCCGTCGCATGTCGAGGCGCGGCAGGTGCCCCTCCTCGGTGCTCGGGGCGGCGCGCAGCGGGGTGCCCTCCTCCCGGTAGTGCGCGAGGGCCCGCAGCTCGTGGCCGGGCAGCAGCCGCCCGTCGGCCCGCACCACGCGCCACCAGGGCGCGGCGCCGCCGTACAGCGCCATGACGCGGCCCACCTGGCGCGGGCCCCCCTCTTCCAGCCACTCGGCGACGTCCCCGTACGTCATCACCCGGCCGGGTGGGATCAGCTCGGCGACTTCCAGGACCCGCTCCGCGTACGCGGGAAGCGCGGCCGGTTCGGAAGGGTCGGAAGGGTCCGGAAGCCCCTCAGGCTTCTGCGTACTCATCCGGACCATCCTGCCCCACGCCACCGACAACACGGTCCGCGCACCCTGATGCCCTCCGCCGGCACCAGGTCATGCCACCATCTTCCGGGCGGTGAGGGCGGTGACCGGTGATACGAGATCAACAAGACAGAGGCACCATGAAGGGGCAGGATGTACGGCCTCTCGGGGAGATGCAGAAGGAGACGGTATGCGTGAACGCGGAGGGGCCCATCGACCGCGTCTCCGGTGACGAGCCGCTTCTCGCCGCCCGCGTACACCGCCCGTCCGATCTGCTGCGGCTGCTCATCGGTCTCTTCGCGATCGCCGTCGTCCTCGCCATCGCCGCGTTCGCCCAGGCCACCACGTCCGGCCTCGAGCAGGACATCAACGAGCGCACGGGCCAGGCGTCCGACCTCTTCGTCAAGCTTGCCGGTCTCGCGTCCAGCATCGCCGTGCTCCTGGTGCCCGTCGCCTTCGCCATCGAGCGGCTGATCAAACGGGACGGCCTGCGCATCGCGGACGGCGTCCTCGCCGCCGTACTGGCGCACGGGGTGACGCTCGCCACCGACCTCTGGGTGGCCCGGGGCGCGCCCGGCACCATTCAGGACGCGCTGACGCAGCCGCAGGCCGGGGGCGGGCTCACCGACCCCGTGCACGGCTATCTGGCACCGGTCATCGCCTACATGTCGGCCGTGGGGATGGCCCGCAGACCGCGCTGGAGGGTGGCGCTGTGGGTGGTGCTGCTGCTCGACGCGTTCACCATGCTGGTGGCGGGGTACACCACTCCCCTCTCGATCATCCTGACCATCCTGATCGGCTGGACCGTCGCCTATGGCACGCTCTACGCCGTCGGCTCCCCCAATGTGCGGCCCACCGGGCAGACGCTTCTCGCCGGTCTGCGCCACGTCGGGTTCCGTCCGGTCAGCGCGATGCGCGCGGAGGACGTCTCCGAGTCGACCGAGCAGGGCGACCGGGGCAGGCGCTATCTGGTCACCCTGGAGGACGGCCCTCCGCTCGACGTCACGGTCGTCGACCGCGAGCAGCAGGCGCAGGGCTTCTTCTACCGCCTGTGGCGCAGGATGACACTGCGCGGCATCACCACCCGCCGTTCCATCCAGTCGCTGCGGCAGGCGCTGGAGCAGGAGGCGCTGCTGGCGTACGCGGCGATCGCCGCCGGGGCCAGCGCGCCGAAGCTGATCGCCACCTCCGAGCTCGGTCCGGACGCCGTGATGCTGGTGTACGAGCACCTGGGCGGGCGTTCCCTGGACGCGCTGGCGGACGAGGAGATCACCGACGAGCTGGTACGCGGCGCCTGGGAGCAGGTCAGGGCGCTGCAGTCGCGGCGCATCGCCCACCGCAGGCTCACGGGCGACGCGATTCTGGTGGATCGTTCCGGCAAGGTGATCCTCACGGATCTGCGGGGCGGGGAGATCGCCGCCGGTGATCTGGTGCTGCGGATGGACATCGCGCAGCTGCTGACCACGCTGGGCCTGCGGGTCGGCGCGGAGCGCGCGGTGGCCGCCGCCGTCGAGGTGCTCGGCCCCGACAAGGTCGCCGACTGCCTGCCGCTGCTCCAGCCGATCGCCCTCAGCCGCTCCACCCGCGCCGCGTTGCGCAAGCTCGCCCGGGAGCGCGCGGAGCGCGAGCGGGAGGCGGTCCTCAAGGCGTCCGACGAGGCCCGGCAGGCGCGGCTGGAGGCCGCGGCGGAGCACGGGCAGCCGGAGGGCGCCGTCAAGGACGAGAAGGCCGAGCGCAAGGCCGTCCGGGCCGAGAAGCAGGCCGAGAAGCGGGCGCTGGACGAGGCGCTGGACGAGGCCCGCGAGGAGGACCTGCTCGCGCAGATCCGGCGGCAGGTGCTGCTGATCAGGCCGCAGGCGCCGGTGGAGCCGGTGCGGCTGGAGCGGATCAGGCCCCGCACCCTGATCAGCCTGATCGCCGGGGCCATCGCGGCGTACTTCCTGCTGTCGCAGATCGCCCGTACGCCGCTGTCGACCATCGCGCACGCGCACTGGGCGTGGGTCGCGATGGCCGTGCTCTTCTCCGCGCTGAGCTATGTGGCGGCGGCGATGAGCCTGCTCGGCTTCGTACCGGAGCGGGTGCCGTTCGTGAGGACGGTGGTGGCGCAGGTCGCGGGCTCGTTCGTGAAGATCGTCGCTCCGGCGGCGGTCGGCGGCGTGGCGCTGAACACCCGCTTCCTCCAGCGGTCCGGCGTACGGCCCGGCCTGGCGGTGGCGAGCGTCGGCGCCTCGCAGCTCTTCGGCCTCGGCGCGCACATCCTGCTGCTGCTGGCCTTCGGCTATCTGACGGGTACGGAGAAGACGCAGGACTTCACGCCGTCCAGGACGGTCATCGCGGGCCTGCTGACGGTCGCCGTGCTGGTGCTGGTGGTCACGGCGATCCCGGCCCTGCGCAAGTTCGTCTCGACACGGCTGCGCTCGCTGTTCGCGGGTGTGGTGCCGCGCATGCTGGACGTGCTCCAGCGGCCGGGCAAGCTGCTCACCGGGATCGGCGGCATGCTGCTGCTGACGGCCATGTTCGTGCTGTGCCTGGACGCCTCGATCCGCGCGTTCGACCAGGGCGACCAGCAGCTGAGCTACGCCAGCCTCGCCGTGGTGTTCCTGGCCGGCAACGCGCTGGGCTCGGCGGCGCCGACACCCGGCGGTGTCGGTGCGGTGGAGGGCGCGCTCACCTTCGGCCTGGTGGCGGTGGGGCTGCCGCTGGAGGTCGCGACGCCGGCGGTGCTGCTGTACCGGCTGCTGACGCTGTGGCTGCCGGTGCTGCCGGGGTGGTTCTCGTTCAACTTCCTGACGCGGAAGGGTTCGCTCTAGGAGAGCCCCGGTGGCGGGCCCGGCCACCCGCATGGACCGCCGTCGCGGGCGGCGGGCGGAGCACCGGCGCAGCATGGGGGCATGCCGACGCCCACCCGCGCCCGCGCCCACCGGCGTACCGCCGTGCTCGCCGTGGCGAGCGCCGCGACCGCCGCCGCCGTCCTGCTCGCCGCCGGGTGCTCCGACGGCGGCAAGGACGGCGGGACCCCGGACCAGCCCACGGACCTGGCGGTCCAGGAACTGGAGTGGTCCGCGTGCCGTGCCCCGTCCGCCGAGGAGGGCAGCGGAACGGCTCCCTCCCCGCTGCCGGGCGGCGGGCGGTGGGAGTGCGCCTTCATGGAGGCGCCGCTCGACTACGGGGACGTGGAGGGCGACACGATCGAGCTCGCCCTGATCCGGGCCAGGGCCACCGATCCGGCCCGGCGGATCGGCTCGCTCATCTTCAACTTCGGTGGCCCCGGTGGCTCCGGCATCACCGCCCTACCCTCCTTCGCGAAGGAGTTCGAAGAGCTGCGCACCCGCTACGACCTGGTCAGCTTCGACCCGCGCGGGGTCGGCCGCAGCGAGGGCGTGGAGTGCCAGGACGACCGGGAGCTCGACGCGTTCCTCTCCCTGGACGCGTCACCGGACGACGCCCGGGAGGAGGAGGCGTACCAGAAGGGCCTGAAGGACTTCGCGGCCGCCTGCGAGGAGAACTCCGGCCATCTGCTGCCCCACGTCGGCACCGTGGACGCCGCCCGGGACCTGGACCTGATCAGGGCGGTCCTCGGCGATGACAAGCTGCACTACTTCGGCATCTCGTACGGAACCGAACTGGGCGGCGTCTACGCCCACCAGTTCCCCGAACGGGTCGGGCGCGCCGTCTTCGACGCCGTCGTCGACCCCACCGGCACCGCCGAACAGGGCGCGCTCGCCCAGACGAGGGGGTTCCAGCTGGCGTTCCGGAACTTCGCGGCCGACTGCGTGAAGCGCGGCGAGGCGTGCAAGCTGCCCGGCGGCAGCGTGGAAGAGATCGAGAAGTTCGTCGGAGACCTGCTCGCCCGGCTCGACAAGAAGCCCGTCGCGGGGATGGGCGACCGCAAGCTCGGCCAGACCCAGGCGATCAACGGCATCGTGCAGGCGCTGTACTCCAAGCAGTACTGGCCGTACCTGGAACAGGGCATCGACGAGGCGGACGGCGGCCAGGGCGCCCTGCTCCTCGCCCTGTCGGACTCCATGACCGGACGCGACCAGAACGGCAACTACAACAACCTCCAGGCGGCGAACACGGCGATCGGCTGCGTCGACGACAAGGCGCGGTTCTCGCTGGAGGACGCCAAGGCGAAGCTGCCCGAGTTCCGGGAGGCGTCCCCGCTCTTCGGCCCCTTCCTCGGCTGGGGCCTGAGCGGCTGCTCCCACTGGCCCGTGCCCGGTACCCGGGACCACCCCGACGTCAGCGCCAAGGGCGCGGCGCCCATCCTCGTCATCGGCAACACCGGCGACCCGGCGACCCCGTACGGGGGTGCCAAGAGGATGGCGGAGGCCCTGGGCAAGGGCGTCGGGATCGAGGTGACGTACCGGGGCGAGGGGCACGGCGCCTATACCGGCGGTGACGCCTGCGTACGCAGGACGGTGAACGGCTACCTGCTGGACGGCAAGGTCCCGCGCTCGGGGACGGTCTGCCCGTAGGACGCCTCCGGGCGGCCGTACGCCGGCCGGTGCGGATCGGCGTCGTCACTGTCAGTGGCCGGGCCTACGATGGGCGGTCCAGTGCAGATGTTGGGGGGACACATGTCCGAGCGGGTACGAGCAGGGGCCCTGGCCGCGGCCGCGGTGCTGCTCGCCGGGGTGATGGCCGGTTGCACCACCGGGGCGGGCCCCGGCTCCTCCGGGGGCGGCGCCGAGCGGGGCGCGCCGCAGCAGCAGGCTCCGACCGGCCAGGCGGCCGCGCTGCCCGCCGCGCTCACCGGGCAGCGGCCGGAGTGGCGCGCGTGCCCGAAGCCCGAGGGCGGCGAGCGGCCCGGCGGGGAGTGGACGTGTGCGAGCGTCAAGGTGCCGCTGGACTACAAGGATCCGGGCGGCGAGACGATCGGCGTGGCGCTGATCCGCCAGGAGGCGAAGGACAAGGACCGGCGCATCGGCTCGCTGCTGTTCAACTTCGGCGGGCCGGGCGCCTCCGGCGTGGAGCTGCTGCCCCAGTTCGCCGATGCGTACGGGAAGCTCGGCACGCGGTACGACCTGGTCGGTTTCGACCCGCGCGGGGTCGCGGGCAGCTCGGGCGTGCGGTGCCGGGACGACGAGGAGCTGGCCGCCGCCGAGGCGAGCGTCGACCTCACACCGGACACGGAGGCGGAGACGGCCGCGTTCCTCCGGGACGGCGCGGACTTCGGCAAGGACTGCGCCGCCCGCAACGGCACGCTGATCCCCCATCTGACCACCTCCAACACCGCCCGGGACCTGGACCTCATCCGGCACGTGCTGGGCGACCGGAAGCTGAACTACTTCGGCATCTCGTACGGCACGCAGCTCGGCGGCACCTACGCGCACCTGTTCCCGAAGAACGTCGGCAGGACCGTCCTGGACGCCGTCGTCGACCCGACGGCCGACTCCGTGGCGCACGCCCGCCACCAGACCACCGGGTTCCAGCGCGCGCTGGACAACTACCTCGCCTCCACCGGCGAGGACGCGAAGGCGGGCACCGCGCGGGTGGCCGGGCTGCTGAAGCGGATCGACCGGAAGCCGCTGCCGACGAGCAGCGGCCGGGACGTCACCGACAGCCTGGCGCTGACCGGCATCGCGCAGGCGCTGTACGCGGAGAGCCTGTGGCCGAAGCTGACGGGCGCGCTGGAGGAGGCCGAACGGGACGGCACCGGTGACAAGTTGCTGGAGCTCGCCGACTGGTACAACAACCGCGACGGCAGCGGGCGCTACAGCACCCAGGCCCACTCCCAGCGGGTGATCTCCTGTGCCGACAGCAGCCGGCGGCCGACGACCGGTGAAGTGAAGGCGCTGCTGCCGGAGTTCCGGAGGATATCCCCAGTCTTCGGCGACTTCCTGGCGTGGGACCTGGCCGGCTGGTGTGCGGACTGGCCGGTGAAGGGCGAGGCCGCGCACCCCGCGGCGAGCGCGCCGGGCGCCGCGCCGATCCTCGTGGTGGGCACCACGGGCGACCCGGCCACCCCGTACGAGGGGGCGCAGAAGATGGCGGCCGAGCTCGGCCCGGGCGTCGGCGTCCTCGTCACCAACAAGGGTGAGGGGCACGGGGCGTACGGTTCGTCGTCCTGCGTGACCGGGACGGTGGACGACTACCTGCTGGACGGCAAGGTGCCGGCGAACGGCACGACCTGCTCGGCGTAGCCGCGCCGCAGCGCCCTCGCGCGAAACGCGCGGGGCCGGACCCGTCCTGGGTCCGGCCCCGCGCGCTGACGTGAGGAAGGAGTTCCGCCAGAGGCCCGGTCAGAGGCCTCGTCAGAGGGCCTAGTAGACCGGCTTCTCCGGCTCGATCTGGTTGACCCAGCCGATGACGCCGCCACCGACGTGCACCGCGTCCGCGAAGCCCGCCGACTTCAGCACCGCGAGGACTTCCGCACTGCGGACACCCGTCTTGCAGTGCAAGACGATCTTCTTGTCCTGCGGCAGGTCCTGGAGGGCGCTGCCCATCAGGAACTCGTTCTTCGGGATCAGCCGGGCGCCG
This sequence comes from Streptomyces sp. NPDC093546, assembly GCF_044765045.1. Taxonomy (NCBI): domain Bacteria; kingdom Bacillati; phylum Actinomycetota; class Actinomycetes; order Kitasatosporales; family Streptomycetaceae; genus Streptomyces; species Streptomyces sp. NPDC093546. The sequence goes on along the minus strand of NZ_JBIWJG010000001.1, from coordinate 43,040 downwards.
GGGATCGAGACGATCTCGTACTCGTTCTGCTCGCGGACGTCGATGATGTCGATGTTCTCGCCCTCGTCGATCCACGCCTTGAGCTGCTTGGGAGTGATCGTCGAGCCGAGCGCCGCCTCCTGGGCCTCCTCGGACACGACGCCGCAGAAGGCCTCGTAGTCGATGAGCTCGGTGACGGTCGGGTTCTCGCCGCAGACCGCGCAGTTCGGGTCCTTGCGGACCTTGACCTGGCGGTACTGCATCTCCAGGGCGTCGTAGATCATCAGGCGGCCGACCAGCGGGTCGCCCACGCCGGCCAGGACCTTGATCGCCTCGGTGACCTGGATGGAACCGATGGACGCGCACAGCACGCCCAGCACGCCACCCTCGGCGCAGGACGGGACCATGCCCGGCGGCGGGGGCTCCGGGTACAGGCAGCGGTAGCAGGGCCCGTACTCGGACCAGAAGACCGACGCCTGGCCGTCGAAGCGGTAGATCGAGCCCCACACGTACGGCTTGTTGAGCAGCACGCAGGCGTCGTTGACCAGGTAGCGCGTGGCGAAGTTGTCCGTGCCGTCGACGATCAGGTCGTACTGGCTGAAGATGTCCATCACGTTGTCGGCCTCGAGCCGCTCCTCGTGAAGGATCACGTTCACGTACGGGTTGATGCCGAGGACGCTGTCCCGCGCGGACGCGGCCTTGGAGCGGCCGATGTCGGACTGGCTGTGGATGATCTGGCGCTGCAGGTTCGACTCGTCGACCTCGTCGAACTCCACGATGCCGAGCGTGCCCACGCCGGCCGCGGCCAGGTACATCAGGGCGGGCGAGCCGAGGCCGCCGGCGCCCACACACAGCACCTTGGCGTTCTTCAGCCGCTTCTGCCCGTCCATCCCGACATCCGGGATGATCAGGTGGCGGGAGTACCTGCGGACCTCGTCTACGGTGAGCTCGGCAGCGGGCTCGACCAGGGGTGGCAGCGACACGGGGACTCCGTTGGTCGGTAGTCAGTACGGTTGTTCTCCCCGTAACACTGCCACGGCCCTCCTCATTCCGAGACACCCGGTCCGATACGCGAGACGATTTCGTCCCAGTAGCCGGGCAGCGCCGCGAATGGACTGGTTTGTCCCGCACGGCCCGCGGACCGGTCTTCGGCCTGGTCGGTGAAGAAGATCGTCCCGGCGCCCTGCCAGCGGGCGATGCGCAGCGCCTCGTCGAGATGCGTGCGCGGCACGCCGTGGACGAGGTGCACGAACCGCTCGGGCGGATGGTCCGCCGTCCACTGCGCCGCCTGCGACCAGCGGTAATCGGCCCAGGACCCGGAGAAGGTCACCATCTGACCGGCGATCCGGGTGTACCCGGGGTGTGGGTGGCAGCCGTGGCCCAGCACCAGGTGGCCGCCGTCGGCGTGGTCCAGGAGCACCTCCAGCGTGGCCGCCGTACGCCGTACGTCGGCGAGGTGCGCCCGGTCCGCGGGGCAGCGGTCCAGCAGGAAGCCGTCCACGCGGTACCAGTCGACGTACCGCTGGGCGTCGGAGACGAGCTCCTCGAAGGGCCGGGCTCCGTGGCCCAGGTCCAGGTGTCCGAGGACCTTCACGCCCGCGTTGCGCAGTCGGCCCGCCGCCTCCAGGCAGTGCGGGTCGGGGCGCGTCCCGGGGCCGCCCGCGACGTTGAGGACGGCCCAGTGCAACGGCGCGCCCGGGCGGGTCAGCGCGGCCCATTCGGCGGGGGCGAGCAGCGGATGGGCGTAGCCGGGCACACCGAGGCCGAGCCGGTCCGGCCCGGTCGCGGAGAGGGCCGCGCCGTACGCCATGCCGTACGCCATGCCTCGCGCGAGGTCCGCCTGTCGGGCTCCCGCCCTGGTCAGATGCGGCATGCCGCCTCCATCCAGATGTCGGCGAGGGACTCCTCCAGGTTGATGCGGGGCCGCCAGCCGAGCCGGTCCCGCGCGGTGCGGACGTCCGCCTGCTGCCAGCTGCCGCAGCCGTCGGGGTACGGGTACGGCGGGGCGGCCGCCAGGTGGTCCGGCAGGCTTTCGCCGCGCTGGGCGCCGATGACGGAGCTCCCGAGGCCCGGGGCGCCCATGACGGGCCGGGAGGGCGGAGCGTCGAGCTCGTGCAGGGAGCCGGCGTAACCGGCGACGCGCGCGAGGACGGCGGCCGCGTCCCGGAGCCGTACGGCGCGGCCCGTGCCGATGTTGACGATGCCCTGCGCGGCGGAGAGGGACGCCGCGTGCACGGCCCGCGCGACGTCGCGGACGTCGACGAAGTCGCGCTGCGCGCCGAGTCCGCCCAGCTTCAGCTCGCCGTCACCGGCCTGCATGGCGCGGCGCATCGCCTCCGCGAGCCGCCCGAGCGGCGACGCGGCCGGGGTGCCGGGCCCGACGGGCGAGAAGACCCGCAGGACGACGGCGTCGAGCCCGGAGCCGAGGACCAGCTCGGTGGCGGCCAGCTTGGACACGCCGTACGGTCCGCCGGGGCGCGGCACCGCGTCCTCCGCGGTGGAGGAGCCGGGCTGCGAGGGCCCGTACTCGGACGCGCAGCCGACCTGCACCAGGCGGGCCCCGCAGCCGCTGCGGCGCAGCGCCTCGCAGACGGTGGCGACCGCGACGGTGTTGTGCCGGATCAGGTCGCGCGCCCCGCCCCGGGTGGTGCCGGCGCAGTTGATGACCACCCCGGGGTGGACGGCGTCCAGGAACCGGGTGAGCGCGCCGGGGCTGCCGCCGGCGAGGTCGAAGCGTACGTCGGCGTCGTCGCCGCGCCCGAGGGCGGTGAGATGCACGGCGGGGTCGGCGAGCAGCCGGTCGGCGACGAAGCGCCCGATGAAGCCGTTGGCACCGAGCAGGAGCACCCTCATCGCGCGGCCCCTTCGTGCCGACCGGCCGTTGCTGGGGTTCGGGGTGTCATGTCTGTTCTCTCCTTGGGGTGGTGTTACCGGGTGAGGGCTGTACGCCGCGCCCGTACGGTGTCGGCTCCGCGAGCGGGCACGGCGACGGCGGGCGCCGTGGGGATCAGGGCGCCGCGTGGGCGGAGGCCCGGGCGAGGACGGCCGCGGCGCGCGCCAGCAGGGCCAGCGCCGCCACGCCGCAGACGAGGGCCGGTACGGCTCCGGGCCCCCAGGCCACGACCGCGGCCTCGACGGGCCGGGCGAGGACCTCGCAGCCGGGCAGGCGCCCGGCGAGCAGGGAGGCCGGTGCGAGCGCCTCGGCGGCGCAGGCGCCGAGCAGCCCGGCGGCGGCCGGCTCGGGGAAGCCGTGGACGGTGAGCAGCCGGGCGGCGAAGAGCAGCACCCCGAGTGCGACGGCGGCCAGGAACCCGCTCACGTCCCCGAAGGCGGCGAAAGCGCCCGAGCCACCGCCGTAGGCGTCGGAACCCGCCGGCCGCACCGCCGCCACGGCCGCGCCCGCGGCCGCCAGCAGTGCCGTCAGCGCCACGGCGTACGACACGACGGCGAGGGCGAGGAGCGGGCGCACGGCGGCGGCGACGTCGCGCAGGCTCCGCGCGGCCGCGAGCCGGCGGCGCGCCCGTACGGCGAAGAGCCGCGCGCACCAGGCGGCGGGCGCCACCGCGAGCGCCAGCCCGAGGAGCGGCGCCGGAGCGAGGGGCCACGGCTCGTCCGGCCCGCCCCGCAGGATCGCGGCGAGCAGGCCGTCGCCGTACGCGGCGTACGCGAGCAGCAGCAGGACGGGCCAGGCGCGCACGGCGGGGGCCGTGCGCCGGGCGCGGGCCCGCAGTGGCCCTCGCCGCAGGCACCCGGCGAGCGCGGCGGCGGCCCCGGCCGCCCCGGCCACGCCGACGGCGGTGCGCAGCGCTCCGTCCGTCACGGCGGCGCCCGCCAGAGCGGCCGCGACGACGGCGCCGGGAAGCAGCGTGAGCGGCACCCACACGCGCCACCCCGCCCCGGACGGCGAGGTCTGCGGCGGGGTCGGCAGCGGGGTCGGCGGCCTCGTCTCGCCTTCGGCGGCGCGCGGCACGCGGGCGTACAGCTCCTCGGCCAGGGAGAAGACGTCACGGTGCCGGAAGCGGGCGGCGGTGCGGTCGGTGACGCCGTACGCCTCCAGGCCCGCGGCGATGTCCAGCGGGTCGACGGCGCGCTCGCACAGCTCCCGGTGGCGGAGCAGCAGCGCCCTGACGGGGTCAGCCACGGCCGCCTCCCACGGGCGCGCCGACGGGGCGCTCGGCCCACGCCGGGGTGCCGGGGCGCCCGGTCCAGGCGCCCTGGAGGAAGTCCTCGGCCGGGTGGGCGAAGGGCACGGGGTCTCCGGCGGCGTTCACCGCCTCGGCGGTGCGGCGCGCCGGGGTGTGCGACAGCAGCTCCAGGTAGATGCCGCGAAATGCCGCCACGTTCTGCTCGGCGGTGAACAGTTCCAGTGCGCGGGCGCGTGCGGCGGCGCCGAGGCGCGCACGGCGCTCGGGGTCGCGCAGCAGCGCAAGGCAGGCATCGGCGAGCGCCGGCGCGTTGCGCGGGGGGACGACCAGTCCCGTACCGCCGATGACCTCGACGACCGCGCCCACGTCGGTGGAGACGGTCGCCCGGCCACAGAGCATGGCCTCGACCAGCCCGGCCGGGAAGCCCTCGACCGCGCTCGACAGGACGCTCACACCGCCCGCCGCGTACGCCTCCGCCGGGCCGCCGGACCGCGGCGCGAACACCACCGGAGCGTCGTCGGAGGAACCGGCGGCACCAGCGGCACCAGCGGCACCGGCGGGTACGAGCCGCGCCGCCAAGGCCTTGCAGTGGGCGAGGTATGCCGCGGAGTTCCGCCCGCGCCCGGGTTCGGTGATGATGCGGAGCCGTACGTCGGGCTCCCGCTCACGCACCCGGGCGAAGGCGTGCAGCAGCGTGATCAGGTCCTTGGCGGGTTCGACGCGCCCCACCCACACCAGGGTGCGCGCGACACCCGGGTCGACCGTGTCCCCGGCCTCGCCCACCGCCGCGAACGGCTCGGCGTCGATACCGGGGTACACCGTGCGCAGCTTGGCGCGGTCGGCGCCGCACCGCTCCTGCCAGCGGCGGGCGTGCGTGTTGCCGGGGGTGATGACGGCGGCCTGCCGGTACACCTCGGCGGCGAGGAGGCGGTGGAAGGAGGCGAGGAGCGTGCGGACGGGAGCGCTCAGGCCCGCCTCGGCGCCGGCGAGGTAGTGCGCGCGCAGCCGTACGCCGTACTCCGTGACCAGCAGCGGAACACCGAAGAAGCGTTTGGCCACCAGCCCGGCGAGCGCGGCCCGCCCCGCCGACGTGGCGTGGCACAGGTCGACCGCGCCGAGGCCGTCCTCCTCGCCGTACCAGTCGAGGGAGAGGGGGCGCAGGGCGCGCTCCAGCCGGTCGGCGAGGGCGAGGAGCTCGGTCACGGTGACGCCGTGCAGGCCCCGGCGTGCGCCGGGCGCGCGGCACGCCGACTCCAGGGCGCGGAGGGCGGCCTCGGAGCGCAGCGCCGGGGCGAGGCCGCCGCTCTCGCGCGCCAGCTCCGCGAGCCCGTACACCCCCTCGGCGAAGGAGCCGTCCGCGTCCTCCCGGGTGCCGCACACGGCCTGCGCCAGCTGCCCGACGTGCGTGGCGAACCGGCGGCGCGCGTGCCGTCCGTGGCGGCGGGCGTCCCGCGGGGGCTCCCAGAGGGCCGCCGTCCGCACCCGTGCCACCTGGGGCGGGAGGGAGACCCAGCCGCCGTCCTCCTGACGGGCGCTGCGGCTGAGCGCGTAGACGTCGACGACGTGCTGCGCGAGCCCGCGCACGAGCCGGTCGCACCAGAACCCGGCCTCGCCCGACGCATACGGGTACCCGCCCTCGGCCAGCAGTCCGATCCGCACGAGCACACCCCCGATCTCCCTTGAGTACGGCCGCCGTTCGTTCCGGCGGCGCGCGGCTCGGACGAACGTAAGCGGACATGCCGGTGGCGCGATGGACGGTTGTCCATCGCGCCACCAGAAGGGGTGAATGCACGTAACTTTCCCGTACGCGACGCGTTTGGTCGCGCTACGGGTCAGCTCCCTCACACACGGTGAGGGAGCTCGTCAGGAGTCGCCGGGGTACACCCAGGGGTTGGGCCGACACGCGATGCCGTCGACCTTCAGCGACTTCGTCTGCTGCTGCATGACCGGCGCGAGCGCGCCCGGCGTGCGGCACGTGACGTGGTTGTGCCCGAGGCGGTGTCCGACCTCGTGGTTGATCAGCATCTGCCGGTACGCGTACATGGCGTCGGCGCCGTACGTCTCCGAGCCCTGCGCCCAGCGGTAGGCGTTGATCATCACGCGCTCGGTGGCGGCGGAGTCGCACGAGACGTTGTCGATCGTCGTGTCCAGGCCGGACTTGGCGCACCAGTCGCCGGTCGTGCCGGGGCTGGCGAGGGTGATGACGAACCGCGCCTCGCCGCTCGACACGCGCTCGAACGTCATGGCGCCGCCGTGCGCCCAGCTGCGGTCGTCATTCAGGGTCTTGTGGACCGCCTCGGCGAACAGCCGCGCGTCGAGCCCCAGCCCCTTCTCCACGTCGACGCGGTAGCGCACCTTCTCACCCTTCCCCGGCGCCTTGTCGAACCCGGGGACGACCTCGAACGCGCCGGACCCCGTCAGCTTGGGGTCCATCGGGAACTGCCGCGTCATGAGCTGCTCGTACGTCGCGGGCGGGGCCGGCCGGTCCACCTGGCCGGCGGCCTCGGGCGGCACGGCCCGCCCGTCGGAGCGGTCGGAGCGGTCGGAGCGGGAGCCGGAGCCGCCGTCGTCGCCGCGCTGGGCGGACTCGCCCGCCGACCGGTTGGCGGAGAGGTCCGGGCCCGTGCCGGTGACCTGGCCGGCCACGACGACCGCGAGGACCGTGGTGACGGCGGCGGCGGCGATGCCGGTGACGGTGCGGCCCTTGCCGGACCTGCTCTCCTTCTCCTTGAGGACGGTGACCGAGGCCCCCTCGGACCCCTCCTCCCCCTGATCCGTCGGCTGATCCGTCCGCCGCGGGTCCCCCTCGAACGCCTCCAGGAACTCGCGCCGCGGTCCCGGTATCCGCGCCCCGGCACCCACGCCGCTCCTCGGCCCCGGCGACGTACGGGGTACGCCCTGCCGGTCGCCGTACCGGGCGGGCTGCTCCTGGGGCGGGTGCTCGGGGTGGCCGCCGCGCACGTGCGGATCCTGTCGCCACTCGTCGGCGTACGCCCTCGGCGTCTCCTGCGGCCGGGCCGGAGGCGGGGAAGCGGACGCGGCTCCCTTGCGGCGCCGTCCGGTGCCGGGCCCGGGACCCGGACCGTGACCGGGGACCGGACCGTGACCGGGTACGGGCCTTTCCGCCGGGGCGGGTGCGCGCTCGCTCGCCGCCGGCGCGGCGGCGGAGGAGCCCTTGCGACTATGTCGTCCCACGCCCTGGATCAGCTCCCGCCGTCGTCGGCGCCGCCGGCGCCGACGTCGCTCTCGTCGATCAGTTCCCGTACGGCCTTCGCGACCGTCTCCGGATACTCCATCATCGCGACGTGCCCGGCGTCCGGAAGCGTCAGCAGCCGCGCGTCGCGGAAGGCCGCCGCGGCCCTGCGGGCCATGCGGAACGACACGAGCTGGTCGCGCCCGCCGTACACCAGCAGCGTCGGCGCGAGCACCCGCTCCGCCTGCCGCCACAGGTTGTGCTGGCCGCCCACGGTGTACGCGTCGACGATGCCGCGCGCCGAGCGTGCCATGGCGTCCCAGAAGTAGGGGAGGGCCAGGCGCCGCTCCATCTCCTCCACGGCGTTGCGGAAGCCCTCGTCGGTGACGCGGCCGGGGTCCCCGTAACAGAGGGACATCACCCCCCGGACCCGCTGCTCGGCCGTCCAGTCCCTGGTCAGCCGGGAGAACAGCGTGGAGACGCCCGGCAGCGCGAGCAGCGCCGTCGGCCAGGCGCCGCGCTGCGGGCGGAGCTCCGGCAGCGCGGGCGAGACGAGCGTCAGGGTGCGGACGAGGTCGGGGCGGACGGCCGCGACACGGGTGGTGACGGCGCCGCCGAGGGAGTTGGCGATGAGGTGCACCGGTCCGCGGCCGGCGGCGTCGAGCAGCCGGATGACGGCGCGGGCGTGGGCGGTCACCGAGTAGTTGCCGTCGTCGGGCGGCGGCGAGTCGCCGAAGCCGGGCAGGTCGACCGCCTCGCCGTCCACGCGGTCGGCGAGGCGCGCCATCAGCGCGGACCAGTTCTGCGAGGAGCCGCCGAGCCCGTGCACGTACAGCGCGGGCGGCAGTCCGGCGCGGGCCGCGGGCCGCGCGCGTACGGTCAGGGTCAGCCCCGGCAGCGCCACCGTGCGCAGCCGCTCGCCCTCCGCGACCCGCACGGTGCTCACCCGCGGGGCCGCCGCCGCGGCGGCACGGGACTCCGGCAGCTCGGTCGAAGACATGCGGCAATGTTACGAGACGATCACGCGGCGATTGATGTGTCGGCCATCACAGATCGTATAGCGCTGTCCACGGGTACCTCCTAGGCTCGTAGAGACGGGGCATTTCGCCCAGGCCCCTGCCCGTCCATGTGAAAGGGAGCCCATGACCGTCGACCCGACCGACTTCGAGACCTTCGACGAGACCGCCGGCGAGAGCACGGAGGAGACCGCCGCCGGCGCGTTCACCGAGGAGACCCCGGAGGCGGACGCCGCCGAACAGCACAGGGAGCTGCGGCCGCGCGAGGACGATCCGCTCACCCGCATCGACCCGGCCCTCGTGAACCCGGCCGACGCCGCCGAGCAGACGCGGGTGGTGGACCTCGACGAGGACGACTACCGCTGACAGCCACGGCGCGGCCGACCAGTGGCCGACCAGCTGCGATTTGGCCGCTTTGACGTCGTTAAAAGTTGAATCTGCTGGCACCAGGGAGCTACCACGGGCGTCCGGTACGTGAAATTCTGCGCTCGCACCGCGCACAGCCGGGTTACCCAAAAGTACGATGGCGGGCGCGGCGCACAGCGCCACATGGATCGATTTTGGGAGGCGGCGTGACAGCCATCGAGCAGACAGAGGCGGCGCGCCCGAGGGGTACACGCCTGCCGCGCCGTGCCCGACGCAATCAGCTTCTGGGGGCGGCCCAGGAGGTCTTCGTCGCCCAGGGGTACCACGCGGCCGCGATGGACGACATCGCGGAGCGCGCCGGGGTCAGCAAGCCCGTGCTGTACCAGCACTTCCCCGGGAAGCTGGACCTGTACCTGGCCCTGCTGGACCAGCACTGCGAGTCGCTGCTGCAGGCGGTCCGTACGGCACTCGCCTCGACGACCGAGAACAAGCTGCGGGTCGCGGCGACGATGGACGCGTACTTCGCGTACGTGGAGGACGAGGGCGGCGCGTTCCGCCTGGTCTTCGAGTCGGACCTGACGAACGAACCGGCCGTGCGCGAGCGCGTCGAGCGGGTCAGTCTCCAGTGCGCCGAGGCGATCTCGGACGTCATCGCCGAGGACACCGGGCTGTCGAAGGACGAGTCGATGCTGCTGGCCGTCGGGCTCGGCGGCGTGTCGCAGGTGGTCGCGCGGTACTGGCTGTCGAGCGAGTCGTCGATCCCGCGCGAGCGGGCGGTGCAGCTGCTGACCTCGCTGGCCTGGCGGGGCATCGCCGGCTTCCCGCTGCACGGCTCGGAGTCGCACTGACACCGGCCGTGTTCGCTGTTGGCGTGTACGGCTGACGGCTACCGGGTCGCCTCTCCGGGCTAATGTGTGCTGCGTACGGCGCGGCTGACCGCGCAACGCTGACCGTTCGGAGGGACATAGCCGTGGAGGTCAAGATCGGCGTGCAGCACGCGCCCCGGGAGATCGTTCTGGAGAGCGGGCTGTCGGCCGCGGACGTCGAGGCCGCGGTGGCCGACGCGCTGGCGGGCAAGACGCAGCTGCTCAGCCTGACGGACGACAAGGGCCGCAAGGTCCTGGTGCCGGCGGACCGGATCGCCTACGTGGAGATCGGCGAGCCGTCGACGCGCCGGGTGGGTTTCGGCGCGCTCTGAGGCGTACGGGCGCAGGAGAAGGGCCCGGCCGGATGCATGGCATCCGGCCGGGCCCTTTCTCATGTCCTCAGCGTCCGGTGGGCTCACCAGGGTTGTTTCGGCCACTGATCGGGTAGTACGGCCTACGACCGTTTTGCCCGCCCCGCCCCACCGCGAGGTGATCAGTTGTGCTCTGGGAAGCTCTCGGCTCCGTCGTGCTCGGACTCGCACTCTCCTGGGCTGCCCTGCAGCGGCTTGCCGACCGGCTCCCGCCGCGCCGTGCGGTGCTGATCACCGGCGCCCTGGGCGGGTTGTTCGGCGCGCTCATCACCCACGCGGCCCTCGGGCCGGGGTTCGTGCTGGGCACCCTGCTGGGCGCCCTCGCCGTGGACGCGGTCGTCCTGTCGCTGCTGCTGCGGCCGACCCGCCGGCTGCGCCGCTCGGCGGCGACGTGACCACGGGGCCTTCGGCCCGGTGTCAGGCCGCCAGGCCCAGCGCCGCCATCCGCTTCGTGTGCGCCTTGGTGATCCGGGAGAACATCTCGCCGACCGCCGCCAGGTCGAAGCCGTCCGCGACCCCGCCCACCAGCATCGTCGACAGCGCGTCGCGCTCCGCGACCACCCGCTGGGCCTGAGACAGGGCCTCGCCCATCAGGCGGCGCGCCCAGAGCGCGAGCCGGCCGCCCACGCGCGGGTCGGCCTCGATCGCGGCGCGCACCTTCTCGACGGCGAAGTTCCCGTGCCCGGTGTCGTCCAGCACCGCCAGCACCAGCGCCCGTGTGTCGGCGTCCAGGCGGGCGGCGACCTCGCGGTAGAAGTCGCTGGCGATCGAGTCGCCCACGTACGCCTTGACCAGGCCCTCCAGCCAGTCGGACGGCGCCGTCTGGCGGTGGAAGTCGTCCAGCGCCTTCGCGAACGGCTCCATCGCGGCCGTCGGGTCCACGTCGATCGCGGTCAGCCGGTCCCGCAGCCGCTCGAAGTGGTGGAACTCCGCGGACGCCATCTTCGCCAGCTCCGCCTTGTCGGCGAGCGTCGGCGCCAGCTTCGCGTCCTCGGCGAGCCGCTCGAAGGCCGCCAGCTCCCCGTAGGCGAGCGCGCCGAGCAGGTCCACGACCGCCGCGCGGTACTGGGGCTCGGCGGAGGCGCCGGCCCAGTCGAGGGCGGCGATCCCGGTCGGTTCTTCGGCCGGTTCTCCGGCGGCGGCGGAAGCGGTGGCGTTGTCAGGCGTCTCCATGACCCGCACAATAGCCCGCCGGCCCGCGCCCGCACGGGCGAGCCCGGCGCACGCCCGGTGGCACGCCGCGGCGGCGCGGCGCGAGCGCCGTCGAGTGTGACCTGCCCCTCGTTATGAATTGGCCCAACACAGATGCGCGAATCCGGGGTACAGTGATATTGCGCCTGCTGAGTATTCAGTCGTCTTCGTACACATACTTGGCGGGCCATCTCATGAATGAGGATGCCCGGTCGGTGGCCCGATCGGCTCCGACCCGACAGCCCTCGGGGCGCCTGGTGCGCCACATGAGGGGCCCCTCAGCGGTATGACGCTCGAGCGACGGCAGTGGTCCCGCGCCACCCGACTGCGGCCTTGACGGCCTGCGGCCGGCCGTAACTGGCACGGTAAGACCCCCAGCGTTCGCCTCGTACCGCGTCTCACAGAAGAGGCAGCACCCTGACTACGACTTTCCGAGAGCTCGGGATCCTTCCCGAGACCGCCGAGGCGCTCGAAGCCGTCGGCATCATGACGCCGTTCCCCATCCAGGAGATGACCCTCCCGGTCGCGCTCTCCGGCACCGACGTCATCGGCCAGGCCAAGACCGGCACCGGCAAGACGCTCGGCTTCGGCCTGCCGCTGCTGGAGCGGGTCACCGTCCCCGCGGACGTCGAGGCGGGCCGGGCCAAGCCCGAGCAGCTGACCGACGCCCCGCAGGCGCTCGTGGTCGTCCCGACCCGCGAGCTGTGCACCCAGGTCACCAACGACCTCCTCACCGCCGGCAAGGTGCGCAACGTCCGGGTCCTCGCGATCTACGGCGGCCGCGCGTACGAGCCCCAGGTCGAGGCGCTGAAGAAGGGCGTCGACGTCGTCGTCGGCACCCCCGGCCGCCTGCTCGACCTGGCCGGCCAGCGCAAGCTGGACCTGTCCAAGGTCAAGGCCCTCGTCCTCGACGAGGCCGACGAGATGCTCGACCTGGGCTTCCTGCCCGACGTCGAGAAGATCATCAACATGCTTCCGGCGAAGCGCCAGACCATGCTGTTCTCGGCGACCATGCCGGGCGCGGTCATCGGCCTGGCCCGCCGCTACATGTCGCAGCCCACGCACATCAGCGCCACCGCGCCGGACGACGAGGGCGCGACCGTGGCGAACATCGCGCAGTACGTGTACCGCGCGCACTCCATGGACAAGCCCGAGATGGTCTCGCGCATCCTCCAGGCCAACGGCCGCGGACTCGCGATGATCTTCTGCCGTACGAAGCGGACGGCCGCCGACATCGCCGAGCAGCTGGAGCGGCGCGGCTTCGCGTCCGGCGCGGTCCACGGCGACCTCGGCCAGGGCGCGCGCGAGCAGGCGCTGCGCGCGTTCCGCAACGGCAAGGTCGACGTCCTGGTCTGCACCGATGTCGCCGCGCGCGGCATCGACGTCGAGGGCGTCACGCACGTGATCAACTACCAGTCGCCCGAGGACGAGAAGACCTTCCTCCACCGCGTGGGCCGCACGGGCCGCGCGGGCCGGAAGGGCATCGCCGTCACGCTGGTCGACTGGGACGACATCCCGCGCTGGCAGCTGATCAACAAGGCGCTGGGCCTGGACTTCCACGACCCGGTCGAGACGTACTCCACCTCCCCGCACCTGTACGCGGACATGGACATCCCCGAGGGCACCAAGGGCATCCTGCCGCGCGCCGAGCGGACCCGTGCCGGTCTGGACGCGGAGGAGCTGGAGGACCTGGGCGAGCCGGGCGGCCGCGGCCGTTCGTCCCGCGCGTCGGGCTCGTCGCGTACGTCGGGCTCGTCGCGTTCGGACCGCCCGGAGCGTACGAGCCGCTCCGAGCGTACGGAGCGCTCGGAGGACGAGGCTCCCGCGCGGACGCGCACCCCGCGCCAGCGCCGCCGCACGCGCAGTGGCGCCCCGGTGGCCGCCGACGCCACGGTGGCCGCCGCGGCGACCGCGGTGGAGGAGGCCCCTGCCTCGGACGCACCCCGCACCCTTCGCCGCCGTCGGCGCACCCGCGTGGGCGCGGCGACGGAGACGGCCGCGGTGACGCCGGTGGCCGCGGAGACCGAGGTCGCTCCGGTGGCTCAGGCTGCTCCGGTGGCCGAGGTCGCTCCGGTGGCCGAGCCCGTCGCGGAGGAGCCGGCGAAGCCGCGCCGCCGCACGCGCAAGAAGGCGGAGCCGGTGGCCGAGGCCGCGACGGCGACCGCCGAGGTGGCCGAGGCTCCGGCGGCCGAGGTGACGACCGAGACCAAGCCGCGCCGCACGCGCAAGAAGGCCGAGCCCGTCGCGGAGGCCACGGAGGCACCCGCCACCGAGGCACCCGCCGCCGAGGCCAAGCCCCGCCGGACCCGCAAGAAGGCCGAGCCCGCCGCCGCAGCCGCCGAAGCACCGGCGGCCGAAGCGACGACCGAGGCCAAGCCCCGCCGCACGCGCAAGAAGGCCGAGCCCGTCGCGGAGGCCACGGAGGCACCCGCCACCGAGGCACCCGCCGCCGAGGCCAAGCCCCGCCGGACCCGCAAGAAGGCCGAGCCCGCCGCCGCAGCCGCCGAAGCACCGGCGGCCGAAGCGACGACCGAGGCCAAGCCCCGCCGCACGCGCAAGAAGGCCGTCGCCGCCCAGGCCGAAGGCTGAGCCGATGAGCCGCTGAGCCGATCGCTCTGATGGCCCCCGCCTCCTCCTCCCGGAGGGTGCGGGGGCCATTGCCTTGCGCGGGGGTGCTCCCGCCCCACCGGTAGCCTCGGGGCATGAGCCGGCCGCCCACCTTCACGCCACCGCCCTGCGCCCGCGCCGACCGTCTGCGGACCGCGCGCGGCGACTTCGCCGTCCTCGACGCACGCCCCGCCGAGGGCGTCGCGGTGAAGGGCACCGCCCTGCTGCTGCCCGGATACACCGGCAGCAAGGAGGACTTCATCGCGATGCTCCAGCCGCTCGCCGACGCGGGCTACCGGACCGTCGCCGTGGACGGCCGCGGGCAGTACGAGACCGAGGGCCCGGACGCCGAAGACGCCTACGAGCAGCCCGAGTTGGCGCGCGACGCGCTCACACAGGCGGAGGCCCTCGTCCGCGACGGGGACGGCGGGCCGGTCCACCTCCTCGGGCACTCGCTCGGCGGTCTGATCGCCCGCGCCGCCGTCCTCCTCGACGCCCGGCCCTTCGCCACGCTCACCCTCATGTCGTCCGGCCCCGCCGAGGTCGCGCCCGCCCAGCAGCAGAAGATCAAGCTGCTCAGCGACGCGCTGCGCGTGATGACCATGGCGCAGGTGTGGGAGGCGATGCGCGCGTTCGATCCGCCGGAGGAGGCCGACGACCCGCGCAGCAATCGCGAGGACCTGCGGCAGCGGTGGCTGCGACACCACCCGGTCCAGCTGCTGGTGACGGGCCGCCGACTGACCGTGGAACCGGACCGGGTCGCCGAACTCGCCGCCATACGCCCGCCGCTCCCCCTCCACGTGGTGTCCGGTCAGCGCGACGACACCTGGCCCGTGCCGCTGCTCGACGCCATGGCGGAGCGCCTCGGCGCGCAGCGCACGGTGATCGAGGGCGCCGAGCACTCGCCGAACACCGACCGGCCGGTGGAGACGGCGGCGGCCGTCGCCCGGTTCTGGGATGCCCGGGGGCCTCGGGGGCCTCAGAACCGCGACTGAAGCTGCTGCCAGAAGCCGTCGCGCAGCGCCCGCCGCAGCACGGCGTGCCCGCGCAGGGAGCGGCTCAGCAGCCGTTCCGCCTCCATCAGCAGGTCCTGGTCCACCGGCCCCGGCAGGTACGGGTGGCCGGGCAGCAGCTCGGCCATGGTGACCGGCCCCCGCTCCGCGAGCCAGGTCTCCGCGATCCGGGCGCCGAGGAAGCGCACCTCGTCGCGCGACGGCGGCGGCTCGCCCTCGTTCTCGTACGTCGTGACCGGGCGGCGCGTGACGTACGGGCGGCAGAAGTCGAGGTCGAAGACGCGCCGGCTGTCGACCTCCCAGAGCAGCGGCTCGGCCTGGTTGCGCCCGTCCGCCGCCTCGATGCCCCACAGGTGCACCCGGGCTCCGTAGCCCTGGGCGGCCTCGACCGCCGAGACGAGGTCCTCGTCGCCGCCGACGAGCGCCGCGTCGCTGATGGCGCGGTGGCGTGCGAGGGACTCCAGGTCGGAGCGGATGAGGGAGTCGACGCCCTTCTGCTGGTTGTTGGCGTTGAGGTTGCCGAGCCGGACCTTGACGTCGGGAAGGTCGGCGATGGCCTGCTGCTCGGGCGTGTGGATGCGGCGCCTGGCGCCGTCGTACCAGTACACGCGCAGCAGCCTGCTGTCGGCGAAGATCGTGCGGGCCTTGTCGATGAAGGCCTCGATCATGCCCTCGGCGTCGAGGTCGAAGGCGCGCCGGTCCTCGGTGCCCGCCACCAGCAATCCGGCCGAAGCATAGACGTAACCGGCGTCGACGAAGATGGCATGCGTCGAGGGTGTCTTCGCCACCTCGACGAGCATGCGCTGCAGCAGCTCATTGGTGCGCTCCAGGCGGGTGGAGAGCTCGCTCAGCGTCTCGGGGGCGGTGGGGGCGGCTTCGTTCGCCGCGGCTTCGTTCATACCGGCTTCATTGTCCGACGGCCGGTGACGACCCGCCAGTAGTTAGACACGTAAAAAATTTCCTTAGCGTAGGGAATGTTTAAGGTTCACGTCTCGTTGCACCCGTATGGAACACGACGAAGGGAGAAGCCCGTGCGCTTTGAGATCATGCGACTCGACGACGTCGACGGCACCGCCGTGGACAGCACCGTCGTGGACGCCGCCTCCGTCAACAGGATGGTGCAGCAGGCCGCCGCTATCGGCCAGCGCATCTACATCCGCCCGACCGAGGCCACGGCGTCGTAAGCACTGGGCATCACCCGCCTACGACCACGCCCCCGCACGGAACGACTCCGTGCGGGGGCGTGGTCGTACGCGAACCGCCGCGTCACGCGGCCTGGATCGTCTGCATCACGCCGTTGATGATCTGCTGCACCGCGATGGCGGAGAGCATCATGCCGGCGAGCCGCGTCACCAGCACCACGCCGCCGTCCTTGATCACGCGGATGATCACCAGCGAGTAGCGCATGGTCAGCCACAGCACGACGTGCATGGCCGCGATCGCGCCCCACACCGAGATCTGCTCCCCGACCCCGTCCGCGTGCTGCACCGCCAGGATGACGGACACGATCGCGCCGGGCCCGGCGAGCAGGGGCATGCCCAGCGGTACGAGGGCGACGTTGACGTCCTTCGTCTGCTTCGGCTCGTCCGTCTTGCCGGTGAGCAGGTCGAGCGCGATGAGCAGCAGGAGCAGCCCGCCCGCGATCATCAGCGCGGGGACGGAGACGTGCAGATAGTCCAGGATCTGCTGGCCCAGGATGCCGAAGACGGTGATCACACCGAAGGCGACGGCCACCGCCTGCCAGGCCATGCGGCGCTGCGTCTTGGCGGGGCGGCCGGAGGTGAGGGCGAGGAAGATCGGAGTGATCCCGGGGGGATCCATGATGACAAAAAGGGTGAGGAAGAGGGAGCCGAAGACGGCAGCGTCGAACACAGTGAGGGCCTTGCGGGAAGAGGTACGAACAGAAGGGGGGCGTCGCGGTGCACGGGCAGCCGTGGGGCAGCCCGTCACGCGGGGTGGTTACGGGCGTCCTCCCCCAGAGCTACGCCTGGGAGGGACCCCCAGTGCCCGGCACCGGGAACGCGCCGGTGGCGCGCCGCGTGATCTCGCCGTAGATCTCCGGGTCGGTGGTGTACTCGCCGAGCCGGCAGGTCTTGCGGCTGCCGTGATAGTCGCTGGAGCCGGTGGGCAGCAGCCCGAGGTCCCCGGCGAGGCCGCGCAGCCGCGCGCGCGTCGGCTCGTCGTGGTCCATGTGGTCAACCTCGATGCCGTCGAGGCCGTACGCCGCGAGGTCGGCGACGACCGCCTCGGGCACGGTGCGGCCGCGCTTGACGGCGAGCGGGTGCGCGAAGACGGTGACGCCGCCGGCCGCCTTGACGAGGCGGATGGCGGTGAACGGGTCGAGCTCGTGCTTCTCGACGTACGCCCGGCCGCCGTCGGCGAGCCACTCGGGCGTGAAGGCGTCGGAGACGGAGGCAACGACGCCGATCTCGACGAGCGCCTCGGCTATGTGCGGGCGGCCCACGGAGCCGTCGCCGGCGATGGCCGCGACGCGCTCCCAGGTGACCGGCACGCCGAGCTCCTGGAGCTTGCCCACCATCGCCTGCGCGCGGGGCACGCGGTCGTCGCGCACGAGCTCGCGCTCGCGAGCCAGCTCGGGCTCGTCCGGGTCGAAGAGGTACGCCAGCATGTGGACGCCGACGCCGTCGATGCGGCAGGAGAGCTCGGCGCCGGTGACGAGGGTGAGTCCCTCGGGGAGGGCCGCGATCGCCTCCGCGTATCCGCGCGTGGTGTCGTGGTCGGTCAGCGCGACAACGTCGAGCCCGGCCGCGGCGGCGGCCCGCACCAGCTCGGCGGGGGTGTCCGTACCGTCCGAGGCCGTGGAGTGGGTGTGCAGGTCGATGCGCACGACGCGTGACTCCGGGGCTCGGTGGCGGACAGGGGACGCTCCAGGATAACCGCCCCGGAAGCGGCGCTTCGCACGTCAGAGCAGGCGTGGCGTCAGCGCGCCGCACGGCAGGAGCTCGACCTCGGCGCCCGACTCCCGGACGTCGGTCAGGACGAGTTCGTCGTACAGCAGCATGCCGGACTGCTCCGGCCAGACGATCGCCCACAGCCACAGCCCGCGCGCCTCGCCCGCGTAGACCGCGCGGTCCTCGGGCGCGTCGGTGACGTGCCACAGCGGTGTGGGGCGGCCGGCGGCGAGGACCTTGGCCTGCGGCGGCTTGTCGCCGCAGATGTGCGGGCCCGGGTCGGGGCCGTCGATGCCGGCGTATCTCGCGCCGAGGCCGACGCCGAGCTCCTCGGCGATCAGCAGCAGCTCGCCGACGCCGCCGAGCGGGCCGGGTCCCGAGCAGGCGACGGCGGTGGCGCGGCCGCCGCTGCGGTCGTCACCGGCGTACGCGACACCGGTGAAGAGCCAGCCGAGCGGCAGGGGCCACGGCATCCACACGGGGACCCGTGCGCGGTGCGTGACTACGCTGAGCGCCTCGACGCTGGGTGGCAGCACGGGCTGCAGCGGGTGCACGGGGCCGTGCACGGCGCACTGCCAGGAGTCGGAGAAGAGACCGGGCGCCCTGACCCGGCCTCCGCACTTCGGGCAACTGGGTTCGCCCCTCATAGCGTTCCACGGTCCTACCCGGTCGTCGCCGCGTCAAGGACGATCACCCTTCCGGTGTGCCGTTCTCGCCCGAAAAGGTACGTGTAACTTGCATCCATTAGGGCGCCTAATTTATTGTTTGTATATAGCAACCACTTGACGAAGGAGAGGACACCCCCGCATGACGGCTCAGGCACCCGACCCCCTCGACACGGGCGCACAGGGCGGGCGCGGCATCCTGCGTCAGCCGAGGGCGGTGTGGGCCACCGCCGGCGCGTCCGTCGTCGCCTTCATGGGCATCGGACTGGTGGACCCGATCCTGCCGTCCATCGCCCAGGGCCTGCGGGCCACGCCCAGCCAGGTCTCGCTGCTCTTCACCTCGTACTTCCTGATCACCGCCGTCGCGATGCTGATCACCGGCTTCGTCTCCAGCCGCATCGGCGGCCGCCGCACGCTCCTGGCCGGCCTCGCGGTCGTGATCGTCTTCGCCGCCCTGTCGGGCACGTCCGGTTCGGTCGGCGAGCTCGTCGGCTTCCGGGCGGGGTGGGGGCTCGGCAACGCCCTCTTCGTCTCGACGTCGCTCGCCGTGATCGTCGGCGCGGCGGCCGGTGGCAGCGCGGCGGCGATCCTGCTGTACGAGTCGGCGCTCGGCCTCGGCATGGCGTGCGGGCCACTGCTCGGCGCGGTCCTCGGCGACGCGAGCTGGCGCTACCCGTTCTTCGGCACCGCAGCGCTGATGGCGATCGGCTTCCTGTGCATCGCCGCGTTCCTGCGGGAGCAGCCGAAGCCCGCCCGCAAGACGTCGCTGCTCGACCCGCTGCGGGCGCTCGGGCACGGCGGGCTCGCCTCCGCCGCCGCGTCGTCGTTCTTCTACAACTACGCCTTCTTCACGGTGCTGGCCTTCACGCCGTTCGTGCTGGACATGACGCCGTACCGGTCCGGCGCGGTGTTCTTCGCCTGGGGCGTGCTGCTCGCGGTCTTCTCCGTGCTGGTCGCGCCGCGACTCCAGGAGCGGTTCGGCTCGCTGAAGGTGCTCGGCGGCTCGCTCGTCCTGCTCGCCGCCGACGTCGTCGTCCTCGGGTACGGCGACCACACCACCGCCGTGGTGTGCACGATCCTGTCCGGCGCCTTCATCGGCGTGAACAACACCGTCTTCACCGAGCTGGCCCTCGGCGTGTCGGACGCTCCGCGCCCGGTGGCGAGCGCCGGCTACAACTTCGTGCGCTGGTTCGCGGCGGCCGCCGCGCCGTACTTCGCGCCGAAGCTGGAGGAGTGGAGCGACGTCCACCTGCCGTTCCTGGTGGCGGGCGTGGCGGCGCTGATCGGCGCCGGCATCGTGCTCGTACGGCGGCGGGCGCTGACCCGCGAGGCCGAGGAGCACGCGGCGCCGCCCCGGCCCGCCTTCGCCAACTGACGTACGTCAGTCCAGGGTTACGGACCTGCGCAGCGGATCGCGCAGGTCCGTACCGGCGTTCAGCCACCGCTCCTGGAGCGCCTGCGCGCCGTGCACCCGCTTCCAGGCCGCCTCGTTGGGCGTCATCGGCAGCAGCGGCAGGAACCGCACCGGATCCCTCGGCTCGTCCAGCTCCAGGTCCTCCACCAGGCCCCCGGACTCCGCGACCAGCACAGAGCTGAACGGCGCGCCGGGCCACAGCGGTTCACCGAGGTCCAGGGACGCGCCCGCGGCCACGACCACGCCTTCGACCTGTGGCGACGCGGCCAGCACGGCGAGCGGGCGCAGCACCTTGTCGGTGTCGGCGAGGCCTGCCCGTACCGTGAGGAGAAGCTCCGCGCGGGGGCCCTTGACCGGGTCGGCGAGCGCGGCCGTGGGGTCGGTCATGGGCTGGGCCGACATGCCGAGGGTGGCGTACCGCACCACATCGCCCTCGGTGAAGCGCAGCACTTCGATGCGGTCCGTGCCGAGGAAGGTCACGGCGGCGCGCGCGTCCGGTTCACCGAGGGCGGTCCGCAGCCGGGCCTCGACCAGTGCAAGAACTTCTTCCATCCGGCGAGCATAAAGCGCGTATGGAATGGGCAAAGTAAGGGATTGACCGTCAGTCGGCTGATAGTCTTGGCCGCTGGTCGGGGCAGCAGGTCAAGCCTGCTTTCCAGCCTCGACAACACGTCATCCCCCACGGGGGACCGGCCGGAGGAGGTGGGGCTGCGGTGGATCGAAGTCGATCGTGCAGTACCAGCGGTTCTTCCGCCCGACGCCCGGCTGTCGAGGCTCCGGCTCCGTGAGCTGAGGCACACCAGCCATTCCCCACACGGCGACGCGCACGACGGAAGAGCACACCCTTTTTTGCCTGTCTGTAGCGAACGCCGTCACCGCGAGCACACCGCGGTGCCGCCCGCTTTGCGGACGTCATGACGCCACGTCCCCATTCCGGGCTGCGCCGGCCTTGCCCCGCGCCTCGCCGACGGCCTCTCCGTGAAGGAGCCAGCCATGTCGATGATCCGTGACCTGCGCGCAGCGGTACGCCCGTCCCTGCGCAAGCGCACCGGAGCCCCGTACAACGCGTACAACTCGTACGACGCCACCCGCGACCCGTCGGCGTCGAGCGCCGTCGTCGACTGCGCCGTCTACCGCGACGGCCGCCGCCTGAAGGACGAGGCGTGCCTCACGCCGCGCGAGGCGATGCGCCAGGTGCGCGAGGGCGGCGGGTTCGCCTGGATCGGGCTGCACGAGCCGACGGAGGCCGAATTCGCGGGCATCGCCGCCGAGTTCGGACTGCACCCGCTGGCCGTGGAGGACGCGGTCCACGCCCACCAGCGGCCCAAGCTGGAGCGGTACGACGACACGCTGTTCACCGTCTTCAAGACCATCCACTATGTGGAGCACGCCGAGCTCACCGCCACCAGCGAGGTCGTCGAGACCGGCGAGGTGATGTGCTTCACCGGCCGGGACTTCGTGATCACCGTCCGCCACGGCGGGCAGGGCTCCCTGCGCAACCTGCGCCACCGGATGGAGGGCGAGCCCGAGCTCCTGGGGAAGGGCCCCTCGGCGGTGCTGCACGCCATCGCCGACCATGTGGTGGACGGGTACATCGCGGTCGCCGACGCCGTCCAGATCGACATCGACCAGATCGAGATCGACGTCTTCTCGCCCCCGACGAAGGGCTCGACGCGCGGCACCGACACCGGGCGGATCTACCAGCTCAAGCGCGAGGTGCTGGAGTTCAAGCGGGCGGTGTCGCCGCTGCTGCGCCCGATGCAGCTGCTGAGCGAGCGGCCGATGCGGCTGGTGGACCCGGACATCCAGAAGTACTTCCGGGACGTCGCCGACCACCTCGCGCGGGTCCAGGAGCAGGTCGTCTCCTACGACGAGCTGCTGAACTCCATCCTCCAGGCGAACCTGGCGCAGGCCACCGTCGCGCAGAACGAGGACATGCGCAAGATCACGTCATGGGCGGCGATCATCGCCGTCCCGACGGCGGTGTGCGGCGTGTACGGCATGAACTTCGACTACATGCCGGAGCTGCGCTGGAAGTACGGCTACCCGCTGGTGCTGGCCGGGATCTCGGTGATCTGTTTCGCCATCCACCGCACCCTCAAGCGCAACGGCTGGCTGTAGCGGCCTCCGCGGCTTCTTCTAAGCTGCGGGGCATGACAGACGACACGCTGCTCGGCCCCGCCCTCGTCGAGGAGGCCACCAAGAAGTCCGGCCTGATCTGGGTACGCGGCGAGGGCGGTCCGGCGCGCGCGCTGTGGCACGTGTGGCACGACGGCGCCGCGTACGTCATCGGCGACGGCCCCGGCGAGCAGCCGCTGCCCCCGGGGCTCGCCGCCGGCGGCACGGCCGAGGTCACCGTACGCAGCAAGGACAAGGGCGGCCGGATCGTCGCCTGGACCGCCGCGGTCACGGAGCCCGCGCCCGGCTCGGAGCAGTGGCAGGCGGCGGTCGACGAGCTCAAGGGCAAGCGGCTGAACGCCCCCGACGCCGAGACGATGACCGAGCGCTGGGCCCGCGAGTGCCGCCTGGTGCGGCTGACGCCGCGCGAGGCGACGACGAGCCACCCCGACGGCTCCCTGTCGGCCGTCCCGCTGCCCACTCCGGCCACCACCCGCCACCCGATCCCGGCGGCGCTGCCGCGGCTGCTGCTGAAGCGGCGGAAGTCGAAGCGGGGCTAGTCGCTGGTGCGCGGCAGCTGGCGGCCGTAGTCGAGGGTCTCGTCCTTCGCGGGCTCCGTCAGGGGGAAGTCCTTGTTCCAGTCGGAGAGGACCACCACTCCCCCGCCGCCGCCACGGGCGAACTGGAGGGGGTACGGGGTGCCCTCCAGGGACACGTCGAGCGTGCCGCCCTCGCCCCGCTGCCCGCCCGAGACCTTGATCGTGCGGATGCCGCCGATCTTGGCGCGGTCGCCCTTGACCACCTCGCCGTGCAGCTCCAGCAGGCCGTCCAGCAGGACGTTCATCTCGGTGAAGCCGCGCAGCTGCTTGTACGAGGGGTCGTCCTGCGGGACCTTGACGTACTTGTCGTCGAGCTTGTCCGCCGCCTGCGTGTCGGACTCGTCGGGGCCCTTCTCGTCCGACTCGCTCTCCGCGTGCGTCCAGAAGGCCGCGTCCGCCTTCAGGAAGAGCGCGTCGCCGACCCGCAGCAGCTCGAAGGTGCTCGTACGGGAGGAGACGGAGCCGAGCGCGCCGGTGGCCTTCAGCCGCATGTCGAGCTTGTACGTGCCGCCCTTGCTGACCAGCGTCCCCGACAGCCGGACCGCCTCGGCGGTGTCCGCCGCGCCCTGGGCCTTGGTCTCGATCTCCGAGGCGGACAGCTTGCCCAGCCCGTTGGTTCCCGCGTCCGGGTCCTCCTCGCCACCGCACGCGGTGAGCATCGCGGTCAGTCCGGCGCAGAGTGCGACGGGGAGGGATGCCCGGACTGCCCGGCGGGCACGCGAGGCCGGGGGGAGAGCGGTCACCTGCGCACTGCCTCTCGTCTGTCTGTGGGAGGTTGTGAGACCGCAGCGTACCGGGGCCCTCCGCGGCGTCCGGAAGGGAGCCGTCCGGACGCCCTGCCTGGGCGACCCGCATCGGGACGGGCTAGCCTGAATCGTCATAAAGCACTCATCGGTGTCGATTTCCGGCCACCGGTGGACGGTGGCGGGCGAGGAGGTGTGCGGCATGGCGTCAGGCACCGCCCGGGTCTTCGTCTCCCACCTCGCCGACGTCCCCGTCTTCGACCCCAACGGGGACCAGGTGGGGCGCGTCCGCGACCTGGTCGCGATGTTGCGCGTCGGCCGCCGCCCGCCCCGGCTCCTCGGCCTGGTCGTCGAGGTGATCGGGCGGCGCCGGATCTTCCTGCCCATGACCCGTGTCACCGGCGTCGAGTCCGGCCACGTCATCACCACCGGGGTGCTCAACGTCCGCCGCTTCGAGCAGCGCCCCACCGAGCGCCTGGTCCTCGGCGAGCTGCTCGACCGCCGCGTCCGGCTCGTCGAGGACGGCTCCGAGGTGACCGTCCTCGACGTGTCCATCCAGCAGCTCCCGGCCCGCCGCGACTGGGAGATCGACAAGGTCTTCGTCCGGCGGGGCGGCGGCGGGGCGCTGCGCCGCAAGGGCGAGACCCTGACCGTCGACTGGTCGGCGGTGACGGGCTTCTCGCTGGAGGAGGAGGGCCAGGGCGCGGAGAGCCTGCTCGCCACCTTCGAGCGGATGCGCGCGGCCGACCTCGCCAACGTCCTGCACCACCTGTCGCCCAAGCGCCGCGCCGAGGTCGCCGCCGCCCTCCACGACGACCGGCTCGCCGACGTACTGGAGGAGCTGCCCGAGGACGACCAGATCGAGATCCTCGGCAAGCTGAAGGAGGAGCGGGCGGCGGACGTCCTGGAGGCCATGGACCCGGACGACGCGGCCGACCTGCTGTCCGAGCTGCCTGAGGCCGACAAGGAGCGGCTGCTGACCCTGATGCGGCCGGACGACGCCGCCGACGTACGCCGCCTGATGGCGTACGAGGACCGGACGGCGGGCGGGCTGATGACCACCGAGCCGATCGTGCTGCGCCCGGACGCGACGGTCGCCGACGCCCTCGCGCGCGTACGCCAGCGGGACCTGTCCCCCGCGCTGGCGGCGCAGGTGTACGTGTGCCGGCCGCCCGACGAGACGCCTACGGGCAAGTACCTGGGGACGGTGCACTTCCAGCGGCTGCTGCGCGACCCGCCGTTCACGCTGGTGTCGGCGATCGTCGACACGGACCTGGAGCCGCTCTCCCCCGACACCCCGCTGCCCGTCGTGACCAGCCACCTCGCGACGTACAACCTGGTCGCCGCCCCGGTCGTGGACGACGGCGGGTCGCTGCTCGGGGCCGTCACCGTCGACGACGTACTGGACCACCTGCTGCCCGAGGACTGGCGCGAGGCGGAGTTCGGACCCGAGAGCGGGGTGCCGCATGACGCCTGAGCGCAAGCACGAACGCCGCGAGCGGGGGGAGCGCACGGAACGGATGGACCGCCTCGAGCGCATGGACCGGGTGGGCGAGCCGCCCGCGCCGCGCATCCGGCTGGACCAGCCGCGCATCCGGCGGCCGAAGCTGCTTCCGGCGTACGACCCCGAGGCCTTCGGGCGGCTCTCGGAGCGGATCGCCCGCTTCATCGGCACCGGCCGGTTCCTGGTCTGGATGACCGCCGTCATCATCGTGTGGGTGCTGTGGAACATCTCGGCGCCCGGACACCTGCGCTGGGACGAGTACCCCTTCATCTTCCTGACCCTCGCCCTGTCGCTCCAGGCGTCCTACGCGGCCCCGCTGATCCTGCTGGCGCAGAACCGGCAGGCCGACCGGGACCGGGTCACCCACGAGCAGGACCGCAAGCAGAACGAGCGCTCCATCGCCGACACCGAGTACCTGACCAGGGAGATCGCCGCCCTGCGGATGGGCCTGGGCGAGGTCGCCACCCGCGACTGGATCCGCTCCCAGCTGGAGGACCTGGTGCGCGAACTCGACGACCGGCGGGAGGCGGCGGCGCCCAGAAGTGACGAAGCCGACCGCTGACGGGCTTACCAGGGGCCGGGGGCGGCGCCGTACCATCTCCGTATGGTTACGGAAGACGCGGTGCGCGAAGCACTGGCGACGGTGAACGACCCCGAGATCAACCGACCGATCACCGAGCTCGGCATGGTCAAGTCAGTGGAGATCGGTGCGGACGGGGCGGTCGCCGTCACCGTCTACCTCACGGTCTCCGGCTGCCCGATGCGCGAGACGATCATCTCGCGCGTGAGCGAGGCCGTCTCCCGTGTCGAGGGCGTCACCGGCGTCGACGTCACGCTCGACGTGATGAGCGACGCCCAGCGCAAGGAACTGGCCGCCGCGCTGCGCGGCACCACCGCCGAGCGCGAGGTGCCGTTCGCCAAGCCCGGCTCGCTGACCCGGGTGTACGCCGTGGCCTCCGGCAAGGGCGGCGTCGGCAAGTCCTCCGTGACCGTGAACCTGGCCGCGGCGATGGCCGCCGACGGCCTCAAGGTCGGTGTCGTGGACGCCGACATCTACGGCCACAGCGTGCCGCGCATGCTGGGCGCGGACGGCCGTCCGACCCAGGTCGAGAACATGATCATGCCGCCTTCCGCCAACGGGGTGAAGGTCATCTCCATCGGCATGTTCACCCCGGGCAACGCCCCGGTGGTGTGGCGCGGCCCGATGCTCCACCGCGCGCTCCAGCAGTTCCTCGCCGACGTGTACTGGGGCGACCTGGACGTGCTGCTGCTGGACCTGCCGCCGGGCACCGGCGACATCGCGATCTCCGTCGCGCAGCTCGTGCCGAACGCCGAGATCCTCGTCGTCACCACCCCGCAGCAGGCGGCGGCCGAGGTGGCCGAGCGGGCCGGCTCCATCGCCGTACAGACCCACCAGAAGATCGTGGGCGTCGTCGAGAACATGTCGGGCCTGCCGTGCCCGCACTGCGACGAGATGGTCGACGTCTTCGGCACCGGCGGCGGCCAGAAGGTCGCCGACGGCCTGACGAAGACCACCGGTGCCACCGTTCCGGTGCTGGGCTCCATCCCGATCGACGTACGGCTGCGCGAGGGCGGCGACGAGGGCAAGCCGGTCGTGCTGTCCGACCCCGACTCGCCGGCCGGCGCGGCGCTGCGCACCATCGCGGGCAAGCTGGGCGGCCGCCAGCGCGGCCTGTCGGGCATGTCGCTGGGGATCACCCCGCGCAACAAGTTCTAGATCACGTACGTGAAGAGGGGCGGCCCGCGGGCCGCCCCTTTTCACGTGCGCGGCTGCTGCGCTACGCGTACGCCGTGATGTCGCGGATCACCGCGAAGCCCAGGCCGTACGCGCTCATCCCGCGGCCGTACGCGCCCAGGTGGACCCCGGTCCGCGTCGTACCGGCCAGCACCCAGCCGAACTCGGACTCGCGGTAGTGGAACGGCACCGGCACGCCGTCGACCGGCAGCGACAGCGACGTCCAGGTCGAGCCCGTCAGGTCGTCGGCGAGCTCGAACGCGGTCTCCGTCTGCTGGTCGAGCCAGTCGTCGCGGAGCGTGTGGTCCAGCTGGGGCGGCCAGGTGTACGCGAGGAGCCCCGAACCGGCCAGCCAGGCGGCGGAGGAGACGCTCGTGGCGTCGAGGACACCCGTACCGTCACCGCTGCGCCGTACGGGGTTCGCGGCGACCGTGACGACGACCGCGAAGCGCTCCCGGTCGGCGGGGGCGCCGATCGCCTCGGGCCTTATCGAGGGCTCGTCGCCGTGGCCGGTCGAGCCGTGCTGGACGGTACCGTCCGCCGAGACCCCGACCTGCATCAGCCAGCGGGGGCCGGTGAACGCCTCGTCGAGGCCGTACCAGGGGAAGGGCGCCCGCAGATAGCCGTCCACCGTCCGGCGGGCCTGGGGCACCCCGTCGGACGCGGATCTGGCGCTGGGTGCGGCGCTCTGCGCGCCCACCCGACTTGTCGTCTCCATCTGTCCGGCCGCCTCCTCGATACGTGGACAGAGGGAGAGCTTAGCCACCGAGGGCCGCTGAGGGGCTCAGGTGGCGTCGGCGTCGAACGGAGGACGCTCGCCCGGCTCAGGCGCGTCGCGCTTCTTCAGCAGGTCCGGGCCGCCGGGGCCGCCGTTGACGGCCGCCGGGACGGAGGAGTCGCCGCGGTCGTTGACCGCGTCCGCCACCTCGGTGATCTCCTTCTTGAGATCGAAGCTGCTGCGGATCTCCTGGAGGTCCTCGTTCTCCGTGAGCTGCTTGCGGATGAACGTCTTGGGGTTGAGGTCCTCGAAGTCGAAGTCCTTGAACTCGGGGCCGAGCTCACTGCGGATGTCCTGCTTGGCGTTCTCCGAGAACGAGCGGATCTTCCGGATGAAACCGGCGGCGTCCTGGATGACCTTCGGCAGCTTCTCCGGCCCGAAGATGAGCACGGCAAGGACCACGAGCGCGACGAGCTCGAATCCGCCTATGTCGTTGAACACCTTGCCGCTCCTTCACAGGGTCCGGTTCCGCAGGGGCCGGCGCCGAGGGCCCGGGGCCCGCTCCACGGTACCTGGCCGGGCTGCCGCGGCGGTACCTGGTGGTTACCGCCGGGTGGCCGTTCAGCCACCGGAGGACGAGCCCAGGGTCAGCGTCTTCGTCTGCTCCTTGCCGCCGCGCTCCAGCGTCAGCCGGAGCCGGTCGCCGGGGCGGTGGGCGCGGATCTTGACGATGAGCTCCTCGCCGCTGTGCACCCGCTGGCCGTCCACCTTGGTGATGACGTCCCCGGGGCGGATGCCGGCCTGCGCGGCGGGGCCGCCGGGGACGACGGACGGGCTGCCGTCCTGGGCCTTCTCACCGACGCGGGCGCCGTCGCCGCCGAACTTCATGTCGAGGCTGACGCCGATGACCGGGTGGGTGGCCTTGCCGGTGTTGATCAGCTCCTCGGCGACGCGCTTGCCCTGGTTGATGGGGATGGCGAAACCGAGCCCTATCGAGCCCGCCTGGCCGCCGTCGAGTCCCGCGCCGTTGTCGGCGGCGCGGATGGCGCTGTTGATGCCGATGACGCGGGCCTTGGCGTCGACGAGCGGGCCGCCGGAGTTGCCGGGGTTTATCGGCGCGTCGGTCTGGAGCGCGTCGACGTAGCTGACGTCGCTGCCGTCGCCCTTCTCGCCGCCCGCCGTGATGGGCCGCTCCTTGGCGCTGATGATGCCGGAGGTGACGGTGTTCTGGAGGTCGAAGGGCGCGCCGATGGCGACGACCGGGTCGCCGACGCGGACGTTGTCGGAGTTGCCCAGCGGCAGCGGCTTGAGGTTGGAGACCCCGGTGACCTGGACGACCGCGAGGTCGTAGCCGCTGTCCTTGCCGATGAGCTTCGCGGAGGCCGTCTCGCCGCTGCTGAAGGTCACGGTGATGTCGCCGGAGGCACCGGCGGGGTCGACGACGTGGTGGTTGGTGAGGATGTGGCCGCGCTCGTCGAGGACGAAGCCGGTGCCGGTGCCCTGCTCGCCGCCGCCGCTCACGTGGAGGGTGACGACGCTGGGCAGG
This sequence comes from Streptomyces sp. NPDC093546, assembly GCF_044765045.1. NCBI lineage: Bacteria > Bacillati > Actinomycetota > Actinomycetes > Kitasatosporales > Streptomycetaceae > Streptomyces > Streptomyces sp. NPDC093546. Next base: position 14,318 of record NZ_JBIWJG010000001.1, on the reverse strand, counting down.
GCGCTGGCGGCGATCCCGGCGACGCTGTCCGGGGCGCGGTCGGCGCCCTCGGGGCCGGCCTGCGGCAGCTCGACGGTGGTGAGGCCGCCGTGGCGCTCGATGTACGCGCCGACGCCGCCGCCGAGGACGCCGCTGACCAGCGCGAGCAGCAGCGCGCCGGTGAGCGCGAGCCCGCGCCGGGAGGCCTTGCGCGCGGGCGGCTGACCGGCGTGCGTGAGCGGCTGCGGGCGGCCGCCCGGGCTGCTCCAGGGGTCGTACTGCAGCCACTGCTGGGTCGGGGCTCCGTACGCGGGCGGTACGGAGGCCACGGACGGTACGGCGGGTACGGGCGGCACGGCGGGTGCCTGCGGTGCCGGAGGTACCTGCGTGCCGTGCGGCGGGGTCGCCACCGGGCGCTGCACGGGCGGCGCGGGCGCCCAGGGCCCGGGCTCCCCGTACGGCGGCGTGCGGTACTCGTCCGGCTCGTGCAAGGGCTGCGGCTGCGGCGGCGCGGCGGCCGGTGCGGGCTCCGCCGCCTGCGTGGCCTCGGCGGCCGGCGCCGGCTCCGCGACCGGGGCCGGCTGGGGGTCGGGCGCCGGCGGGGACGCCGGGGCGGGGCGGGCCGGACGGCTCCACCATTTCGGCTTCGTACCGGTGGGCTTCCCGTCGTTCATGTGCTCCCCGCTGCCGTGCTGCTGTCCCGTCCCGCGCCTTGACGAGCTCGAGGCGCCCTGCGGCATGATTCAACCAGGTCCGGTGGCCCTCGCGCAGGGCTCCCGGTCAGCGTCGGACGATCAGTGGCACGACGCCCTGCGACGGCGCCGTCGTGGCGACCGTGCCCAGGCCCGGCGCCGTGGCGAGGTGCAGCAGCGGGGCCAGCGGCGCCGGTGGCACCGCGCCCGTCAGCGAGGTCGCGGGGAGCGTCGCCGGGAGGAAGGGCGGGGCGCCCGTCTGCCGCGCCTGCGTCCGCACGAACGGGGACGGGGTGGCGGTGCCGCCGCCGTTGGCGGGGAGGCCGCCGCGGCGGCGGTCGCTCGCGGCGTTGGTGGTGGCGTTGGCCGTCTGGCCGGGTGTGCGCAGCGGGGTGACGTTGTTGCCGCCCTCGCCCCGGGTGTCGAGCGTGGCGGCCGTGGGCAGCGCGCCGCCCAGGGCGATCGCCGCGAACGACACTGCGCTCGCGGCGGCGAACGCGAACCGGCGCCCGCGCCACGGCGAGCGGTCCCCGGCCGGGCGTCCCACCTCGTGGACGGGGAAGCCGGAGCCGGGGCCGCCGGGCAGCGCGAACCCGTCGCGGGTCACCTCGAAGACTCCGTCGGCGAAGGGTCTCCGTCCGCCCGGTCCACCCCCGGAGCGTCGCTCGTCGTCGTCATCCCGCCCGACAGGACCCCCGGGCAACCCCTGGAGGCGTGCGAGCAGCCCTTCGGAGGGCGGCGGCGGGGCGGCCTGGGCGAAGACGCTCTTCACCCGGCGCTGGGCGTCGGCCTCGGCCTTGCACCGGGCGCAGGTCGCCAGGTGCGCGAGGACCCGCTCGCGGGCGTCATGGCCGAGCTCGCCGTCCACCAGCGCGGCGAGCCGGTCCCCCAGATGCTGTTCCGCGGGGGTCGGACGTGTGCCACTCACGCGGGTCCGCCCTCCCCGCCCACGGCCGCGAACGCGCGCCCCTCGGCGCGGGCCTCGGGCGACCGGTGCTTCAGGGCCTTGCGCAGGTGGGAGCGGCCGCGGTGGATACGGCTGCGGACGGTGCCGAGCTTCACCCCGAGGGTCGCGGCGATCTCCTCGTACGACAGCCCCTCGATGTCGCAGAGCACGACCGCGGCGCGGAACTCCGGCGCGAGGGTGTCGAGCGCCTGCTGCACGTCGGCGTCGAAGTGGGTGTCGTGGAAGACCTGCTGCGGGGACGGCTCGCGGCTGGGCAGCCGCTCCGCCGCGTCGTCGCCGAGCGCGTCGAACCGGATGCGCTGCTTACGGCGGACCATGTCCAGGAAGAGGTTGGTGGTGATGCGGTGCAGCCAGCCCTCGAACGTGCCCGGCGTGTACGTCGACAGGGAGCGGAAGACGCGGACGAAGACCTCCTGGGTGAGGTCCTCGGCGTCGTGCTGATTGCCGGTCAGGCGGTACGCGAGGCGGTAGACGCGGGCGCTGTGGGTGCTGACGATCTCCTCCCACGAGGGCGGAGCCCACGCCTGCGATTCCGCATCCGAGGCGAAGGTCGCGGTGGTGGGTGCGGAGTCGTCGACGGCGTGAGAACGGTCAGCGGTGTAGGTCACGGATTTCGGCTCACCCGCCGACCTGAGAAAGCGCCGCAGCAGCGGCACTCCTCCCCGATCCACAGGCGCAGCCGCACCTCCCCTGTCGGCTCTGGTGGTGTCCAGTGGAGCCCCTACCATAGCCACCTCGCCCGTTAGCTCCGGATAAGAATCTTTACGTGAATTTGGGACCGTCTCCCGTGTCTTGATCCCTCTGCCCCTCCTTAACGCCCGGTCCCATCTGCGGGTTCCCGGCCCCGAGCGGATACAGTCACCGTTGCGCCAACTACGGGGACAGGAGAGGGTCATTACCGCCAACCGGCAGACGAGCTGGGCGTTCGCCGACGCCTTTGTCGCCGAGGACGAAGCACTGCGCTGGGCCCGTGACCGGGCCCGGGAGGCAGGGCTGCCCTCGGTGTCGCCAGGCACCGGCGCCGCGCTGCGTCTGCTGGCGGCCACGGCGGACGCCAAGGCCGTGGCCGAGATCGGGACCGGCACCGGGGTGTCGGGGATCTACCTGCTGCACGGCATGCGCCCGGACGGCGTCCTGACCACGGTGGACCCGGAGCCGGAGCGGCAGCAGTTCGCCAAGCAGGCCTTCCGGGCGGCGGGCTTCGCCGGCAACCGGGCCCGCTTCATCCCCGGCCGCGCCCTGGACGTCCTGCCCCGGCTCGCCGACGGCGGCTATGACCTGGTCTTCTGCGACGGCGACCGCACGGAGTGCCTCGACTACCTCGCTGAATCGTTGCGCCTTCTGCGGCCCGGCGGGCTCGTCTGCTTCGAGGGCGTCTTCGCGGACGGCCGCACGGTCGACTCGGCGGCCCAGCCGGCCGAGGTGCAGCGCCTGCGGGAGCTGCTGCGCACGGTACGCGAGAGCCAGGAGCTCCTGCCGTCGCTGCTCCCGGTGGGCGACGGCCTGCTCTGCGCGGTACGGCGCGGCTAGGGGGTGTCTTGTCGATCAGGCCGGATCAGCGAGCGGCGTCTGGTGCGTGTGATCGCAAGGCGGAGGAGGGAGCCACTGCGGAGCATTGGCGACCGACGACAACGCGGCTGGGGGCACCCCCAGGCGAAGCTCTGGGGGAGCGCGTGCCAGGCGACGCGAGCCCGGCAAGATCGGCAAGACACCCCCTAGGTTCCGTCCCTCCGCCGCGGGAACGCGACAGCCCCGGCGCGTACCCTCACGCCGGGGCTGTCGGAAAAACCGTGGGCAGTGTCAGACCGTGACCTTCTCCAGCGCCTCGCCGAGTGCCTTCGCCTCGTCCGGAGTCAGCTCGACGACAAGCCGACCGCCGCCTTCGAGCGGAACGCGCATGACGATGCCCCGCCCCTCCTTGGTCACCTCGAGCGGGCCGTCACCCGTTCGCGGCTTCATGGCCGCCATGCTCGTTCCCCTTCCTGAAACCAGCTCATCGTCGCCGACGGCCCTCTGGCATGGGCACGCATCACCGGCATCGAACACATTGCTTCCAGGTCATTATCCCGCATGGCGGGACCCGATGACCAACATCGGACCGCATCGCTTCCGCAACGCGCTCTCGCAAAACCGCATAATTCGGCGATCCGCCTGCGATACTTCGCCGCCGCGTACGGCGGCGTCACCGGCATTTCTTTGACGCAGGTCACATGGAGGGGGGCGAAGATCTCCGCCATGCTGAGCGGACACCGTCGTCACGACTGAGGGGATCCGCCATGGCCGACACCGTGCTGTACGAGGTGAGCGAGGGGCTCGCGACGATCACGCTCAACCGGCCGGACGCCATGAACGCGCTGAACATCGACGCCAAGGTGGCCCTCCGGGACGCCCTGCACGCCGCCGGCGACGACCCGGCCGTACGGGCGGTGCTGCTGACCGCGACGGGCCGCGCCTTCTGCGTCGGCCAGGACCTCAAGGAGCACATCTCCCTCCTGGGCGACGGCTCCGGCCGGACCATGAGCACGGTGCGCGAGCACTACAACCCGATCGTCCGGGCCATCGCCGGCATGCAGAAGCCCGTGGTGGCGGGGGTGAACGGGGTCGCCGCCGGGGCCGGCTTCGGCTTCGCGCTCGCCGCCGACTACCGCGTCGTGGCCGACACCGCCTCCTTCAACACCTCCTTCGCCGGCGTGGCGCTGACCGCCGACTCGGGAGTCTCCTGGACGCTGCCCCGCGTGGTGGGCCCCGGCCGCGCCGCCGACCTGCTGCTCTTCCCGCGCTCGATCAAGGCGCAGGAGGCGTACGAGCTGGGCATCGCGAACCGGCTGGTCCCCGCCGCGGACCTGCCCGCCGAGGCCGCCTCGGTCGCCCGCACCCTCGCCAAGGGCCCGACGCTCGCGTACGCGGCGCTGAAGGAGTCCCTGGCGTACGGCGCGTCCCGCACGCTGGAGGAGGCCCTGGAGAAGGAGGACGAACTCCAGACGAAGGCGGGCGCGTCGGAGGACCACACCATCGCGGTCCAGGCCTTCCTGGCCAAGGAGCAGCCGAAGTACCTCGGCCGCTAGCCGCGCCCCTGCTCCGCGCGCCGGGCCACGCAGTCCGCCAGGTGGTCGTCGACCAGTCCGCACGCCTGCATCAGGGCGTACGCCGTCGTGGGGCCGATGAAGCGCAGCCCGCGCTTCTTCAGGTCCTTCGACAGCGCGGTCGACTCCTCCGTCACCGCCGGCACCTCCGCGAGCGTGCGGGGTGCCGGCCGCCCGGTGCGGTCCGGGGCGTGGCTCCAGACGAGGGTGTCGAGCTCGCCCGGTGACCAGCCCGCGAGCACGCGCGCGTTGGCGAGGCAGGCGTCGATCTTGGCGCGGTTGCGGACGATGCCCTCGTCGCCGAGGAGCCGCTCCCGGTCGATGTCGGTGAACTCGGCCACCGCCGCGATCTTGAAGTCGGCGAAGGCGCGGCGGAAGCCCTCGCGGCGGCGCAGGATCGTGATCCAGGACAGGCCCGACTGGAAGGCCTCCAGGCAGAGCCGCTCGAAGAGGGCGTCGTCGCCGTGGACCGGCCGCCCCCACTCCTCGTCGTGGTACGGCACGTACTCGGGCGCGGAGACGCCCCAGGGGCAGCGCGGCTTCCCGTCCGGGCCGGGTACGACTCCGCCGGTCACCGGCCCGGCTCCTCGTCGTGCTCCGGGCGGGCCGGCTTCTTGTCGAAGAGGTCCGCCCCGCCGACCGCGGTGGCCTGCGCCCCGGCCAGCGCCGCCTCCAGCTCGGCGATCCGCGCGTCGCGCTCGGCGAGCTCCGCGCCGAGCCGGCTCAGCACGTCGTCGACGTCCGCCATGCGGTACCCGCGCGGCGCGACGGGCAGGCGCAGCGCGTCGACGTCGGCGCGGCCCACGGGCCGGGTCAGCGGCAGCGGGTCCACCAGCTGCTCGGGCGCCGCCTCGGGAAGGACCTCGCTCTCACCGCCGCCGACCACCGCGAGGGTGACCGCGGCGATCACCACGACCATCGCGATCATCAAGAACCAGAACACAGGCGTGCCCCTCCCGGTAAGTGCCGAACCGTCTGCTCCCGATCGTGCCATGTGCCACTGACAGCTAAGGTCGCAGACGACGTAACGCGAGGAGGACGAACGGGATGCTGCGCTTGGGACGGCGTGAATTCGGGGCGCACGAGCCGGTGATCATGGCGATCGTGAACCGGACGCCGGATTCGTTCTACGACCAGGGCGCCACGTTCCACGACGAGCCCGCGCTCGCCCGCGTCGAGCAGGCAGTGGCGGAGGGCGCCGCCATCATCGACATCGGCGGGGTGAAGGCCGGCCCCGGCGAGGAGGTCTCCGCCGCGGAGGAGGCGCGCCGCACGGTCGGCTTCGTCGCCGAGGTGCGGCGCCGCCACCCGGACGTCGTGATCAGCGTCGACACCTGGCGGCACGAGGTCGGCGAGGCGGTCTGCGAGGCGGGGGCGGACCTGCTGAACGACGCGTGGGGCGGTGTGGACCCGAAGCTCGCGGAGGTCGCCGCGCGGTACGGCGCGGGCCTGGTGTGCACGCACGCGGGCGGCGCGGAGCCGCGCACGCGGCCGCACCGCACCACGTACGACGACGTGATGGCGGACATCCTGCGCGTCACCGTGGGCCTCGCGGAGCGGGCGGCCGCGCTCGGTGTGCGGCGCGACGGGATCCTCATCGACCCGGGTCACGACTTCGGCAAGAACACCCGGCACAGCCTGGAGGCGACGCGCCGCCTGCCGGAGATGGTGGAGACGGGCTGGCCGGTGCTGGTCTCCCTCTCCAACAAGGACTTCGTCGGCGAGACGCTCGACCGGCCGGTCAAGGAGCGCGTCCTCGGCACGCTGGCCACGACGGCGGTCTCTGCGTGGCTGGGCGCGCAGGTCTACCGCGTCCACGAGGTCGCCGAGACCCGGCAGGTGCTGGACATGGTGGCCTCCATCGCGGGCCACCGCCCGCCGGCCGTCGCCCGCCGGGGCCTGGCGTAGACACCGGTGCGGGACCGGGGGCCGAGCCCCCGGCCCCGGCCCCGGTCCCGGCCCCGGTCCCGGTCCCGTCAGCGCGGAGACGTCCCCGTCTCCTTCGTCACCAGCGCCACCGCCTCGTCCACGTCGTCCGTCACGTGGAAGAGCATCAGGTCCCGCTCCGACGCCTTGCCCTGCGCGATGACCGTGTTCCGCAGCCAGTCGACCAGGCCCGACCAGTACTCCGTACCGAAGAGCACGATCGGGAAGCGGGTCACCTTTCTGGTCTGCACCAGGGTCAGGGCCTCGAAGAGCTCGTCCAGCGTTCCCAGACCGCCCGGCAGGACGACGAAGCCCTGTGCGTACTTCACGAACATCGTCTTCCGCACGAAGAAGTAGCGGAAGTTGACGCCGATGTCGACGTGCGGGTTCAGCCCCTGCTCGAAGGGCAGCTCGATGCCGAGCCCGACGGAGATGCCCTTCGCCTCGCGCGCGCCCTTGTTCGCGGCCTCCATGGCGCCCGGACCGCCGCCCGTGATCACCGCGAAGCCGGCCTCCACCAGCGCCTTGCCGATGCGGACGCCCGCCTCGTACTCCGGCGAGTCCACCGGGGTGCGGGCGGAGCCGAAGACGCTGATCGCGCCGGGGAGTTCGGCGAGGGCGCCGAAGCCCTCCACGAACTCGGACTGGATGCGCATGACCCGCCAGGGGTCGGTGTGCACCCACTCGGAGTCGCCCGCGGTGTCCAGCAGCCGCTGATCGGTCGTACCGGGCTGCACCTGCTCACGGCGGCGCAGCACCGGCCCCAGTCGCTGTTCCGCGAGCGCTCGCAGTCCTTCGGCCTCGGCCTCGGGGTTGCCCATGACCTGCTCCCTCCGCTGAACATCGTTTCCCGCTCAGGGTAGGGCGACGCACATGACGAATGGCGAAATTACGGTGGTCAGGCAGTGAGCCAGTCGTACAGGCGCCGCTCGCAGTGGGTGATCTTGTCGACGGCCACGTGCTCGTCCCGCTTGTGCGCGAAGAGCGGGTTGCCGGGGCCGTAGTTGACCGCGGGCACGCCCAGAGCGCTGAAACGGGCCACGTCCGTCCAGCCGAACTTGGGCTGCGCCGTGCCGCCCACCGCCTCCATGAACGCCGCAGCGGCGGGGTGCGACAGGCCGGGCAGCGCGCCGCCGGTGTGGTCGTCGACCACGAACTCGTCGACGCCGCAGTCCGCGAAGACCTCGCGCACGTGCGCCTCGGCCTCCTCCATGGACCGGTCGGGCGCGTAGCGGAAGTTGACGACGACGGTGCACGCGTCGGGGATCACGTTCGTCGCGACGCCGCCCTCGATGCCGACGGCGTTGAGCCCCTCCCGGTACTCCAGCCCGTCGATCACCGGGCGCCTCGGCTCGTACGCGGCCAGCCGGGCCAGCACGGGCGCGGCGGCGTGGATGGCGTTGGAGCCCATCCAGCTGCGCGCGGAGTGGGCCCGTTCGCCCTTCATCCGCAGGTGGACCCGCAGGGTGCCCTGGCAGCCGCCCTCGACCTCGCCGTGGGAGGGCTCCAGCAGGATCGCGAAGTCGCCTTCCAGCCAGTCGGGGTGGGCGGCGGCCACATGCCCGAGGCCGTTCAGGTGGGCGGCGACCTCTTCGTTGTCGTAGAAGACGAACGTCAGGTCGCGGTTGGGCTCCGGCACGGTCGCGGCGATGCGCAGCTGGACGGCGACGCCCGACTTCATGTCCGAGGTGCCGCAGCCCCACAGGATGCCGTTCTCGTCCAGGCGCGAGGGGACGTTGTCGGCGATCGGCACGGTGTCGATGTGCCCGGCCAGGACGACGCGCTCGGCGCGGCCCAGGCGGGTGCGGGCGACGACGTTGTTGCCGTACCGGTCGACCGTGAGGTGCGGAAGGGTCCGCAGCGCCTGCTCGATCGCGTCGGCGAGGGGCTTCTCGGTGCCGCTGACGGAGGGGAAGTCGACCAGCGCGGCGGTCAGCGCCGGACCGTCCAGGTTCAGGTCCAGCGTGGCTGCGGGGGCGGTCGCGGGCATGGTTTCGGACATGGTGACGAGCCTATCCCGGCCTCCAGTACGGTGGGCTGCGTGTCCGAGTCCACCCGCCCCCGCAACCCCAGGTTCGTCGCCGCGTTCGCCGTACTGCTGGCAGTCGTCGGGTACGTGGTCGTGCAGTACATGACGACCGGCAAGGGCGGTCCGCACTGCAGGGTGGGCACCGGCACGCACACGTACCGGCTCACCCCCGAGCAGGCGTCGAACGCCGCGACGATCTCCGCCGTCGGCACCACGCGCGGGATGCCGGAGCGCGCGGTCACCATCGCGCTGGCGACCGCCCTGCAGGAGTCGGCCCTGCGCAACATCCGGCACGGCGACCGGGACTCGATCGGCCTGTTCCAGCAGCGGCCCTCGCAGGGCTGGGGCACCCAGGAGCAGATCATGGACCCGGTGTTCTCGGCGAGCCGGTTCTACGAGCGCCTCGCCGAGGTCCCGGGGTACTCGCGCCTGCCGCTGACGGTCGCCGCGCAGCGCGTGCAGCGCAGCGGCTTCCCGCAGGCGTACGCGAAGCACGAGCCGAACGCCGCGCTGCTGGCCGCGGCGCTGACCGGGCGCTCGGCGGCCTCGCTGACCTGCACGCCGGGCAGCGGCGTACCGGAGGCGGGCGACCCGGCGAAGGTGCGCGCGGAGCTGGTGCGGTCGTTCGGCGCGGAGGTGCTGCCGAAGGCCGGGGGCGCGGCCTCCGCGGAGATCGCCCTGCCGGTGGCGGGGTCGCTGGAGTCCGCCGGGCCGGAGGGCGCGCCCGCGGGCGAGGGCGAGGGCGGGGACGACGGCACCGGCGGCTCGCGGCGCGGCTGGGAGCTGGCGCAGTGGGCCGTGGCCCAGGCGGACGCGCTGGGGATCGCGGAGGTGTCGTACGCGGGCCGCGTCTGGAGCGTGGAGCGGTCGGCCGAGGGGTGGCGGGCGGCGGACGATTCCCGCGAAACGGGCCCTGCACACACCGGCGACGTCCGTATTCGGGTCGCACAGTAGCGCTGGAATTCACTCTCCCGAATTACCCGGCGGCTCGCCGTCACCTCTTTTTCCACCCACCCTGCGCCGCGCGACATCGATCCCCGCCTTTTCCCTTGCCGCGCCTGGGAAGTGACGGTTCTTCACACGGCGACGCCTCCTCGCCCCTACACCTCACTTTGCCCGTTTTTGCGGGAAGCAGATAATGCGATGCATTACCAACTCTTTACCTTGGCGCACCGCAACCTCCCCCGCCCTCCGACCGGTTGTCACAGCGTCCGATCGTCGGACAGACAACGTCCTCTCCCGTCGAAGGAGCATCATGTCCCTCCCCCTGACCCGTCGGATCGCCCGTGCCGCGCTGCTGATCGCAGCGGGCGCAGCTCCCGTGGTCGGTGCGGCCGGCTCCGCAAACGCCGTGGATCTGCCCCAGGCCACCGACCTCGGCGGCGTCTCCAGCCTGGACACCGCGTCGGCCGCCGACACCGTGGGCGGCGCCTCCCGGGCCGCCACCGACCTGGCCGGCGAGGCCGGCAGCTCGACGGTGAAGAAGTCCGTGCCGGCCGTGGGCGACACCGTCGCCAAGACGGGCGAGTCCACCACCCCCGCCGCCCAGCAGACCGTCGGCGACGCGGCGGGCAACGCCGGTGACCTCGTCGGCGGCGCCGCCTCCGCCGCGCCCACCGACGCGCTCGGCGGCGGCCTGCCGGCGGCCGGCCAGCTCCCGACCGGCGGGCTCCCGGCGCTCGGCTGACCCGGCCGCCTACCGCCCCAGGCACAGGCACAGGCACGGTACAGACACGGCGAAAGGGCCCGAGGAGCGGCGCATCCGCTCCTCGGGCCCTTCGGCATGTCACGCGGCAGGCCGCTAGCCCAGCCGCTTCACCGCGGCCTCGATCCGCTCGTCCGTGGCCGTGAACGCCACCCGCACGAACCGCTCCCCGGCCTCGCCGTAGAAGTCGCCGGGCGCCACCAGGATCCCCGACTCCGCCAGGTACGCCACGGTCTCCCAGCACGGCTCGTCGCGCGTCGCCCACAGGTACAGGCTCGCCTCGCTGTGCTCGATGCGGAAGCCGTGCGACTCCAGGGCCCCGCGCAGCGCCGCGCGCCGCGCCGCGTACCGGGCCCGCTGCTCCGCCACGTGGGCGTCGTCGCCGAGCGCCACGACCGTCGCCGCCTGCACCGGCGCGGGCGTGATCATGCCGCCGTGCTTGCGGATCTGGAGCAGCTCGCCGAGCACGGCCTCGTCACCCGCGAGGAACGCGGCGCGGTAGCCGGCCAGGTTGGAGCGCTTGGAGAGGGAGTGGACGGCGACGATGCCCTCGTACGAACCGCCGCAGACGTCCGGGTGCAGGACGGAGACCGGGTCGGCCTCCCAGCCGAGCTCCAGGTAGCACTCGTCGCTGAAGAGCAGCACGCCGTGCTCGCGCGCCCAGGCGACGATCCGGATCAGCTCGTCCTTGGCGAGCACCCGGCCCGTCGGGTTGGACGGCGAGTTCAGCCAGAGCAGCTTCAGGTTGAGCGCGGCCGGGTCGAGCTCCGTCGGGTCGTCGTACACGACCGGGGTCGCGCCGCACAGCCGCGCGCCGACCTCGTACGTCGGGTACGCGAGCCGCGGGTAGGCGACCGCGTCGCCCGCGCCCAGCCCGAGCTGCGTGGGCAGCCAGGCCACCAGCTCCTTGGAGCCGACCACGGGCAGCACGTTCGTGTGCCCGAGGCCGCGCCCGCCCAGGCGCCGCTCGCACCAGCCGGTGATCGCGTCGCGCAGCTCGGGCGTCCCCCACACCATCGGATAGCCCGGCGAGTCGGCGGCGCCGGCCAGGGCACGCCGGATCAGCTCGGGGACGGGGTCGACCGGCGTGCCGACGGACAGGTCCACGATGCCGTCCGGGTGGGCGGCGGCCGTCTTCTTGTACGGCTCGAGCTTGTCCCACGGGAAAACGGGCAGGCGCGAAGAGACACGCGAGGAAGCGGGGGACACGGTGCGGGCTCTCTTTCTCTCCGTACGCCTTCGATGCGTACGACTGCTCTTGGCGTACGACTACGGGCAAACACGTCGGTCCCGTACAGCGGACGAAGCCGTACGGGACCGAGGGCGCGCTGTCAGCCGTTCGGGTTCGGCGGAAGCGCGGCGATGAAGGGGTGGTCGCGCTCGATCAGGCCGAGCTTGGAGGCACCACCCGGCGAGCCCAGGTCGTCGAAGAACTCGACGTTCGCCTTGTAGTAGTCCTTCCACTCCTCCGGAGTGTCGTCCTCGTAGAAGATCGCCTCGACCGGGCAGACCGGCTCACAAGCACCACAGTCGACGCATTCGTCCGGGTGGATGTACAAGGACCGCTGGCCCTCGTAGATGCAGTCGACGGGGCACTCCTCGATGCACGCCTTGTCCTTCACGTCGACACAAGGCTGTGCGATGACGTAAGTCACGCTGTCGTTCCTCCTTGGTAGGGCTCTGGCTTGCGCGGGAGCGCGGCGTCGTCGATGCCCGCACCTAGTATCTCCGTTCTTGGTAACGATCCGAACATGAGGGGCGCGCGGAGCTGTGGAATTCACTGCTGGCGGACGGCTGGAGGTCCGCATCACCCCGGCTGACGTGGGGAAACGCGTCTCCGTGCGCCGGTTGGGCGACCCCGGCTCGGGCCGGGAGACGTTCACCGACACGGTCGGCGTTCTCACATCATGGGACAAGGGTGTGCTGCTGATCACACGCCGGACCGGTGAGACTGTCCGAATTGCGGAATCCTCACTGGTCGCGGCCAAGGTGGTACCGGCCGCGCCGGCCCGCCGGCGGGGCCCCGCGGCCGACTTCGCGGAGCTGGCGCCGGTGCTGGCGCGCGCCTGGCCGCCGGTGGAGAGCGAGCCCCTCGGCGAGTGGATGCTCAGGGCCTCCGGGGGATTCACGCGGCGGGCCAACTCGGCGCTGCCGCTCGGGGATCCCGGCATACCCCTGGGCGAGGCGCTCGTGCGGGTGCGCTCCTGGTACGAGGAGCGGGGCCTGCCCCCGTACGTCCAGGCGGCGACCGGGGCCGAGGGCACCCAGGAGCGGCTGTGCGCGGCGCTGGAGGAGCGGGGCTGGCGGCGCGAGGTGACGGCGGAGGTGCGGATCGGGGGGCTCGCGCCGGTCGCGGACGCGGTCGAGGCGGAGAGTGCGGGGGGCATCGTCCTGTCCCGGTCGCTCGACGAGGCGTGGCTGCGGCGGTACAACCGCTCCGGGCTGCCCGGGCCCCACGTCCTGAAGGTGCTGGCCGGCGGGCCGTCGGTGTGGTTCGCCTCCGTACCGGACCCGGAGGGCGGCGAGGTGCCGGCCGCGATCGGGCGGTGCGTCGTCGACGGGCGGTGGGCCGGCTTCGCGGCGGTCGAGGTGGACCCCGCGTACCGGCGCCGGGGGCTGGCCACGGCGGTCATGGCGGCGCTGGCGCGGCGCGCGCTGGAGGAGGGCGCGTCGGCGGCCTGGCTCCAGGTGGAGGAGGACAACGGCGGTGCCCGCACGCTCTACGACGGGATGGGCTTCGCCCTCCACCACCGCTATCACCACTTCCGGTCCCCCGAATCGGGTACGTGACCCGTATGCAGCACACGAGCGAGTGGCGGCGCCGGTTCGCCGAGGAGGCCCGCGAGGAACGGCCGGACCTCGCGACGCTGTGCCTGCTGGTGGGCGCGGAGGCCGACCCGGAGCTGGGTGAGGCCGGGATCGACGCCGCCGAGATCGAACTGGACCGGCTGGCCGGGCTGGTGCCGTACGGCCTGCGCGAGCCGCGCGCCTGGGCCGCCGCGCTCGCCGAGCTGCTCGGCGAGCGGTGCGGCTTCCACGGCACGCCCGGCGACTACGAGCGCCTGGAGTCGTCGCTGCTGCCCGAGGTGCTGCGGCGGCGCCGGGGCCTGCCGATCCTGCTGTCCGTCGTCTGGATCGAGGTGGCGCGGCGGGCGGGCGCGCCGGTGCACGGCGTCGCGCTGCCGGGCCACTTCGTCGTGGGCTTCGGCGGGCCGGACGAGCAGGTCCTGGTGGACCCGTTCGACCGGGGCCGGCTGCTGACCGGTACGGACGTGGAGATGCTGGTGGCGGGGGCGACCGGCGAGTCCCTGCGCCCGTCGATGCTGCGCCCCGCCGACCCGCTGGACGTCGTGCTGCGGATCCTCAACAACATCCGCGCCTGGGCCGCGGCCCGGCCCGAGTGCTCGCACGTGGCGCTGTGGGCGGTCGAGCTGTCGCTGCTGCTGCCCGCCCATCCGGCGCGGCTGCGGTACGAGCGCGCCCAGCTGCTCATCCAGCGGGGCGACTTCGTCGCGGGGGCGGCGGAGATGGACGCGTACGCGGAGGTGGTGGCGGGGGTCGAGCCGGTCGCGGCGGGGAAGATCCGGGACCTGGCGCGGGCGGCGCGGGCGATGCTGAACTAGGGGGTGTCTTGTCGATCAGGCCGGATCAGCGAGCGGCGTCTGGTGCGTGCGATCGCAAGGCGGAGGAGGGAGTCCATGCGGTGGGGGCACCTCCCGTGCCCGAAGGGCTACGGGGGCCATCGGCGACCGACGACAACGCGGCTGGGGGCACCCCCAGGCGAAGCTCTGGGGGAGCGCGTGCCAGGTGACGCGAGCCCGGCAAGATCGGCAAGACGCCCCCTAGTAGTGCTTTGTTAGGTGGTGTCGTAGGTCTGCCAGGGGATGTCCTGCCGGCAGGTGGGGCAGGTGCCGGTCCAGGTGGCCAGGAGGTGTTG